>CAZVNJ010000057.1:0-13037 GCA_964628985.1 uncultured Dehalococcoides sp.
TCAGGCCCATGAAGGTCTTCGATTCGAGCGGCATGAACGAGGCGTTCAAGCGCCAGGGCTCACCGCCGGGAGGCTCGACCTTGATCACGTCCGCGCCGAGGTCGGCAAGCAACTGGCAGCCGAGCGGCCCGGCGATGATCTGCGTGAACTCCAGAATCTTGACACCAACCAGCGGGCCCGCCATGTAGCCTCCTGCGAATCACCTGTCCCATTCGAGATCGGCCTGGCGGCGGAGTGTACGAGAGGACGCGGGCCAGAGTCACGGTCGGGGCACCGAACGTCTCAGGCAATGACGTTCCGGGCACGCAGCTCCGCCCGCTGCTCCTCGCTGTATCCCAGTCCTGCGACGATTTCGTCCGTGTGCTTGCCGAGCACCGGCGACGCTCCCTGCACCGCGAGGGGCGTCTTGCTCATCCGCACCATCGGTCCCACATGGGTCTGAGGGCCAGACAATTCGTGCTCGACCGTCACTGGGATCTCATTCGCCACGACCTGTGGATCCGCCAGCATGTCCTCCACGAAGTTCAGAGGACCAGACGGGACACCGTGAGCTTCAAGGATCCCCAGCCACTCGGCCGAGGTCTTGGTGCGGAAGGTCGCCTCGACCTCCGCCACGGCCTGACGCGCCTTCTCGGCGTACACGGGATCCGCCATGTTGTAGCCCGGGTCGGCCATCCCCAAGAAGTCTGTTCCGACAGCGGCCCTCACCTTCGCCCAGAGGGTCGGCGAGAGCGCACCCACTGCCACCGCACCATCCTTAGTGGCGTAACAGCGGTAGTAGATGTTGCCGACGCGTCCGATCTGTGCTGCCTGGTAGGCCGCGATCAGTTCCCCATAGGACCGGTTCTGCTGCTGCAGCGCGTGGACGTTCTCCATCTTCGCGTACTTCAGTGCGTCCGCCGCTGGCAGATCCATCGCAGCGGTGCCCTGGAACGCGAGGGCGGTGCTCAGGAGCGTGGTCTCGATCATCTGGCCTTCGCCCGTGCGCTCACGGTGGAAGAGCGCTGCGCACACCGACCATGCGATCGCGACGCCCGTCCCGTAGTCCGCGATCGCCGTCGAGGTGATGGAGAGGGGCGCGCCGTTCGGGTCCACCTTACCCTCGCCGATCATCAAGCCAGAGACGGCCTGCGCGACGATGTCGTAGCCCGGGCGCAGTGCCCAGGGGCCACGCCGGCCCCAGGCGGTGTTGTCCACGTAAATCAGGTCCGGCCTGATGCGCGAGAGCGTTTCGTAGTCGATGCCGAGTTTTGCCGGGACATCCGGGCGGTAGTTGATCACGACCACGTCAATCGTCGGGATCAGGCGGTGGACGATCTGCTGGGCGTCCGGCTCCTGCATGGACAGGACGAGGGATTTCTTCCCGCGGTTCAGTGACTGGAAGGTCTTCGACTCGCCGGGCATGAACTGGGAGAAGAGGCGCCAGGGCTCACCCCCGGGAGGCTCCACCTTGATGACCTCGGCACCCATGTCGGCCAGGTTCTGGCAGCCGAACGGGCCGGCGATGATCTGCGTGAATTCGAGAACTCGGATCCCATCCAGCGGACCTGAAGCCATGGGATGCCTCCTCTGCTGAGGTCCAAGCGGGCGCATACTAGCAGTACGTCAAGGCGCGCCCGTTGGGGAGCGGTTTGCCCGCCCCCCAACGCGACCCTAGGCTCCCCCGCATGACGTCTCGACGCACCGACTCCTTCTCGGATGACGCCATCGAGGCGCTCCTGGCGCCGGCGATCCGTCGTCTGCCCCCGCCCACCTCCCTCTCGCCGCTTCCGTTCGACCTGAACGCCGGCGTCCCTGACCGAGCCACCCTGCCCTGGCGCGAACTGCTCGAGGCCACTCGCCAGGCGCTCGAAGAAGATGCCGCAGGGGCGCTGACCTACGGCGGCCAGGCTGGCTACGAGCCGCTACGGGCGTGGGTGGCCGGGCGGCAGAGCGCCGAGACCGGCCTCCCCGTCACCTCCGCCCACGTCACCATCACCGCCGGCAGCGCGCAGGGGATCGACAACGTCGCCGCGGCATTCGTTGGGGACGGCGACATCGTCATCACGGGCGCGCCGACCTACCCGGGCGCGATCCGGACCTTCCGAGCGCGCGGCGCTCAGGTCCTCGATGTCCCGCAGGACGATGACGGACTGGTGATGGCTGCACTCGCGCGCGTGCTCGACACGCGCCGCATGACCGGCAAGCAGGCCAAGCTGATCTACGTGACCGCGAACTACGACAACCCGAGCGGCAGCACACTGACAGTCGAGCGCCGCCATCGCCTGGTCGAACTCGCGCGCGAGCACGGTGTGCTCATCCTGGAGGACGACGCCTACACCGGGATCGACCTCGAAGGCCCACCACCCACCTCGCTGTTTGAGGTCGCCGGTGGGCGGGGGATCATCCGTTGCGGCACATTCTCAAAGACCGTGGCCACGGGACTGCGAGTGGGGTACATCGTCGCCCAGCCAGAAATCGTTGCCCGGCTGGTGCACACCAGATTCGACAACGGCGGGCCACCGATCCTTCACCGGCTGCTCCATCGCTACCTGGAATCTGGCCACTACGACCCTCACGTGGAGATGCTGCGAGGCCTCTACCGCGAGCGCCGGGACGCGACCGCGGATGCGCTGCGCGATCTCTGCGAGCCGTACGTCACCTTCCGGGCTCCTCGTGGGGGCTTCTTCCATTGGCTGAAGCTCGCCCCCGGACTCGATGCGGCGGCAGTCGTACGGGCGGCAGCCGCCCGAGGCGTGGCCGTGACACCCGGCACGGGGTATTTCGCCAACGGCGGAGGCGAGGACCGCATCCGCCTCGTCTACTCCGCCCTCCCCCCGGCGGAGCTACGCAGCGCCATCGAGGCGTTTGCGGACGCCCTGGCCGCGGTGGCGGCGGGCAACGCTTAGGCGGCACTTGCCTCGGGCAGATTTGGGGTGCTCACGTCGCCCCGTTATTGCAAGCCTGTTTCACGAGACATAGGATGCCCTTGCAGCGGGTCAGAAGCAGGTTTGAGCGAGGGACGCCCCAGCGTCCGTGCTGCCGCGCACTCCCAATGTCAGAACGGATCCCCCTATGAACGCTCGTCGCAACCTCCGGCCGGTCGACTCGGACGTGTCGCGGCTGGCTGATGACCTGCGGGCCCTCTGGGCGAAGCGCGACATCGAGGCGATGGCCTCGGAGGCGGCGCGCAATGTCTCAGCGGGTAACGCAACTGATTGGGGCATGACGACCAATATCCAGTCCGAACTGGAGCCGATCGTCCTCGGTGGCGGCATCCCCGCGCCGGAGACGCTTCCCCGGCAAGCGCTCATGGAGGCGATGGAGCGCGCCTTGGCGACCGAGGAGCGCGACGATGGCCCGCTGCGTTACGGCGGCGCCTATGGGTACGAGCCGCTGCGAGACCTCCTGGCCCAGCGCTACACGCGCGACCGCGGCTTCACCGTCGACGCTGACTGGTTCATGCTCTCGAACGGCTCCGCTGGCGCGATCGACCAGGTCTGCGCGACGTTCATCCAGCCGGGAGATGTGGTGATCTCCGAGGCGCCCACCTTCTCCGGCACCACCCGTACCTTCCGAGGTCACCAGGCGGAAATCGTCACCGTCAGCATGGACGACGATGGCATGCGAGTGGACGAACTGGAACCGCTGATCCAGTCGCTCCAGCGCCAGGGCAAGAAGATCAAGTTCATCTACACCATCAGCAATTTCCACAACCCCATGGGCGTGACACTGACCCTGGACCGGCGAGTCGAATTGCTCCGCGTGGCGGCGAAGTACGGCATCTTCGTGCTGGACGACGACGCTTACGGCGAGCTGTACTTCGAGGGTGTCCACCACCCGCCCGCGCTCTCAGCGCTCTCACAGTGCGAGGGCGTGATCAGCGTCGGGACCTTCTCCAAGATCATCGCGACCGGCCTGCGCGTGGGGTGGATCCACGCGACCCCAAACGTCATCGAACAACTGGTACGGATGCGCTTCGAGATGGGGAACTCTCCCCTCCTGCATCGCATGCTCTTCGAGTTCTCGAAGGATGGTGCGCTGGACGAGCACATCAACCGCGTGCGCAAGATTTACCAGCGCAAGGCGGACCTGATCGCCGCCGGGCTACGCGAGTTCTGCGAACCTTACGTTTCCTTCCGGCGCCCCAACGGCGGCTTCTTCCTCTGGGTGGACCTGCTGGGCGGCCTGAACGGCGCCGAAGTCCAGCAGCAGGCGATCGTCGAAGGGCTTGTGGCGGCGGCCGGCTACGGGTTCTTCCCGGACCGGGTGGACACGGGGAACCACATCCGCCTCGCCTACTCCTGGGTGCCTGAAGACGAATTGCGGGAGGCAGCGCGGCGCCTCGCGATCGCCTGCGCGAAGGTCGCCGAGCGCGAGGCGCTCCCCAAGGTGTAGCGCCGGTGCGGCAGCACCCTTCCGATCGCGGCGTATTATCGCCGTCCGGCGCCCGCCCAGACGGGGCGCGCCCTCGGAGGTGGCCCATGCCAGACCGTCGCGTCCCCCGCGCTTTCAGCCTGCCGTGGGGCTCCGGACAGATCACGGAGGAAGCCCATATCGAGGGCGGCCTCCATCAGCCCGCGCTCCAACTGCTCAAGTACGAACTCGGCGAAAAGAAGGGGCAGACGGCGATCCGCTTCGTCGCCTACGACGAGGAGGGCCGCATGGAGCAGCGCCCCCTCATCGTGAACGAGCGCGAGGTGACCGCGCTCCGCCGCGAGATTGCGCGGGCGCCCCGGCTGAAGGCCCTGCTCAAGAAACTCGTGGACGACTAACTCGTCTTGCGACGGAACTACGCTTTGACCGCACCCGGCTCGGGACCCGGCAACGCGACGATCGAGCCGTTCACTGCCGGTTGCGCCACAATCCACGCCAGCACTTCCGCCACGTCAACCTGCGTCGGATGGCGCAGCCCCGGCTCGGCATGAGTCCCGCGGATGGCCTCTGTTAGCACCGCTGGGTCGATCCTCGTTACCGGCCCAGGCGCCACGCCGTTCACGGTGACGCCGTGCCTCGCCTCCTGCCGGGCAAGTGTGCGGATCAGCCAGTGGCGCGCGGCCTTGCCCAGCGGGTAGTCGAGTGGCGCCTCGCCGGTGGAGGCGCGCCAGTCTTCTGCATCGAATCCGCCCACCGCGGCCAGTCTCCCCCATCGGGCGGCACGCATCGCTGGCAGGCAAGCACGAGCGAGGAGATAGAACGAGTCGATCTCCTCCGCCAGCGTCGCGCGCCACTCATCCGGGGGGATCTCGTCCAATGGGCGAGGCTTCCATGGGCCGCCGGCGGAGACGATGACGATGAGTGGATCCCCTAACCTCCCGCGCACCTCGGTGAGCATGTCCTCCACCGCATCAGGCTCGCTGGTGTCCGCGGTGACGGCGAGCGCGAAGCGGCCGAAGGAGCGGACCTCCTCTGCCACGCGCTCGGCGGCCTCCCGGTTCCGGTGGGTGTTCACGACCACATCGGCACCGTCCCGCGCCAGGGCGAGGGCCGTGGCATGCCCGATGCCACGGCCCGCCGCCCCCGTCACCAGGGCGACACGTCCGAGCAGCGGCGTCTCTGACTTGGCCATGCGCCTATCGTATGCGCGTGGCACTCATCGACGACCTCCTGGCAGAACTCGAAGCAGCGCGCACGGCGTTCCTCGCCGCCCTCGACGGCATCACGCAGGAGGAATTCGTGCGCCGCCCGCCGGGTGAGATCGGTGAAGGAGAGGAGCGCTGGCCGGTCCGCGACGTGTGCTGGCATCTGGGCCAGTACGACGACTTTCAGCGTCGGGTCATCCTGGCCGCCTCCGAGGGACGTGCGATCCCCGCCAACGAGCCCACGCGACGACCAGCCCACCTGAACACGCCCGAATTGCTGCGCGAATGGCTCTCCCAGTCCCGACGCGCCCTGATCGTCCTGGCCAGCCGCCTCGACGAAGACGCATTGAACCGCGAGTTCAGTGGCACGAATGGCCGGACCATGACGGTCCGGGGCATCCTCAAATGGGTTGCCATCCACGAGCGCAGTCACATCTCACAGGTCGACGCGCTCCGCGCCTTGCCGCCGGTGGAGGAGCGCTGACTCGTCAGCGGGCGAGGCCTGCGGAGGCAGAACAAGTCGCGACTGTGCGCCGTTCTCCAGAGTGAGCCGCCCGCGTCCAAAGCGGCCCCGAGGAGTCTTGCGTGCGCACCGTCCGACCCTTCGCCGCCTTCATCACCACAGCGGCCATCGCCGCGGCCCTCCTGTCCGCATCCCCATCGGGCGCCTGGGCGCAGACCCCACCTGCCACGCCGAGCGCGACACTACCGATCCCGGCCACCCCGCCAGCGCCTTCTGCGCCCGCTCCCCTCCGCGACCCCGCCCCCGGCGACATCGTCTGGACGCTGGCACAGGAGTTCCCCTTCCTCGACGAGCGTGCGGCGATTGCTCTCTCGAGTTACGTCAACCCGCTCGTGAATACTGATCCGGGCGTGGGGATCCTTCCGTACGAGCCGCGGCACCGTAGCCTGATGCCTTCGAACCAGCTGACCCTCTTGATGGAGGCTGCGGGCCTTCGGCCACGGACGTCTACGACGCCGAGCGCTCTGCGGGTCATCGGGCCGTGCAACTTCTGGGTGGGTGAAGCCCCAGTCGGGTTCGCCTCAAGGGTCTCGCTCGCCAAGGTGGCGGACACAATCGCGAGTTCGTTCGTCCTGGGGGTGCGGGACTTGCTCAACGTCCCGCTTGAGCGCTGCATCCCCACAGCGAACGCCGCGGATGCCCACGTCCTCGTCTGGGTGCAAGGCACGCGGCCGCCGCCGAATCCGGAGCGTGCCGCCCCCACGCTGCTGACGACGGTCCAGGGCACGGCCCTAACAGGCGCCCCGGTACCGGCACCCGCGAAGACAGGCACGGGAGCGGCCGGCGATCCCAGCCTGGTCGACTTAGCACAGGCTGGCGCCCTGGCCGCGCTCCTTCTGACGCTCGGCAGCGTCGTCGGTGCCCGTGCGCTGGCCCGACGCAGGGGGTAGCGTGGGCCTCGCCTCTGGGAATCGGAGAGCGAGGACGCCAAGGATGAAGAAGCGACCGGACGACACCGCCCCCTGGATGCCAGGATTTCGGTACGGCGCGCTGCTCCCCGCGCTCTCCCTGAACTTCCTCGTCCGCGACACCGAGGCGAGCGCGACGTTCTATCGCACCGTCTTCGGCGCAGAGGTCCACTACGCCGACCTGGACTTCGCGGCCGTCCGCGTGGGCAGCGCCGAAGTCATGCTGCACGCGGATCACACACACGACTCTCATCCGTGGCACGCGGCTCTGGTAGCGGGCGAGATGCGAGGCCTCGGCGCGCAGATCCGTCTGCTCGGGATCGACCCCGACGAGGTCGCAGCGCGGGCGCATTCACAGGGCGTCACCATCATCGAGGGCCCGCATGACAAGGGGCACGGATGGCGGGAGGTCCTCATCCGGGATCTCGACGGCTACGAGTGGGCGTTTGGCCGGCTCATCCCGCCCGCGTCGACCACGATGGGGCTGCAGCCGGTGCCGAAGCCAGCCTCGTGAGTCCTCGTCGTCCCCCGTCCGAAGGCGCCGCATCGCTCGCCTCCGAGATCGAAGCGTACCGGCGGCCGCCTCAGTTCCGGGCGACCCTTCGTGACCGCGAGTTCCGCTTCACCACAGCGTGGGGCCTCTTCTCGCCGCGCGAGGTGGACCTTGGGTCCGCCCTCCTCATCCAGCACCTCGAGGTCACCGCCGATGCCGACACGGTGGACATCGGCTGTGGATACGGGGCGATCGGGCTCGTGCTCGCATCGATGGCGCCGCAAGGCGAGACCTGGCTGCTGGACAAGGACTTTGTGGCCGTTGAATGCGCACGACAAAACGCGGAGGCGAACCGGCTGCCGAACGTCACGGCAATGCTCTCGAACGGTATGAGCGCTGTGCCCGCCTCGCGGCTCTTCGACGTAGCGACGGCGAACCTGCCGGCGAAGGCGGGGAACGAGATGCTGACGCTCATCCTCGCTGACGCACACGAGCATCTGCGGCCGGGGGGACGACTCTATGTCGTCACCACCACGGCGTTGCGTCGATTCATCGAGCGCATGTTCAACGAGCTCTTCGGCAACTACGAGAAGGTGAAGCAGGGCCGGTTGCATACGGTGTCGAGGGCGACGAAGCCGTAAGAGGCGCGGCGCGGCCCGTATGCCGCGTGACCAAGAACACGCGACCCCCGCGCGGAGAGCCCTCGGCGCTACCATCCGCGTATGCCAGCACCTGAGGTCCCCGCCGCCGGCTCGCTCTACCCGAGCCTTCGAGGCAAGCGCGCCGTCGTCCTGGGCGGATCGCGCGGGATCGGTCGGGCCATCGCCCTGCGGCTCGCGCGCGAGGGATGCCACGTATTCGTGAACTACGCCCGCTCCGCCCCGGCCGCAGAGGCGACCGCCGTGGACTGCCGTGCCTACGGCGTCGAGGCCGAGACCGCCCGCGGCGACGTGGGAAACGCAGAGGAGATGGTGGCTGTCTTCAAGTCGGTGGAAGCGTGGGGGGGGTGCGACATCCTGGTCAACAACGCCGCCCGTGGCCTTGAGCGACCCCGGCCCGCGATCACGCAGCGTCCTAAGCATCTCCGCGGCACGATGGACGTCAACGTGTTCGGGCCGTGGCAGGCCTCCCAACTCGCCGTGCCGATGATGGAGGCCCGAGGCGGCGGCAGCATCGTCAACTTGCTCTCGCCTGGCGCCTTCCACTACATGCCCGACTACAGCGCCGTCGGCGTCTCGAAAGCTGCCCTCGCCTCGCTCACGATGTACCTGGCGATCGAGCTCGCCCCGCGTGGCATCCGTGTGAACGCAGTCTCCGCTGGCTGGGTGGAGGGTTCCGAGGGAGAACACTCCCTCGGCTATGACACGAGCGAGAAGGTCCGGCCGCATGTCCCGGCCGGTCGCAATGTCCATGGCGAGGACATCGCGGCCGCTGTCGCCTGGGTCTGCTCAGCTGAGGCGCCAATGCTCGTGGGCCAGACACTCCATCTCGACGGGGGCTTCGCCGACGGCGCCTGGCGGGCGGTGCTTGGGGGGTAGCCCGAGCCCCAGCGGGCGGCCCTCACAGCCTCCGGCCACCATTCTTGTTATATTCGCTGTCTGAACAGACGGGCCCCTGACCCATGCGCGCGCCCTGGACTCCGGCACCCCTCGCGTCGACTGCCTCGGGAGCCGCTGAGGTGGACGCCCCGCGCGCCTCCCGCCTCCCGTCCATCCGGACCTTCGAAGCACTGAACAGTCGTTCGTTCCGATGGTTCTTCGTGGCGATGCTCGCGCAATTCTCATCCATGCACATGCAGATGCTCGTGAACCCGTGGCTCGTCTTCGACCTGACGGGTTCCTACGCGCGAGTGGGGGCGATCGCCCTGGCCAGCGCCATCCCGGGGCTCATCCTGGGATTCCCGGGCGGGGTGGTGGCGGACCGGGCGCCGAAGAAGATCGTGGTGCAAGTCGGGCAGACGGTGAACGCGCTCGGTACGCTCGGTATCGCCGTGCTCCTGAGCCTCGGGATGCTGACCTTCACACACCTGATGCTCGTGTCAGCCTTGCAGGGCGGTGTGTTCGCGATCATGGGGCCGGCACGTCAGGCGCTCATCCCAGAGATCGTGGGGCCTCGACGTCTTTCGAACGCCATCGGGCTGAACATGGCCGGCATGAACGTGACACGAATGGGCGTCCCCGCCCTCGGCGGGTTCCTGATCGTCATCATCGGCCCGGCCGGTGTCTACTACTTGATGGGCGCACTGATTCTCATTGCGGTCGTCGGACTCATCCCCGTGACGAAGCACGTCGCGACGGAGGAGGACATCGAGGAGGCCCGCCTCTTCGCCGAGGCCGCCGGCAGCTCGTCGCAACCCGTGCGCATGCGTGCGGCGGGCCACGGGGGCGGCAGCGGCGCCCGAGGTCTGAGCGATATCCGTGACGGCCTCGCCTACATGCGCGGAGACCGCGTGGTACTTGCCCTGCTGGTGATCAACTTCTTCATTGTGCTCATGTCCATGCCCTACATGCAGATGCTCGCGGGCTTCGTGAAAGAGGTCCTCCATGGCGGCCCCGAGCAGATCGGTCTGCTGGTCAGTGCAACCGGCGTAGGGGCCCTGGCCGGATCGCTGTTCGTGGCGTCCATGCCGAACCGCGGGCGCGGCAAGGTCTTCCTCGTCAGTTCCCTAATCCTCGGAGTGGCGCTGATCGCCTTTGTCCTCTCGACTTCGCTCTGGCTGACCGCTGTGATCATGCTGGCCGTCGGGTTTGGGCAGGCGGGGCGGATGTCGCTGGGGAGCATCCTCATCATGTCCTACACGCGGCCGGAGTTTCAGGGCCGGGTGATGAGCGTGTACATGATGGAGTTCAGTCTCGTCTCCTTCGGCACGTTCGCCGTCGGCGTGCTCGCGGAGATCGTCGGCATCCAGTGGGCCATCGGGAGCACGGCACTCGCCCTCCTGCTGGTCTCCATCGCCGGGATGTTGTTCATGCCGCGGGTGCGCGACCTGCCATAGCGCTGCCGCCGGACCTCGATCTGCCCCATGCCTCTCATCACGCTGACCGACCTCGTGGCGAACCGCACCATCTCTGCCGAGATGGGGGCCACACTCGCTGCTGCCGCGGAGGAACGTCGCTCACTGCTATTCGTCGCGATCCCTCGGATGGCGGGCAAGAGCACCGTCATGCAGGCTGTGCTCCAGTACGTCCCGGCCGGGACACCTCTGCACCACGTCTCCACCGCAGCCGGGCACGGGCTCGGCATCCCCGCGCGAGGGGATGGCGGGTATCTCGTGGTCGCCGAGATCTCACCGGCCGGCTTCGCGGACTACCTGTGGGACGCTGACGCCCGGACGGTGTTCGCAGCGCTCGATCGCGGGTTCTCGGTCGTGACCGCCCTCCACGCAGGCGGCGTCGAGGAGGCGTTCGAGGTACTCACGGAGCAGAATCGTGTCCCTGAGGCGCAGGCAGCACGCATCGACTTCGTCGTCTACATCCGCAGCATCGGACCGTGGTCGCGGCCAAGCCGCCGTGTTGTCGCCGCCATCGTGGAGGCCGACGGAGTACATGCGGCGGGCGCACGGCTCCTCCATCGTTGGTCGGAGCCAGACGACCGATTCGAGGTCGTGGAGGCCTCCGAGCGGCTGGACTCCTCGACGGTCGCGCGCTACCGGATGGCGTTCGCAGCGCGCTGACCGCCCTGCCCCTCTCGGAGCACTGCATCCAGGGCCAAGGGACGCCGGCCGAGCGGGAAGCGACGGCTGGGGTCGGCCACCTGCCGCTCACGCAACGTCTGCAGCAGCAGCCGCGTCTCGCGCCTCGGCAGCCGTGCGAGGCTCCACGCCAGTTGCTCCTCCAGCCGCTCCCCCCACCCGGGCACAGGGACGTAGATGCGACGACGCCGGTGGTGCGCCCGCCCCCACGCCCGGACCATGGCGCCGAAGGTGGTGCGCGTCGCGCCGGTGAGGTCATAGGTGCGGCCGACCATCTCAGAGTCGTCGATCGCGATGAGTAGCGCCTCCACCACATCGGACAGGGCTACAGGCTCCACCTCGGTCCGCCGCCAGCGGAAGAGCGGAACGATTGGGGAGCGGTCGACGGTGCGTCGCATCATCTCGAACAGCATGCTGCCCTTGCCGACGATCAGCGGCGCACGGAGGACCAACCAGTCGAGGCCGCCCTGTCGCACGGCGAGTTCCGTCGCCCAGCGGGCGACCAGATGCTCGCCGCGCGCCTCGGGGGACGCCCCCACGTGCCCCAGGTACACGACACGCTTCACACCGGCGGCGCGGGCGGCCAGCAGCACGTTCTGCACTGCCTCAAGGTCGTTCGCGACGATGTCACCTGGCCGGTCGAGTGTGTGGACGAGGTAGACCAGCGTGCGCACGCCGCGCATCGCCGCCTCGAGCCCCCGGCCCGTCGCGAGGTCTCCGGTGACGGCCTCCACGCCCTGGTCGCGCAGCCGGACGGCGTCGTACTCCCGCCGGACGAGTGCGCGCACCTGGCGCGGCCGGCCGTCCGATGTCGGGCGCGCGGCGAGTTCGACAAGGAGCGCCGAGCCGACGAATCCGCTGGCGCCCGCGATCAGCATCGTCACCCGCGGAGTCTCGCCTCTGCCCGGACTACCAGGTGATCGCGCCGCGTTCCGCGCCAGACACCACGCGGGCGTACTTCGCGAAGACCCCCCTGGTGTAACGCGGAGGACGGGGGGGGCGGTTCGCCAGGCGGCGCGCGATCTCGTCGGCGGGCACATCGAGGTCGAGACGGCGATTGTCGATGTCCACGATGATCGTGTCGCCCTCCTGCACCGCTCCGATCGGGCCGCCGGCTGCAGCCTCCGGTGCCACGTGGCCGGCCATCAGGCCGTGAGTCGCGCCGGAGAAGCGGCCATCGGTCAGGAGCGCCACCTGCTCGCCGAGGCCGGCGCCGACAAGCGCCGAGGTCACACCGAGCATCTCGCGCATGCCAGGACCGCCCACGGGGCCCTCGTTACGGATGACGAGGACATCGCCGGGCTTGATCTGCTGTGCGAGCACGGCCGCCATCGCGTCCTGCTCCGCCTCGAAGACCCGCGCGGGACCCTTGTGAAGGCGGCGCTCCTCGCCCGCAATCTTGACGACGCAGCCCTCGGGCGCGAGTGAGCCCTTGAGGATGACGAGGCCACCGTTGGGGCTGAGGGCGTTGTCCGCCGTCCGGATGACTTGCTGGCCCGGCGTCTCGACGGCGTTCGCTGCTTCCTCGGCGATCGTCTTGCCGGTCACCGTCATCACGTTGCCGTGGAGTTTGCCGGCCTCCAGCAGCCGCTTCGCCAGCAGCGGTGTACCACCCGCCTTGTCCCAGTCCAGGGCGACGAAGCGGCCGCCCGGGCGGAGGTCACCGATCAGCGGAGTGGCGCTGGAGATGCGGTCGAAGTCCTCGATCTGCAGGGGGACACCGGCCTCCGCCGCGATCGCGAGCAAGTGGAGCACGACGTTGGTCGAGCCGCCGGTCGAGGCGGCGCAGATGATGCCGTTTTCGAGCGCCTCGCGGGTGAGGATGTCCTTCGGCAGGACGCCGCGCTTCAGCACGTCCATC
>CAZVNJ010000058.1:0-12956 GCA_964628985.1 uncultured Dehalococcoides sp.
GACTCAACCCGGACGACCTCTTCCGGCTCGGGCTGGAATCGCGCGGCGGCGACGTCCTCGTCCAGCGACAGATGGACTACGCGCGAGGACTGACGCTCGAGAAGGCAGGCCTCTACGGCGTCCGGCTGGAACCGAGCCAGGTCCGGGTCTACCCGGAGGGAGACATCGCCGGGCAACTCCTCGGCTTCGTCGGACGAGATGGCAAGGGCCTCTGGGGCGTGGAGGCCGACTTCGACCACTACCTGCGAGGCAAGAGCGGCATTCTCTCCACCGAGCGAGACGCCCTCGGCCGGCCGATCGCCTTCAGCGCCCGCCACGAGCGCCCGGCTGTGGGCGGCGGCGAAGTGCAACTGACGATCGACCGCTTCGTCCAGGCGATCGCGGAGCGTGCGCTGGAAGACGCCCTCAAGAAGTACAACGCCCGCAGCGGCCAGATCATCGTGATGGACCCGCATACCGGCGCCATCCTCGCAATGGCTTCGCGTCCGACCGTCCGCCTCGGAGCGGTGAACCTGGACGACCCGAACCTGTCGGACCTGGTGCGCGGCCGCCCGATCACCGACCTCTACGAACCCGGGTCGGTCATGAAGATCCTGACGACCGCGATGGCCATCGACCAGGGTCTGGTCACACCCGAATCGACCTACGAGGACACTGGGTCCGTCGAGGTGAGCAAGTACCGCATCTTGAACTGGGACTTCTCTGCAAACGGCACGACCACCGTCCGCAAGTACCTGCAGAAGTCGCTGAACACCGGGTCCGTCTGGCTGAGCCAGAAGCTTGGCCCGGACAAGTTCTATGACTATGTGAAGAGCTTCGGCCTGGGCGAGTCGACGCACGTCGGCCTCTCAGGCGAGGCGGAGGGCACCTACCGGACGCCAAGCGATCCGAACTGGTACGCCGTCGACCTGGCCACGAACTCCTACGGGCAAGGCCTCGCGACGACACCGCTCGCCATGCTGACTGCTGTCAACTCGATGGCGAATCAGGGCGTGCTGATGCGTCCATATGTCATCTCGAAGATCGTGACGCAGGAGGATGTCCGGACGTTCGAGCCGGTGCAGGTGCGCCAGGTGGTGTCGCCAAAGACGGCGCAGACCATGATGGCGCTGCTCCAGGACGTAGTGGACGGCACCGAATACCACGGTGCGCAGGTCAAGGGTTACGGAGTGGCCGGTAAGACCGGCACCACCCTTGTCTCGATCCCGACCGGGTATGACCTCGACTCCACCATCGCCTCGTTCGCCGGCTTCATCCCGGCCAACGACCCGCGCGTCTCGGTCCTGGTGAAGATCGACCAGCCAACCGGCGGAATGAACCTCGGTGGCCAGGTCGCAGCACCGGTCTTCGCGACCGTGGCCGACCAGATCATGAAGTACTACGCGATCGCGCCGGGTGCCGCGCCCAACAAGAACTTGGTGCGGTCGCCATGACTACAGCCACGCTGGACGCCGCCTTCGTGGCGCGGGTCCTGGGCCCGCGCTTGCGCGCTCTGGAGGGTGCGGCGCACACCTCCTTCACGCGCGCTGTCGTGGACTCACGCGAGGTTCGGCCGGGCGACCTCTTCGTCGCGCTGCCCGGGGAGCAGGTGGACGGCCATCAGTTTGCCGCTGCCGCCGTGCGTGCCGGCGCCGCTGGATGCCTGCTCACGCACCCCGTCGAGGGCCTCGCGGGCGTCGCCTCGTTCGTGGTCGACGACACGCTCGGCGCCTTGCAGGACCTCGCCGCCGGCTGGCGCGCGATGCTTCCAGTGCAGGTCACCGGGATCACCGGCAGCGTGGGTAAGACCACGACGAAATGGATCGCGTCCTCGGTACTCGCCTCGCGGTATGAGGTCCAGGCGAACCCGCTGAACTACAACAACGAGATCTCCGTCCCCCTCTGCCTGCTCGAACTCCGCCCCGAGACTGAGCGGGCCGTCATCGAAATGGGGATGTACACCACCGGGGAGATCGCGTTGCTCTGCCGCTGGGCGCAGCCCCGCGTCGGTGTCGTGCTCAATGTCGGGCCGGTCCATCTCGAACGCGCCGGGGACATCGAGACGATCGTCCGCGCCAAGCGCGAACTTCCGGAGGCCCTCCCTTCGGACGGTGTGGCTGTCCTGAATGCTGATGACGAGCGCGTGCGTTCGATGGCGCCCCACACCCGGGCTGCCGTGCTCTGGTTCGGCACAGGCGAGGACGCCGACGTGCGCGGTGGGGAAGTCATCTCGCACGGTCTTGACGGTTTCGAGTGCACTCTCACCCATGCAGGTGCGTCGAGGCATCTCGCCGTCCCACTGATCGGTGCGCACCTCCTGTCGAACGCGCTGGCGGCTGCGACGGTTGGACTCGCTGACGGCCTGACGCTGGACGAGGTCTGCGAGGCGCTCGGCCGCCTCGATGTCCCCTCCCGCATCCGGGTGGTCGCCCTCCGCGATGGCATTCGGCTCTTCGATGACACCTACAACGCCCAACCGGCGTCGATGCGTGCGGCCCTCGATCTGCTCGCCGAGACGCCGGGGCGACGCGTCGCGCTCCTGGGCGACATGCGCGAACTCGGCACCGCGTCCGCGCCGGAGCACCGCGCAGCGGGTGAGCACGCCGGACGGGTGGCGGCCGTGGTCCTCACGATCGGAGATGAGGCGCGCGTGCTGGGCGAGGCCGCTGCCACAGCCGGCGCCACCGTCCACCATTGCTCAACGCGTGACGAGGCGACGGCCGTCCTGCTCTCGGAACTCAAGCCGGGCGACGTCGTTCTCGTAAAGGGATCGCACGCGCTCGGCCTCGAGCACGTGGTCGCGTCGGTCGAAGCCGCGCTGGGGCGGGCCGAGGGAGGCCAGAAGTGATCGAGGCGTTGCTCTCCGGCTGCGGCGCGTTCCTCCTCGCCCTCCTGCTGGGCCGCCCAACGGTGGCGTGGCTCCGCGCCAAGAAGGTGGGCAAGTCCATCTCGGTCGACCAACCGTCGACTCACATGGTGAAGGCAGGGACGCCCACGATGGGCGGGATCTTCATCTGGGGGTCGGTGGCCGTGGCCACCCTCGTGACCAACCTCTTCGAACTGCAGGACGGATCCCTCGTGCTGGAGCGCCGGTCGATGCTGCTTCCGCTCCTCGCCGTGAACGGGATGCTGGCTGTCGGCGTGGTGGACGACCTCGGCTCCCTGGTGGGCGGATCCCGTGGCGGACTCTCGTGGCGCCTGAAGTTCGCCCTGATCGCGGTCCTGTCCGCGGCGGTGGCCGCCACGATGTACTGGGGGCTGGACGCTCAGAGTGTGAACATCCCCTGGGCCGGCCAGTACCAACTCGGTTATGTCTATATCGCGATCGCGTTCCTGGTCGTCTTCGCGACCACCACCTCGGTGGCGATCACGGACGGCCTGGACGGGTTGCTGGCTGGACTGGCCGCATTCGCCTTTGGGGCCTATGCAGTCATCGCCTTCGCGCAGGGGCAGGAGTTCCTCGCGGTCTTCTGCCTGAGTGTCGTCGGCGCGCTGCTCGGATTCCTCTGGTACAACGCCCACCCCGCCCTCGTCTTCATGGGCGACACCGGTGCCCTGCCGCTGGGTGCGGCGCTCGGCGTGGTGGCCCTGATGACCGGGCACTGGCTCCTCCTCCCGGTCATCGGCATCGTCTTCGTCTCCGAGGCGCTCTCGGACATCATCCAAATTGGTTACTTCAAGTTCACTGGGGGCCAGCGGATCTTCCGCAAGGCGCCCCTCCACAACCACCTCGAGCTCATCGGTTGGTCCGAGCCGCAGGTCGTGATGCGCCTCTATCTCTTCGGAATGGTCGCCGCGATGGTGGGCATCGCGCTGGCGCTGTCCGTCTGATGGGTACCAGCCGTCATAACGGCTGGTCGGTCAGATACGCGCTGTGGTATACCGTGTGGATAACAACGGCTTACCCGCTATGACAGATATGCCAAATACGCAGAATCTGCGAGGTGCGCGTGTCACGGTCATCGGCCTCGGCATCGAGGGGATCGACCTCGTGCGCTTCCTCGCGGGCGAGGGCGCGCGGGTGACCGTGTCCGACATGCGGACCGCCGACCAGTTGCAGGACGCCCTGCTTGCCATCGCCGACTGCGACGCCACGCCCTCGCTGGGGGCCAACCGGGTGGAGGACGTGATCGAGGCAGACGCCGTCTTCGTCTCCCAAGGTGTGCCCTCGACGCTGCCGCCGCTGGTGGCCGCGCAGAAGCGCGGGATCCCGCTGTCCTCGATGCTCCAACTCTTCCTCGAGCGCTGCCCTGCGCCCGTCACGGGCATCACCGGTTCCTCGGGTAAGACGACGACGACTTCGCTCACCGGCGCCATGCTGGACGCATCCGGCCAGGATTACGTCGTCGGCGGGAATATCGGCGTGGGCCTGCTCTCGCTGCTGCCCGAGATCACTCCGACCACCCGAGTGGTCGCCGAGATGTCCCACTCACAGTTGGAACGGGTGAGCACCAGCCCCCACGTGGCCTGCGTCACGAACGTGACTCCCAACCACCTCGACCGCTACTCCTGGGAGGCGTACATCGAGCTGAAGCGCAACGTCGTCCGGCACCAGCGCCCGGACGACATCGCGGTCCTCAACTACGACGACGAGATCGCGCGTTCCTTCGCCGGAAGCACGCCCGCACGCATCCTGCACACCTCGCGCTTCGAAGCGATCCCCGGCGACGGCGCGGTCCTCGACCGTGACGTCCTCGTCCGCGTGCTGGATGGCGCGCGCGAGCCCGTGGTCCCGCGCAGCGAGGTCGCCCTTCGCGGCGAACACAACATTGAGAACCTCCTCCTGGCGATGGCGGTCGCCTCGCAGATCGGCTGCTCGGCGGCGGATTGCGCGACGACCGCGCGCACCTTCACCGGCGTCCTCCACCGCCTCGAGCCCGTCGCAACCGTCGGCGGTGTGGCGTGGGTGAACGACTCGATCGCAACCACCCCCGAGCGGACGCTGGCTGGCCTGCGTGCTTACGCGGAGCCGCTGGTATTGCTGCTGGGCGGACGCGACAAGTACCTCCCGAACCGTGAGATGGCCGCCGAGGCCGTGCGGCGCTGTCGTGCAGTCGTGGCCTTCGGTGAGTCCGGCGACCTGTACGCCGACGCTGTGCGCCAGGCAGCCCGCGAGGCCGGTTCCGATCTCCCCGTGCGGCGAGTGGACTCCGTCGAGGAGGCCGTCCGGGCCGCGGCGACGCTCGCACGCGAGGGAGACGTGGTGCTGTTCTCCCCGGCCGGTACGTCCTTCGACTTCTACCGAAACTTCGAGGAGCGCGGCGAGGCGTTCCGTGCGGCGGTGCGCGGCCTCGCCGGGGATGAGGCCCGCTGATGGCGATGCGCCGCCCGGTCCGACCTGACGACCGCCCGTCACACGCGCCGGACTACCTCCTGCTGACCGTGGTGCTGCTGCTCTCGGTGATCGGGATCATCGCCGTCTACTCCGCCTCGTATGCCCTGGGCGAGCGCCAGTTCCAGGACGCCAACTTTTTCGTCAAGCGCCAGGGAATGTTCATGGCGATTGGCCTGCTGATCATGGTCGTGATCATGCGGCTGCCGTATCACACGCTGCTGAAACTGAGCCCGCTGATCATGCTCGCGGCCATCGTGGGACTGGCCCTCGTGCTGGTGCCGGGCATCGGGTTCGAGCAGAACGGGGCTCGGTCCTGGATCCGCATCGGTGGTATCCCTCCGCTGCAGCCCTCGGAGTTCGCGAAGTTCGGGGTGATCGTCTACCTCGCGGCGTGGCTCACGGCGAAGGGTGACCAGTTAAAGGACTTCTCGCTGGGCGTCGTCCCGTTTGTGGCGATGGTGGGCTTTGTCGTCGCGTTGATCATGCTGGAGGGCGACCTCGGGACGACGATCGTGGTCGGCGCGATCACGGGGACACTCTTCTTTATCGCCGGCGCCCGTCTGACGCACACGCTGACGCTTATGGGTTCCGCGGTCCTGGCGTTTGTCGTGCTCCTTCTCACCGGCGATCAGTATCGGGTCGACCGCCTGACGTCCTTCCTCAATGCCGAGGCTGACCCACAGGGTGTCGGCTTCCACACACTCCAACTGTTGGTGGCCTTCGGGTCAGGTGGCATCGACGGCCTCGGGCTGGGCGTCTCCCGTCAGAAGTTTTTCTACGTGCCCGGATCCCACACGGACGGCATCCTCGCGATCATCGGCGAGGAGCTGGGGTTCATCGGCACGTTCGTGGTGCTCGGCCTGTTCATGCTGCTGCTAGCGCGTGGGTGGATGATTGTGAAGCGGGCGGACGGCCAGTTTGGATCGCTGCTGGCCGCAGGCATCCTCGCCTGGGTGGCGTTCCAGGCGCTCATCAACATCGGCGGCGTCACGCGCATGATGCCGCTCACCGGCATCCCGCTGCCGTTTGTCTCCTACGGGGGCACCGCCCTCCTCTCCATCTTCGCCGCGACGGGCGTGCTGCTTTCGATCAGCCGTTACACCGTCGAACCCGCCGAGGCTCGCGCGCCGATCGCATCGCCGCGTCGCGCTCCATCAGCGGGCGGTGCGCGATGAAGTTCGGACTGGCCGGTGGAGGCACGGGTGGACACGCCTACCCCGCGATCGCGGTCGCCGAGGTACTGCGCGCTGGCGCACCCGCCAACAACACCGAGGTGGTCTACTACGGCACTCTGAACGGGCCCGAGCGACGAGCCGCGACGGACGCCTCCATCCCGTATCGCGTCGTCCCCGCAAGCCAGGTGCGAGGCCGGTCGCCGATCCGGGTCAGCACGGGCCTCTGGCGCCTCTGGCGCGGGAGCCGCATCGCCGCCCAGCTCCTGCGCGAGGACCGGCCGGACGCCGTCTTCGCCACCGGGGGATACGCCGCGGCGCCGCTGGGGCGTGCTTGCCGGTCCGAGGGTGTCCCGCTCGTCGTCTTCCTCCCTGACGCCTATCCGGGGTGGGCGGTGCGCTTCCTGGCTCGCTACGCGACGAAAGTCGCCTGTGCGGTCGAGGCTGCGGTGGAGCACCTGCCCGCCGAGAAGACCGTCGTGACCGGCTATCCCGTGCGCCGCCAATTCGTCGAGGCCACGCGCGAGGAAGGCCTGAAGCGCTTCGGCCTGGACCCGGCCCTGCCCACGGTGTTGGTGGCCGGCGGCTCGCTCGGCGCGCACACGATCAACCTCTCGATCGCCGAATCACTACGCACGCTGCTGGACCGCGTGCAGTTGTTGCACATCAGTGGACGGGACGAGGAGCACTGGCTGGCGCGCGAGCGGGAGAAACTCCCGGACTGGCTGCGCGCCCGCTACCACCTCATCCCGTACACGGAGGAGATGGCCTACGCGATGGCCGCCTCAGACCTTGCCGTGACGCGTGCGGGCGCTTCGACGCTTGGTGAACTGCCGATGGCGGGGCTTCCGGCGATCCTCATCCCCGGCGGGTTCTCCGACCAACACCTCAACGCGGACTACCTGGCAGACCGCGGAGCCGCGGTGACGCTGCCGCATGCCGAGGTGGAGCGCCTCGGGACGTTGATCTTCGAGTTGCTGGACGCCCACAGCCGGCGCGAAGCGATGGCAACGGCGATGCGCGCGCTGGCGCGGCCGGACGCGACGGAGCGTCTGGCTGGCCTCCTGCGGGAGGTGGCGGCGTGATTGGGATGAAGCCGCGCCAGCAGCCGAGGAACGGCCACGACGACTTGCCGCTGCGCGTGCACCTGGTGGGCGCAGGCGGCATCCACATGTCCGCGATCGGGCAGATCCTCCGCCAGCGCGGCATCCAGGTGACCGGGTCCGACCTGTCGCTCTCGGAGCACACCCGCCGCCTCGAAGCGCTCGGGGCGCGCGTCTACGCCGGTCACGCGGCTTCGCAGGTGGGGGACGCACTACTGGTGGTCACGACGGCGGCGGCGAAGCCGGACAACCCGGAACTCGTCGAGGCCCGTGCGCGAGGCATCCCGGTGATCCTGCGCGCCGAGATGGTGCAGCGCCTGATCGCCGACCGCGATGTCCTCGCGGTGGCAGGGACGCACGGTAAGACGACCACCTCCTCCCTCCTCACGTTGATGTGCGTGCGGGGCGACCTTGACCCATTGGTATTGCTCGGCGGCGACGCGCGCGACCTCGACGACGCCAACTGCCGCGACGGCGCCGGCCGCGTCGCCGTCGTGGAAGCGGACGAGTACGCCGAGGCGTTCCTGCAGTACGACCC
The DNA here is from genome assembly GCA_964628985.1 of uncultured Dehalococcoides sp. Classification (GTDB taxonomy): domain Bacteria; phylum Chloroflexota; class Dehalococcoidia; order UBA2979; family UBA2979; genus SURF-43. The sequence goes on from CAZVNJ010000058.1 coordinate 8,128, forward strand.
CCGAGTCGCCGTCATCACCAACGTCGAGGTCGACCACCTCGATTACTACGGCACGGCGGAAGCGTACCGCGCGGCGTTCGGCAAGTTTGCGGCGCGCGTTCGTGAGGACGGCGTCCTGATCGTGTGCGCGGACGCGCCAGGCGCCCTCGAAGTGGGGATGGTGCGCCGGAGCGCCGGGGCACGCGTGGAGCGCTACGGCCTGGATGCGTCAGACGCCGAGTGGCGTGGGACACGTGTGCGCGGGAACGACCGTGGCGGCCTCGACTGCACCGTCAGCCTGGACGGCACTGAGCTCGGTCGGCTCTCGATCAGCGTGCCAGGACGGCACAACCTGCAGAACGCGCTGGGCGCGCTCGCGGCGGCGATGCGCGCGGGAGTGGACTTCCACCGAGCGGCCGCGGCCGCCTCGGAATTCAGCGGTGCGCGCCGGAGGTTCGAGGTGATCGGTGACATTGCCGTGGCAGGCGGCGTCGTCACGGTTGTGGACGACTACGCTCATCACCCAACCGAGGTGCGAGCAACGGTCCTCGCGGCGCTCCAGCGGTTCCCCGGGCGCCGCCTGGTCGGTTGCTTCCAGCCGCACACCTACACCCGCACCGTCTACCTCCTCGACGAGTTCCGGACCTGCTTCGAGGGCCTTGACGCCCTCTACGTGCTGCGGACCTACGCCGCGCGAGAGGACCCGGACCGGGGGATGGACGCGCGGGCGATGTCAGAGCAGATCGCGAAGCCCAAACCGACCGTGCTGGAGTCCTTCGAGGACGCACCCGCGCAAATCGCGTCTGAAGTGCGTGCTGGAGATGTCCTCATCACCCTTGGCGCGGGCGACGTGACCGAGGTGGGCCCGCAGGTAATGAAGGCACTGGAGGCCCGGCGATGACCGTGCCCCCCCTCCAGCGCCTGGGCGTGATCTTTGGTGGCCGGTCCACGGAGCATGAAGTCTCCGTGGTCTCCGCCCGCGGTGTAATGCGTGAGGCGGACCCCGCGCGCTTCGAGGTGATCCCCTTCGGGATCACGCGCGGCGGTGCGTGGCTGACGCCGGAGGAGACTCGCACTCGCCTGGTGCGGGTGGAGTCCGGAGAACGCCGCGACCTCGGCGATGAGCCTGGCGAGGGCGTCTTCGCCTACCCGCAGGTCATCGCGGCACTACGGACGGTCGACATCGCCTTCCCGATCGTGCACGGCACGTTTGGGGAGGATGGGACGATGCAGGGTCTGCTGGAGATGGCAGAGCTGCCCTACGTCGGCCCTGGCGTGGCCGCCTCGGCGACGGGCATGGACAAGGAACTGATGCGTGCCGTCTTCGCGGCGAACGGCATCCCACAGGCACGCTACCTCGTCCTTCGTGACGCTGAGGCGCGCTCGCCCGACGCAGAGACGGCACGCCGGATCGAGCGCGAGATCGGATTCCCTTGCTTCGTGAAGCCCGCGAACGGCGGCTCTTCTGTGGGCGTCGGTAAGGCGCGGTCCCGCGAGGATTTCGGGGAGGCACTGGCGGAGGCCGCGCGGTTCGACCGTAAGGTGCTCGTGGAGGCGGCGATCGCCGGCCGCGAGGTGGAATGCGCCGTCCTCGGCAACCGCGACCCGCAGCCGTCGCCGCTCGGTGAGATCCGCCCCAGCACTGAGTTCTACGACTACACAGCGAAATACCTCGACGACTCCGCGGCGCTCGTAGTGCCGGCGGAGGTGGATGGACCCACCGCGGCCCGGGTCCAGGATCTCGCCGTGCGCGCGTTCCGCGCCCTCGATTGCGCGGGGCTCTCCCGCGTGGACTTCTTCGTCGAGCCGACCGGGGATGTGAAGTGCATCGAGGTGAACACGCTGCCCGGCTTCACGCCGATCTCGATGTACCCGCGCCTCTGGCAGGAGGCCGGGATCTCCTACCGCGAGCTGATCTCGCGGCTCGTCGACCTCGGCTTTGAGCGGTTCGAGGAGGTGCGCGCACATGCGTAACCCCTTCCGGAACCTGCTGATGCCTGGCCGCCGGCCGTCGCGTCCGCCGTCCCGCCGCTCCGCGACGGGTGAGGCTCGCTACGGCGTCGCTCCACGCCGGTTCGAGGCCTCGCGGGGGGAGGCGGCCCGGCCGCGCGCCCCACAAACATCGATCTCGCGCCGCGGGCTCGTGCTGATCGCCAGCGGGCTGGGCGGAGCAACGCTGTTCCTGGCGGGCGGCTGGTGGCTGCTCTCCAGCGACGTGCTGAGAGTGCAGCAGGTGCGAGTCACCGGTGCGGGAGTGGCTTCGGTAGAGGAAGTCCAGCGCGCCGCGGACCTCGCCGGGCAGTCCATGGTGCGACTCGACACCAACCACGCCGCCGAGGCGGTGCGCCGGCTTCCATCGGTGAAAGACGTGCGGATCACGCGCGACTGGCTGAACACGGTGAAGGTGGAGATCACCGAGCACCAGGCCTTCGGCTACTGGCAGTCGGGTGCTCGGCGGATCGTTGTGGACGAGGAAGGGCGGGCGCTTGAGGCCTCGCGGCCCGCGCCGGACACAGCGCCCACGATCGTGGAACTCGGCGCCGATGTCTCGAAGGGCGCCCGCGCGGACGCGGACACGGTCCGGCTGGTGGCTCGCCTGCTAAAGGACGGCACATTCGGGAAGGTGGGCCATCTGCCGAAGGCGTACCTCTTCCGGACGGACCGCGGCCTCACGGTGATCGCAGACGGCCACCCGGACGTCATTTTCGGGGACTCCTCCAACTACGAGTTCAAGGTGCAGACGTGGATCGCACTCTCGGAGCGGCTCAAGCAGGAGCCGCCGAAGGAGTCGGTCCAGGAGATTGACCTCCGCTTCGGGCGGAACGTCGTGTTGCGTGCTCCCGCCCCGCCGACCGCCACACCCGGTCCGGTGAGCGCCACGCCCACGGCAACGCCCGTCACCCCCACCGCGACGCCGAGGCCGGGAACCTCGACGCCTGCGGGCGGAACCGCCACGCCGGCACCAACACCGGCCGCCGCGGGGGGGAATCCAGGTTCGGGCGGGGCGACGACCGTGGGAGGCCGCTAATGGGCAGCCACAGCATCGCCGCCATCGATGTGGGGACGACGAAGGTCTGCACGATCGTCGCGGAGGTCACGCCGCAGGGAGAACTGCGGATCCTCGGCGTCGGCGTCGGGCCGTCGGCCGGGCTCGACAAGGGGGCCGTGAACAATATCCAGGCAGCAGTGGAGGCGATTGCCTCTTCGGTCGAGCGGGCGGAACGGGCGAGCGGTGCGAAAATCCTCTCAGCCCACATCGGCGTGGCCGGTCCGCACATCTCGTCCATGAACTCGCGCGGCATCGTGGCCATTACCGATCCGCGCCGTCCGATCGGGGACGGCGATGTGCAGCGCGCCCTTGAAAGCGCGCGCATCGTCAATGTCCCAAACAACCGCGAGGTCATCCATGTAGTGCCGCGGTACTACATCGTGGACGGCCAGGATCACGTGATCGACCCGACCGGGATGTTCGGCTCCCGCCTGGATGTCGAGACACACGTGGTCACCTCCAGCGCGGGCGCGCTCAACAACCTCGTCCAGTGCGTCGAGGGTGCTGGCGTCCGCGTCGAGTCGCTCATCCTCGAGCCCCTCGCGAGCGCCGAGGCGGTCCTGACGGACGAGGAGATGCGGCAGGGCGTCGCCCTGATCGACATCGGTGGCGGGACCACGGACATCGCTGTCTTCGTGGACGGGGCGGTCACCCACACCGCGGTCCTACCGATTGGCGGGGTGCACTCGACGCGCGACCTCGTCGTCGCGCTGCGGGTTCCGCAGCCCTCGGCGGAACAGGCGAAGAAGCGCTTCGGCCATGTGATCCCCTCGATGGTGGGGGAGGACGAGCAGGTCGAACTCGAGGCGTTCGGCTCGGACGGGAACAAATACGCCTCGCGCCGGTTCATGGCGCAGGTCCTGCAGGCACGCACCGAGGAACTGCTGGAGATGGCGCTCGCCGAGATCAAGCGGGGCACTGACCCGGAGATGCTCTCGGCGGGCGTCGTGCTGGCGGGGGGCGCCTCCGGGATGGCCGGCATCGACATTCTGACAAGTGACGTGCTCGGACTGCCGGCGCGCATCGGACGGCCGCGTCATCTGGCTGGCTTGTCCGACATTCTGAACGACCCGGCGTACGCGACGAGTGTGGGCCTCCTGAGATGGGCCCTCAAAGAGCAAGAGATCATGTTCCGTTCGTCTCCGGTCCCCGTGCCGGCGCTGAGCGGTGTGATGAAGTGGTTGGCGCACCTGATGCGTCTCATCCTGCCGCAGTAACCAACGGCGGCAGGCGGAGCCAGCGAGGAGCAACGCGATGGCACACAGCAATGAACCCCAAGCGATGGGCGCCGGAACGCTCTTCGATTACCTGGCCGCCGCCCGGCGCGCCGCGCAGGAGTCGCCGTCCGACGGACCCGGACAGCAGGAGGCCTACGCGCCGCCTGCCCCGGTCATTGGCGCAGCGTCCGCGTACGCAGCCACAGCCCAACCCGCACCCGCTCCGGCGGTCGAGAGGGCGGAACGACACCTCGACCTCACGGCGGAGCCGCTGCGTCCCGAGATGCGATCCGAGTTCGACCTCCCGGCCGGACCGGCCATCGCCAGTCGCGTCGCCATGGACGAGTCGACGGAGGCGCCACCGGCGCCGGTAGTCCCCGTGGCACCAATCGTCGTGGCCCAGCCTTCGGCGGTAGGCCCGTCAGAGGCGCCAGCGGCGGAACACGCACCCCGCCCGCATCCGCACCCGCGTCCGGGCGAGTCCGGGCGCACCTCAGCAGAGCGCAGCACGACGGCCTCCGACCGGGTATCCCCGCCCTCGGCCGGCCTGACGGCTGGGAAAGGCAAGGCCGTGAAGTCGAACA
>CAZVNJ010000059.1:0-12463 GCA_964628985.1 uncultured Dehalococcoides sp.
AGAACTTCAGTTGAGGCCAGAAGGTCTCGCGGTTGGTGCCCCAGAGGAGCACACCTCGACGTCCCCACGAGCGCGTGACCACACGCCGGAGGAGCAACGGGATCGACATGTCGAGATAGATCACCGTATCGAGGCGCGGCCAGATCAGGTCCTGCGCGTCACTGATGTAGTTTCCGCTCGTGATCCACGCATCGCCCGCGAGGGCATGGCGTATGCGGTCGCGGAAGACATCGACGTGGGCCTCGCGCCATCCCGGTTCCCAGATCAGGGCGTCCAGATCGACATCGGGGATATCCAGGAGGGCACCGAGGCGTGCGGCCAGCGTGGTCTTGCCGCTGGATGTGCTGCCGATGCAGGCGATGCGCTGGCCGACCAGGGTGCTCGAGTTCACGCGGGCACCTCGATGGGGCCGGGCGTGGGGTGCGGCGCTCGGGCCGGCCAATCCAGGCGGAACCGTGAGCCCGTGCCGTCCGAGTGGACCAGTGTGGCTGTCCCACCGTGCATCTCCATGATCTGCACCACGATGGAGAGGCCGAGGCCCGTGCCTCCGATTTGAGAGCGAGTATTGGAGGCGCGGAAGAAGCGATTGAAGATCCTGGATTGCTCCTCCGCGGGGATGCCTGGCCCGTTGTCGACCACATTGACGAACGCCCGCCCGTCCTCGACACCGCACTCGATCCAGACGTGGCCTCCCGAGGGAGTGAACTTGACGGCGTTGCTCGCGAGGTTCGTGATGGCGCGGCCGAGATGGCGGGGGTCACACTCGACTGGGACGGTCGGCTCAGGCGCATGCACGGTGATCCCGACCTGCTTCGACTGAGCCTGCGGTGTAAGCAGGCTCACCGTCTCCTGGCAGAGGGCCACGAGGTCGACCTGGCGTGGCTCAATCTCCGCCTGGCCGCTCTCGAGGCGGGCGAGGTCGAGCAGGTCGTTCACCATGTCCCGCATGCGGGCGACGTTGCGCTGCGCCGACTCGACGACGGCCTTCTGGTTGGGGGACGCCATCTCCGCAATCATCTCGACCGCCGAGGTGAGGACGGTGAGCGGGGTGCGCAGTTCGTGGGAGACGATCGAGACGAGGTCGCGCTTCAGCCGCTCAGTTTCGAGGACGGCGGTCACGTCACGGATGATCACCATCAGGTTCATCGCGTCGCCACGCACGTCCGGCACTTCGTAGGAATCGAACACGAGGTCTCGGCTGCCCCAGGTCATGACGAGAGGGGGCTGATCGGGCTCTTCGCGTGCTCGCTTCGTCAGGGCCGCGTACAGATCGGCCCCAAGCGTATGTTCGACGGTCCCCCGCTCGCCCACCAGGTCGTGCAGCGAGACGTTGAGAAGGCCCACCGCAGCGGGGTTGCAGACGATGCAGACGGTGTCCGGCCGCTCCACGAGGAGCCCTTCCTCCATCGAACGGATCACGTGCTCGCCCAGCAACTGACGCGCGGTGGCGATGCGTGCCTCCTCGATTGCGGCGTCCGTGCGGGCGCGCAACTGACGGAAGGCAGCCAACGTGGAGGAGGCGACACGCCCGACCTCGTCCTTCCCCACGAGGTCTGCGAGTTCCCCGTAGTCACCGGTCTCCGGCTGGCCGGCCGCAAGGGCGGACCCGAGTTCGTCGACGCGGGACGCCAGCACTCGCAACATGACGAGGACGCCACCTAACCCCAGCGCGGAGGAGGCGACCCCGATCAGGATGAGCAACCCGCGCTGCCCGGCGACACCGCCCAGTTGCCCCGGCGCGAGCGCCACGGAGGCCACCAGGACATCGCTGTCGACCACCTGGTCGAGCCGTCCGACGGCGAATTCCTGGGTGCCGGTGCCGCGTCGCACCTCGGCCACGGCGGGCGCGTCCTGCGAGGTCTGCCATTCAAGACGCACCTCGCGCCCCAGCAGGCGGCCGATGGCCTCGAGTTCCTCCCGGTCGAGGAGCAGGGCGGCGCCGACTGCGACGGCGTCGTTGCCCGCATGCGAGCGCGCGCTGGCCGTGACGGCCGGCGATTCCGAGAAGCGGATGATGTTGCCGGCCTGAGCGTCGCCGATGAGAGAGCGTTGCGGCGCGCGCTGGAGGTTCGGCCCGTTCATGGGCGGCGGTGCAGGTTGTCCCTGCTGACCCACGATGGTGGGCCCGGGGCCGACCACGACCAGGTAGTCCGCTCCGCTGGCGCCCGGCGCCCGAATCGGTTCACGAGGGGCGCCGGTGTACCACACAGGCGGGCGGCCACCGGTGGCCCAGACGACCACGTCCGGGTCCTCGACGAGCTGCCGGACGGTGGCGGCCAGGCCCTCAGCGCGTGCGCGGATTACGGCCTGGACACGGCTGACCTCAAGCCCTGCCGTGCGGCGCGCGCGATCCTCGGCGTCCGCGCGTTCGCGCACCACCAGCGAGCCCGCCGCCATCAGGACGAAGAGCATGCTGACGCCGGCGATCGCGAGGGCTGCCCGCTGGAACCGCATCGACGCATCATGCGGCGCAGGTGAGGGCGAGGGAAGGGGGAGTGGCCGGGGCTCCTCTACTGCGACCGGACGACGCGGTAGTGGACATCGATCTGGCGCTCACGGTCTGGGTCGTATGCACTCCGGTAGCCGTCGGCAGCCGCCAGGAGGCTGTACAGGAAGTCGTGCCAGCCTGCGAGGAAGGGGACGGCGTCCTGGCCCGCGGGGAAGGTATGGGTCAATTGGAGCAGGGAGCCTTCACCTTCGGCGGTGAGCACCCACTTCAGGGTCGATTCACCGTGATCCCGCTCATGCCAGGTGTGGACGAGCAGTCGAGGAGGGTCCACTTCGAGGATGCGACCCTCCATCGTGCCCGCACCGTCACCTCGCCAGAGGATCCGGTATACGCCACCTGGCGTGAGGTCCACCTCCGCATCCCCCAGCCACAGCGCGATCTGCTCCGGACGGGTCAAGGCTGCCCAGACCGAGGCGACCGGTCTGTCGTAGTACCACTCGAACGAGATGACAGCGCCACCGTCCGGTGTCCTGCTGATCTGACCGTCCGGTGTCCGAGGCATCAGGAGTCCCCTTCAAGGTGACGCCCAAGCGCTGCGAGGCGGCCGCGCCAGAACCGGCGATACGGCTCCGCCCAGGCGATGACGTCTGCGAGCGCATCTGGTTCGAGGCGGTAGATGCGTCGCTGGGCGTCCTTGCGGACGGACACGAGTCCAGCCTCGCGAAGGACACGCAGGTGCTTCGAGGTGCTCGGCTGCGAGAGCCCCAGCGAGACTTCGATCTCGCCGGCCGCGCGCTCGCCTTCCCTCAGGTAGTCGAGGATGGATCGACGATGAGGCTCGGCGAGCACTTCGAAGGCGTGAGTCATGGCCCGAAAATAACTGACAGGACATATACATGTCAAGGAATATACGGCTCAAATGAGAAGCCGCCTCTTGGCGGCTTCTCGGAGCAGCCTTTCAGGCTGCTTACATGTACTGGCCCCCGTTGAGGCTCATCTGGGCGCCGGTGTACCAGGCGCCGGAGGGCTTGCAGAGGAAGACGACGGTGTCCGCGACCTCCTCGGCGGTGCCGAAGCGGCCGAGCGGGATGTTGCCGATGAGGGTTTTCTTGATGTCGTCCGAGAGGGCGGCCACCATGTCCGTCTCCACGAAGCCGGGGCAGACGGCATTGACCGTGACGTTGAAGCGGGCGAGTTCGCGCGCGGCGGACTTGGTGAAGGCGATCATGCCGGCCTTCGCCGCCGCGTAGTTTGCCTGCCCCACGTTGCCCATCTGGCCGATGATGCTGGACATGTTCACGATGCGACCGTAATTCCGCTCGCGCATTCCAGCGACGGCTGCCGACGTCGTGTAGAAGATCGACGAGAGGTCCGTAGCGACGACGGTGTCCCAGTCCTCGGCCGACATGCGCTGGATGGTCTTGTCGCGGTTGATGCCAGCGTTGTTGATCAGGATGTCGACTTTGCCGAATTCCTTCTCGGCGGCTTCGATCAGGGACTTCGCCTCGTCAGCCTTACCGACATCGGCTTTCACGACGAGCGCCTTCACGCCGAGGGCTTCGATCGCCTTCTGCGTCTCCTTCGCGGCGTCCTCGTTCGAGGTGTAGTTCACGACGACGTTCGCGCCCTCGCGCGCGAGCGCGAGCGCGCACGCCTTGCCGATGCCACGGCTGGCACCCGTCACCACCGCCACCTGACCGTCGAGTGCTCCCGGCATGTTCCCCGCCAATCCTCGTTACGACTCGTGATCTGCTGCCGCTTGCGCGGCCGTCATTCGAAGCTGAAGGCTAGACGACGGTGGGAGGGACGTATTCGCCCCACTCCTCGCGGAGGACCCCGCACATCTCGCCGAGCGTGGCATAGACGCGGACGGCCTCGATGATCGGCTCCATCAGGTTCACGTCGCCGCGCGCGGCCTCGCGCAGACGGGCGAGCGCGGCCTGCACGGCCGCGTTGTCGCGGGAGGCACGCATCCGCTTCAGGCGGGCCAGCTGCGACTCCACCACGGCAAGGTTGGGCCGGAAGATCGGTGTGGGGTTCTCGTCGGGGTCGATGAAGTCGTTGACGCCCACGATCACGCGGTCGCCGGACTCGACCTCACGCTGCCACTGGACGGAGGCTTCCTGGATCTCGGACTGCATCCAGCCGCCCTCGATGGCCGCTATTGCGCCGCCCATGTCCTCGATCCGGGCCATGATGCGCGCTGCCTCGGCCTCGAGGGAATCGGTGAGGGACTCGATGTAGTAGGAACCGCCGAGGGGGTCGATGGTGTCCGCCGCGCCTGACTCGTGGGCAATGATCTGCTGGGTGCGGAGCGCGATCTGCTGGGCCTCCTCGGTCGGGAGTGCGAGGGCTTCGTCGTAGCAGGAGAGCGCGAGCGACTGGACGCCGCCGACGACGGCGGCGAGCGCCTGGATGGCAGCGCGGGCAATGTTGTTCTTCGGCTGCTGAGCCGTGAGGGTGGAGCCGCCAGTCTGGGTGTGGGTGCGCAGCATCTGCGCGTTCGGGTTCGTGATCCCATAGCGGTCCCGCATCAGGCGCGCCCACATCCGGCGGAGGGCACGGTACTTGGCGACCTCTTCAAAGAAGTGATTGTGGGTGTTGAAGATCCAGGACACGCGCTGGGCCACGTCGTTGAGGTCGGCGCCCTGGCGCTGGCACTCGTCGAGGTAGGCGCAGGCGTTCGCGAACGCGAATCCGATCTCCTGTGCAGCGGTGCTACCCGCCTCGCGGATGTGATAGCCCGAGACTGAGATCGAGTTGAATCGCGGCGTCTCCGCGGCGCAGAAGTTGATCAGGTTGGCGGCGAGGCGGACGGACTGCTTGGGCGGGAAGATGTACGTCCCGCGCGCCACGTACTCCTTGAGCACATCGTTCTGGGCAGTGCCGGTGATGACGCTGCGCGGGTGACCTTGCTTCTCTGCGGCCACGATGTACATCGCGACGAGGATCGCCGCCGGCGCGTTGATCGTCATCGACGTGGAGATCTCTGCCAGCGAGATGCCTTCGAACAGCGTCTCCATGTCCGCGAGCGAGTCGATCGCCACACCGACCTGTCCGACCTCGCCGACGGACATCGGGTCGTCGGAGTCGTATCCCGTCTGCGTGGGAAGGTCGAGCGCCGTGGAGAGACCGGTCTGACCATTGGCGATCAGCGTCTTGAACCGGCCATTGGTTTCCTCGGCCGTGCCGAAGCCGGCGTATTGCCGCATGGTCCACAGGCGTCCCCGGTACATCGTCGGTTGCACGCCCCGGGTGAAGGGGTACTCGCCGGGGAATCCGGCATCGTCCACGTAGTCGAAGTCTGCGATGTCGAGCGGCGTGTAGACACGCTTGGTCTCGACCGACGAGGAGGAGAAGGTGCTGCGGCGCTCGGGGAAGCGCTGGAGCACCTTGGCGACAGTGCCCTGTTCCCAGCGCTCCGCGGCCGCGCGCAGCGAGGAGTGGTCGCCCGAGCCCGGCTTCATCATCTGGGGAGTCCTCTGTGTACGCGTGGGATGAGGCGCTAGCCGAGCGCCTCCACCATCACCATCGCGTCGCCGCGGATGACCTCCGTGCCATCCTGCTTCGTCACTACTGTATCGAGCGAGACACGGTTGCGCTCCGTGTCCACCTTCGTGACGGTGCACGTGGCGGTCAGCGTGTCGCCGGCCATGACCGGGGCACGGAACTGCAGATTCTGTGCGAGGTAGATGACCACCGATTCCGGGGCGAGTTTGGTGCCCAGCGCGGCGGAAATGATCCCCGCCCCGAACATGCCGTGGGCGATCGGCTGCTTGAAGCGCGTCCGGGCGGCGTAGGCGCTGTCCGAATGCAGTGGGTTGTTGTCTCCGCTCACGTCGGCGAACTTGAGGATGTCCTCGGCGCTGACGGCCTTCGAGAAGACCGCCTTTGAGCCCACCACCAGACCCTGGACGTCGTCTGCCACCGCGCACCTCCTTGGGACGCCCTCAAGGCGTCGCGAATCAGCCGGCGGGCATCGTACGAGGGCCATCCGGGCGGGACAAACGGAAGCGTGAAACACGCGATCTGAGCCTTCCTGTGAGCGGATCGGCACCGACTGAGGAGATCCGCCATTTACGTCGAATAAAAAGGCAAAAACGTTGACATATCGTCCGGGCTGCGGGTACGGTGGATTCACGCGAATTCACGGCTCGTCGGTCCAATCGATCTGGCTTTGAGCCTGCAGACGCCGCGCGGGGGATTCAGATGGAACGCACTCGAGACGAACTCGTGCGCCTGCTGTCCGAACGGGGCGAATGCTCCGTGGCGGAGTTGGCTGCCGAGGTCGGAGTCTCGCCAGGCTCCGTCCGGCGACATCTCGACCTCCTGGTCGCCGAGGGGATGTTGGAGTCGCGCCTGGAGCGCCAGCCTCGTGGCCGGCCGCTCGCGCGGTACTCCCTGAGCGCCCGGGCCGAGGAGCGGACCTCCGCCGAGCACTACCAGCGTCTGCTGGCGCGGCTGTCGCCCGCCCTCCAGTCGCTACCGGCCGAAGAGGTCGAGGGGCGCAGCGGGGAAGACCTCGTGGATCGGCTGTTCGACCAGGTTGCGCACGCGGTCGCAGATGAGCACCGACTGGCAGTCAACGGGCGGACGCTGCCGGAGCGCGTGACGCAGACGCTTCGTGCGCTCTCGACCGAGGGCATCCTGCAGGAGGTGGAGGACGCGGGGGAATTCTTCCGCCTGCGCAACACCGCCTGCCCCTTCCGCAGCACGGCGGCGGAGACGCACGCCTGCTGCTCCGCGGACCGGCGCGCGATCGAGCTACTGCTCGGGGTGCCGGTCGAGCAGGTGACGACGGTGGCCTCCGGTGGCCACGAGTGCGAGTACCTCGTACGCAAGGACGACGGCCACGGCGCGGCAGCGGGCGGATTGCTGCCGGTCGTGGGACAGCAGGGTGTGTCCATGAGCGGCGCACGATGAGTGGAGCAATGATGACTGAGCCCATCCTCGAAGTGCGCGACCTGAAGGTCAGCATCACCGAGAAGCCGGAGATCCAGATTGTGAAGGGGATCAACCTGACCATCCGGCCAGGTGAGATCCACGCACTGATGGGACCGAACGGCTCCGGGAAGAGCACGCTCGCCTCAACGATCGCGGGGAGCCCAACGTACAGCGTGGACTCCGGTTCGATCCTCTTCCGTGGCACGGACATCACCCAGGCTTCGGCGGACGAGCGCGCGCGCAAGGGGATCTTCCTCTCCTTCCAATACCCCACGCCGATCCCCGGTGTAACGATGGTCAACCTGATGCGCGAGTCGCTGAAGGCCCGCCGCGGCGTGGAGGTGCCGGCGCGCGAGTTCCTGACCGAACTGCGCGCCACCCTCAGCAAGTTGAAGATGTCCGAGGACATGGCGCGTCGGTACGTGAACGACGGCTTCTCCGGCGGTGAGAAGAAGCGTGCGGAGATCCTGCAGATGGGGCTGCTGAAGCCCGACCTGGCGATCCTGGACGAGACGGACTCCGGCCTGGACGTGGACGCGCTGCGGACGGTGTCCGAGGGCGTGAACGCGCTCCGCAGGCCGGAGATGGGCGTCCTGATCATCACGCACTACGAGCGGATCCTGAACTACATCGAGCCGGACTTCGTGCACATCCTGTTCGAGGGACGGATCGTGACCTCGGGCGGCTTTGACCTCGCCAAGCGCATCGAGCACGAGGGCTACGACCCGATCCTGAAGGAACTCGGCATCGCCTCCACGGTGAATGTCGCGGAAGGGGCCGCACGATGACGACTACCGACGCACGCAGCACCGTTGGTGAGTACAAGTGGGGCTTCCACGACGACGAGAAGCCGCTCTTCATGGCCGAGAAGGGCCTCACTGAAGAGGTCATCCGCGGCATGTCCAAGATGAAGGACGAGCCGGCGTGGATGCTCGAGTACCGCCTCGATGCCTTTGAGCAGTTCAAGAAGTTGTCCGACCCGAAGTGGGCCGGCAGCCCCGAGCTCCTCGGCAGTATCGACTTCGACGACATCCACTACTACGTCCGCGCGACCGACCGTGACTCTTCCAAGTGGGAGGATGTGCCGCAGTACATCAAGGACACGTTCGACAAGCTGGGCATCCCGGAGGCGGAGAAGCAGTTCCTCGCCGGCGCGGGCGCGCAGTACGACTCCGAGGTGGTCTACCACAACATCCGAGAGGACCTCGAAAAGCTCGGGGTGATCTTCCTCGGCATGGACCAGGGGCTGCGCGAGTACGAGGACATTGTCCGTGAGTACTTCGGGACGATCGTGCCGTCGGGGGACAACCGGTTCGCCGCGTTGAATTCGGCCGTCTGGTCCGGTGGGTCGTTCATCTACGTGCCGAAGGGCGTGAAGGTGGACGTGCCGCTGCAGGCCTACTTCCGCATCAACACGGAGAACATGGGCCAGTTCGAGCGCACGCTGATCATCGCGGACGAGGGCTCACAGGTGCACTACGTCGAGGGCTGCACGGCCCCCACGTACAGCACGGACTCGCTGCACTCGGCCGTCGTGGAGATCGTGGTGAAGAAGGGCGCGCGCGTCCGCTACACGACCATCCAGAACTGGTCGAACAACGTCTTCAACCTGGTGACCAAGCGCGCCTACGCGTACGAAGACGCAATCATGGAGTGGGTGGACGGGAACCTCGGCTCGAAGCTGACCATGAAGTACCCCTCGGTGTACCTCATGGGTGAGCGGGCGCATGGGGAGATCCTTTCGCTCGCCTTCGCGGGCGACGGGCAGCACCAGGACGCGGGCGGCAAGATCGTCCACGTCGCCCCGAACACGACGAGCGCGATCGTCTCGAAGTCGGTCTCGCGCGGCTCGGGCCGCACGTCCTACCGGGGCCTGCTGAAGGTCTACGAAGGCGCCGAGAACTCCAGCAGCACCGTGCGCTGTGACGCGCTGCTGCTCGACACGCTCTCTCGCTCGGACACCTACCCGACGATGGAGATCGATGAAGAGCGAGTGAACATCGGCCACGAGGCCTCGGTCTCGAAGCTGGGCGAGGACCAGCTCTTCTACCTGATGTCGCGAGGCATCAAGGAAGAGGACGCCGCGAAGATGGTCGTGAATGGCTTTGTGGAGCCGATCGTGAAGGAACTCCCCATGGAGTACGCGATCGAGCTCAACCGCCTGATCGAACTGCAGATGGAAGGCTCGGTGGGCTAGTGGCGACCTCCACCACAACCTACGCAGAGACTGCAGCCATTGAGGCGGCGCGCGGCCGTGGCGAGCCGGACTGGCTGATCAACGCCCGCGCCGAGGCCGCGCGTACCTTCGCCGCCACCTCGATGCCCACACCGTCCTTGCGCCCGTGGAAGTACACGGACGTGACCGGCCTCGACATCGAGGCGTCCACGCCGGATGCGGCGTTCGCGCCACGCGTCACCGGTGTGGCGCCGGAGGGCGGGTTCGCCGGCACGCTGACCGCCGGCCTCGCCTCGCACGGCGAGGTCGTCCGCGCGCACCTCGGCTCGGTCGTCCCGGGCACGGAGGGCAAGTTCACGGCGGCGAACGCGTCCCAGTGGCGCGAGGGCGTGCTGGTCTACGCGCCGCGTGGCAAGGCATTCGAGGCGCCGGTCACCATCGAGGTGACGGGCACCTCGGGTGCGATCTTCCCGCGCATCCTGGTCGTCGCTGAGGCGGCGAGCCAGGTCTCGATCATCCTCCGTACCTCGTCGCCTGCAGCGGCGTTGCTGGTGGCAGGTGTGACCGAGGTAGTCGCGCAGGCGGACAGCCGGGTGCGGCTGCTGGTGGACACGCGCTGGGGTGCTGATACGCAGGAGTTCACGACGCTACGGGCGAAGGTCGGCCGTGGTGCGGACGTGCAAGTCGGCGCCATTGCCCTCGGCGGGAAAGTCGTGAAGCAGACGGTCGAGGCGCTGATGGAGGGCGAGGGTTCGAACTCCGTCATCCGTGGCGTCGCCGTCGGTGACACCGAGCAGCATTTCGACTTTGTCACACTCCAGGAGTTGATCGGCCCGAAGACGACGTCCGAGGTCGAGATCAAGACGGCCCTCGCCGGCGCGTCGCGCTCGATCTACTACGGCCTCACGAGGGTCGAGACCACGGCGGTGGGCGCCTCCGCGAACCAGGAGAACCGCAACCTGCTGCTCTCCCCGCGGGCGAAGGCAGACGCGGACCCAGTCCTTGAGATCCTCACGAACGAGGTGATCCGCTGTGGCCACGGCGCTACGGTGGGGCCGGTCGACCGGGATGCCCTCTTCTACCTCCAGAGCCGAGGCCTGGACATGCGCCAGTCCCTCGTGCTGCTGGTCACTGGTTTCTTCCAGTCCGTCCTCTCCGGCCTCGACGCCCCCGGGCTGGTCGAGGAACTGGAGACCGCGCTGCGCGAGAAGCTGGCGACCGCCGAACTGACGTAGGCGGACCTCGATGAAGGAACGCGTAGCGGCGGCCTCGGAGATCCCGAGCGGCGAGGTGCGTGTCGTCCAGTGCGGCGCCCGCTCGCTGGCGCTCTCCAACGTGGACGGGACTCTCTACGCCATCGACAACCTCTGCACGCACGACGGGGGGCCGCTTGGTGAGGGACGCCTGCGAAACGGCCGCGTGATTTGCCCGCGTCACGGGGCGGCCTTCGACGCGAAGACGGGCCGCGTGCTGAGTCTTCCAGCCGTCAAGAACGTGGCTGCCTACGAAGTGACGGTGGACGGCGACGAGGTGTTCGTCGATTGCCCGGAAGCAGGAGGCGCCTCGTGACATCGATCGCCGACCTGCCAGCCGTCGAACGACTGCCCTACGACATCGAGCGCATCCGGCGCGACTTCCCCATCCTCAAGCGCGAGGTGGTAGCAGGCGCGCGTCTCGTCTATCTCGATAATGCCGCGACGAGCCAGCGCCCTGTGCAGGTGCTGTCTGAGATCACCCGCTTCTACCGCGACCACAACGCCAACATCCACCGAGGCGTGCACACGCTCTCCGTGGAGGCGACGGAACTGTACGAGGGGGCACGCGCGAAGGTCGCCCGCTTCATTGGCGCGGCCGATCCCCGCGAAGTCATCTTCACTCGCAACACCACCGAGGCGATCAACCTCGTGGCGCACTCCTGGGCTCGGAAGTTCCTCAAGCCCGGAGACGAAATCGTGATCTCCGAGATCGAGCACCACTCGAACATCGTCCCCTGGCAGATGCTGCGCGACGAGCGCGGCATCACCTTGAGGTACATCCCGATGTTGCCGGACGGCACGCTGGACCTCGACGCTGCGCAGTCGATCATCGGCGAGCGCACGCGACTCGTCGCCATCACGGCGATGTCGAATGCCCTCGGGACGATCGTGCCGCTTGAGCCGATCGTCGCGCGGGCGAAGGACGTCGGCGCGGTCGTGCTCGTGGACGGCGCGCAGTCGGTGCCGCACATGCCGGTCGACGTGCAGGCGCTCGGCGTGGACTTCCTCGCCTTCAGCGGGCACAAGATGCTGGC
The DNA here is from genome assembly GCA_964628985.1 of uncultured Dehalococcoides sp. Classification (GTDB taxonomy): domain Bacteria; phylum Chloroflexota; class Dehalococcoidia; order UBA2979; family UBA2979; genus SURF-43. The sequence goes on from CAZVNJ010000059.1 coordinate 11,860, forward strand.
GCCCTTCGGCATCGGCGTGCTGTGGGGGCGGATGCCGTTGCTGGAGACGATGGACCCGTTCCTCGGCGGTGGCGACATGATCCTCACCGTCTCCATGGAGCAGTCGACGTGGGCGGACGTCCCCGCGAAGTTCGAGGCGGGCACGCCGAACGTGGGTGACGCGGTCGCCCTCGGGGCGGCCGTGGACTACCTCTCCGCGCTGGGGATGGACGAGGTGCGCCGCCACGAGCGCGAGATCACGGACTATGCCCTGCGCCGGCTGGCAGACGTACCAGGAGTCTCCATCTTCGGCGTGCCCGATGCGGACCAGCGCGGCGGTGTCGTATCCTTCGAGCTCGAAGGTGTACATCCGCACGACATCGGCCAGGTGCTGGACACGCGGGGTGTCGCGATCCGCACGGGCCACCACTGCGCCCAGCCGGTCATGCTGGCGCTCAACGTCCCCGCGACCGCCCGGGCCTCCTTCTATATCTACAACACGACCGCCGAGGTGGACGCGCTGGCGTCCGGCCTCGAGGAGGTCGGGCGCTTCTTCGGTGTGAAGTAGGGAGGTCGAGATGGCAGAGTCTGGCCTGCTGGAAGACCTCTACCGGGAGATCATCCT
>CAZVNJ010000060.1:0-12180 GCA_964628985.1 uncultured Dehalococcoides sp.
GGAGAAGACCTTCTTGGCGATGGCGACCTGGCTGGGATGGAGCGACCAGGCGCCCACGCAGCCGAGGAGGAACGCGGCACGGAACTGGTCCTCGCAAGCGACCAGGTCGTCGATGGCGCCGAACGGGCCGTAGAACGGCAGGATCCCGGCGTTGACGCAGGCATCCACCATCCGGGCGATGGAGTAGTGCCACGGGTCCTGCTGGGCCGTGATACGCGGGGCGTCCGGGTTCGCCGGGTCCGGGTCTGTCCGCACAAGGTAAGAGGGGTGCCCGCCGCCCACACGCGTCGTCTTCATCCGACGCGAGGCGGCGAGGTCCGCCGGGCCGAAGGAGATGCCCTGCATGCGGGGGCTGGCGAGTGCGATCTCCTCGACCTGTGCGACGCCGCCGCCTGTTTCGAGGATGGCGTGCACCATGATCGGCTTCTGGATCTGGTGCTTCGCCTCGAGTTGGGCCAGCAGGCGGTCGACATAGGTAATGTCCTGCGGCCCGAGGACCTTCGGGATCATGATGACGTCCAGACGGTTGCCGATCTCGGAGACCATCCGGGTGATGTCGTCCAGGAACCACGGGCTGTCGAGCGCGTTGACCCGCGACCACGCCTGCACCTGCCCGAAGTCGTGGGTCTTGACGACCTCGATCCAGCCTTCGCGGGCGGCTTCCTTGTCCGCGATCGGGATCGCGTCCTCGAGGTTCCCGAGGAGCACGTCCACCTGCGTGAGCAGTTCGGGGACGCGCTCGCGCATCTTTGGGTTCTGCGCCGGGAGGAAGTGGATCATGCGGCTTGGCCGGACGGGGATCTCCGTCAGCGGCTGAGGCGCGCCGATGGCCAGCGGCTTGAAGAAGTCCTTTGGACTGCGCAGCATCGCGCTCTCCCGCCTGGTCCGTCGTCCCCACATCGAGGGGGCGAGCGCCCTCGACGCTAAACCGGCGTCAGAACTGAGTCAACGAACCGGCCGTAGACCCTCAGGCGCTGGCGTCGCCGGGTCAGCGCGGTTGTCGAGGCTCAGGCGGGAGGCCGGCTGCTGCGCGGCGGCGGGCCTCCCGTTCCTGATGCGCGGCCGCCAGGCGGGCGACCTCTTCCTGTTCCTCCCGCACGGGCCGGTTAGACCACCACCAGAGGATGAGACCGCCGATCAGGACGGTGCCCGACTGGATGAGCGGTCCCTTTGCCAGCGTCGCGATGACCTCGGCGGCCTCGTCGGACAGCGTGCCCGGCTCGCCACCCGCCAGCGTCGCCAGAAGGAGCGTGGCAAGGGTGAGGAGGAAGGGCAGGGTCGCGCCGACGGTGATCGCGAGCCCGAGCAGCCGCCACCGACGAAGAGGGGGCTCCATCACGAGCAGGCCCACGGTCAGGACGACGCAGGCGAGGATCGGGGGCCACTGCAGGATGACGAGCCACCCGTGGACGCGACCGTCCAGCAGATTGAGTGCCCAGGCACCACCGCCGAAGTCGACTCGCGCGGCCTCGGGGTGCTCGGCGAACACTCGGGTGCCCTGGTCGTAAAGGAGTGCTGCGGCGCGGTCGAGGAGGGTCCGCCGCCACTGCTCACGCGTACCCGAGAGGACGTCATCCCGGGGGATACCCGCGCCGCGTACAGGGAAGCCGGCCACCTCCAGCAGGTCCTGCGCTCCGGCCTCGTCCGCGGCGTCTCGCAACCGGATCTCGTCTGCTCGGAGGAGCGCCTCCGTACCCGTGAGGCCGTCCACGAGGCGAGCGAGGGCAGGTTGTGCGACCCGCGCGGACGTCGTGCCGGCTGCCGCGACGAGCGGCAACGAGAGAGCGACGCAACACGCAAGGAGCCACGCGATCCACGGCACACGCAAGTGCTGAGAGAGCCCTGAAGGGGAGGGGAAGGGCTCCGAACGGCCGTCCCCCCACTCATTCATCGGCGTCACGCTCATGACGCGCGCGCCGTGTATAGCCGTGTTCCCGCGACGAGGTCATGCAGTGCGCGGGCCTCCGGATGGATCAGGATGCGAGCTGCGGTGACAAGGCCTCCCAGCGCGACAACGACGCCCACCCCCAGCCCCGCGACGGCGATGGACTCCATGCGCGCGGTCGCAGCGAGCACTGCGAGCCAGCACCATCCGGGGACGGCGGTCGGGTGGCAGGCCAGCCGCGTCAGGCGCTGCCGGGTCCCGCCGCGGACGCTGAGTCGGTAGCGCGCCTGGCCCGGGGTGGCGCCGTCGCGCGCCAGTCGGAGCGCCGTCCAGGCGAGCCACGCCGGGGTCGCTGCGAGGAGGAGGGCAGCGGCAAAGGTCGCGTCCCCGGCGCCGACATCGTCGCGGCCCCAGCCCGTGCGCACGAGGAGCCAGGCTCCGGCGACCAGCGTCGCGGACAGCGATGCCATGCCCCCGAATACGAGGTCGGTGGCCAGTGCCGCGACGCGCTTCCTGGGCGCAGGCACCTCGGCATGCGGAGGAGCACTCGGTACGCGACTCGGGCGGGCGGTGGCCATACCGGGATGATACCGAGCGCCTATCTTCAGTTCGCCCAGGACGAGAGGGAAGCGGTGCCCGAGGTGAGCGAGTCAGATGAGCCGCGGGCGTCCCCGGCGATCGCTGGTGGCCGTACGGGTCGACGGTCGCTGAACGTCGTGCGGGTGGGTCGCTGAATGACGGGTCGTGGAGAACTGCGCGCCGAGCGGTCCACCGCGGTCGACCGCCTCGTGTCGGCCTTGGTCACCGTCGTGGTGTTCCTGCTCGCAGTGTCGCTTGTCGTCGGAGTCTCCTGGTGGCGGGATCGCGAGGTTGGACAAGCGTTCGACTTGCTGCGCTGGGAGCGCGAGACCGTCGCGGGGCGCTGGCTGTTTCTCGTGGGATCCCCGCTGCGCAGCGACCCCTCCCCGGACGATGCCCTTGTCCGCTATTTCGCACTGCGGCCGGATGACCCGGAAGCGAGGCGGCTCGAAAACCGGGTCGAGCAGATCATCGAGGGCCGCATTGACGCGGCTCTGCGGGAACTCGGCGTCCATGTCGGGCCGGCGTGGCCCTGGACAGTCTTTCCCTTCGTCGACTTCGAGCTTGCCTCGGCTCCTCGGGTGCTGGTGGAGTCGCCGCGCGCTCGCATCGTGCGTGTGCGGACCGACCTCCTGCGGCCTGACTTGAGCGATGCGCAGGGTGAGGAGATCGAGAGGCGTGCCGAGCAAGAGCGGCCGGACAGGAAGGCGCTCGTGGTGCCCTCGGGTGGGGTTGCCACGTACCCGGCCATCGTCACGAACGATGGCCGCTATGCCACGATCGTGGAGACGGCGGCACACGAGTGGGTGCACCACTACCTCGCCTTCTACCCCCTTGGGCGTTCCTATTTCACGAGCCGCGAGTCCGAGACGCTCAACGAGACCGTCGCCGACCTGATCGGTGAGGAGGTGGCGGAGCGCGTCCTCGAACGCTGGGGGGACCCGACGCGCCGCCCTGCCGCCACCGGGCCCAGCGCGCGCACCGCCGATTTCAACGCGACGCTGCGCGCGCTGCGCATGGAGGTGGACGCCCTGCTTGCGGATGGGGAGATCGAGGAGGCCGAAGCCCGCATGGAAGCCGTGCGCGGCGACCTGGTGCTGCGAGGGACGCCGCTGCGCGTCCTCAACCAGGCGTACTTCGCGTGGTATGGCACCTACGCGGCGCGCCCGGACTCAGTGGACCCGTTGGGCAAGCAGTTGCGTGACATCCGCGAACGCACAGGCAGCCTCCCTGCCTTCGCGCGCGAAGTCCGGTCTGTCACCTCGCGCGCGGAGGTCGAGGCGTTGCTGGCGCGTCTCGAAAGCGCGTCGCCGCCGGGCGGCTAGGGCGCCGCGGCGGTGCGCAGGATGAGCAGCAGTTCCGTGGTGGTCTCGCCGAAGATACGGTCACGGACGGTGACGCGGACGCGGTAGGTGCCGTCCTTCTCGCCCTTGGTGTCCCAGACCGCGAGTGTCCCATTGTTGACCGGCTGCAGATGTGTGCCGATGGTTTTCCAGGTGGAGGGGCTGATGCCCGCGCCCACCTCGATGATGGCGCTCACGAAGTTCACACCGCCAGCCACGCCCTGGATCGGTACGGTGCCGCTGACCACCGCCTGGTCGCGTGGCGAGGTGATGACGACAAATGGCGCCTGGTCAGACCCGGGCTGTGTCTGGCGGTTCACGACGCGCACGGCGGACTGGTACTGCCTGGTCCCGAGCTTCTTGTCCTCCAGCCGCACGCGGAGCGTGTAGGTGCCGTCCGTGAGGCTTCGCGTGTCCCAGAGTGCAAGGTTCCCGTCCAGCGTGGAGGCCGTGGACACCTGGATGGTCGTCCATGCGGTGGGGCTCAGGCCTCGACCGAACTCGACGATGTATCGAGTGAAGTCTTCAGAGTGCGCACGCCCGCGGATCGGGACAACGCCTGACACCTCGGCGTTTGGCTGGGGGGACAGGAGGAAGACAGGGGTCCCAGCCGATCCCGCCTCGGACGGCGCGAGCATGCCGGCGACACCGTTCGCGAGTGCCCATTCCTGGAGCCCGCCCCACTTGGCCACCTCGTCCTTCGGGAAGACGAGGCGGACCTCTTCCTTCACGAACGGGGCCGGAGTGTCGCTGCCGGCGAGGAGGCCGGTGCGAGTGTCGATCTTGACCTTCTGCCACCACGAGTCCACGAGCTCAGGCGGCTGCTTCTTGGGGTCCGACGAGATGTTGGCCGCCGCGAAGAGGCTCTGGTAGCGGTTCAGTTGCGGGCAGTTCTCGGAGGGCAGCCGGCCCGAGGGCCAGCAGACCTCCTTTGAGACCACACCGTCCGGTCGCGGGAATTGGGTGGCCGGCTTCTTCAGGTAGACGAGCGCCTCGTCCATGAAGTCGCGCCACGCTCGAAGCGAGACGGAGGTGGACAGGATGCCCTCGATGGGTGCGTTGTCCGCGTTGCCTGCCCATGTGCCTGCCACCAGTTCGGGCGTAAAGCCGATGGTCCAGGTCTCGCCGATGAGGTTGGGCCGGTCCTGGAAGGGCGCCGACGTCCCGGTCTTTGCGGCGGAGGGGTAGCCCACGTTCAGCGCCAGCGCGTTACAGACGCCGTAGGTGATGCACTGGTTCCTGCCGTCCGAGAGGATCGAGTTGATCAGGTAGGCGTACTCCGCCGCGACGACGCGGCGCTCCTCGGGCTGCTTGAACTCGTAACGGATCTTCCCGTCGTAGTCCTTCACCTTGAGGATGGCGACGGGTTCGATCTGGCGTTCGTCTTTCTGCAGTTGTGCGCCGGACTGGATGCTCTGGCCGCGCATCACGCCGTTGTTCGCGAGGACGGAGTAGGCGAGGACCTGGTCGACGAGGGTCACGTCTGAGCCGCCGGTGGTGAGCGCAGGGCCGTAGCCACCGGGGTTGTTGAACGTCGTGTAGCCGAACGCCTTCAGGTTGTGCACGGTCTCCTGGACGCCGCCGAAGATGATCGTCTTGATGGCGGTCACGTTCAGCGAGTTCCCGAGGGCTGAGGCCGCGGTGATGGGGCCGACGAACCCCCCGTTCGGGTTGCGCGGGGCGAAGGTGTCGCCAGTCTGGGCGTCCTTCATCTCGAACGGGGTGTCGAGGATGACGGTGCCCGTGCCCCAACCCTTCTGGAAGGCCGTGAGGAAGGTGAACGGCTTGAGCGTCGACCCCGGCGAGTTCCCAGCCGCGGCATTGTCGTTCCGGCCCTGGATGTCGTCGCGGAAATAGTCCCGGCTGCCGACATAGGTCAGGATCTCGCCCGTCCGCGGATTCATCGCGACGAACGCGCCGTTGAAGAGCTTGGTCTGCTCGCCATAGTCCGTGATGTGCTGCTCGAGGATCTCCTCAGCCTTCTTCTGCAGGTTTGCGTCGATGCTCGTGGTGATCTCGAGGCCGTCCGAGAAGAGGGCCTTTTCCCCGAAGCGCTTCGTGATTTCGCTGGCCACCCGGCCCAGGACGAAATGCGGGGCAAGGATCTCGAAGCGGTTCGCCTTGAATACCACCGGCTCTGCAAAGGCGCGGTCCGCCTGTTCCTGCGAGATCTCGCCGCGCCGCACCATCAGGTCGAGCACATCGAACTGGCGGTTCTTCGCGAAGGAGTCGTTCTTGAGCCCGCGCTTGTCCGCGTCGAAGTTGGCTGGCGAGAGCGGGTTGTAGATGCCGGGGGACTGCGGGATGCCGGCGAGGAGTGCGGCCTCGGGCAGCGTCAGTTCTTTTGACGACTTCCCGAAGTATCCCTGTGCGGCGGCCTCAACTCCGACATAGATGCCGCCGTAGGAGATGGAGTTGAGGTACCACTCCAGGATCTGGTCTTTGGAGTACTTCTTCGTGAGTTCCATCGCGATCACGGTCTCGCGGATCTTCCGGTCGACCGAGCGGTCCGTGCGCTGTTCCGCGGGGATGTAGACGTTCTTCGCCAGTTGCTGCGTGATGGACGACCCGCCAGACCCCTGCAGCAGGTCCCCCCCAAGGAAGGGGGTGAAGTTCTCCACGGCGGCACGGAGCAGTCCCCGCGTGTTCACGCCGTTGTTCTCGTAGAACGTGGGGTCCTCGACGGAGATGGTGGCCTTCACGAGGTCTGGCGCGATCTGACCAACCGGGACGGGCCGACGGAGGCCGGAGAGGTTGTCGACGAACTCGTAGAGGAGGACCCCGTTGCGGTCGAAGATCTTGGCGCCGCCACGCGGCAACTGGGAGATCAACTGTTCGGGTGGGACCACTGCGCTGGAGATCTTGTTGTACTCGGAGAGGCCGTAGAGACCGAGGCCACCGGCCACAAGCACGCCCGCGACGAGCACCGAGGCGATCAGTCCGCCGACAATCACGAACAGGCGCGAGCGCTTCGGGGTGCCATCGCCATTCGTGCCCGAACCACGGCGTGAAAGCCGGCGTCGGAAGACGGCCTGAAGTGCGGGGCTCATCGCACCCCCTCCGCCACAGCCTCTCGGCGCAGCACGACAAGGTGGGAGAGACCGAAGCGGCGAAGAGCGTTCCCCTCTGCCCAGTAGCAGGCGCGCCGGACCAGCCGGCCAACGAGCGGGCTCCGCGCCTCGATGTTGTCGAAGCCGGGGTAGACGTATGTCTGGTCGACTACACGCAGGGCCGTGCCCTCGACCAGGCGTCGCCAGTCGCCGTGCCGGTAGGCGCGGGCGTGTGGCACCAGACGGTTCCGGAGGGCGTCGGGAAGCCAGTTCACCAGCGGAATGTTGCCGAAGATGTAGCGACCGCGCCAGTAAATCCCGTGCGTCTCAAAGGGATACAGGCGGTTTGGTGCATAGAGGATGCATGTGCCTCCGGGCGAGAGCACACGTGCGATTTCACGCAGGGTCGCCCGGTCATCGGTGACGTGCTCGATCACCTCGTTCAACACGATGACGTCCATGGTGGCGTCCCGGAAGGGCAGCGATTCCCCGGCAGCGGCGACGAAGCCCTGCACTCCCTCGGTACCCGTGCCCTGGACGCGTTCTCGCGCCTCAGCGAGGCGCGCAGTCGCTACATCGGTGCCGAGGGGGCGCGCGCCGCGCCGGGCGAACGCCCTGACGTACTCTCCCACACCGCAGCCGAGGTCGAGGACTCGCTTCCCCGCCAGTGGGACGTAGCGTTCGATGAGCGCCAGACGTCGCTCCTGCCCTGATCGCCAGACATAACTCGGATTTCCCAGGCGCGCGGCTTCTGGTTCCATACCACCAAGCCCCCGCGGGTCAGCGCGAGAATCGGGCGCGTGTCCGGTCGGGCGTCCGTCCATGGCGAGAGCCTCCGCGGTCGCAGCCGCGTGTCCGAGGTGTCTGTGGAGAACCTCGATGCTGGGCGTGCTGGCCCGGTGGGGGGAGCGGCTTCTAGAATACGGGTGCACCGTACTCCAGTCGCCCCTTGGGTTTCGTGTGTCCGGACGGCGGACGCTGCCTGGCGCATGCTGGACCGGCACTCGGAGCGCCCGAGCGGAGGATTTGTGGCACTCACCGTCGAGGAAGTCCGTCACATTGCCGCCCTGGCGCGTGTCGCTGTGTCCCCTGAGGAAGTGGAGCGCCTGCGCGCCGAGCTCTCCGGGATCCTGGAGCACTTCCAGGTGTTGAACGACATCGACACGTCAGATGTTCCGCCGACGACTCAGAGTTTGAATCTTCATTCCGTCCAGCGTGCGGACGAGGTTCAGCCTTCGCTGCCCCGCGACGAGGCGCTGCGCAACGCCCCGCGCACGGAGGATGGCTATATCCGCGTGCGCGCGGTGCTGGACTAGTCCGTATGCCCCGGATTGACCTCGACGTCACGGCGCACGAGCACGCCCGCCGCCTCCGCGCCGGCGAGTACAGCGCGCGTGCGCTGGCCGAGGCGACGCTGGCGCGCGTGAAGGCGCAGGAGCCCGCCTTGCATGCCTACATCACCGTCACCGAGGAACTCGCGCTGGCGCAGGCGGACGCTGCGGACGCACGCTTGAAGGCAGGGGACACGGGCCCGCTCGTCGGCATCCCCGTCGGGGTGAAAGATTTGCTTTCCACGAAGGGCGTGCAGACGACGGCGGCCTCGCACATGCTTGAGGGCTTCATCCCCGTCCTCGACTGCACCGTGGTCGAGCGACTGAATGCGGCCGGCGCGGTCACCATCGGCAAAACGAACCTAGACGAGTTCGCGATGGGGTCGTCCACCGAGCACTCTTACTTCGGCCCCACGAGGAACCCATGGGACCTCGATCGCGTGCCGGGCGGATCCTCCGGCGGGTCCGCGGCCACGGTGGCCTCGCGTGGGGTGCCGGTCTCAATTGGCACGGACACGGGCGGGTCAATCCGGCAGCCAGCCGCGCTCTGCGGGATCCTCGGGTTGAAGACAACCTACGGGCGGGTGTCCCGCTACGGCATCGTCGCCTTCGCCTCATCGCTCGACCAGGCTGGCCCATTCGGCCGGGACGCAGAGGATGTGGCGAACCTCCTCGGCGCGTTCGCAGGGCACGATGTGCGCGACTCCACCACGGTGCCCGTCCCGGTGCCGGACTACACCGAGCGCTTCGGGCGTGGGTTCGAGGGACTGCGCGTCGGTGTCCCGGACTCGCTGATGGAACAGGGCGTGGAGTCTGGCGTGCGCGAGGCGATCGAGCAGGCGATTGCCACGTTCGCGGGACACGGCGCCACCGTGAAGCGCGGGATCGAACTGCCCGCTGCCCGCGCGGCGGTGCCGGTGTACTACATCATCGCCCCGTCAGAAGCCTCGGCGAACCTCGCGCGGTACGACGGCGTGAAGTACGGGTTCTCCTACCCGGACGGCCGCAACGCCGAGGAGGCGATGGCGGAGAGCCGTGGCCGCGGATTTGGTGCCGAGGTGAAGCGTCGGATCATGCTGGGGACCTACGCGCTCTCCGCCGGCTACTACGACGCCTATTACCTGAAGGCCCAGAAGGTGCGGACGCTGATCCAGCGGGAGTTCGCCGCCGCGTTCAACGACGTCGACCTCATCCTGTCGCCGACGAGCCCAGGTGTGGCGTTCAAGATTGGCGAGAAGGTGGACGATCCCGTCGCCATGTATTTGAACGACCTCTACACCATCCCCGTGAACATCGCTGGCCTGCCGGCCATCTCGATCCCGTGCGGCTTCTCGGAAGGGCTCCCGGTGGGGCTCCAGTTAATCGGGCGGCCGTTCGAGGAGGCCACGGTGCTGCAGGCGGCGCACGCGTATGGAAGTGTGACGGACTGGCACGAGCGACGCCCTCCCGCGCTGGGGGAGGCGTAAACTCCCGCCCCATGACGAACCCTCGATCTCCCTTCGGCCTCCCTCGGCGTGACTCCAACGGTTCCAATGGAGCCGGCGGCGACGACGGCGAAACACCGGGAGGTCCGGGCGGCCCGGGCGGCGACGCGCCACGCGACCTCGGCGGCACGGACCCGGACGAAGAACTCACCCTGAAGATCACTGGCGTCCGCGCTCGGCAGGGGGAGGAGCCGGGCGAGATGGAGTTGGAGATCGAAACGACGCGGGGCGCCATCCGCGGGTTCTTCACTCCTGTGGAAGGCAAGACCGGGGTGGCGCTCTTCCTCGGCGGCGCGGGGGGCGGCGTCCGGGGCCCGGCGAACGAGATGTATGTCACGCTGGCCGGTGAGCTGGCGCTGGCTGGTGTCTCCTCGCTCCGCCTGGAGTACCGAGAAGCGGGCGAGTTCGAGGAGTGCGTGATGGACGCGCTCGCCGGCTGCTCGTTCCTGAAGGGGATCGGTGCCGAACGCGCGGTGGTCGTCGGACACTCCTTCGGTGGCGCGGTCGCCGTCAAGGCCGGCGAACTGGCACCCCTGATCTCGGCCGTCTGCAGCCTCTCCTCTCAGCGTTTCGGCACCTTCGAGGTGGAGCGGCTGTCCAAGCCGCTGCTCCTGATCCACGGGTCGCGCGACGAGGTGCTAGACCAGCAGGCGTCCAAGGACATCTTCGAGCGGGCGCGGGAGCCGAAACGCCTCGTGATCCTCGAAGGCGACGGGCACGGGCTGGCCCAACATGCCGATGAGGCGCGTTCGCTCGTCTCCGACTTCGTGCTGGAGCACGCCGGCGACCGCTAGCCGGCTCGCTGCTCCCCGGCCGGCCTCCGCCCTCGATGGCACCCCAGGGGCTGCGGGCGCACCCCCCGTGGTCCGACGTGTCTCCGTGTGACGGCGCCCGTAAACCTCTGACGGGGGACTTTTGGGTAACACTCCGAATACAGGTCTGTTCCCACTGGATGCTATGCTCCGCGCGGTGAGACCCCCTCGACACCCCCGTCTGCCGGACGAGGATCGCCTGTCGGAGGACCGCTCCACCCGTTGACCCGGAAATCTGCGAGGAGGGGAAAGCCCGAATCGCGGGATTGGGGAGGGATGCAGCCATGACGACCGACACACCCGCCTTCAGCCCGGGGCTGGAGGGAGTGCCGATTGCAGAGTCAGCCCTTTCACTCGTTGAGGGGCAGGCTGGTCGTCTCACCTACCGCGGTTACTCCATCGAGGAGATCACCGGCCCCGAAAACACCTTCGAAGAGATCGTCGCCCTCATCTACGACGGCGAACTGCCGAAGCCGGCGCGCATCGCGGAGATGAAGCGCCACCTGGAGCAGGAACGCTCCCTCACTCCCGCCCAGATCGACTTCGCGCGCAGCGCCGCGAAACTAACCCACCCGATGTTCGCCCTGCAGGCGGCCGTCGCCATCCTCGGCCCCATGGACAATGACTTCGAGCGCAAGGTCTCCACGGTGACCGAGCGCGGCCTGGCCCTGACCGCGAAGGTGGGACATCTGGTCGGGGTCATTGCACAGGCGGCGGCGGGCCGGCCATACGACGCCCCACGCCCGGGCGAGTCGCACGCCCACATGATGCTGCGCATGCTGACGGGCAAGGACCCGAGCGAGCTCCACACCCGTGTGATGAACGCGCTACTGATCCTGCAGGCGGACCACTCGGCGGGGAACGCTTCCACGTTCACGTCGCGTGTGGTGACGTCGACGAAGGCAGAGCCGGAGGCGGTGGTCTCGTCGGCCATCGGTGCGCTCTCCGGGCCGGCGCATGGCGGCGCGAACGAGCACTCGCTGCGGCTCTTCATGGACATTGGCGACCCGGCAGGGGCGGAGTCGAAGATCCAGCGGCTGCTGGAGGATAAGTACAAGATCCCCGGCTTCGGGCACCGCGTGTACCACGTGAAGGATCCGCGCTCCAAGGTGATCCAGACCCTGGCCACCGAAGTGATCAAGCCGGAGACCCCGGAGTCCGACCACTACCAGATCGCGCTGATGGTGGAAAAGATTGCGACCGCGCGCCTCGGTGACCGCGGGCTCTTCCCGAACGTGGACCTTTTCTCCGGGTGTGTATTCGAAGCGATCGGCATCCCGATCGACTTCTTCACCCCGGTGTTCGCGGCCTCTCGCACGGCGGGTTGGACGGCGAACATCCGCGAGCAGTGGGACTCCGGCAACCGCATCTTCCGCCCCGCGCAGGTGTACGTCGGGCCTCCGGTACGCGAGTACGTCCCGATCGCGCGCCGCTAGCCTGCGCTCCCTCGCTCCGACGAAGGGGCCGCCCACGGGCGGCCCCTTCTGCTTCGGTCTCGGCGGGATCGAGCCCTCTACCCTCGGAAGTGCGCGCCCTCATGTTCCAGCAGCCAGCGCTTCCGCTCGATCCCCCCGCCATATCCGGTGAGGGTGCCATCGGTGCCGATCACCCGGTGGCAGGGGACGACGACACCCACGGGGTTGCTGCCGTTCGCCAGGCCCACCGCGCGGACCGCGCTCGGGCGGCCGATTCGCTG
>CAZVNJ010000061.1:0-12169 GCA_964628985.1 uncultured Dehalococcoides sp.
TCGCGTGGCTCGACGGGCGCGCCTACGCTAGTGGGCGTTCGAGGGGGTGCGTCGTGACATCTGCGGCCTTCCGACTGACCGGGCTCGCCTCTTGCGCTGGCTGTGCCGCCAAGATGGGGCTGGGGACGCTCGCCGAGGTGCTGGGCAACGTGCCCGGGTTCCACGCCGGCGCGCACCCGGAACTCCTCGTAGGCCTCGATGGCGCCGACGACGCCGCCGTTTATGAGGTCGCGCCGGGCGTCGCGATCGTGCAGACGCTCGACTTCTTCCCGCCTGTCGTCGACGACCCCTACACCTACGGCGCGATCGCAGCCGCGAACGCGATGTCCGACGTGTACGCGATGGGGGGCGAGGTCCGCCTCGCCCTCAACATCGCCGCCTGGCCGGAAGACCTTGACGTCGCCCTGCTGACTGAGATCTTCCGAGGTGGTGCAGCCAAGGTCGCCGAGGCTGGGGGAGTGATCGCGGGCGGCCACACGATCTTCGACCCGGAACCAAAGTACGGCCTGTCGGTGACGGGCGTGATCGACCCTGCGCGCGTGATGCGGAAGGCAGGGGTGCTGCCCGGCGATGTCCTGCTGCTGACGAAGCGAATTGGCACCGGCCTCCTGATGACGGCGGCGAAGGAGCAGCGCGAGGGCCATGAGGCGGGCTACGCGGCCGCTGTGAAGTCGATGCTGATGCTCAACCGCTCGGCGGCGCGCGCGGCCGTCGCCCACGGGGCGCACGCGATGACGGACATCACTGGCTATTCGCTCCTCGGACACGCGCGCGAGATGGCGGACCGCTCCGGCGTCCGGCTGGTGATCGAATCGTCGCAGGTGCCGGCGTTGCCGGACGCGCAGCGCTTCGCCGCGGAGGGCGTGTCCACGGGCGGCGGCGGTCGCAACCGCGCGCAACTGGGCGACCGGGTGACCCTCGCACCGGGGCTTGAGGACTCGCTCGTCACGCTGCTGTTTGACCCGCAGACCTCCGGCCCCATGCTCATCGCGGTCGCCGAGGACGACGCGGAGGCCCTGCGCGCCCAGATCGAAGCCGAGACCGGCGGTTGCTGGCGCATCGGCCGGGCCGAGGCCGGCACCCCGATGGTCGAGGTCCGCTAGTGGTGCGACGCCCCGCCGTCCTCGTGCTGCTGCTGGTCGCCGTCGCGGGGGGTCTGGTTGTCTCGGCGTGCCGAGGAGGCAGCGGGGACTCAGACGCCGATGCCGCTGATGTGCTGAAGCGGGGCGCCGAGCGGATGGACCGTGTGAAGTCGTTCCACTTCGACCTCACCCATGAGAACGGCACGTCGCAGATCGTTCGCAACCTGCAGATGGTGAGTGCCACCGGTGACGTCGTCCCGCCGGACCGGCTGCGGCTGGACGCGAAGGCGAAGGCAGGGCCGCTGAACATCGCCGTGGGCATTATCGCGATCCCCGGCGCCTCGTACATCACGAACCCGCTGACGGGCCGCTGGGAACAGGAACAGATCTCCGTCTCACAGTTCTTCGACCCTGCCACCGGCGTGACGGCGCTCATGCGTGCCGCAACCAATCCACGGGTTACGGGCACGGAGAAGGTCGAGGGACGCAACGTCTATCGCATCGAGGCGTCGGTCGACTCGGGTGACCTCGCGTTGTTCGCATCAGGCGCTGCCCCGGGACGGGCGATGACGGCTCGGGCGTGGGTCGGCGTCGACGATCCGGTCCTGGTCCGCGTCGAGATTGAGGGTGCGGTCTCCGACGGCGAGCCCGCCAACCTGGTCCGCAGGCTGACGCTGTCGAAGTGGGACGAGCCTGTCCAGATCAGCGCGCCGCAGTAGCCCGGCATGGGCGGGGGTAGCGTGAGCGCGTCCTCGATGTCCCCAGTCCCTGTGACAGACCGCCATGCGCGGGCGCTCATCGCCTGGGTCGCCCTCGGCGTGTTCGTGGCAGCCGACGACCAGACATCCATCGTCACGCTCTTGCCGGCGATCATCAGCGATATCGGTCTCACCGTGGACGATTTCTACCGGTCCTCCTGGATCGTCAACGGCTACCTCCTCGGTTACCTGGTCGCGCTCCCAATCGTGGGCCGGGTCGCGGACGTCTACGGGCACGCGCGAGTGTTCGCGGCCTGCATCGCCTGCTTCGTCGTCGGCAGCGTCCTCGTAGCGGTCTCCCCGGGCTACACGTGGCTCGTCGTCGCGCGCGGGCTCCAGGCGATCGGCGGTGGGGGCGTCGTGCCGGTGGCGATGGCGATCGTGGTGGGCGAGGTGCCACCGGCCCGGCGCCTGCTCGGCCTCGGTGCTATCGCGGCGGCGTCGGAGGGCGGGGCCCTCGTCGGGCCGCTCTGGGGTGGCGTGATCACGGAGTTGGCGGGGTGGCGCACGGTCTTCTGGATCAACGTCCCGATGGCCGCACCAATCGGCTACGCGATCTGGCGCCTCGCCGCCGACGAGCGAAGACGTGGCCGCATCGACTGGCCGGGCGCCGCGCTGCTCGGACTCGCACTCGCCACTCTCACCGTCGCCCTGGTCGATGACCCAAACGCGCCGCGGCCACTGGCCGCCACGATGGCATTGCTCATGGTCGCCGCGACCGTGGCTGCGGTGTTCGTGTGGCACGAGCGACGCACGGCTGAGCCGATGGTGCGCCTTTCCATGCTTGCCCGTCGCGAATCGGCCGCCGCGAACCTGGCCAGCCTGCTCGTGGGAGGCGGGCTGATCACGGCGCTGATCGGCGTCCCGCTGTTCGTGAACCTCGTGCTGGTGGAGTCGCCGCTGGACGGGGGGATCACCTTGATGCGTCTCACGGCGGCGGTGCCCGTGGGGGCGCTGGCAGGCGGCTGGCTCGGTTCCCGCCTCGGGCTGAGAGCCACGGCGAGCCTGGGGATGCTGTTGGCCGCGGCGGGCTTCGGAGGCCTCCAGGCGTGGGACGCCGGGCTCAGCGAGGCGCTGCGCTCAGGTCCGCAGGTCGTCGCCGGCCTTGGCTTCGGCCTCGTCATTGCGCCCCTCGGCGCGGCGGTCCTTCAGCACGTCCCCGAGGACGCGCGTGCCACGGCGAGCGCGTGGCTCACGCTCTCGCGGGTGACCGGGATGCTCGTCGGTACGGCCGTGCTGACGTCCACCGGCCTCGGGCGCTTTTACGCGAGGGCTTCGCAGGCGGAGTTCAGTTCGCCCGACTTCGACCGCCTCGTCCTGGAAGCGCAGGTCACGACATTCCGCGAGGTCTTTGTCGCTGGCGCCGTCGTGATGCTGGTTGCAGCGGTCGTGGCGTGGTGGGTCGGCCGCGGAGAGAACCGGCAGGCTACAGATCCGTGGTGGACGCTCTCGTAGGCTGCGGTCGGGCTCAGGAGCCTCGCTCCGAGGGGCCAGACTACTCGCGCTCCCAGATCGTCTCGAAGCCTTCGGTGCCGCGGATGGCGGCCAGTTGCTCCGCGCGTTCGGCGCGGCGCAAGCCGCGGGTCACCTCGTTCAGGATCCCGCTGTAGTCCACGCCGTGTTCGTCCCGGAGGCGAGCGAGGATGCGCTCGGTGACGGCGCAACTTGCGAGCGTGCCGATCGAGTGAGGCCAGACGAAGAAGAGGAAGCGGTCCGGCGGTGCAAGCGCCGGACGGCGGTCCGCGAGCCAGGCCACGCGTTCCCGTGCGTCCGCCATCGGCTCCGCGAGTTCGAGCAGAGGAAGCGATCGCCCGCGGTGGTCCGTGCGGAAGTCGATGACGACGCGTTCGACCATGAAGTCGAAGCCGATGACGAGTACGTCCGTCTCGTCGGCCGCCGAGACCAGTGCCTCGACGTCCAGGGTGAGTCCATTATCGTTTGTCAATTACGCCCGCCTCGGTTCGCTGGATCGAGCGTAGAAGTTTGCGAGCGCATGCGAAAGGGGGCCGGTCGCCCGGCCCCCTGAGGCTTCCGTCAGCGACGGGATCTTTGTCCTAGTACATCTCCGCTGACATGCCCGCGCTCGGGCGGGAGTCGTCCGGGATGTCCGTGACGAGGACGTTCGTGGTGAGCACCATGCCAGCGATCGACACGGCGTTCTCCAGCGCAGCCTTGGTCACCTTGGCCGGGTCAATGATCCCGAGCTGGATCATGTCGCCGAAGGTGTCCTGGGCAGCATCGTAGCCCTGGCCCTTCTTGAGGCCCGCGACCTTTTGCACGACCACCGAGCCGTCCTGACCGGCGTTGGTGGCAATCCGCCGCAGCGGTTCCTCCAGCGCGCGACGCAGGATCTTGACACCGGTCATCTCGTCCAGGTTCTCCAGGACCAGCTTGTCCAGCGCCGGGAGCGCGTTGAGGAACGCGACGCCACCGCCGGCGACCATGCCCTCCTCGACGGCCGCCCGCGTAGCGGACAGCGCGTCTTCCACGCGGTGCTTCTTCTCGGTCAGTTCGACCTCAGTGGCCGCGCCGACCTTGATGATGGCCACAGAGCCCGCGAGCTTGCCGAGGCGCTCCTGCAGCTTCTCCCGGTCCCAGTCCGAGGTAGCGGTCTCGAGCTGCGCCCGGATCATTGCGACGCGCTCGCCGATGGCCTTCTTCGAGCCCTTGCCCTCGATGATCGCGGTGTCTTCCTTGCCCACCACCACGCGACGGGCGCGTCCGAAGTCCTGCGGGGTCACCGACTCCAGCGAGCGGTTGAGTTCCTGGGAGATGAGCGTGGCGCCGGTGAACGCGGCGATGTCGCCGAGGTTCTCCTTGCGGCGGTCGCCGAACCCCGGAGCCTTCACAGCCACGACGTTGATGGTCCCGCGCAGCTTGTTCACGGCCAGGGTGGCCAGCGCCTCGCCGTCCACTTCCTCCGCGATGATCACCAGGTTCTTCGAGACCTGGATCTGCTTCTCCAGCCACGGCAGGATCTCGTTGACCGACGAGAGCTTGCGGTCCGTCACGAAGATGTAGGGGTCCTCGAGCGCCGCTTCCATGCGCTCCGGGTTGGTGACGAAGTAGGGGGAGATGTAGCCGCGGTCGAAGGACATGCCCTCGACGTATTCGATTTCGGTCTCGACGCCTCGGCCCTCTTCGATGGTGATGACGCCGTCCTTGCCGGCCGCCTCCATCACCTCGCCGATGAGCTCGCCGATCTCCTTGGACTGCGATGAGATCGCTGCGACCTGCGCCATCTGGGCGCGCGTCGTGACCTTGGTGGCATTCTTGGTGACGGCTTCCTTGATCGTGCGGGCAGCCAGTTCGATGCCGCGCTTGAGCGCCATCGGGTCTGCGCCAGCCGCAACGTTCTTCATGCCCTCGTGGACGATCGCCTGACCGAGGACCGTGGCGGTGGTCGTACCGTCACCAGCGATGTCGTTGGTCTTGGAGGCGATCTCCTTGGCCAACTGGGCGCCGATGTTCTCGAACTTGTTGGCGAGTTCGATCTCCTTGGCGATCGTCACGCCGTCGTTGGTGATGACCGGCGCGCCGAACTTCTTGTCCAGCACGACGTTCCGGCCCCGCGGCCCGAGCGTCATCTTTACGGCGTCCGCCAGGGCGTCGATGCCGCTCCGGAGCGCGTGGCGCGCCTCTTCGTCGAACAGCAGCTGCTTGGCCATGTGTTACCCCGTCCTTCGTCCTCGTCCTGCGCCCGCGACCGCCGCGGTCGCTGGGTCGTGCCGTTTAGCACTCTGCGGGTTGGAGTGCTAAAGGTTGTACCGAATCCCGATGCAGCGCGCAAGATGCCCCGGGCGCTTCCACCCCCGATCTCACCGCAATCTCTCCGCAGGCGCGCGTTTTCTGGAGTGCTGGAGGCCCCGTCGGAGTCTGGCGGTGACGGATCCTGTGCGTTAGGTGGCGGCGGCGGCCATGAACGCGTCCACCCGCTCGAGGATGGACTCCATGCCGCCCGCCTGCCGCAGAGAGACCGCCACCGGCCCCTCTGACCATTCGGGGGGTGGGGGAGACTGCTCGGCGGCCGTGATGCCGTCCGGCATCCCGTATGCCCGGGCGTAGAGCCGTGCGCGGCCCACGATGGCGGCAAGGGAGGGCTCGGTGGCCAGGTCGTCCATCGGTCGGGCCTGGCCGCCGATCGCGGAAACGAGGTCCCCGGGGAAGCCCCAGTGGTCCGCCAGCGCACCCCCAAGGTCGGCCGTCGTGAAGCCGAGCACCTCGCGTTCGGCGACCGCACGCGAGACGCCGCTGGCCGAGCGCTCGATGACCGCCCGGAGGAGATCCGCCCGGAACTGGTCGAGCGCGAGGACGCCGACCTGGTGAAGCACCCCCGCCGTGAATGCCTGGTCTTGGTAGCGGCCTTCAGTCCGGGCCAGGACCTCCGAGAGCATCCCCGTGGCGACGCAGAACTGCCAGAACGCCTCGTAGTCCATGTTGGTGCTGCGGCGGTCGTCGCCGACCACACAGGCGGCGAGCGTAGCCTGCCGAACGGCCCGGAACCCGAGGAGGACGACGGCATCCCGCACCGTGGTAATGCGGCGCGCGAAGCCGTAGAACGGCGAGTTGGCGAGTCGGAGGACCTTCGAGGTCAGCGCCTGGTCGCTGGCGATCAGGGACGCGAGTTCGTGGGCCGAGAACTTCCCGTCGTCCGAGAGTTCCAGGACGCGGAATGCCACCGCCGGCAGCGGACGCAGTTCGGCCACGCCGGCGACCATCTCGTCCAGGGTGAGCCGCTCGCCGGCCGCTGAACGGCGGTTGGCGAGCCGCGCAGCCAGCGCGGCGCGGGCCTCCGCGAACGGGTCAGCAGGGTCGAACCGGTTGGGGTCCGGCATGCGGCCTCCGTGGCACGCTCGACAGGGGCGCACCGCTCCGCCCTGATTGTCGGCTGCCACGGTGGGACTATCTGTCAGGGATTTCCCGCGTCGTGTACGGGAGCCTGCCATGCGAGCGGTTGCGGGCCTTCCGGACCGACCCCAAGCAGGCGCCTGAGCGGGGGCCGCATCCAACCCGCCCGGGCGACCGGCCAGTAGCGCAGGACGGCATACCCCGCGATCGCCGAACGCGGGATCGGGCCAAAGTCACGGCTGTCCGTAGAGGCGCCGCGATGGTCGCCCAGTACGAAGTAAGAATCAGTTCCGAGGCGGTTGATGCCGCGATGCTGCTCCGCCGGCGCTTCCCCGTGGGCGTACGGCTCGATGAGCACGCGCCCGTTGACCTGCAGGCTGCCCCCAACGCGCAGCGCCTCCCCGGGCAGACCGACGAGGCGCTTGAGCAGCAGCCGCCCATCACCCTCTGGCCGCGGGTCGCGTAGGGCGACGATCTGCCCGTACTCCGCGCCGGAAGGGGGCGCGCCCCGGCGCAGGATTAGGAAGTCGCCGGGCTGAAGTGCCGGGGTCATGCTCTCGCCGGCCACCTCGACACGCATCACGCCACGTCGGAGCAGGACCGCGAGGACAGAGACAGCGGCCGCAGCCAGCGCAGCGAGCGCCAGCCACAGCCGCTGCATCATCAAGAACTCCCTCGTGCCAAGAAGGCTAAGCCTTCTTGGTCTCCCAGAAGATGGTGTCGATCTGCTTGATCAGGCCCAGGAGCTTCTCGCCCTGCGCCGGGTCCTGCGACTTCTTCGCCAGGCCTGCTTCCTTCGTGGCGTCCCAGAACAGCTGGTGCAGCTGCGGGTACTTCTCCACGTGAGGAGGCTTGAAATAGTCCGTCCAGAGCACCCAGAGGTGCTCTTTCACGAGGTCTGCGCGCATCTCCTTGATGTTCAGACAGCGCGCGCGATAGTCCTCCACGGTCTCAGCGGCGGACTTCATGGAGTCCGCCTTCTGATAGCGCTCCTGGATCGCCTTGATTGATTCGGCCTCAATGCGGGCCTGGGCCGGGTCGTAGACGCCGCAGGGCAGGTCACAGTGCGCGTAGGCGGTCTCCGCCGGGCGGATGAGACGCTCGATGGCGTTTCGGATCATGCGGGGCTCCTCACTCGTCGGGCTGGTCGGTGGTCGATGCTCCGCCCGCACCCTTCAGCGTGTCAACCGGTGAGGCGACCGCGCGATACGAGCGCGGGGCGGCGGGGGTTCGGGTCAGTTCACCCGGACCTGGGTGTGGACACCGCGGTCATACTCGCCGTCCACGAGCGAGACGAACACGTAGGAAAAGCCGTCGCGGAGGTCTACTTCCACCTCCCGGGCTTCGCCAGCGAGTAGCCGGTCGAACCGATACACCTCCTGCAGGCCGTCCAGCAGGATCCGGCCGTTCAGGGTGGGAAGCGCGTCCGGCGCGCCGCGCCATCGGATGACCGCGAAGTCGCGGCCCCCACGTCCAAGGTTCTGCACATGGATCCTGGTCTTACCGCTGCGGACCT
Organism: uncultured Dehalococcoides sp.; assembly: GCA_964628985.1. GTDB lineage: Bacteria > Chloroflexota > Dehalococcoidia > UBA2979 > UBA2979 > SURF-43. The sequence continues at coordinate 8,205 of CAZVNJ010000061.1, forward strand.
GTCCGTTGGAAGCAAAGGCCCCGTAATCCGCGAGGTAGATGCCCAGCGCACCATCCGTCGGGATCCTTGGCAAGGGGTTCCCCGAGGCGCCGCCGCCCACGGTGAAGCCCGCAGCCATCCCGTCCACGTAGTCCTGGGCAAACGTGGAGGTCAGCACATACCGCCCCGGTTGAAGGTCGACTGTGACGTCCACTTCCCGACCCGGCTCGATGACGTCCGTCCGCACGACCACAGTGAGTTGCGAGATCGCGATCAAGTTGGCGCTGCGAGGGAGCGACCGTGCGTCACCGTCGAACTTGATGACGGCGAATGTGTGCCGCTGCGCGCCCCGGTTGGAGACCGTGAACGTGTGTCGCCCCGGCTCTACGTAGTCGACCCATGGGAGGACGGCGTAGGCCGTCAGCCAGACGGGCAGCGTGCCGGCCTGCGCCTGCCCGACGGCGCGCGGCGGCGGGGCGACGGTGGCGGCGGCCGCCGGGGCCGCTGCGGGGCCACTCGCGCCCACCGCCGTCGCGGTGGAGGCCAGCGGAGCGTCGTCGCCGCCGCACGCCACGATGAGTGCGGCGCACGCCGCGAGCAGGCCCAGCCGGATCACGTGTCCGCCCATGACGGCAGTATGCGGGAGCACGAGGGCAGCGTCGCCGGGGGTCTTCGGACCTGCAGCGGCGGATCCACGCCCGCCGAGTCGCTAGACGTGGGCGAGCGAGACGCCCCCGGAACGTCGGTCAGGGTCGTCCAGGCCGGGGAACGGCGGAAAGAGCGACTCGAGTTCGCGTCGGACCGGATCCCCTTCGGGGAGATAGGCGGAGAAGTCGCCGTCCGGCTCGGGGCGAGCGCGCTGCCCGGTGACGTCAAAGTGCTTGATCTTGTCCTGCAGCATCATCAAGCCCTGCAGCAGGGACTCCGGGCGCGGGGGGCAGCCCGGGACGTACACGTCGACCGGTGCGATCAGGTTCACGCCAGGTAGGACGGAGTAGGCGTAGGCAAAGGGGCCGCCCATGATCGCGCAGCCGCCCATGGAAATGACCCACTTCGGGTCGGCCATCTGGAGGTAAATGCGGCGGACGACGGGCGCCATCTTCCAGGTGACAGTGCCGGCGACGATCATCAGGTCCGCCTGGCGCGGCGACGCGCGGAACACCTCCGACCCGAACCGAGCGATGTCGTAGCGCGAGGTGGCTGAGGCGATCATCTCGATCGCGCAGCACGCCAGGCCGAACATGGCTGGCCAGAGCGAGTGCGCCCGCGCCCAGTTCACCAGGGTGTCGACCGAGGTCAGCAGGACGTTCTTGCGCACCTCTTCCTCGAGGCCGGCCCCGGTCAGTTCCTGCTCACCGAGCAGCGGGTGCGGGATGTGCAGGGCACCCTCGCTGGCCGAGGCCGCAGCGATGTCCAGCCCGAGGTTCAAGGATCGCGGTTGCGTGGTCACGACGGGGCCCCCGCTGTCAGATTCGCCATCGCCAGCATGCTACGCCGGGCCTTCGAGGGCGGCAAACCTCGGCTGACCCGCGCGCGGAGGCTAGCCATTCAGCCACGGCAGCCACGATGGAGGCGGCGCTGTGACGGGGATCGGGGAGAGGGCGCGCAGGCGCTGCACCGCGCCGGGCAGCACCTCGAGTAGCCGGTCCACATCGGCGTCCGTGTTCTCGCGGCCCAACGTGAAGCGCAGGGAGCCGCGCGCGAGGTCGTCCGGCACGCCCATCGCGACGAGTACGTGGCTGGGCTCCACCGATCCGGTGGTGCAGGCGGAACCAGACGAGGCCGCGATCCCCGCGAGGTCGAGGGCCAGCAGGATCGACTCACCCTCGACGAAGCCGACGCAGCAGGAGACGTTGCCGGGGAGGCGGTGGTCGAGGTCGCGCGGGCCGGTGATCGCGAGGAGGGGGATGCGGCGCGGGAGTTCCTCGATTAGCCGCGCCTGGAGGTGCCGCTCGTGGGCGAGATCCGCCTCCCGGCGCTCGGCGGCCAGTGCGATGGCGCGCGCGAAGCCGGCGATCGCGGCCGTGTCCTCGGTGCCGGCGCGGAGCCGCCGTTCCTGACCCCCGCCTAAGATCTGGCCGGCGAGCGGGGTGCCGGACCGGACGTAGAGGGCACCGGCGCCGCGCGGGCCGTACATCTTGTGCGCAGTGACGGTCATCAGGTCCACGCCGAGACGGTCGACGTGCACGCCGAGGTGCGCGGCGGACTGCACGGCGTCCGTGTGGACCGCGGTGCGCGGATTGCGCGCGTGGACGGCGCGCGCGATGGCCGCGATGTCGTTCAGCGCGCCCACCTCGTTGTTCGCATGCATCACCGAGACGAGGACGGTGTCCGGCCGCACCGCCGCCTCAACCGCCGCCGGGTCCACGCGCCCATCTCGCCCGGGGGCCACCATGGTGACCTCGGCCAGTCCATCGCGCTCGAGTTGCTCCGCAGGGTCGAGGATGGCGTGATGCTCCACCGCAGAGATGACGAGATGGCGCCCTCGCTGAGTAGTGGCTGAGAGGACGCCGCGTAGGGCAAGGTTGTCCGCCTCCGAGCCGCCGGAGGTGAACACGATCTCCTCGCTACGCGCGCCGAGATGGTGCGCCACCACCGCGCGGGCCTCATCGATGGCCCGGCGCGCCTCCTGGGCCTCAACGTAGATCGACGAGGGGTTATGCCAGAGGGTGGTGAGGTAGGGCAGCATCGCCTCGACCACGGCCGCGTCCGGGGGCGTGGTGGCCGCGTGGTCGAGGTAGATGCGCGCCGGGCGCTGCGCCGTCATGGTGTCGAGGATAAGCACTTCGATCGAGCGCGGCTTCCGCCCGCGGGATAAGGGCCGGCCCGGGATGAGGGCGCGATGCCGTGTTCACGCGCGTGGTAGCAAAGGATCACGTGCCCTCGTACTATCGAAGCGTGGCGATGAACGGGATCGATGGCACCCGCGAGCAAATCCTCGCGCTCCTGCGACGGCGGGAGCGGATGGGTGTGGACGATCTTGCGCGCGAGTTGAAACTTGCTGGCGCAACGGTGCGCCGCCACCTGGACCTGCTGCTTCGCGACAAGTACGTCACGGTCGCGCCAGAACGAGGCGGCACCGGGCGTCCGCGTCACATTTTCGCGATCACCGACTCCGGCTCGGAGCTCTTCCGCCAGCACTACGTCCGGATGACCCGGCGCCTCCTGAACGAGATCGTGTCGCTCAGCCCGGCCGAGACCGCCGGGCGGTCGGGGGCGGAGCTCGCCGACCTGATCTTTGCCCGGATGGCCGAGCGGCTGGCTGACGAATACCGGGCACGGGTGGAAGGCGACACCCTCCCCCAGCGAGTGCGTTCGGTTGCGCGGCTCCTCTCGGAGGAGGGTCTCGACTTCGACGTGGTCGAGACCCCGGCGGGCTCCAATCTCCTGGGCCGCGGGTGTCCGTGCACCAGTCTGCTAGGCGAGCACGACGGCGCCTGCGACCACGATCGGGTGCTGCTTTCCCTCATCCTGGGGGTAGATGTCACGCCTCTGCGTGCAGATGCCCTGCCGGGGGACTTCGTCTGCGGGTACCACGTACCGACCTCGGTGCCGCGATCACCCCTCGAGGCGGCTCCGGCGGGCGCATGACCCGTGCCGGCCCCCCGATAGCGGGGGGTGTCCTTGGTCAGTTATCATTGATGAGCAGTCCGCCGACGGTGGGGTCGCGGACGAGTCGGAGGTTCCTATGAGTGTTCCGCTACCCGGCATGGGGGCGACCATTTCCAGCAAGCCGCAGCCGGCTCCGGCTGCCCTTGGGCCCGTGGTCACGATGACCGAGCGTGCCGCCGTGAAGGCAAAGTCGCTGTTGGAGTCGAAGGGCTACCCGGACGGGATGCTGCGCGTCTTCGTCGTGGGTGGTGGCTGCTCGGGTTACCAGTACGGCATGGCGATCGCCCCGCAGGCGGAGGCGGACGACCAGGTCGTCACTCTGGACGGCGGCGTAAACGTCGTCGTTGACCGCGAGTCGGTCCCGATGATCTCGG
>CAZVNJ010000062.1:0-12148 GCA_964628985.1 uncultured Dehalococcoides sp.
CAGATGCTGGCCACGAACCTGAAATCGACGTTCTACTCCTGCCGCGCCGCCGCGAAGGCGATGGTGGAACAGGGCACGGGTGGTGTGCTGGTCACCACGGCGTCCGGGACGGCCCTGCGCGGCAACCGAGGCTTCGCCTACCCGACGGCGAAGGGCGGCGTGATCTCGCTGACCAAATCGATGGCGACCATGCTCGCGGGACACCAGATCCGAGCGAACTGCATCGTGCCTGGCTACGTCTCCCAGAACGACCCAAAGGACGAGCAGGAGCGCGAGCAGCGCGCTCAGCGCGGCACGTTCATGCCGGTGCAGCGGCTTGGCGAGTGGTGGGAACTGGGGCCGCTCGCCGTGTTCCTTGCCTCCGAGGCGTCCTCATACATCACGGGCGAGACCTACATCATTGACGGCGGCGGGCTCGCCGGTGGGCTGGGGCCGATCAAGTTCCGCCCCCAGCACGAGTGGTGACGCCGATGCCCAAGGCCAAGTCGTCGTTCTTCGACCTCGAAGGCAAGCGCGCGCTCGTGATCGGCGCCGAGCACCCGCACGGCGCTGCGATCGCACGCGCCTACGCGGAGGCGGGCGCGGACGTCGCACTCGCCGCGCTCACCGCGGATGAGGCGGTGATGCGTGCCCGCGACGTGAAACGCGGCATCGAAGCCCTGGGACGCCAGGCGCCGACCTATGTCATGGACGTGATGCTCGGCAAGAACGTCGAGGTCACGATGCGCCAGATCGTCAAGGAACTGGGCGGCATCGACATTGTCGCGTCCTGCCCGGACCTCTTCCTGGCGAAGCCGATCGAGCGCACCTCGGACACCGAGGTGGCACGCGTCATGCAGGCCAACTTCACTTCGCAGTACTTCATCGTCCGCCACGCGGTGGAGGAATTCCGCCGCCAGAAGCGCGAGGGCCGCATCGTCCTGACGACGAGCGTGCTGGGCGAACGCGGCCTCCCGAACACGACCGCCTACGCGGCTGCCGCTGGCGCCGTCATCAACCTGGTCCGGTCAGCCGCCGTCGAGGTGGCGGCGGACGGCATCCAGGTGAACGGGATCGCCCTCGGCTGGATGGACTGGATGACCGACCGCATCCGGCCGGATGACGAAGAGGCACAGCGCGCCGTGCGGTTTACGGCGATGCGTCGCACCGGGCGCGCGGACGAGGTGGGGCCGCTGGCGGTCTACCTCTCCAGCGAACGCGCGACGCGATATATCACCGGACAGATCTTTCCGGTGGACGGTGGCCTGCTGCAGCATCTGTAGGCCAGATCGACATGGACTCGACGGGCGCCGGATGGCACACGTCACAGCGGAGGAGGGAAGCCATGGGCATCCTCGACCAGTTCAACCTGAGTGGACAGTGCGCCATCATCACCGGCGCGGGGACCGGCCTCGGCCGCGAGATGGCGCTCTCGCTCGCGGACGCAGGCTGCGACATCGTGGGTGTCGGCCGGCGGTCTGGCCCGATCGAAGAGGTCGGCGAGGTCATCAAGGCGAAGGGCCGGCGGTACCTCGGGATCACCGGGTGTGACGTGACGGTCTCTGCGAACGTGAACGACATGGTGAAGCAGGCGACCTCCGCGATGGGCCGGGTCACCGTGCTGATCAACAACGCCGGCCTCGGCGGCACGGGACGCGGCAAGACGCTGCCCGAACTGACGGACGAGGACTGGCTCTCCGGCATCGACTCGAACCTGAACTCAGCCTTCTACTGCACGCGGGCGATCGTGCCGCACCTGCTGGAGCAGGGCGGGGGACGGATCATCAACGTGACCTCGGGCTGGGGCTTCCGGGCCGGGCGCAACAACTGGATGTACCCGATCGCGAAGGGTGGCGTCATCCAGCTGACGAAGGCGATTGCGATGACCTATGCGCGAGACAACATCCGCGCCTCCTGCATCGCTCCGGGCCTGTTCCCAAAGACTGACGACACCTCGATGCTCGAGAACATCGGGCCGAAGCAGCCGGCGGGCCGCATCGGCTTCCTCAAGGAAATGGGGCCCCTGGCCGTCTTCCTGGCCAGCCCCGCATCGGACTACCTCAGCGGGACCACGGTGCTGATGGACGGTGGTGCGATCGCGGCCGGACTGCTGCCGGCGGGCATCGTCCCGAACGCGGCCGGCTAGCCGCCTCGACCATCTCGACGAACACGAGCAGGAGTCCACGATGACCTTCTTCGACCTCACGGGGCGCCACGCCCTCGTCACCGGCGCCACCGGCGCCCTCGGGCGCGCGCTTGCTGTCGCGCTCGCCGAGGCGGGTGCCACGGTCTCCGTCACCACGGCAACCATGGACCGTGCCGAGGAGGTGGAGGCGAACTCGATCCTCAACGAATGCTGGGCAGCGGGCGGCAAGGACGGCCAGCAGAAGACGCTGGACCTCACCGACCCTGCCGCGGTGGAGGCCGCCGTCGCCGCGCTCGAGAAAGACGTCGCCCCGATCGACATCCTGGTGAATGCCTCGCACGGCGCCAATATCAAGCCGGTGCTCGAGTCGTCGCTGGCCGAGTGGATGCGGGAGATCAATCGGAACGCGACCGCGGTATTCGTCGCATCACAGGCCGTCGGGCGACGCATGGTGCCGCGCGGCAAGGGCCGCATCATCAACATCGTCTCGGACGTGCATGACCGAGGTATTCCAAACTGCGCCCTGTTCGGCGCATCACAGGGTGCGGTCCTCGGCTTCACCAAGTCGCTGGCGCTCGAGTGGGGCCGTGGCGCGCCGCTGGTCGAGGAACGCGTCACCGTGAACGCGATCGGCATCGGGTTTCTCGAGGGCGTCCCGGGCCCGCAGGCTGACCCAGCCGTCGAGGAAGTCCTTCATCACTATCTGCCGATCCGGCGGCTGGGGAAGCCGGAAGACCTGCAGGGCGCGGTGGTCTTCCTGGCCGCGGACACGACGAACTACGTGAACGCTGAGCTGGTGCTGATCGACGGGGCAATCGCGACTCACGCATAACCGCTCGAAAGGCTCCTGGATGTCCTTCGACCCACCTCCCAGCGTCGGGCCCGGCCCGCGGTGGGCGGGTGACGGTTCCCTTACGCCGCGCGACCCCACGCCGGAGGATCATCCCGCAAGCCCAGCGCATCGCACCTTCATCGACGCTCCTGCGCCGGGCAGGCGTGCCCGCGAGGTACTCATCGCGGGGCAGACGCTGGTCCTCGCCTCACCGCTCCGCCGTGCCGGCGCGTTCACCATCGACTTCTTCCTGCGCTACCTCATCCTTCAGGTGATGCTCGCCATCCTCGGTGTGCCTTCGAGCGATGTGACGGTGAATGTGTTCGTCGGCGCGCAACTGTGGGCGAGCGGTTGGAACGTCATCTTCTTTACCCAGGGCTGGACGCCGGGTGCGCGCGTGATGCGGATCCGGATCGTGCGTCTTTCGGACGGTTCAGCGCCCGGGCTGCGCGCGGGCGTGGTGCGGTCGGCGGGCGTGGTGCTGAGCGAGGTGGTCTTCCTGCTTGGGTACCTCTGGGCGTTCTGGGATGTTCGCCGGCAGACCTGGCATGACAAGTTCGCGGGCACCGTGGTGGTCGAGGTCCCCCCAGCTCACTAGCGGGGCGGCTCAATCGTCAGTCCATCAGGTTCAATTTCCGTAACGCGCAGGTCCAGCTGAAACGCCTCTACCTGCGTTGTCGTGTCTCCTCGCACGCGGACGCCGACGAGCACGTTCTCCGCCTGGTCTACCCAGATATCGATCCGCACGGCGGAGAGGGTGCGCAGGACCGAAAACGGGTTGACCGCGGGATCGTCCAGGATGGACTGCACCTGCTCTGGCTGAAGGGTGTAGCGCCGTGCCGTCCCGGTCTGGATCTGCTCCTCGCGGAAGGGCATCGAGGCGATCGCCTGCCGCAACTGCACTACGGTCGGCGAGTCCGAGGCCTCGAGGATCGCGCTGGCGTTGAGGTCCACCGACCCGCCGAGGTAGGCGCGCGCCGCGGGGAATGCCTCACCACCGCTGCGCCACGGCCCGTCCGCGATCCGGTGCCACCGCTGCTGCCCGATGGTGACGGTCTCGCGCGGCTCAATGGCCACGGGTAAGACCGTGACGCGGGCTCGGTGGCGGTCCGGCGCGACGCGCTCACCCACCACGCTGGCCAGCAGGATGAATGGTGCGTTCCGGAGCGCCTCCGGCGCGCGGCTCTGGTCGAACAGCGACGAGTCCGCGCGCAGTTCGATGCTCCATCGGTACGAGGTCAGTTCCCGAGGGCTGCGGGGTGCGTCGTCCCCCGCCGAGGTCTGCCAGAAGCAGCCCGCCATGCCGAGTGCGAGGATTGCGAGCGCGAGCACCCCGAGGCCGCGCTGCCGCATCATCGCGCTGCCTCCCAGGGCAGCGTCCTCGGCTGTAACACCTGCCGCAGCTGTCCGTCGGCCACGAGCACGATCAGGTCGAGCATCCCATATGCCGCCGGGTTCATCCCACGGAGCGACACCGTCACGAGTTCGTCCGACAGGTGCGCGAGCGCAGCGACGAGGACCAGTGCCGTCAGGTCCGCGTCGCCCGCCTCCCGCTGCGCCACTGCCCGTGCGACATGCGCACGCAATCCTCGGCGCACGGCCACGCCGTCGATGGGGTCGAACGACTCGGGCGCGGCGATCAGCGTCACTCCGTTGGGGGCACCGTCCGGCAACCGGGACACGGTCCAAGTGTCGTCGATGTCTACGTCGCTGACCTCGAGTGGCTCGAGGATGGCGGCACGGTCGCGGATCCGCGAAAGGATGAGATCGAGTTCAGGCCGCTCGGAGGGAGTGCGGTGGATCGCTCGGGCGTCGAGGTGGAAGGCGCCCTTGACGCCCTCGGAGAGCGCCAGCCACTCGCTCGCGAGGCCTCCGGTCACGGACACATAGGCGCCCTCGGCGTCGATCTTCGCGAGCTTCACTGTTGCGGGCAGACGCACCTCGCGGCGCTCGCCGGGCGCCAGACTGCGGAGGCCAGCGGCGAGCAACACACGGAGGCGAGACCGCTGCGGCTCCCCGGTCGGGAGAGCGACCCCGGGCGGCACCCAGATCGCATAGCCGCCGGGTGCGACGGCCGGGTCGCCCTCGGTGTCCGAGGTGACGAGGCTCGCGAGGTCTGCCGCGCCCGGCACCTCGCCCTCCGGCCAGAGGATGCCGGCGGTGACGCCGATGCGGCGCTCGCGTTGGTGCAGGATTGCGTCGTAGGGAGCGGGGGCGGCTTCACCCACGCGGAATGTCCGGAAGAACCGCTCGCCCATCCATCCGGCGAGCAGATGGATGGCGACATCCTCAGCAGATGGAGATGCTGGCACGATCTCCTCCGGCGGGGGCCGCGAGGATTACTGCGCCTCCGCGCGCTCACGCGCCAGCCGCGCGTCACGACGCTGAAGGCTGGGGTTCAGACCGTAGACCAGGACATCCAGCACGACGAACAGGTTGATGACCATGAAGAGCAGGACACCACCAAGCTTGAGCGACGTGGCGAAGGCCCCACCATCGTTGCCGGTCCGCTGGAGCAGGATCACGCCGGCCACGCATGCGATCAGCAGGACGACCGCGCCCACGACACGGTCCCAGCGCCGTACGAACCGCGAGAGTACGGCGAGCACACCGGCCCCACCCGCGATGTTCCCGGACAGCGCGCCGAGGAGCGGGGTGCCGTGGTGCTGCTCGAGGCCGAACGAGACGACGAGGAGCCAGAAGAGCCCAGCGGGCGCCAGGGTGGCGATCAGGATGCCGGGAAGGTCGGACCGCTTGAACCGCATCTCGTAGCCCCTTCAGCGCTGGCCCATCTTCCCCGTCCGGGCGCGACGCGGCAACCGGGGCCCGCCACGTCAGACTAGATGTTCGAGCGGGACTGCCCGCCGTCCACGTTCAAGGTGGCGCCGATAACCCAGGAGGCGGCGGGTGACGCAAGGAACACCACCGTCCGAGCAATCTCGTCGACCGTGCCGAATCGCCCCGCCGGGATGTTCTGAGCGATGAACGCCGCCATCCCCTGAGGGTCTTCCTGGAGACGCCGTCCCCACGACCCACCTTCGAAGGCGATGGAGCCGGGCGCCACGTTGTTCACGCGGATCCCGACGCGCGCCCAGTCCAGCGCGAGAGCCTTCGTCATCGCTATCTGTGCAGCCTTTGAGGCGTTGTACTGGGGCGGCCCCCCGGACTCCCGCCCGTAGATCGAGGAGATATTGACCACCGACCCCTGGCCGGACGCCTGGAGGTGGGGCTTGGCGAGTTCCATCAGGCGGACCGGGGCGATCACGTTGAGATCCAGCGAGCGCTGAAGATCCTCTGTCACGGTGCCGCCACGCACGGTGGCCCCCGCATTGTTCACGAGGACGTCTAGGCCGCCGAACACGGCGACCGCGCGGGCCACCAGCGCCTGAGCCCCCGCCTCGGAGGTCACGTCGGTGGCCACCGCCTCCACCTGACCGCCCGGGGCGCCCGTCCGGAGCGCCGCCGCTGCGGCCAGGAGATCCTCGGGGCCACGGGCCGCGATCAGGACGCGGCTGCCCTCAGCCAGAAAGGCTGCGGCGATCGCCCTGCCGATGCCCCGGCTGGCGCCGGTGACCAGGACCGAGCGTCCAGCGAGTCCGAGATCCATCGCGAGCCTCCCGCCTTCGGCTGCGATGGTGCCCGTCTCGGCAAGCGGCGTCCACCGGGCAACCGGCGGCGGAGCGCGGTACGCTCGGCAGCCAGGGGGTCACGCATGACCGTCACGATCGATTTCGACGGGCCGATCGCTGTCATCACCCTCGCACCCGCGGGTGGACGGCACGATCGCGCCTCGGTCGAGGCGCTGGGCGATGCGGCGATGTGGGCCGGTAGCCGGATCGAAGGTGGCGAAGCCGTCCGGGCCATTCTCGTCACGGGGGATTTCGGCTCCGGTTGGACAGAAGAGGCTCTGGAGGAACCGGATGGAATCTTTGGGCTGGATGCGCTGGGCGCCGGTGTGCATGCGCTCGCAGACGCTCCGCAGCCCGTGGTGGGCGCCATTCGGGGCGCGTGCCTCGGGCCGGGGTTGGAGATCGCGCTTGCGTGCGACATCCGGTTAGCCGCCAGTGATGCGACGTTCGCCGCGCCCGAGACGGGACTGGGGACACTCCCCCGAGCCGGTGGAAGTCAACGGCTGACTCGCGCGGTTGGGCGTGCCCAGGCGCTGCGGCTCCTTCTGACTGGCGACGTCATCGACGCCGAGGAGGCGAAACGGGTCGGGCTGGTCTCCTCGATGCTGCCTCCGGCCGAGCTCGACGCCGCGGCGATGGGTCTTGCCCGTCGGATCGCGGAACGGGGCCCGATCGCCACAAGGATGGGGAAGGAAGCCGTCACCCGGGGCGCCGAGATGACGCTGGAGCAGGCGTTGCGGTACGAGACGGATCTCACCGTCCTCCTGCAGTCCACCGCGGACCGGGCCGAGGGCGTCCGGGCATTCGCGGGGAAGCGCCCGCCCCGCTTCACGGGGCGGTAGTCTGAGCGGTCGATGGGCCTGGGCCGGCCTGCTCCGCGGCCGGCAGCGAGAGGGAACGCACCATGAACGTCATCTTGAACACAGACGAGGCGCACGCCGTCCTGTCATTGGTCAGCGCGCAGGTCCTCGATCACGTCGAACTGTCGGACGCCGGGCGGAAGGCGATCCGCGACTGGCGTCGCGCTCACGACATCGGCCGGGCTGGCCTCGAGGACTTTACGGAGGCACTGAACCTCGCCATCGGAAACTACATCGACGAGCGGACGACCCGCATGATGCGAGTCCGTGGCGCGCTGAAGGTGAAGGGCGTCTAGATGAAAGTCGAATTCACCGTTGAGGAAATCCACGCCATGTTCCAGGAGGTCGTCGACCAGATCGTGGCAATCGATCTGGACAAGAAGGACCGGGCCGCCATCCGTCGCTGGGCCGCGGCCGACATGAAGCCAGGCGAGGTGCTGATGCGCCGCCTCTCCGACAAGATCAACGAGCAGGTCCAGCACGCGCATGACCGCTCAGAGGTCTCTCCGATCAAGAAGCCGGACTGGGCCGAGTAGGCGCGAATCGCGGACACGATGGCTGAGGTCGAGACGCCGTTCGTCCGGGTTGCCCGCGAGGGCGACGTCGTCTGGCTCACCCTTGACCGCCCGGGCCGGCTCAACGCTGTCTCGCTGGAGATGCGAGACGACCTGTGGGGCGCCCTCACCCTGCTGCGCGATGACCCCACCGTGCGGTGCGCCGTGCTGCAGGGCGCCGGTGAGCGAGCCTTCTCGGCCGGCGCGGACATCACCGAGTTCGGGACGGCGCCAACGATCCTGGACGCCCGCGAGGCTCGCCGGGCACGGGACCTATGGGGAGTGATGTCGACGCTCCCAGTCCCGCTGGTGGCGGCGTTGCACGGCTTCGCGTACGGCGCAGGACTCGAGATGTCGCTCTACTGTGACATTCGGATCGCGTCGGAGGATGCTCGGTTCGCGTTGCCGGAGGTGACCCTGGGGTACATCCCCTCGGCGGGCGGGACTCAGACTGCACCCCGCCACCTGCGTCGATCGGACGCCCTGCGCCTCGTGACCAGCGGGGATCCGATGACGGCTGCGGAGGCGTTCGACGCGGGCCTCGTGCACGCCGTCGTCCCCCCGGCCCGGCTCGTTGAAACTGCGCGAGCATGGGCAGAACGCATAGCGGCGCGGCCTGTGCACGCGACCCGAGCGGCGAAGCGTGCCATCCTCGAAGGCGCAGACCTCCCGCTGGTGGATGGCCTGGCGCTGGAGCGGCGGCTCACGGCAATGTTGAGGAGTGGCGCATGACCATGGCGGAGACGACGGCCCCGGCGTCAGGGCGCCCTCAGCAGACGTTCCGGAAGTGGGCCGGGCCAGGTGCGCTCTTCCTGGTCAGCTTCCTCGGGATCGCGGCCGTGTTCTGGGGGTACTTCAACCCCCCGGACATCCGGGTGGTCCAGTTTGATGCGGGTCCGGTCTCGCAGTGGAAGAGCCAGCGGATCGTGGGATTCCCCGACCAGCGCATCTATGTGGTCGCCCTGGACGACGGCCGCCTGCGCGCCCTCGACACCCGGATCGAGGCGAGCGGCTGCGTGGCTCAATGGAAGCCAGATGACGCACGCGGTCACGCCGTCAATCCGGAGGGCCTACCCGGCGTCTTCGAGGATACCTGCGGGGGCGGCGTCTGGAGCATGCTGGGGAACGCGATCAGCGGTTCGCGAGAGCCGATGCGGACGCCGCTGGTCGACGCTCGGCCGGACACGCAGGGACGCGAAATCCGCATTTGGGTGGAACTGATCAACCCCGGGCGGTAAACGTCCGTCCCGGCGCTTGGGTTGCGCTGAGTCGTCGCGCGCTGATACGAACGGGTGAGTCGAGCGCGCCAATTCGCGTTTGGTAGCGTCTGCCGGATGCCGTCCGTATGATGGCGCGGCTTCGGGGGGGATACGCACTGATGAATACGGCCGAGTTCCTGATGATCTCCGCGTCGATCGTGCCGGACCGCGTCGCGGTCGCCGGTCCGAACGAGCGCCTGACCTACGCGGAACTGCAGACGCGCGCCAACCAGCTCGCCAACGCCCTCCAGGCGCTGGGCATCGGCAAGGGGCAAAACGTCGGCGTCATGGCCGTGAACTGCACCGAATACGTCGAGATCTACTACGCAGCCGCTGCGGTTGGAGCGACGCTGGTCCCGCTGAACTTCCGGGCGAAGGCCGAAGAGCTCACCTACATGGCGGACTCCACGGACGTCGCCGTCCTCTTCATTGAGGAGCGCTACTACTCGATCTACGAGTCCGTCCAGGCGCAACTCCCGAAGGTCAAGCACGTCATCACGCTGGACTTCAAGCGAGACGGTCTGCAGGACATTGCGGCCCTGCGCGCGGGCGGAGAGGACATCCCGGTCTTCGCGGAGGTCGAGGAGTCCGACCCGACCCTCATCATCTTCACTTCCGGCACGACCTCGCTGCCCAAGGGGGTCGTGCTCTCCTACCAGGCTCTGACTGCCCTGGTCGTGAACACGCAGTCGCCCGCCGACCCGAGCGTCGAACAGGAGGTTGTCCTCGTTTCGGTGCCGTTCTTCCACATCGCTGGTGCGACCACGATGATGTCGGCGATCTTCTCGGGGCGGCGCCTGGTGATCCTCCCGGCCTTTGACCCGCAGGCGTGGCTCGCGGCCGTCGAGGCGGAGGGCGTCACCCATGCCTTCGTGGTCCCCACGATGCTGAAGCGCATCATGGAGGTCGACGACTTCGAGAAGTACAACCTGAGCACGCTGCAGCTGATCACGTACGGCGCAGCCCCGATGCCCTACGAGGTGGTCCGGCGCGCCGTCGATGTCTTTGCGCCCTCCCCGAGGAACCCGCGCGGCGTCGGCCTGATGAATGCCTATGGACAGACCGAGGCCACTGGTTCCATGACCTTCCTGGGCCCGGACGACCACCGGCTCGATGGCACGCCCGAGGAGAACGAGAAGAAGCTCGAGCGCCTCCGCTCGGTAGGCCGCACGATGGCTGACATCGATGTGGCGATTCTGGCGCCAGACGGCCGCCGGCAGCCGCCGAACGAGGAAGGCGAGATCTGCATCCGCGGCGACCGCGTGATGAAGGGGTACAACAAGCGCGACGACGACACGGAGTCGGCACTGCGCGACGGCTGGCTGCACACGGGTGACGTCGGCAAGATCGACGACGGTGGCTACCTCTTTATCACGGGGCGCCTCAAGGACATGATCATCCGCGGTGGCGAGAACATCGGCCCCGCGGAGATCGAGCAGGTGCTTGAGGATCACCCCGGCGTCGCGGAGGCTGCCGTGATCGGCGTCCCGGATGTCGAGTGGGGCGAGATCGTGAAGGCGATCCTGGTCCCCGCGGGCGACCTGCAGCCGAGCCCAGAGGATCTGACGGCCTACGTGAAGACGCGCCTTGCCTCCTACAAGGCTCCGGCGTACTACGAGTACGTGAAGGAACTTCCCCGGAACCACCTGGGGAAAGTCTTGAAGACAGACCTGCGTAAGGACCACGGCACGGCAAGCGGTCTGAAGGCGTAAGGCTGACAGCCCAACTGCCGCAGCGCGAGGGGACAGTCATGCTGCAGCCGACGAACGTGCCGGAGCGGCCACAGCGCCGTGTAGGCGGCTGGTGGGGCCCGGCCGTCGGCTTCTCCGCCCTCGGGTTCTACGCGGCGGTCACCGCGGAGGGCACCCCAAGCCGGGAGATTGGCTTCAACGCGGATCACCCCTGGGCGGTCTACGCCTTCATGGCGGCACTGGTCGGGCTGATGGTCTACGGCTTTGTCCGGCACGCGGGCCTTTGGATGGTGGGGCGCCCGACACCTGGCATTCTGCGAGAGGTGCCCCACCGCCTGCGCAATGCCGCGCGGCTTGGTCTCGCGCAGGACAAGGTGCGGCGCGACCGGTACGCCGGGATCATGCACTGGTGCATCTTCTCCTCCATCGTCGTCCTCACGCTCGTCACCGCGCAGGTCGCGATCGAGGCGGACTTCCCGGTGAAGTTCCTGCACGGCCCGTACTACCTCTTCTTTTCCTTCTACGGCGACCTCTTTGGCGTGATTGGCCTGGTCGGCGTCGGCATGGCGTTGTACCGGCGGTATTTCTCGGACTTCCACCGGATCCGCTGGGATGAGCGCCTGGAAGACCACCTGATCATCGTGGGCCTCGGCCTCGTGCTCCTTTCCGGCTTCGTCGTGGAGACCGCGCGGATCATGGTGACGGAACTCCACCAGCACCCGGACTGGGCGCCCTGGTCGTTCGCCTCCTACGCCCTCGCGCTCGGCCTGGACGTCTTCGAGTTCTCCGAGGGCCAGATCCTCTGGTTGCACACCTGGACGTGGTGGGGACACATCGCCATCGCCTTCGCTTGGCTGGGCCTCATCGTCTTCACACGACTCGACCACATCTTCTTTGCACCGATCAACGCCTTCTTCCTCCGGACCGACTCGCAGGGGCGTCTGTCCAAGATCGAGGACATCGAACAGCAGGAGATCTTCGGCGTCGGCTACATCCAGGACTTCACCTGGAAGCAGTTGTTCGAGCTCGACGCCTGCGTCCGCTGCGGCCGTTGCACGGACGTCTGCCCAGCCAACATCTCCGGGCAACCGCTGTCCCCGATGCACCTGATCCAGGACCTCAAAGGCCATCTCGCCAACGTGGGCCCGGCGATCCAGCGCCATCGACACGAGACGGGCGACGCGGGCCGCGAGGTCTC
>CAZVNJ010000063.1:0-12115 GCA_964628985.1 uncultured Dehalococcoides sp.
ATGGTGTCCAGAACGTGGAGAAACGCGGCTCGCTCGTGCAGGACGTCATCCTGCCTCAGTCCGCATGGGAGCGCCGGAAGTGGGAGCGGTCATCCAACCGCGCCGGGGGCATCGAAGCAGGGATGACGAACGGCGAGGAGATCGTCGTGCGCGGCTACATCAAGCCAATCGCCACGATCCCGCAGCGCATGCAGACCGCTGACCTCCTGACCGGCGAAGAGACGCAGTCGTTCTACGAGCGTTCGGATGTCGCTGTCGTGCCGGCCGCCGGTGTCATTGGGGAGGCCATGCTCGCGATCGTCCTCGCGGACGCGGTCCTGGAGAAGTTCGGCGGGGACCATGTCGCGGAACTCCGGCGAAACTTCGAGGCATTCGAGGCCACGGTCGGGCCCAGGGAGCCTCGGTCGTGACGACGAGTGCGCCCGTCACACCCGCCCCGCGGCAGATCGTGCTCGTCGGCCTCTCCGGAGTGGGCAAGAGCACCGTGGGGAAGGCGCTGGCCGAGCGCCTCGGCTGGTCCTACGTGGATACGGATGACCTGGTCACCGCCCGCGAGGGCAAGACGCCGGCGGAACTGATTACCACGCGTGGCGAGCCCGCCTTCCGTGAGATCGAGGCGCGCGTCGTCGTCGAGGCGGCCCGGCAGGAGTCTGTGGTCATCGCCACTGGCGGCGGCGCCTTCCAGCGCGCGGGGAACCGCCGGGCGCTCGGGGAGCGCGGCCTGATCTGCTATCTGGACGCTACGCCGACGGAGATCGCGCGGCGGCTACGGGCGGATGCCACGCCTCGCCCGCTAGTGGACGGCGACCTGGAGGCGAACCTCGCGCTCCTCGATGCCGAGCGCCGGCCGCACTACAACCATGCGGATGTCTGGGTGCCGGTGCAGGGCACCCCGGACCAGCAGTCGCAGACGAATGAGGCGGCGATCGCACGGATCCTGCGGGCGTGGGCGGCGGATGGCGCATCGCTCCTCTCGAAGCCGCGCCGGCTGGAACGCCTGGGCCTGGATGAACCCGCGCGGGGCCCGGCGGCGATCGTGGACACGGGGGCGGTGCGGTATCCGATCTGGGTGGGCATGGGTGAACTGCGCCGCCTTCCAGACCGCCTACGTCAGGTGGGCCTCGACGGGCGGCGGGTGTTCTTGATCTCGGACACGGCCGTGATCGAGGCGCACGGGCGCGCGGTGGCACAGGCGCTGGACACAGGCGGGATACCAGGCGCGTCGTACGTCATTCCGGCAGGCGAGGGCTCTAAGACGCAGCGCACGGCAAGTGAACTCTATGCCTGGCTGGCCGGGGAGCGCGCCGAACGGCGCGACGTGATCCTCGCCCTCGGCGGTGGCGTCGTAGGTGACCTCGCGGGGTACGTCGCGGCCACCTATTTGCGGGGCATGCCGTTCGTCCAGTTGCCGACGTCGGTACTTGCGATGAATGACGCGGCGATTGGCGGCAAGGTGGCGGTGGACCTTCCAGCGGGGAAGAACCTCGTCGGTGCCTTCCACCAACCGGCGGCGGTCATCTCGGACATCGAGACGCTCCGGACCCTTCCTCGTCGCTCATACATCGAGGGCTTCGCCGAGGTCATCAAGCACGCCCTGATCCTTGACCCCGCCCTGCTTGCCTTGCTGGAACGGGAGTCCTCGCGGATCGTGTCGCACGCCGCAGACTGGGACCTGGTCGCCCAGGTGGTCGCCCAGTCATCGAGGCTCAAGGCGCTGATCGTGTCGAGTGACCCGGAGGAGCGCGGGCTTCGCGCCATCCTCAACTACGGCCACACGACCGGACACGGCATCGAGCAGGCGACTGGGTACGCGCAGTACATGCACGGCGAGGCGGTCTCGGTCGGGATGATGGCTGCTGCCCGGATCGGGGTGGAACTGGGCGTGACTGAGCAATCGCTGCTCGACCGCCAGTCGGATCTCCTGCGCGCCTTTGGGTTGCCGACCGCCGCACCCGGCGTGAACGCGACCGCGGTGCTGGACGCGATGAAGCGTGACAAGAAGGTCGAGCAAGGCCGTCTGCGCTTTGTGCTCCTCGAGGGTGCAGGACTGGCGACTGTGCGCGGTGATGTGCCCGAGGACCTCGTCGCCCGCATGGTGCAGTCCGTCCTGAGAGGCTGAGCATGGCGCCGGAGGTCATCGCCGTGATGTCGTGGGGCGGGCAGGGCCGCGTAGCGCTGGACGCTGCTGCGGCGGCGGGGCTGCGGGTCACTGCGGTGCTCGACGACTCAGCCGGAGGCGTCACGGCCCGTTCGGGCGTGCCGATTGTTGGGGTTCCAGACGACTGGGCGGAGCAACCTGCCGGGAGCGTCTTCATGGTCGCCATGGGAGACACGCGGATGCGCCTGCGAATCGGCCGGGCGATGGAGAGTGGCGGGGCGGTCGCTACGGTGCGCCATCCGGGTGCGTGGGTCTCCCCGTCCGCCCGCCTCGGCCGAGGGGTGATCCTCCTCCACGGTGCAACCGTGCACGTCGACTGCTCAATCGGTGACTTCTGCATCATCAACGCCAACGCGAGCCTGGACCACGACGCGCGTCTTGAGGCGAGCGTCTCCGTGGGGCCCGGCGTGACCTTTCCCGGTACCGTGACCTGCCTTGAAGGTGCATCCATTGGCGCGGGCGCCGTCGTGCTTCCGGGGCGGACGGTCGGCCGGTATGCCGTGGTCGGCGCGGGGGCGGTAGTGACGAAGGATGTCCCAGACGGCGCGACTGTCGCCGGGAACCCTGCGCGGGTCATCGAGTCCAGGCAGACGAGGGGCTGAGCAGTGCCACCTGGACGGCAGCGGCAGATCGTCGCCTTTGCCAAGGGCAGGGTTCAGGGCGTGGGATACCGCGCCTTCTGCGCGGACGAGGCGACGCTGCTCGGCGTGACTGGCTACGCACGGAACCTTCCAGACGGCCGCGTCGAGGTCGTGGGCGAGGGAGACGAGTCGTCGTTGCGGCAGTTCGTTGAGCGTCTGCGCGAGGGACCTCGCTGGTCCCGGGTGGAAGACGTGATCTACCGCTGGGAGGAGCCCGAGGGCCAGTTCGCCGGGTTCGAGGTCGTCATCTAGCGACGAAGCCAGTTCTTGATGCGGCCTCCGAGGGTCGGAGTCTCACGCGCCACGCCTCCCACGATGTCACCGAGCACCCGTGCCTGGATCGCGTCCGCGACCTCCGCCGCGAGCCCGGTGTTGCTGGGGCCGGTGCGCTGGAACTGGCGAAGCAAGGCTGCGCCGTCGACGGTTGCAATCAGGGCCGGAGCGGGGGTCGTGGGGCCGACTCCCCACATCAGCACCTCGACCGTGGGTGGGAGCAGGCCGTCGTCCGGCTTCGGATATCCCTCGGCGAGCAGCAGGCGCGCCGAGGGGTCGAGCGAGCGGAGCATCGCCGGTAGGTCGTCGAGGGCGAGTGGGCGATCGAGCGTCGCGCGTCCGCTCGCCGGCATCACGAACACCGTGACGCCGTCCGGTCGCCTCTCGGCGGATGCGGTCCTGACGCCCCGCGCGCGGAACGCCTCGGTCAGCGCGGTCACCAGTAGGGACTTGCCAGAGCCCGGGGCGCCCGCAATCCGGACGAGATGAGCAAGCGGCGGCGAGTGCTCTGGCATCAGCAGATTCTCCCACGTGACGCGCTGCGGATCCCGCTCGTGGCCCTCGGCGCTCCCAATGACCTTCTGCGCGAGGCGCTCCTGCTTGCCCGCCCTTCGTGGCGAATCTGGATCCAGGATGCATTGAGCTGGGCCGCGGCGCGCGCCGCGGGCCGCGGCACGGTCGTCCATTCATCGACCACCGCTTCCCTGCCTATCGCGTCGACCTCCGGATACCCGCCTAGCAACCGCGGGATGCTTGGCCCTTCCCTGCATGACGGCGGCGGCAGGATAGGATCGTGGGCATGGCTGACGAACTCACCTATTCAGCGACGAAGTCCGGGAGTCGCGACATCCTGCCGGCCTCGATGATGAGCGTGGAGGAGGCGCGCGCCCGGATCCTGGACGTGATGGAGGTCCTGCCGCGTGTAGAGGTGCCGCTGCTGGACGCGCTGGGACTGGTGCTGGCCGAGGACGTGCGTGCCGGCCTGGACATCCCACCGCTGGCGAACACGGGAATGGACGGCTACGCGGTGCGGAGCGCCGACACCGATGGCGCGACCTATGAGACGCCTCGCACCCTCAGGGTGAAGGGATACCTCGCCGCAGGGACGGTCTTCGACGGCGCCGTAGGCCCCGGGGAGGCCGTCCGCATCATGACCGGCGCGCCCATCCCCGACGGCGCGGACACCGTGGTCCCGTTCGAGGAGACCGACGAATACGACTGGGCGACACGGGACTCCGCACGTGATCCAGGCGCCTGGCAGGAATCGCCGAGGGATCATGTGCGCATCGACGTCGCAGCACAGCCGGGCGCGAACATCCGCGTGGCCGGTGAGGACGTGCGTGCCGGCGATCTGGTACTGCCGCGCGGCACAGTGATCGCCGCAGCCCAGGTGGGGGTCCTTGCCTCGCTCGGGCTCGCAACGGTCGCGGTGCACCGACGTCCCGTGGTGGCGATTCTCTCGACCGGCGACGAACTCGTGCGTCCCGGTGAGCCGCTGACGCCCGGCAAGATCTATGACGCCAACGCGTTCAGTCTCGCCGCTCAGGTCCGTGCGTTCGGCGGCGAAGCCCGGATCCTCGATGTCGCCCAGGACACCGTCGAGGCCCTGACGTCCCGCATCCGCCAGGGGCTCGCTGACGCCGACCTGCTGGTCACCAGCGCAGGCGTCTCCCGAGGCGACTTCGACGTGGTGAAGACGGTGCTGGCGCAGGAGGGGGAGGTCGGCTTCTGGACGGTGCGGATGAAGCCCGGCAAGCCGCTGGCCTTCGGGCGGTTCCGACGACCGGACGGACACCTGGTCCCTCACCTCGGGCTGCCCGGTAACCCGGTCAGCGCCATGGTCACGTTCGAATTGTTCGGCCGCCCGGTGCTCTTCAAGCTGGCGGGCCGGCTGCTGCACGACCCGAGTGCGTGGGAGCGCCCTCGCGTCCGAGGCGTGACACTTGAGCGCATTCGCAACACGGACGGCCGCCGCTTCTATGCGCGGGCGATTGCAGAGGAGTCTGCGCAGGGGTGGGTGGTACGCCTCACCGGGCCACAGGGATCGGGCGTGCTGACCTCGATGGCCTTTGCGAATGCCTATGCGATCTGCCCGGAGGATGTCGAAGAGATTGCCGCCGGGGAGGAGTGCGACGTCATCCTGCTTGACCGCGAGGCCCCGATCCCGCCGCCATCACGGTTGTAACGCTGCCCCGCGTCACAGAATGGCACCACAGACTGCGATACAGCCGCGATGCCCCGGTGCGGCAGTGAGATTCTGAGCCCCAACGTCGTTCCCTAGCCTCTAATCGAAGGCTTCGGAGGACGTCATGCAGACTGCGGCCCCCCAGTTCGAAGTGATCTTCAAGGGTGATTCGTTGGAGCCCGCCGCGGATGTCGCGCCGGCTGGCGATGTCACATTCACATTGCTGAATGAGAGCAGCGAACCCCACGATTTCGCGCTGATCGACGTGACCGCGGCACAGGAAGCCGGCGGCCCCATCGGCGTCCCGGCCCGCGAGGGCAATGCGGGCGTGGTCGCTACGGCCCCCGACGTAATGCCGAATGACTCCTCGACGTTCACGCGGACCCTGCACGAGGGACGGTACGCACTCGTCCTCAACACACGCGGGTGGCTTACCGGGACCTCGTTGTTCCTCCTCACGGTCCAGCCCGTGAATGGGTAAGCCCGGCGCCGGGAACACAACGGTGCGACCGAACGTCAGGTCAGCACGGACGACGTGCTTCACGTCGAACCGTGATTCGGTGCGAGAGGCAGGTTGCTCATGGTGACTCATCCTGCGACGGCACGGCTCCTCGTAGTCACACTTGTCGCGATGACGCTGAGCATCCTGGGGATAGCCGCTCCGCTGCCGCATCGGGGGGCCGCGCAAGACCTGACCCCGACGAGCCCCTTCGTCGGTGAGGTCCCGCGGGCCGGGCAGATCGGGCTCCTCATGACCACGCGGGAGGTCGCCCCTTCGAGCCTCTCCACGGCGCTCTCGGCGGCCGGGTGTCGCCCCATTGTGATTGCCGTGACGGTAGAAGGTCGGTGGCTCACCTTCGTCGGCGGCAACCCACCAACCTTCGTGAATGACGACTTCCTCGTCGCGGTGCCATCGCTTGCACCGTCGACAGGGTTTGTCGTGCGCTGTCACGAGGCACCCAGGCCCGTTGAGAGCGGCATCACCCTCGCCCCGATTGAGCGCGTCGACGTGGTGCGCACCAGCGGGACACCTACCGGCTATGCAGCCGTCGTCACCTCTGGGCTTCCGAGCGGATGTGCCGCGTTCGACTCGATCGAGGCTGAGCGCACCGGCGATGCGTTTGATGTGACCGTCCGGAACATGATCTCTGTCCCGCCCGGCGGTGCCTGCACCATGATCTATGGGATCGTGACGAACACGGTCGCACTCCCAGGCACCTTTCGCGACGGGACGACGTACGCGCTGAACGTGAACGGCGAGAGATCGACGTTCGTGGCGGGGGCGTCGATCCCGGCGGCCAGCCCGGCCGCGCCGACCAATGTAAAACTGACCGGCGCCCTCCCGAATCTGGACGACGTGGTCCCGGCTGGCGAGGGCGAGACGGGGCGCGTCACAGTCACATGGGAGTCGACCGGGGTGGCGACGGGCTTCCGTGTCTATCTCCGTGACTGCTCGGGGATGCCCACGGGCAGCCCCATCGAGGTCGCTGCGACCGACCGCCAGTATGGGCCGCTGCAGCCCTGTCGTCCGGGCGGGAACGTCGGAGTTTCAGCAGTGAGCGCGTCTGGCGAGTCCACCGTGACCTGGTGGCGCTGACGCCGCTACAGGCTCCGCGCCGAACGTCTCCATGCGGCGACTGATGGCGACGGAGGACGCTGCCGTCCCCGGAGGCATGCACGTCAGTGCATGCCCTTGTTTCTGTCCCACGCGCGGCACTCGTAACACGACGAGAGCGGCCATCCTCCTTGCGTTGCGAAGGCGTGGCCACGTGGAGGTTTGACGCGGTTGCCACGCGACTGCAACGCCCGAAATTCCTGGTGCGTGCCAACGCTAAAGCGAGCGGCTCCGTTCCCTTCGAACCACCGGCGATGAGTATCCGAGCGGTACTCGCCGACGACGGAGGCAGCGCATGACGACCGCTACACGAGTCCCGGCGTTCTTAGTCGCGGCCGCCCTGCTCATCGTGACGATCACGCCGGTCTCCGCGGGCGGGCCCGACGACGTTCTGTCAGCGGTGGGGCACGCAGCGGACGACGTCTCGCGCGGCACACACGGCGTGCATGCCCGTGAGTCGCATCCGCAGCGAGGTGTCGCTGAGACGCCCGCCCACCAGAAGGACTGGGTGCCGAGCGATGACAGAGTGATGCTCTGTCATCGCGCTGCGGTCGCACCGTGGGTGGTGCTCACGGTCTCGGCCAGCGTGCCGGCACACCTCGACCACGACGATGTACGACGGAGGTCAGGGGGATGCGCCGGCCAGACAGACGCAGTGCTCGACCTCGGGGATCGTGACCGCTGCCAGTGCGGGGGGTGGAAGCAGACCATCCGCGATCGCGAGACACGTCAACAATCGCTTGGGATCAACAGCACCTCGCTGACGGAGACCCTCGGAGCCTCGGCTGCTGACCTCTTCGTGCGACCCACGCCGTCGATCACGCTTGAGCCGGCGCTCGTGATCCGCCCGACGGGGAGCGTCCCAGAGGCGCTCGCAGTCACCGAGGCGGCGAGCTCCTCCACCGGTGCCGCCGACGGCGCCGCGGACGTGCAGATGTCCCGAGCGCACGGACTGATGGACCCGCTCGCGGTCACACCCGACCACCTGCCTGGCCCAGACGTCGGGGAGGTGCGATACGCGGTGGAACGACTCGTGGCAACGCCGTCCGGCGGGTCGGCTGCGATAGTGACTGAGCAGGTGTTCCCGGCGGGCGCCGGAAACATGGGGTTCGTCGACGCAGCCGTGGGATCCCTCTTGAGCCTCTCCTGCCTCGCGTTGGCGGGTGTGTTCGGTTCGCGCTGGCTCACCGCACGTCGGCGGTAACGCCGCGCGCCCTCCGAAGCGGGGCGGCCGTTCCGCCTCGCGCGCAGCCTCCGGGACCCGCCGGGGCTGCGCCCTACCCGCCCGGAATGGGCGGCCCCCACCCCATCGAGGCGAGGCGGCGTTGCGAGGGCTTGTCGAGCAACGGGACGAGCGACTGCATCAAGACGTGGATGTCTGCGCGCCACATGCCGCGGGAGGTGATCTCCAGGTGAGCATCCTTCAGTCCGCGGGTGGACGCCGGCGTGACCATGATCAGGTTGCGGTCGCGGGCGTTCTTCCCATTCTCCGTGCACCACTGCTGGAAGTCCGCATTGTTGAAGGCGAGGACCGCGGTGAGGCGGCGCGTCTCCGCAGGCGCCTCAAGCGCCTCGTCGTCTAGGCCGCGCTGGATGTCCTCGTCGATCTCTTTCTGTGTCTTCGGCATGGCGCGACCTCCAAGCGTACGGATGGTGGTCACACGGTACGCCCCGCCACCGGTCCGCCGGTGGCCAGACGGCCGCTCACAGGCCGCTCGCCCGGCGCCTCCACTCCCAGCGCCGATGCCTGGGACCACGGATATGCCGGACGCGGGGTGGTATCGGCGGGAACATTTGGAGGCGGCCCAGCGTCTTGCCTGACAGACACACCCGGAGCCGGCGCTGGCGGGCGCGAGGAGCATTCCATGAGACCGAGTCACCCCTCCGCACCCTTCCGCTCGCGCACTGGTCGATGGGCCGCCCTCCTCCTCGCCCTCACACTGCTGGCAACCTTCGGTGCCGGGGGCGCCAGCGCCCAGCAGGCAACCACGCCTCCGGCCTTCATGCCGCCATATGAGGGCCAACCGCCGCGGCCCGGCCAGATCGGCCTCATGCGCACTTCGAGGGCCGTCACCCACTCGGAACTTGCCTCTGCGCTGCGCAACGGTGGCTGCAGTCCCACAACCATTGCCGTAACCGAGAACGGGCAATGGCTCACCTTCGTCGGGGCGGTCGCCGCGCCCAGCTTCGTGAATGCGCCCACCCTCTCCGTGCTGCCCACGCTCGAGGCCGGACGCGGCTTCTTCGTCCGCTGCGAGGGCCCTGCCGAGACTCAGGTGAAGGCGCCGATCGAGAGCGTGAAGGTCGAGCGCGAAGGCACCGGCTACACCGCCGTGATCGTCTCCGGCCTGCCTGGCGGCTGCGCCCGCTTCGACTTCGCCGACTCGACCCGCTCGGGCGACACGATCAGGATCGAGGTCTGGAACCGGATGCCCGGCCTGCCAATGCCCTGCACGGCGATCTATGGCTACGTGACCACGCGCGTGCCGCTTCCCGGCACCTTCGTGACTGGCCAGTCCTACACGCTGATGGTGAACGACGTGAAGACCGTCGTCTGGGCGGCCGGGGTGGCCTCGGCGACCGCGCCGTAAGCGCCGTCCGCCGTCCGCCATCGAGGCTTCCTGGCGCGCGCCGCTAGGATGCCTCGATGACCTTCCAGGAGTTCGAGGACCCGCGCCTGGTGGCGCTCTACGACGCCTGGGGCGTCGGGCGCGAGGACACCGCCTTCTGGCTCGCGCTCGCCCGCGAAGTCGAAGCCGCCACCGTCGTCGACATCGGCTGTGGCACGGGCGAGATCACGGTGGCCCTTGCGCAGCAAGGATCACGTGTGACCGGCGTCGACCCCTCTCGCGCGATGCTCGAAGTGGCGCGGTCACGACCAGGCGGCGATCTCGTGCGCTGGATCGAAGGCGATGCGAGCCGTCTCGGCGGCGATGATTCAGACGGGCCCGCCGACCTGGCGATCATGACGGCGCACGTCTCGCAGGTGATCCACGACGAGGTCGCGTGGCGTCGCACGCTCGCCCAGGCCCACCGAGCGCTACGCCCGGGAGGGACGCTGGCGTTCGAGAGCCGCAATCCCGCCGCACGGGGCTGGCTGCACTGGACGCCGGCCTCACGGCGACGCCTCGACCATCCCTCGCTGGGCGCCGTCGAGGTCTGGGTGGAGGTTGTCGAGCTGCGCGCCGAGGCCGCGGGCGACCTCGTGTGCACGCGGATCCACTACCTGTTCGCCTCGGGCGAGGAATTGACGTCGGACAACACGCTGCGCTTCCGCAGCCAGGCCGCGATAACCGGGGCGCTGGCGCAGGCTGGCTTCTCCGTGCGCGCCGTCTACGGCGACTGGGACCGTAGCCCCGTCCTCGACACGAGCCCCGAACTCATCTTCGTGGCGAACCGCGAATGAGCGCCCCCGCCGAGCGTCTCCGCACAGCAAGACGCCCCCTTGCGGGGGCGCCGGCATCGAGGTCACGCGACCGACAGGTCGGTGCGCGCGGCTACCAGTAGCGGCCGCGTGTCCCGACGCCTCCGACCGCCGCGACGACCAGGACGATCAGCAGGACCACCAGGATGTTCGAGGTGAGCGCCCACGCGCCGCCGCCGAACAGCAGCAGGAGGACCAGCAGGAGCAAGATCAGACCCATCTGGGATCTCCGTTCTGTGCGCGGCGTTCTGTGCCGCGCGTGCTAGCGCCCAATACCCCGTGTCGTCCTCGTCCTAGTGCACGTGGACGTCTCGATGGCCGTCGTCCACCACTGTGTCGCGGCGGCCGAACGGCGCGAACGACGTCCAGAACAGCAGAGACAGCAGTAGTCCGACCGCGCCCACGACCATGAGGATCACGCCGACGGCGTAGATGCTCACGCCGGACACGGACACGTTCACCGCAAACGCGAGGATGGCGCCCACGGCGACCAGGAACAGACTCAATCCGAGTGCTGGCATGTTGGTACTCCCTCCCAGCCCCAAGAGCGTCTGCGACCGAGGGATGGGCTGGAGTAACGACAGGGCGTCATGCCTTGCAATCGCCTAGCAACCTGCGCAGATTGCCGAATCGTGGCCAAATTGAGGCTCTGCGATTCGCCTCAGCGCGTCCCCGCGCCCGGAGCACGTGCGGTGAGGATCGCCAGGATCGAAACGGCGGGGAGCAGCGCCATCACCCCGATCCCCGGGCGGAACCCATCGAAAGCGCCCTGCAGCATCGAGAGCGGGAGCGGGCCGAGCGCGGATGCCATGATGTTCACCATCATTGCCGAGCCCTGGATCCGGCCGAGGCCGAAGCGCCCGTAGAAGTGCGCCCACGTCACGCTGTTCACCACCTGGCTGATCCCCTGGCACAGCCCGAGGACCGCGGCATAGGCGACCGCCATCCACAGCGACCCGATCACCATCCCGATCGCCATCGCCAGAAGGAGCGCGAGCATGCTCCCCGCGAAGACTGCCTGCGGCCGGTAGCGGTCCACCAGTACGCCGGCCGCGAGTGCGGAGAGCGCGGAAGCGGCGGCCATTGGCACGAACGTCGCCGCGGCGACCGTCGCGCTCAGGCCCTGCTCGCGCAGGATCGCGGACTGATGGAAGACGAGGCCAGTGACGACCAGCGCCGGCGTCGAGAGCGGCAGCGCGAGCCACCAGAAGCGCAGCGACGTGAGCACAGGGCGCCGGTCCGGCACGAGCGCAGCCTCCGCGGCGGACGTGGCGGTCTCGCCTGCGGGCGGCCTGTCCGCGCCGTCCGGGAAGAGCCCCATCTCCTCCGGCCGCTCGCGGATCACGAAGAGGGCGAGCGGGATGACGAGGACCCAGACCATCACGCCGAGGATCACGTACGCCTCGCGCCAGCCCACCTGGTCGATCAGCGTCCGCGCCAGCAGCGGGATCACCGCGAGCGAGAGCGGGAAGCCGAGGCCCTGGATCGACATCGCGCGGCCACGGAGCCGCACGAACCACTGCGCGGTGAGCAGCGTGCCGTTGATCGTGAGCGATCCCTGCGCGAGCGCGCGCAGCGTCGAGAAGGCAAGGAAGACGACCAGCGCC
Source organism: uncultured Dehalococcoides sp. (assembly GCA_964628985.1). Taxonomy (GTDB): domain Bacteria; phylum Chloroflexota; class Dehalococcoidia; order UBA2979; family UBA2979; genus SURF-43. The sequence continues at coordinate 11,904 of CAZVNJ010000063.1, forward strand.
CCATGCGCGAGCGACATCGAGATGCAGGCGAGCCCGACCCCGGCCGCCACGACCGGGAGCGTCCGGCGGACGCCGAAGCGGTCGGCGAGCCGGCTGACCGCCAGCACCATCACCGCACTCACCCCGGTGCCGATGGCGTACAACGCCGAGAGCGAGGTCCGCTCGAGCCCGGTGTCCTCGATGATGCTGTCGATGAAGGCGGAGAAGCCGTA
>CAZVNJ010000064.1:0-8100 GCA_964628985.1 uncultured Dehalococcoides sp.
GGCGCGATGGGCGGGCTGTTCAACCGGCTCGCGGTGCAGACCGCGCTCCTCGCCAGCATCGTCCTCGGACTCGTCGGGGTCCTCTTGGCCGTGCAGGTCGGGGGGGCTGTCGGCCGCGCCGAGGAGTCTCGCTACCGAGAGCGGGTCGCGCACACCCGTGACCAGTTGCGTGAGCAGATCGCGTCCTTCGCCAGCCTCACGGAGACGGGGGCAATCGTCCTCTCCGGCAGCCCGGACGTCCGCGAGACGATGTCCAGGCGAGACGTCGTGGGCGCGCTACGCGCTGTGACGAACTTCTCGGAGATCGTCGGCACGCCCTTCCAGGGGATGCCCGGGATGCAACTGTACGACCCGCAGGGCACGCTCCTGGTGCGCGCCCATGCCCCGCTCAATAACCGGCAGCAAGTAACGCCACCCGAGGTCGCCCGCGTCCTGCAGGATGGGCAATCGCTCGGCGGCGTCCGGCAGGATGAACTGCTCGGCCTGGTCCTGACCGGCACCGCCGCGATCACGGGTCTCGACGGCCAGCGCGTCGGCGCCATCGAGGTGATGTCCACGATCGATGCCAGTTTCGCGCGTGACCGTGCCAGTGCCCTGGGCATGCGGGTGGCAGTGCTGGACACCGCAGGCGTCGTCGCCTCGTCTCAGACGGACCTCCAGCTCTCCGTGCAGGACCTCCCGTCGGCGCTTGAGGAACAGGCCGTCCGGGGCACGACGACGATCACCATCAATCAGGAGCAGTATGTCGCCGCCTTTGTCCCGTTGGTCTCGCCCGCCGGTCAGCCGGTCGGCCACCTCTACGTGGGGATCGAAGAGAGCCTGATCGACGCGAGCATCCGCTCCGCACGCCTCGTGATCCTACGCAACCTCGCACTCGCGCTGGCGCTGGCGGTCGCGACAGCATGGGGCGCCTCGCTGCTCGCCATTCGGCCGATCCAGGCCCTCGTCGAGGCGGCCCGGCGCATCCAGGCGAACGACCTGGAGAGCGCGGTGCCGGTGGGCGGACCGGCGGAGATCCGTGACCTCGGCGAAGCGCTCGACGACATGCGCCTCGCCATCCGAGAAGGTCGCGAGGCCATGCTTCTCGCCAACCGTGACCTGGCGACCCAGTTCAATGTCTCCACAGTGACGCTGACCGAAGTGACCCACGAACTCTCAGTGATCCAGTCCGTGCTCTCGCATCTCTCCGGGGAGCGCTCAGGCGGCCTCGCGGGTGCGGCGGAGGAACTCTCGGAACTCACCTGGGTGCATGGTGTGTTCATAGCGGTCGCGACTGAGGCTGGCGACCTGTCGGTCGCAGCCCTGGCGAACCTTCCACCAGGGGCCGCTGAGATCACCCTCGACCTCGCGCGTCGGGGCCTGCAGGGAGACCTGACCGCCGAATGGGAGGTCCCGGACACTGCCAGCTCCGGCGAGACCATCCGCCTCGCGGCCTGGGGTATCGGCGGGGTTTTCCTCACGCCCCTCCTCACACCGGAGGGCGTCGCGGGTGTCCTTGCCATCACCTCCACAGGGTCGATGACCCTCACAGAGCGTCGCCGCGACCTGGTCCGGTCGGTTACGCGGGAGATCGCCACCACCCTGGAACGCACCGAACTGCAGGATGAAGTGGAGGAAAACCGGCGGATCGCGGAGGCCGTGCTCCGAGAGATGTCCGACGGCGTGCTGGTGATCGACCGCGACGGGATCTGTCGGATCGCCAACCCCGCGGCCACCCGACTCCTGGGGAGGCCGCGACCGGAACTCATCGGCCGCCCGTGGGGCGCCTTCCTGGCACTCGACGCAGAAGCCCTCGAGGCCCTGCGACGCCGGGCCTACGAGCCGACGGGCCAACCGGCGTCGCCCATCTTGCTTGCGCTGCGCGACCGGCAACTCGCCGTGACCTCAGGCCCGTTCCCAGATCCGGACCCCACGCGCTCAGGCATGCTCGTGCTATTGCGTGACCTCTCTGCGGAGGCGGAGGCGGAGCGCGTGAAGCAGGACTTTGTCTCCATGGTCGGCCATGAGCTACGCACGCCCCTGACGCTCATCCGGACCACCATCGACCTGCTCTTCGAGGGTGACGCGGGGACCTTGAATTCCACGCAGTCACGCATCGTGGAAGTCCTACGGAACAACGCGGACCGTCTCATGTCCCTGATCACCGACCTCCTGGACATGTCGGCACTCGACTCCGGACGGATGCAGATCAACCCCGCCACCGTCGAGGTCGAAAGCATCGTGCGCGGGGTGATGGAGGACATGCGGGCAGCGGCGACCGCGAAACAGCACTCCGTCCGAGTGGACGTGCCCGCGTCGCTCACTGTGTGGGCAGACTCCGTCCGCGCACAGCAGATCCTGCAGAACCTCGTCGGCAACGCGATTAAGTACACGCCCACCGGCGGCATGATCGAGATCCGCGCCCGGGAGGTGCCCGGCGGATTCGTGGAGATCTCGGTGGCAGACAACGGCATCGGCATCCCGCCTGACGAGCAGGCGCACCTCTTCGAAAAGTTCTACCGCACGACGGCTGGACGGCGGACCACCGGCGGCACCGGCCTGGGCCTGGCGATCGCCCGATCGTTCGTCGACCTGCACGGCGGCCGGATATGGTGCGAATCAGACGGGCGTACCGGTTCTCGCTTCGTCTTCACCCTACCGCGCCGGCGGCTATGATCGGCCAGTCCCATTCGGTCCTTGACTACCTCCGAGGCGCCTGACCATGCCCGAGAAGATCGTCCTCGCCTACTCCGGTGGCCTCGACACCTCCGTCGCCGCCCACTGGCTGCGCGTCGAGCGGGGGTACGAGGTTCACTGCCTCACGGTGGACCTCGGAGCGCTCGGTGACGTCGAGGGCGCGCGCCGCCGGTCCGCGGAGGCGGGCGCGGCCAGCATCGACGTGGTGGACGCGCGCGAGGACTTCCTCCGTTACTTCGTCTTCCCGGCGCTCCAGGCGAACGTGATCTACGAGGGTCGCTACCCCCTGGCCACCGCCCTCGGCCGGCCGCTCATCGCCAAACTGCTCGTGGACAAGGCACGGGATGTGGGTGCCACGGCCGTGGCCCACGGCTGCACGGGCAAGGGAAATGACCAGGTGCGGCTGGACGTCGGGGTGCAGACGCTCGCCCCAGACCTCGCCATCGTCGGCACGACACGCGAACACTCGATATCGCGGGACGAGGCGCTCGCCTATGCCGCCAAGCACGGGATCTCCGTGCGGCAGACGCTCGCCTCCCCCTACTCGACGGACGAAAACCTGTGGGGACGCTCAGTCGAGGCCGGCGTCCTCGAAGACCCGTGGCTGGCACCTCCGGAGGATGTCTACGAGTGGACCAAGCCGCTCGACCAGACGCCGGCCACGCCTGCCGTGGTCGAGATCCGCTTCGAGCAGGGTGTCCCCGTGGCTCTGGACGGGGAGGCACTCGGCCCGGTGGCCCTGGTGGAGCGGCTCAACGCCCTGGGCGGCGCACACGGCGTCGGACGCATCGACATGATTGAGAACCGCCTGGTGGGGATTAAGTCGCGCGAGATCTATGAGTCACCGGCTGCCGTCATCCTCCTGGAGGCGCACCAGATCCTCGAACAACTCACGCTCACCAAGCAGCAAGTGCGCTTCAAGAACCTGGTCGCGCAGGAGTACGCAGACCTCGTCTACAACGGCCTCTGGTTCACCTCGCACCACCGTGACCTGTCACAGTACGTCGCGAGCACGCAGCGCCACGTCACCGGGGACGTGAAACTGCGCCTCTGGCACGGCACGATGATGGTCCAGGGCCGTCGAGCCGAGAAGAGCCTCTACTCCCAGCAACTCGCCACCTACAACAAGGAAGGCGACCTGTTCGACCAGTCCCACGCGGCTGGCTTCATCCGTCTGCACGGGCTCCAGGCCCAGATCCAGGCCCACCGCCAGATGCTGACCGAGCCGGGGGATCTCCTCCGCCTGGCAAGTCCGGACTGAGTTCGGCTCATCTGTTGCGAGAATGTGGCCGGAATGGTCGCGTCGTAACGGATTCGCAACACCCGGGGTGAGGCTGGAGCGGCAGAATCGCCTCAGCCGTCAGGAACAGTTGCTGACCCGAATCCTGGCGCCGAGACGGCGAAGGATGCCATGGGCGCCCGCGCTCGAATCATTCGAGTCCTCCTCATGGCACTCGTCCCGCTCGTCGCCTTCGCTGCGTTGGGGGTCTGGTATGACCTCGAGCAACGGCAGGGCCGGGTAGACCGGAACCAGATGGCCCTCGCCCGGGCGGGATCCCTCACCACCCAGGCGATCGTCGAAGGCCACATGCGGACGCTCGAATCCCTTGCCGCAGACCTTCGCGATGGCACCGCCACCGACATCGAGGGCCTCCGCACACGCCTGGCCCGGTATCTCGCAGCCAATCCAGAATGGGAAGGGATCAGCATCATCGGGCCGGACGGTTGGAATACGGCCTCACCTTCCACTCCGCCACGCGCGGTATTCGTCGGCGACCGCGATTACGCGCGCACGGTGCTCGACGAGGGCCGCACGACGATTGGCTCGGCCATCATCGGCCGGGTCACCGGGCTTCCAGTCGTAGTGATCGCCACGCCTGTCGAACTCTCCGGCACACGACATGTCCTGGTCGCGCCCGTGCCCACGGAGCGCCTGACGCAGGGCATCAAAGAACGGCTGGGCGACGCCCGCACCCTCGTGATCGTGGACCAGGCTGGGCGCACGATCGTCCACCCGGACCGACGCCGCATCGAGACGCTCCAGGACCTGAGCAGCCAGGGCGTCGTCCAAGCCGCCCTGGCCGGTGACAGTGGCACCGTCACTGCGAAGGTCGATGGGGTCGACACGCTCGTGTCCTATGTGCCTGTGGAACGGCTCGGGTGGGGCGTACTCATCCAAGAACCGGTACGTGCGGCCTACGCCCCGCTCTACCGCTCCACTCTGCTGAGCACCGGCCTCGTGGGCGCCTCCCTGGCCGCCGCCCTGCTCATCGCCTGGATACTCGCCGGACGCCTGGCGACCATCTACTCGCGCCTCGAGCAGTCCCGCCTCGACGCCGACGCTGCCAGGGGCGACGCCGAGGTAGCCACTGAGCGCTACGCGGACCTGGTCGAAGGCCTCGACGCCATCGTGTGGGAGGCTGAGGCGGCGACGTTCAGGTTCACCTTCGTCAGCCGGCGGGCCGAGCAGGTCCTGGGCTACCCCGTGGACCGCTGGCTCTCCGACCCGAACTTCTGGGCCGATCACATCCACCCAGAAGACCGCCAGCGGGCCCTCGAGTTCTGCCGCGCGTGCACCCAGCAGGGGGAGGATCACGCCCTCGAGTACCGCGCGATCGCCGCGGACGGCCGCGAGGTCTGGCTCGCGGACATCGTCCGTGTCATCAGTGACAGCGAAGGCACCCCTACCGTGCTCCGGGGGCTCATGATCGACATCACCGAGCGAGTGAGGGCAGAGCAGGAGCGTGCCACCCTGCTGATCGCGGAGCAGGACGCGCGGGGCCGCGCAGAGGCTGCCGTCCGCGCCCGCGACGAGTTCCTCTCTATCGCTTCGCACGAACTCCGCAACCCCGTCGCGGCGGTAAAGGGCGCTGCACAACTCCTGCGTCGCCTCTGGGAGCGGGGGCAACTCACCGACGACCGGATCGACCATTACTCCGCCACCATGGTCGAAATGGGCGACCGCATCGGACGCCTCCTCCAAGACCTGCTCGACGTGGGCCGACTTGAGCGCGGGCAGTTCGAATTACGGATTGATGATGTCGACCTCGCTGACGCGGTACGGCATGTGGTGGATGACGTGTCCACCAACCTCGCGGCGCCTCGCATTCACGTGGGAGCGGCAGAGCGCAGCACCCGTGTGATGGCGGACCGAGACCGCGTGCAGCAGGTCCTGCAGAACCTGCTCGACAACGCCCTCAAGTACTCCCCACCGGACTCGAGCATCGATGTCACGCTCCACCGGGAGGCTGGCGGGGTGGCGGTACGCGTTCGTGACCGTGGGATCGGCCTGCCTCCCGGATCAGAGGAGGATATCTTCAAGCCCTTTGGCCGTGGTCCCAACGCGGCTGCCTTACCCGGTATGGGCCTGGGCCTCTACATCTCTCGCCGCCTCGCGGAGGCTCACGGAGGACGCCTGGAGGTCAGCAGCGACGGGCTGGGCCGCGGGAGCGTCTTCACGCTCTGGCTCCCCGCGATCCCCGTCTCCGTGCAACAAGTCCCCCTTGAAGAGATCCCGGCGCCGGCGGCCGTATAACCGGCACTCCGGCCTCTGAGACGGCCTGGCGCGGAGGTACGATCGCTCCCCGAGCAATCCGAGGAGCCCTGCCCATGAAGCCTATCCGTGCCAACCTGTGGTTCGACAGCGAAGCGGAAGAGGCCGCCCGCTTCTACACGAGCATCTTCAAGGACTCGAAGATGGGGATCACCACCTACTACCCGGAGGCCGGCCAGGAGGTCACGGGCAAGGCTCCCGGCAGTGTGCTCACCGTGACGTTCGAACTCAACGGGCAGCCCTTCCTCGCCTTGAATGGAGGCCCCGATTTCAAGTTCAACGAAGCGATCTCATTCGAACTGCCGTGCAAGGATCAGGCGGAACTGGACTACTACTGGGACCGCCTGACTGACGGCGGAGACCCGTCCGCGCAGCAGTGCGGTTGGCTCAAGGACAGGTTCGGCGTCTCCTGGCAGGTGGTCCCGCAGGACTGGGAGCAGATGTACACCCATCCGGACAGGACGAAGGTGGAACGGGCCTTCGCCGCAATGCTCCAGATGAAGAAACTCGACATCGCCGAATTGCAGCGCGCGTTCGACGGGGCGTAGCCCATCTCCGGTTCGAGGCAGGCGGCAGATGCGCGCTTCCCCCGCCGTCGCATCCAAGGGGGGGCTCGTGTAGCCTCCGGCTATGACGCAGGCGGGCGAGGGCTCCTCGAAACTCTGGGGTGGCCGGTTCTCCGGTGAAACCGACGCGCTCGTCGAGCAGTTCAACGCCTCAATCGACTTCGACCGCCGCCTCTACAGCGAGGACATCGAGGGCTCGATCGCGCATGCCGGGATGCTGGCAGCGCAGGGCATCATCTCCACCGACGACCGCGATGTGGTGATCGCTGGCCTCGAGGCGATCCGGGCCGAGATCGATGCCGGCACCTTCGCGTTCCGGCTCGACCGCGAGGACATCCACCTCAACATCGAGGCCGCCCTCACCGAGCGGGTGGGCGACGCCGGCCGGCGCCTGCACACCGCCCGATCGCGGAACGACCAGGTCGCGACGGACACGCGACTGCATACACGAGCCGCGTGCGACGCGATCATCGAGGCCCTGCGCGCACTCCGCGCGGCGTTCCTCGACCTCGCGGAGCGCGAGGCGGCTACAGCGATGCCCGGCTACACCCACCTTCAACGGGCGCAGCCCATCCTCCTCGCCCATCACCTCCAGGCCTACGAAGCGATGCTGGCGCGCGACACTGAGCGATTCACCCAGGCCCGCGCCCGCGCCAACGTCCTGCCGCTCGGAGCGGGCGCACTCGCAGGCGTCACCTACCTCATCGACCGCGCCGCCGTCGCGCGCGCCCTCGGCTTCGACGGCGTGGCCGAGAACTCGTTGGACGCCGTCTCGGACCGCGACTTCGTCGTGGATGTCCACGCCGCCGCGGCGCTCGCGATGGTGCACCTGTCGAGGTTTGCCGAGGAGGTCATCCTCTGGGCGACCGCCGAGTTCGGCTTCCTGCGCCTCGACGACCGTTACTCGACGGGGTCCAGCATCATGCCGCAGAAGAAGAACCCGGACGTTGCCGAACTGACGCGCGGAAAGAGCGCGCGGGTCATCGGCAACCTCGTGCAGGCGCTGACCATGCTCAAGGGACAGCCGCTCGCCTACAACAAGGACAACCAGGAGGACAAGGAGTCGCTGTTCGACACGATCGACACGCTCCTCGTCTGCCTCCGCGTGACGACCGGCATGCTGCCCACGATGACGTTCGACCGCGAACGCATGCGGAGCGCCGCTGTCGCCAACTTCGCGCTCGCCACGGACATCGCGGACTACCTCGCGAAGAAGGGCGTCCCCTTCCGCGACGCGCACGAGGCCGTGGGCAACCTCGTCGCCCGCTGCGAACGCGAGGGCCGCACCTTCGAGGACCTCACCCT
>CAZVNJ010000064.1:8200-11902 GCA_964628985.1 uncultured Dehalococcoides sp.
GGCGCGGACCTCTGGCACCTGGACGTGATGGACGGCCACTTCGTCCCGCCCATCTCCTTCGGCCGCGAAGTCATCGCCGCCGTCCGCGCCGCCTCCACCCTCTTCATCGAGGCCCACCTGATGGTCGCGAAGCCGCGCGAGCAGTTCGCAGACATCGCCGCTGCCGGCGCGCAGCGCCTGATCTTTCACTACGAGGCCGTGCGTGACCTCGACGCTGCACGCGAACACATCGACGCCGTGCGTGCCCTCGGCTGCGAGGCCGGCATCGCGATCAATCCCGAGACGCCCGCCGATGCGCTGTTCCCGCTACTCGAAGCCATCGACGAGGTCGTGGTGATGCTGATCCGGCCCGGCTGGGGCGGCCAACAGATGCAACCCGCGCTCCTCGACAAGGTCCGGACACTCCGCACCCGCGCCGACGCCACCGCGCTCCGCTTGCTCATCGAAGTGGACGGCGGCGTGAAGTCGCACAACGCCTCGACGTGCGTTGACGCAGGCGCGACGCTGCTGGTGGCGGGTTCCGCGGTCTTCAACGACTCGCAGACGCCAGAGCAGGCGCTGGCAGCGTTGCGCGCGAGCGTGGGTGGATAGATCTCACCGCTACGCTTCAGCGTGACGGGCCCAAAACTCCCGCAGCGGACTGACAAGCATGCCCGGCTGATCCTCCGGGAAGAACAATCCTCCATCAGGGACTTCGACCACTCGTTCAGCCCCGGGGATGGTGTCCTTCAACCAATAGGCCCACCGCACATCGAAGAACGGATCGGCGAGGCCCCACACGATCTGAGTCGGCGTAGCCAGCCGTTTCAGATCTGCCTCCACCGCGACCGTCTGCGCGTTGTCAAAGGACGTGATGTACCGGTGAAGGAAGGCGGCTCGCTCTTCGGAGCAGACGAGCGGTTCGAGGTAGATGGCAAGCGATTCCGGAGTAAGCACGCTGGGGTCCGCATAGGCACCACCGAGCGATCGCGGTGATCGTGCTCGGTGGGGCTCGCGGAGCAAGAGTCTGAAGCCGTCCGCAAGCGTCCCCGCGCGCGCGGCAGCCTCCAGAGCCCCAGCGTTGGGCGGTGGCCAGCCATCGTGCGTGTCACAGTTCGTCAGGGTGAGCGTCCGCACGCGCTCTGGAAAGCGTGCAGCAAAGATCTGAGCGACGGCACCGCCGCTGTCGTTTCCCACGAGGTCGATGCGACCCAGGTCGAGTGCATCGATGACCTCGCGCAACATCTCGGCCTGCGCTGGAAACGTCAGGTCTACACCGGCGCGCGGCTGGCTGTAGCCCAACCCCAGAAGGTCGACCGCAACACATTGCCTCATGTCCTGGACCGAGGCGATCACGTGACGCCAGTGGAAACTATTCAGTGGCACGCCGTGGACAAAGAGCGCGGTGGCGCCGTCACCCTGTCGATAGACAGCGACGCGGCCTACCGAAGTCTCGACGAGTTCTCGTGCTGCGTGGAACTCTGCCGGCGTCCGCATTCCCCTTGCTCCTTCCCAAATATCGAGGCTAGGCGACGCGCGCCGAGACCCTGTCAGATACGGTTGCCACCGGCTCCGGATTCGGGAGGCACGCAGCGGCGATCGTCCCCAGCGTCCGCACGGCAGCCGAGAGCAGGAACACCCACGTGAAGGATCCAAGCGCGTCCGCCATGGCCCCACCGACCTGCGGCGCGGCCATCTGCATCACACCAAAGGCCAGCGTGGCGGCGCTGAATGCTGGGCCGTACGTCCTCGCATCGGTATGGGCCAGCATGTGCGCGCTGATGACCGCCGGGACTCCCGATGATGCAACGCCAATCCCGGCGGCACCGACGAAGACGACCGGCAGCGAGTCCGACAGCGCCATCAGCGTGAAGAGCACGGACAGTCCGCACACACCCGTCAACGTGATCCTCGTACCGAAGCGATCTGAGAGCGGCCCGAGGATCATTCCGCCGGTAATGCCTGCAAGCCCGGTCACGGTGAACGCCGACGAGGCGAGCGACGTCGAAATACCAGCATCGTCTCGCAGTCTCGCCACGAAGAAGGCTGTGACCAGCATGTAACTGAATCCGAACGACGCGTAGGCCAGGGTGAGCGACCGCCACCCTCGGACGGTGCGCAGCGCGGAAAACCCCCCGAACCCACCGGCGGTGGCCGGAGCGGCGTTCGGCTCGCCGCGGAGCAACAGCATGGCACTGGCGAGCGTGGCGAGCGCAACGAGGAACTCGACGCGGTAGACGGTCTGCCACACATCGACGCTGTCGCGCCGACCGAGGTACGCCGCAAGTTGTCCGGTGAGCACAATCCCGATGCCGATGCTCGCGAAGACCAGGCCAACAGCGCCCCCTCGGCGTTGCGCTGACACCACCCCGGCAACGAGGGCGGGCGCGGGTATCCAGATCGCGGCACCGCCCGCACCCATGAGGACCAGCGCCAGGGCGAGCGCCCAGCCGGCCGGAGCGACTGCGGCGAGCGCCAGCCCAAGCGTGACGAGGCTCAGCCCCATCCGTGCGAGGGCCACCAGGGTCAGCCGGGAAGTCAGCCAGGCGACACCTAGCGTCCCGGCGAGGTAGGCGACGAGATTCAGCGTCCCGAAGAATCCCGCCACCGTATTCGAACCGCCGAGGAGGTCGTCGCGCACTTCGGGCAGGACGATGCTCCACGTGAAGCGGCCGAATGCCTGCGCGACGCAGGTGGCGGCCATCACCAGGGCAACGGTCAGGACGACTCGCTTGAGCGGGGTGGACGGAGCGCTACGCATCTGACGCCTCTCAATTCGAGAGCGTCATTTACACATACGTCCCGGATGTATGTCAATCCGGACGCCCTCCGAGGGCAGTCAGCAAGAGGTCGATCGCGGCACCCTGCTCACGTCGCGCGACTTCCGGGTGGTCGGCAATCGCGACAGCATGGCCCGCTTCATGGAGCGCACCCTTCAGCAGGTCAGCCATCGCGACAACATGCGGCTTCAAGAAACGCCGCGTCCGTGCCGCCGCGCCGATGGCGCGACGTAGTTCGGCCCGCGTGTAGCGCTCGTTGATCGGCTCCCATTCCTCTTCCGTCAGGACCGCGGGCCCGTCCAGGATCGCGATACGCCGGGTCGCAGGATCCAGGCAGCAGTCCAGGAAGACCTGGCAGGCCGCACGGAACGTCTCCCAAGGGTCGGTTGAGCGCGGTGTGACGGAGGCAATGCGTTCGAACATCTCGCGCTCGACATCCTCGACGACGGCAACGAAGAGGCCGCGCTTGCCTCCGAAGTGGTGGTAGAGGGCACCCCGGGTCACGCCGGCACTCGCCACGATTTCGTCGGCAATGGCGCCGGCATAGCCGTCGCGGGCGAATGCGGCACGGCCGGCCGTGATCAGCGCCTGGCGCGTGGCCTCCGCCTGTGCTGCCTTGACGCCTGTCCCGGGCATCGGTCTGTTCTCCCTGGACGGAGCCTAACGCAGGAGCGTCCTTCGCATCAGCCCCGTGCTCATCGGAGCCGGTGTCACGACCGGCACCTCAACGTGAAGCCCCGAGGGCATCGACGTATGCGCCGACTGGGATCGCCATGACAGCCCGAGCCTACTCCGAGATCTCCGGATCAACCCCCTGGCGTGCCCGGCGGCCCGCTTCCAGCACCTGCTTGGTCAGGGGGTTCAGTTCGAGCAGCACGACGATGAGCAGTGCGACGAACGTGGCGACGATGAAGTAATCCTGGGCCACGGCGATGCCGATTGC
>CAZVNJ010000065.1:0-11618 GCA_964628985.1 uncultured Dehalococcoides sp.
CGAGGAGTTCTTCGTCCTCCATCATGTCGCACTTGTTCAGGAAGACGACGATCGAGGGCACCTCGACCTGCTTGGCCAGCAGGAGGTGTTCCCGCGTCTGCGGCATCGGGCCGTCCGGCGCGGCGACCACGAGGATCGCGCCGTCCATCTGGGCGGCGCCCGTGATCATGTTCTTGATGTAGTCCGCGTGGCCCGGGCAGTCCACGTGCGCGTAGTGACGGTTCTCCGTCTGGTACTCGATGTGCGAAATCGAGATGGTGATCCCACGCGCCCGCTCTTCCGGGGCGTTGTCGATCTCCTCGAACTTCGAGTAGTCCGCAAACCCCTTCAGCGCGAGCACTTTCGTGATCGCCGCCGTCAGCGACGTCTTGCCGTGGTCCACGTGACCAATCGTCCCGATGTTCAGGTGCGGCTTGGTCCGCTCGAATACGCCCTTGGCCATCAGTCTCTCCCCAGTTCTCCGACGTTCAGTCGTCCCGCAAGTGGCCCGTGGCCGGCTATGACGCCGCGCCGGCCTTCCGCTTGTTGCCGATCTCGTCCGCGAGGGCCTGCGGCACCCGCTCGTAGTGGTCGAATTCCATCGATGAGGTCGCGCGGCCCTGCGTCATTGACCGCAGGTCCGTCGTGTACCCGAACGTCTCGGCCAGCGGCACCAGCGCCCGGATCACGCGGGCGTTACCGCGCATCTCCGAGCCCTGCACCAGGCCGCGACGCGAAGAGATGTCGCCGAGCACATCGCCGAAGTAGTCCTCAGGTGTCGTGATCTCCATCTTCATGATGGGCTCGAGCAACACGGACCCGGCTGCCTGCAGCGCTTCGCGCATGCCGATCGAGCCGGCCGTCTCGAACGCCATCTCGGACGAGTCCACCTCGTGGTACGAGCCGTCGATACAGGTGACGTGCACGTCCACCACGGGATAACCGGCACGGATGCCGCTCCCGAGGGCGCCCTCGACGCCGCGGCGAACCGCGCCGACGTACTCGCGCGGGATGGAACCACCGACCGTCTTGTCCTCGAAGAGGAAGCCAGCGCCGGGCTCACGCGGAGCGATCGTCAGCACGCAATGGCCGTACTGGCCGCGGCCGCCGGTCTGGCGGACGAAGCGCCCTTCGGCCTTCGCCTCGCGCGTGACCGTCTCGCGGTAGGACACCTGCGGCTTGCCGGTGTTCGCCTCGACCTTGTACTCGCGCTTCATGCGGTCGACGAGCACCTCGAGGTGAAGTTCGCCCATCCCCATGATGACCGTCTGGCCAGTCTCCTCGTCCGTGCGGACGCGGAAGGTCGGGTCTTCCTCGGAGAGCTTCTGCAGCGCCTCGCCCATCTTCTGCTGGTCGTCGCGCGTCTTCGGCTCGACAGCCACCGAGATGACTGGCTCCGGGAAGTTGATCGACTCCAGCCGGACGAGGTGGTCCTTGTCGGAAAGAGTGTCCCCAGTGAATGTGTCCTTGAGGCCGATGGCCGCGGCGATCTCGCCGGCGCGCACCTCTGTCACGTCTTCCCGGGAAGCGGCGTGCATCTTCACGATGCGGCCGAAGCGCTCGCGCTTGTTCCGGGTCGTGTTCACGATCTGGTCACCTGAAGACGCCACTCCGGCGTACACCCGGAAGAAGACCAATCGCCCCACGAACGGGTCGGACACCACCTTGAACGCGATCGCGGTGAGCGGCTCGCTGTCGTCAGGCTTCCGCTCCACGAACTTCTCTTCGTCGTTCACGTCCTGCGCCCGGATCGCGGGCACGTCCAGCGGCGACGGCAGGTAGTCGATGACAGCGTCGAGCAGCGGCTGGACGCCCTTGTCCTTCAGTGCGGAACCGCAGAGGACCGGCGTCACCTTGCCTGCGATGGTCGCGCGGCGCACCGCCTGCGCCAGCACCTCGGCAGAGATCTCCTTGCCCTCAAGGAAGAGTTCCATCAGCGAGTCGTCGTTTTCTGCGGTGCGCTCGACCATCTCGTCGTGTGCCGCCTGCGCGGCCTCGGTGTACTCGGCTGGGATCGGGCCGCGGGTGACGATCAGGCCGCGGTCACCCGAGAAGGTGAGCGCCTCCATCTTGACGAGGTCGATGACCCCGACGAAGCGGTCCTCCGCGCCCATCGGGATCTGCAACAGGACGGGGATCGCGCCCAGGCGGTCTTTGATCATCTGGACGCAGCGCTCGAAGTTCGCGCCCATGCGGTCCATCTTGTTCACGAAGCACATGCGAGGCACGCCGTACTTGTCGGCCTGCCGCCACACCGTCTCGGACTGCGGCTCCACGCCGGCCACACCGTCGAATACCACGACGCCGCCGTCGAGCACGCGCAGTGAGCGCTCCACCTCAACCGTGAAGTCGACGTGGCCTGGGGTGTCGATCAGGTTGATCGTGTGGTCGTTCCAGGAGGCGGTCGTCGCGGCAGAGGTAATGGTGATGCCGCGCTCGCGCTCCTGCTCCATCCAGTCCATGACCGCCGTGCCCTCGTGGACCTCGCCGATCTTGTAGGTACGGCCGGTGTAGAAGAGCACGCGCTCGGACACGGTGGTCTTACCCGCGTCGATGTGGGCGATGATGCCGATGTTTCGAGTGCGCTCGATCGGGACCGTACGGGGCATCGTCTATTCCTGAATCTTCCTGGGCCCCAGAGGGGCGGACGCTGGCGCTCTGGCTACCAGCGGTAGTGCACGAACGCGCGGTTGGCCTCCGCCATCCGGTGCGTCTCTTCCTTGCGGCGGACAGCGTTGCCAGCGTTGTTCGCGGCATCCAGCAGTTCCGCTGCGAGCTTCTCCATCATCGAGTGGCCGGACCGGCGGCGCGCCGAGTCCCGGATCCACCGAAGCGCCAGAGCCTGCCGTCGCTCACCGCGGATGTCGATCGGCACCTGGTAGGTGGCCCCACCCACGCGGCGGGGCTTCACCTCGACCACCGGCGTCACGTTCCGCATCGCCTGGTCGAAGACGTCGATGCCGCGGCGGCCCGTGACCTCTTCGATCTTGTCGAACGCCGTGTAGAGCACGGTCTCGGCCGTACTCCGCTTCCCGGAGTACATCAGGGCGGCGACGAACTTGGTCACCACACGGGACCCGTAGCGGGGGTCCGGGATGGCCGGTCGAATCTCAGCGCGGTTGCGACGCATAGAAGTCTCCGCTAGCTCTTACGAGTGCCGTACTTGGACCGGCCACGCTTTCGGTTCTTGACCCCGGTCGCGTCGAGCGCGCCCCGGACGATGTGGTAACGCACGCCCGGCAGGTCCTTCACGCGGCCCCCGCGGATCAGGACCACCGAGTGCTCCTGCAACGAGTGCCCCTCGCCCGGGATGTACGCGGTGACCTCGATGCCGTTGGAGAGACGGACACGCGCCACCTTGCGCAGCGCGGAGTTCGGCTTCTTCGGCGTGACGGTGCGCACCTGGGTGCACACGCCTCGCTTCTGCGGCGACCCCTTGGGAGACCGGCGCATCCGGTTCTTCAGCGTGTTGAAACGGAAGCGCAACGCAGGCGCCTTCGTCTTCTTGCGGATGGGAGTCCGCGGGGCACGGACCAACTGATTGATCGTCGGCACGCCGACTCTCCTCACCGCTCATACCCGAGCCGACCGAAGGCCGATGCGGGAACGCCTCAAAGGCAACATGAACGGTCGGACGGCCTGTCAGTGAGCCTTGCCGCGACGTCATCCGTCGCCGGTCCTCACTGCAAATGCGGCCATTCGACCGTGCTCGCGTGGGAAACGCGCGCGCCTGTTCAAGGCGCGATCTGTGATTCTGGGGCCGCCCGTAGGCAGTGTCAAACCCCGCTGGACTATTTCCGCGTGATCACCGCCGGATTCGCCTGCTATCGCACGCCGATCCGCTTCGCCATGAAGATGTCGGGCTGCCCAAAGCCGTTCGCGTCCGGCATCACCCCCACCAAGGAGTAGCCACATGCCAGGTAGAACTCGTACGGATGCCCGCCAAGATTGCGGATCTCGCTTAGATGCTTGAGCGGATCTGGATAAAGGTCTACGTCGCCCAACGATGTGCGCCCAGCGCCCGTCGCCACGAGGTGCATATCGTCCGTCCCTAGCCGCAACGTGATCCCTCCGAGGGACGCTGCGCGCTCCTCGAGGGCTGCGACGAGGGCTCGCCCGACACCTTGCCGTTGCCATGCGGGTGCCACCGCGAGCGGGTTCAACTCCCAGACCCGCGCATATTCGCGGTACCCGGCCACCCAGCCGACCACCTCCCCGGATTCGTCGCAGGCGATCAGGCTCGTTTCGCCCCCCGCCAGCGATCGCCGCACCCGAGCTCGTGCGTCGTCATGGTCCTTCAGCCACTCGACTGGCCGAAACGCGTCGAAGAGAACCTGCGCCGCCGCTTCGATCGCCCCCTCGTCGTCCCCGCGCAAATCCCCGATGTGCATCTGACCTCCGAGACGCCTAGCGGCGCAGGAGCACCTTCACGAAGGACTCCCGGTACACCGGGCCTTCGGTGCCGGCCGACTTCGCTTCGGCCGCACGCTGCCGGTAGACGGCCAGCATCTCGGCCTCCGTGCGCCCGCGCATCTGGGAGGTGTGGGCGAGGATTGCCCGGATCTTCTTTCGGATCACCGGGCCGATGTCCACGTGGTAGTTCGGTTCGCCCGGGCCAGCGAGGAGCATCGCTACCGGCCGGTGCGGCTCCAGGTCCTCTTCCTTGTCATACGGGTAGTACAGGTGGTCGTCCGCCGCTGGGTAGATCGCGTCGTACGTCGCCTGACCCGTGTACCGGTGGTCGCGGTGGTTGAAGCTGGGCCGGAAGCCGTCCCACGTGATCACGAGTTCCGGCCGGGTCAACCGGATGTGGCGCACGATCAGCCCGCGCAACTCGTTGTCCGGGGCGATGTAGCCGTCCGGGAAACCGAGGAACACGGGCTCGTTCGCGCCGAGAATGGCGCTGGCACGACGCTGCTCCTCCTCGCGCTCGCCCGCGAGGAATTGCGGCGTCACCCCTGGGTCTTTCGTCCCCTTGTTCCCTGAGGTCGTCACCAGCACGTCGACGTTCCAGCCGAGTTTCGCCAGGAGCGCGATCGTCCCGCCGCAAGTGAACTCGGCGTCGTCTGGGTGCGCGAAGATCGCCAGCGCGCGACGCGGCACTTTCGCCGTCAGTTCGGTGATGAAGTCTGCCGCCGGGTCGATCTCAGTGGCCATCGTCATGGCGCGAAGTCTAACGACTCCGGACGCCCTCGGAGCACCATCGGAGCGCCATCGCGCCCTGCGGCTACGAGGCCAGCCCGCGTCGGTGATCAGCCACGAGCGACGCCGTCGTAGCAGCCACGCGCTCCGCGACCGCACTCCAGTCGTACCCGCGCATCCGTTCCGCGCCGGCGGCCCCCAGCGCTCGACGCAGCGGCTCGTTCAGGAGCAGTAACTCAATCCGCTCCGCAAACGGTTCCGGGCAGCGCCATGGCACCAGGTATCCGGTCTTCCCGTCGACCACCGTCGATGCCAGCCCACCGACCCGGGACGCGACCACCGGTGTCGCACTCGCCATCGCCTCCACGGCCACGAGCCCGAACGACTCGTAGAACGACGGCACCGCGACCACGTCCGCCGCCGCGTACCAGTCGGGAAGCGCGTGGTGAGCGACGGGCCCGAGGAATCGCACGGCCTCGCCGGCCCCCGCCTCAGCCGCGATCGCTTCAAGCCGGCCAATCTCCGCTGCCGCCCGTTCATCCCCGCCGATGATCATGAGGTCCACCGGCACCCGCGCCTCCAGTTCGCCGACGGCGCGGATCAGGATGTCGAGCCCCTTCAGGGGCTCAATCCGGCCCACCGCCAGCACGAAGCGCCGATCCGGGTCGAGGCCGAGTCGGGCACGGGCATCCGCCTGAGACCGAGGCGTGAACATCCGCAGGTCCACGCCCAGCGGGATGACCGCGATCCGCTGCGGATCCACTCGGAAGATCTGCCGCAGCAACTGCCGCTCATGCTCCGTCGCCACCACGATGCGGTCCAGGCGATGCACCAGCCGTCGCTCCGCCTCCAACCGCTCCGGCCGCTCCGACTCTGAGGCGCGCGCGCGCAATTTCACGTCGCCGAGGGTGTGGAACATCGCCTCGTGCGGTACGTCCCAGACCCCCGCGAGGCGGTCGCCGGCCGCTACGGAGAGCCAGTAGTGCGAATAGATCGCGTCGTACGACACGCCCTCCCGCGACCGGAACGTCTCCACGCCGTCCGCAAACCCCTCGACGTACGGCAGGAGGTCTTCCTTCTCCAGCCGCTCCGTCGGGCCCGCCGTAACCTGCACCAGCCGGGCCTCGGGCGCGAACTCCACGACCTCGGGCTCCGCCTCACCCGTGCGGCGGGTGAACACATCCACGGCGATCCCAAGCGCACCGAGGCCGCGGGCGACCTCAAGGACGTACACATTCAACCCGCCCGTCTCCCGCCCGCCAAGCGGTGCAAGCGGCGACGTGTGCAGAGAGAGCATCGCAATCCGCCGGGGCAGCGGCGCGGGTGTGCCAGACTCGACAGGCGCGACCACGAGGGTGACTACTGCCCGATCAAGCGCAGGAACTCGCTGCGCGTTGACATGTCCGAACGGAACCGGCCGCGCATCGCGGAGGTCACCATCGCCGAACCCGGCTTCCGTACCCCACGCGCCGTCATGCAGAGGTGCTCCGCGCTGATCACCACGCCGACACCCTTCGCACCAAGCACGTCCTCGATGCAGTCTGCGATCTGGCTTGTCAGCCGCTCTTGCACTTGTGGACGCCGCGCAAACACCTCGACCGCCCGCGCCAGCTTGGAGAGCCCCACGATCTTGCCATCCGGCAGATACCCCACATGAGCCTCGCCGTGGAACGGCAGGAAATGATGCTCGCACATCGAGTAGAACGGGATGTCTCGCAGGATCACCATCTCGTCGTGGTTCTCGTCGAACGTCACGTTCAGCACCTCTCGCGGATCCTGCCAGAGGCCTTGGAAGAGTTCGAGGTACATGTCAGCAATGCGGCGGGGCGTCTCCGCCAGCCCCTCGTCCTCTGGATTGAGCCCAAGGTCCGCGATCATCGTCCGCAGGGTCACGATCAACTGGTCGCGGTCAGCCGCGCCGCGGGGTAGCGAAGACGCCATCGCGATCCTCCGGGTCAGAATTCGAGGAATCCACGATACACCGGCTTACGAGGGGTGAGCCGGCCCGCCTGGCGCTCGACGCTACGACCAGCCGAGGACGTGCTCGACGTCCTCGATGCGTGCGGAGGACTGGTGGATCGAGGCCTCCACAGTCATCGCCGTGTCTGGATCCTTCAGCCCATGGCCCGTGAGAATACAGACAGCGATCTTCCCTTGCAGGTTGACACCGCCGCGCTGGCGCTTGATCAACCCCGCCACGCTCGCCGCAGAGGCTGGCTCGCAGAACAGCCCCTCCTCCGCTGCGAGGCGACGGTAGGCCTCGAGGATCTCGTCGTCGGTGACAGCCGAGATCTGGCCACCGGACGCGTCTCGCGCGTGTACCGCGCCGTCCCACGAGGCCGGATTGCCGATCCGGATCGCCGTCGCGATCGTCTCCGGATGCTCCACCGGGTGCCCGAGCACCAGCGGGGCAGCACCCGCTGCCTGGAACCCCCACATCTGCGGGAGCAGCGTCGTCTTCTCTGACCGGTGGTACTCCTCGAAGCCCCTCCAGTACGCCGTGATGTTCCCTGCATTCCCCACCGGGATACACAGCAGGTCAGGCGCATCGCCGAGGTCGTCCACGATCTCGAACGACGCTGTCTTCTGACCTTCGATGCGGTACTGGCTGACGGAGTTCACGACCGCGACGGGATGATGTTCGCCCAGGTCGCGCACGATGTTCAGCGCGTCGTCGAAGGACCCCTGGATCTGCACGATCTCCGCGCCGTGCACCACCGCCTGCGCCAGTTTGCCCATCGCGATCTTGCCCGCGGGGACGATCACGTACGCCTTCAGCCCGTGACGCACCGCATAGGCCGCCGCCGAGGCGGACGTGTTTCCGGTGGAGGCGCAGATGATCGCCCGCGCGCCCTCCTCCACTGCCTTCGCAACGACCATGACCATCCCACGGTCCTTGAACGACCCCGTGGGGTTGAGGTACTCGAGCTTGAAGTAGAGCCCCTCAAGGCCCAATTCCCCCTCAAGGATCCGGGAACGCACCAGCGGCGTCCCGCCCTCGCCCAGCGTCACCATTGGCGTACGGTCCGTCACCGGCAGCCGGTCGCGGTACCGCTCCAGGATGAAGCGACCTCCGTGCGTCGATGCCGGTGCCTGCGTCACAGCGGTTGCTCCCGTCCGGGATCCTCGAGCTGCTCGTCCATGCGCGTGAGCAGCGCACGCGAGATCCGGATCTCGCGCTCGATCTCCTCGATGTGCCGCCGTGCGCTCTCCTCGCCCGCACGCAACTGCCGGCGCAGGTGCTCCAGCACCACGTCACGCTGAGACTCGATCCGCTCCAGGAGCGCGCGCCGGTCCTCGCTCGCCCCGGACTGCGTCCGTCCCAGCACCGCGTGCTCCTCGGCCAGCGCACTCTGCGCCCGGCGCACCTCTTCGATCGTCTCCTCCACCGTGTTCAGGCGGTCCTCGACACGGGCGCGCGTTACGCGCTGCTGCTCCAGCACCTCAAGCAGCGCACCCTCCCGGTCCCGGATCGTGCGCACCGCCGCGACCTCGTCGTCCATGCGGCGCTGGTCCGCCTGCAGCGTCCGCACGCGCGCTTCGATCCCTTCCACCAGCCCAAGGATCGGAGCGACCGAGGAGACGACCCGCGCCACCTCCACGCCGTTGTGCCGCATCTGCTCTTCGAGCGCGCCGAGACGGCGCTCCACCGCCTCCAGGCGCGAGGAATGGTCGCGGTCGTCTCGCTCCCGCTCCGCCGACTCTTCGAGGAGAGACCGCTGGCGGGCGAGGACTGCTGCGTCGCGACCGCTGGCGTCGTCCAACTGCGTGACAATCTGGCTCAGCACGCGCTGCAGTTCCTGCTGCGTCTCCGCCTCGCGCTCTTCGGCGCGCGCCAGCTGCGCCGCGAGGTCCCGCCGCAGCGCCGCCTCTCCCGCGATGCGCTCCTCGAGGGCGACCAGTTCCTGGCGCACCTCGCGGGCCACTTCTTGCCCTGCCTCGTGGCGCAGAGTGCGCCCGTCCACCACCTGCAGCGTCTCTACGACGCGGGCCGTCTCCTCCTGCTGCGCCCGGAGCGAGTGTTGGAGCATCGTGATCTCTCGCGTGAGCGACTCGATCCGCTGCTGCGCGCGCTGGATCTCGTCCCCGATCCACGTCCCCTGCCCGGGAAGCGGTGACGGAAGCGCGGGCGAGGAGGCGCCCGCCTCGGTCCCGTCTTGCGGGGCCATCGTCGTCAGCCCGCCATCGGCAACACGTTGCCGACCTCGCGCACCACGTCCATCGCTCGGATCGCCGCCACCGCGACCTCCAACGCACCGCCGGAAGCCTGGTGCGTGGTGAACACCAACTCCGCCGTGCCACCCGCAGTCGCCCGGTCGAACTGGATCACCGAGGCGATCGAGATCTGCTGCTCACCAAGCACCGAGGCGATCCGTGCCAGCACACCCGGCTGGTCGAGCACCGACACGCGTAGGTAGTACCGCGCCTGGTGCTCTGCAGGCAGCGCCACACGTAGCCGGCGGCGTGGGACGAACGCCAGCGGCCGGCGCCCCGTCACTACATCCTGTGCCACGTCCAGCACGTCCGCGAGGATCGAGGATGCCGTCGGGCCGGGGCCGGCACCGGGACCCTCGAACAGCACGCGGCCCACCAGGTCTCCCTCGAACTGCACGGCATTCAGCACGCCGTCGACCTTCGCCAACGGCTCGTTCGCGCCGACGAGCGTCGGCTGCACCGTCGCAGCGACAGCCCCCCCGATGAGGCGCGCCGAAGCCAGCAACTTGATCACGTACCCAAGCCGCTCGGCGTACGTGATGTCACGCGCCGTAATCGAGGTGATCCCCTGCCGCGCCACCTCGTCCGGGTGGATCTCCACGTTGAACGCCAGCCCGCAGAGCACGGCAATCTTGTACGCGGCATCGATCCCAGCCACGTCCGCCGTCGGGTCAGGCTCCGCGTAGCCCAGCCGCTGCGCCTCGGCCAGCACGTCCGCGTAGTCCGCGCCCTGCTGCGTCATCGCGGTCAGCATGTAGTTGGTGGTGCCGTTGATGATCGCCGTGATCGCGGAGACTTCGTTCGCAAGCAAGTCGCGCGAGAGCGGCCCAATCACCGGGATGCCGCCACCGACCGAGGCCTCATACAGCAGCCGGACGCCATGGTCGGCTGCGATCTGGAGCAGTTCCGCCCCCGCCTTCGCCATCACCTCCTTGTTCGCCGTGACCACGTGGCGTCCGGAGCGCAGCGCGGCCTCGATGGCCTCTCGCGCCGGATGCTCACCGCCCATGATCTCGATCACGATCTGCGTGCCGGGATCCCCGAGGACATCCTCCAGCCGTGAGACGATCTGCTGGGGGCTCAGCCCGGCGCGCACCCGCGCCGTGTCCCGCACCAGCACCTTGCGCACCTCGATCGGCTTCCCGACCCGCGCCGCATACCGCGAGGCGCCCGCAGAGAGCGCCGCGATCACTCCGCCGCCGATGTTTCCCGCCCCCAGCAGCGAGACCCCCACCGTGTCGCTCACTACTGACCCTGGGCCTTCTGCGATCGACGCGTCGCCTCCGCCACAGCGCGCTCCACGTCGCGCTGAACCCACGCCTTCGCGTTGCCCGACATCATCGAGGGCAGCACCAGCGCCCGCTCCTGCTCCGCCAGCCAGGCCGTGTACATCCGGTTCGCCACCTGGTCCTTCACCGCGGCGTCGTACTCACGGTCCTCCACGCGCTCGATGGCCTGGGCCAGGAAGTAACTCCCCGTCCGGTCGTCCAACATGACCTCGGACAGTTCGCCCTGCTTCAGCTCGCGCACCGAGGCGATCCGTTCGGGCAGAGACTGCGGGTCGAACCACGCCAGATCCGCCTGCGCCGGGTCCGTCACCAGACCGGCGGCCGCCGCCTCGGCCTTGAAGTCCTTGCCCCCGGCCACCGCGTCGCGCAGCGCCTGCAACTTCTCTCGGTCAGCGTGCGAGACCCCCAGCAGGTGAATTTGCGGCCCCTTCTCCGGGACCTGCGCCTTGAACACCTCGGTCGCCTTCGTGCGCAGTGCGTCCGCGCGAACAATCTGCTCGTACTCCTCGCGGGAGAGCGGGATGATCCCGAGGTAACGCTCATATGAGGCGCGGAAGGCGTCCTCCGGAATGTCCTCGGCGACGCCGATGCGCGTCCGGATCGCCTTCTGTAGATCCTCGTCTGAGACGGACACGTTGAGGTCACCCGCTTTCTGGCGGATCACCTCCTCGCGAGTCAGCGTCGGGATCACCTGCGCCGGATCGAACACCACTGTGGAGTTGGACTCCGCCACCGCCGCAAACTTCGCCCGCACGGCGAGGTCCCGCGCAGAGAACCTCCGGTCGCCCACCTGGGCAACTATCTCGCGTGGGGGCAGCACCACGGTCAGGATCACGCCGGCGATGACGATCGCCAGCACCGCGACGCCAACGATCGCCGAGGCGAGGTATATCCGGCGCTCGACGCGTCCCTCGCTCGCCTGGCGGGCACGCCGGGTCGCCGCGCGGGAGGGGCGGGTCGTGGCCACGTCACACTCCCCTCAGCGGACGGGCC
>CAZVNJ010000066.1:0-11333 GCA_964628985.1 uncultured Dehalococcoides sp.
AGGGCATGGCCCGCCAGTCCGACCACATCAAGCAGGTCCTGGACAAGACAGACCTCTCGGATCGCCAACTCGTCTCGATGTCAGTCGTCGGCCCTCGCGCCATGCAGCAGGCCGCCCCTGCACCCGCCATGGCGCCCGCGGTGCCCGCCGCCCCCGGACTCACCACGGGCGACGTCGACGGCGCCGCCGCCGCGTCCGACGCGTAGCGGTCATCCTCGCTCACGCACGAGGGCACCCGCGCGGGTGCCCCCGTTGTTTTGACTGCGCTCGGGGCGCCAGCATGTCAGGTTTCTCGGCGCACCCTTTCGACTTCACCCATAGGGTGTATCATCCCCGCAAGGGTGGAGCGTTGTGAGGATCTCCTTCCGCTCGCGGCGGCTCGAACGGCGATACCACCGCCACGACGAGGCCGTTCGAGCCTGGGGTGAGGATGTCGGACGGCGCTACATCCAGCGCATCGATTTACTCCAGGAAGCGGTCACGGTTGCGGACCTCTACGCGATTCGCTCGCTCGACTTCCATCCACTCAGAGGCGATCGGAGCGGTCAGTACGCGCTCCGGATCACCGGGCAGGTGCGACTGGTCGTGACCCTGGACGACGACGGGGTCCTGATCGAAGAAGTGGTTGACTACCGTGGCTAAGCCGATCTTCAAGGCCCGCGAGTCTGACCTCGCAACCCATCCGGGCGAACTGCTCGCGGAGGAGCTCGAGGTCCGCGGGATGACGCAGAAGGCACTCGCCGTTGCGATGCAGCGGCCGGCACAGGCCGTGAATGAGATCGTCCGCGGGAAGAAGGCCATCACGGCGGACACGGCAGTGGAGTTGGAAGAAGTGCTGGGGGTCTCAGCGCAGTTCTGGCTCGGCCTTCAGACCCGCTATGACCTCGTCCTCGCGCGTCGTGCGCACCTCGATCGCCGCGCGGCAGCCACCCGAGCGCGAGTCCGCCGCAGCGCCGTCGGTATCGCCGAGACCGGATCCGAGTACACGGCGGCGAAACCAAGGCCTGGTGCTGCCCCTAAGGCCGCCGCAAGGTCGCGTGCTCAGAAGTAGGCACCCGTCGGGTGCTCCCAGATCTCGCCATATAGCCAGATAGAACGAGGGCGCCCCGTCGGGCGCCCTCGTTGTCTAGAGGGAAGCCGAGATGCCTAGGGCCTCGGCTCGTTGGGGGCAGTGTCGAGGTCTTCGACCACGAAGCGTCCGAAATACCGGATCGACTGCCCCCCGGACTCCTGCATGATCGTGTTCGCCTGCTCGCGCTGGTCCTCGTCCTCTGCGCGCGCGCCGATCACCGCGCAGCCTGCGCGCAGCGCCTTCGCGTACTCGTCCAGCGTGTCCTTGTCCCCTAACTCCTGCACCGTCCGCTCCGCGGCGGCGTCGATGCCATGGTGCGCGCCTTCCTCGTCTACCTGGCGCGCGTCAGACGGCTGCGTCAGCACCAACAACTCCGACTCGCCGAAGCCCGCTGCGATCAACTCCGTCACCACGGACTCCGTCGCCGCACGCTCATCGAAGATCCCCAGCACATAGTCGCGCGGGTAGCCGATGAACTCGCCGTCGCGGACCAACTCCTGCGTCATCCGGTGTCCCCGCATTCCACTGCTCGCTGACGCTACCAATGCCCGAGTGCACGTCCTGATCACGCCGTGCCGCACTCTCTCGCAAACCTGTGACAGACCGACCATCGGGGCCCGCCCGAACGCGCGCCTATACTGCGCACATGTCGAACGATTACGCCCTCAACCCGCCTCCTGACGGCATCGAGGATCGACCGAAGGCAGCCGCCGGACGCGTCCTCATGGGCGGCCCCGTCTCGCTCGTCACGACAACATGGCGCGGGCAGTCGAACGTCATCCCGATCTCGTGGCACATGCCCGTCTCTTCCCGGCCGTCCATCGTCGCCGTAGCGCTGGGGCAGGAGCGCCACAGCACGGAGATGGTCAAGCACGCTCAAGAGTTCGCGATCAACATCCCGACGCGTCCGATGCTCCATCACGTCCAGTACCTCGGTTCCCTCTCCGGAGAGCACGTCGACAAGTTCGAGGCCACGCAACTCGAGACGTTCGCCTCGCAGACGATTACCGCGCCGCTCATCGTCGGCTGCTGCGCCTGGATCGAATGCCAGGTCGTCGAGGTCTTCCCGATCGGCGATCACGTCCTCGTCGCCGGCCTCGTCACCGCCGTCCGCGTCGACCCCGCCTCCTTCGACGAACGCTGGCTCCTCGGCGATCCGGACACGCGGCCGCTCCACTTCCTCGCAGGCAACCATTACTCCACCCTCAACGGCGTCATGGAGGCGCGCGTCCCCGAACGCTCCGCCGCCCCTGAGCGCGTCCTCCGCGAACTCGTCGCCGAAGAACTCGAACTCTCCCGCGAAGCCCGCGAGCGTCGCGAAGAAGCCGTCGGAGAACTGCGCGAGGACATCCGCCGCGGTCGCCCCGTAGACCCCGCCACCCTCGACGACCTCGCTCGGAGCGGTATCGAGGTCTCCCCGGAAGATCTGATCGACCTCTCGCGTGGCACCGTCCTCGGCCAATAGCCCCACGACCGGGAGCCTGCCGGATCGCGTGACGTCTGGCGTGTCCCGCGGGTGACGTTCGCCCCTGCTTGGCCCCCCGCACGACTTCTAGCCTCGGCGTAGCGGCTGAGCGCGGAGGGGTGGGATATGCGGATCGCGAGGAGATTGGTGCTGCTGGCTGCGTTTGGCCTCGCGTCCGCGTCGATCGTCCTCGCCGTACCGGCGTCCGCGCAGCAAGCGCCCGCGGGGGATGGCGCGTCGCGCGCGCTGGATTCCAGCGGCTCATACAACTCCACGGTGACCAGCGGCAGCCGGTCGTTCCCGCGCGCTGGGACCTACCAGGCCGCCGTCACCTTCGCCGCAAATGTGGCCCTTTCCGGCATCGATGTGGCGGCGATGAGCGGCGCCTACACAGCGAACGGTCCCTTCACTGCGACGGTGAGCGCGCCGGACGTGGCCGCCTTCGTGGTGACGGGCACGTTCACCGCCTCGGGCACCTTCAGCGCCGGTACCTTCGTCAGTTCGGGCGGTTGGACCTTGACCAGCGGCGGCCAAGCCTCCGGCACACACCAGGGCGGCGGCACCTACAACCTCTCAGGCTCAGCGCATGCATCAGGACAGTACCTCGGCACCGTCACCGACTCCGCACGAGGACCCTTCGGGATCAATGGCTCCTACCAAGGCGATGGGACGTACACGCCACCGCCCATCACCGTCCCCACCCTCCCGAGCGGGGGCGGCTTGCCGGGCGGCGTGAATCCCATCGACCAACTGACCAGCGCCATCAGTTCCCTGGCCGCGATCGCCGCATCAGGCCCCGCGACCGCAACCGCCATCGAGATGCGCGCGCTGGCCCCTGCGGCAGCGACACCGAAGGCCACCACAACTCCGACGCCGTCCGGCGGCCCCGTCGCCGCACCGGGATCGACCCCGCCCCCGGGGTCGTTCACAGGCACAGTCGCGCCGTCCGGCGTTTCCCTTGCCCTGTTCACGGGCTCAAGGACGCAACTGCAGGCGGCCGCCACCGCGACGAACGCCGTCACCCTGGCCGCGACTGTCGGCGGCCGGATGCTCGTCTACGTCGTCGGGGCGCCTGAGTTCGTCAACACTGAATTCGACGTGGCATTCCCGACAGGTTTCAGCGGGACGCCGATCATTATCCGGAAGTAGCCGGGATCGGCCGGGGCGAACCTCCTCGCGGGCGCCCCGGTCGGTCAGGTCATTCCTGCTGCCTACTCAAACCGGATGAGCAGGATGGCGCTGTTGTCGATCAGGTCGACGGAATTGACGAAAGTCGGTGCGCCCATGACATGGACGCGCCACTGCTGTGCGAGCGAGTCGAACTGGTACACAGCGCGCACAGGCCGCCCGTCCAGCAAGAGGTGCGTGAAGCGCAGCGGGTATGCGGATGGGCCGCGATACACCATCAGCGCGAGCCCGGGGCCGGGTGGCCGCACCCCGAGCAGCGCGGCGGTCTCTGCACCGGCTGGGAGCAGAGGGCCGAGGCCGGCAAGACTGCCGAGGTCTGCGCGCGGTGCGCCACTGTCGCCCCCGTTCACGGTGACAGGTATCGCGCGCTGCGTGACCAGGCCGGTGAGGGCGGTCCGCGCCGCACGCGGGAAGGCCTCCTGGAGCAGGACGAGCATTCCCGCGACGTGGGGCGCGGCCGCCGAAGTGCCGGAGAAGACGCCGCCAACAGGGCCCGCCGCCGGCGCGAGTAAGTCCGGCTTGCGTCGTCCGTCGGTCGTCGGCCCTCGCGAGGAGTAGGGGGCCTCGCTCCGCAGGCTCGAGGCCAGTGCGCCCACGGCGATGACGTTGCGATTGTCCGCGGGGGCGGCAAGCGACCCCGCCGGCACGCTCAGGTCCAGCGGAAAGCCGCGGTCCGGCGATCCAACCACCAGCAGATCGAGGTGACGCCCCTCGACGACGCCCGCCGGGCCGGGGATCTGGACGCTATACGTGCCCGTCTGAGTCGCCAGGACCTGGATGCTTTCCAACGGGTCTTGGACGCAGTTCTGCACGTTCCGCGAGGAACGGATCAGCGAACCGTCGGGACCGCGCAGTTCCAGGTCAAAGTCCGTGCACGCCTTGCCCGGTGGTTCGTCCCAGCGGAGCGAGACGGTGATGAGGTCGCCCTGCGCGAAGGCGTGGGTGTTCGTGGAACGCCCGGGCGCGAAGTCGTGGCGACCATCACGGTCGGCGTCCGTGTAGGCGCCCGCCCAGTGCTGTTGTGCCCAATTGCCCGAGGCTACCGCCCACGCCTGTCCTGCCTCGGTGCCTCGACGCACCGCGTCGTTCACCGCACCCGTGCCGTCCCCGTACCCGTTGTGCAGGTACCCGAGAGAGAACGAGACGACCTCCACGCGCTCGGCGACCAGGTAATCGATCGCAGCGTTCAGTTCCGTCACTGTGGAGAAATTGACCAGGTAGAGCGTCGCATTCGGCGCGATCGACGCAATGACCTCCGCGGCGCGGCGGCCGTGGTCCGACCCACCGAGACGTCCATCGGCGCGGAATGATCGCGTGATCACTTGCCGCGGCAGCGCGTTGCCCAGTGCCTCCTGGAAACCCTCGAACCCCGTGTCCAGCACGGCGACCTTCACGCGGTGCCCGGAGAAGCCCGCCGTGCGCCAGCGGTCCACGCCGAGCAATTGCGCGGCTGAGGAGAAGGCGGGCGCCACCTGCATCGGGACAGGCAGTTCCGCCGGAAGGACCTCTATGGCGTCCGAGGCGTCAAGGCTTGCGCGTGCGGTCATCGGGATCGTCGCCTGCAGGCGTCCCCCGGCTTCGAGTTCGACACGACCCCCCAGCGCGACGACGGCCGTCCGAGCCTCGTCCATGCTGCGGCGAGGCCGGATCTCTACGCGGACGTGCTCCATTGCGCGCGGTGCCGCAGGCTCAGCCGGTGCCGAGCGACCCTGATCCCCTGCGAGTCGTCCGCGCTCTGAGGGCGACGAGGGCAAGGCGAAGGCGGCCCAGAGGAAGGCGATGGCGACGGCGGCGATGCAGGAGGTGGCGGCGACGGCACGCGGGGACATCGGACCTCATACGGGGCTACGGAGGTTGGGCGGGCGCAGTCCACGGCCGCGCGACGGGACGAGCGGGCGTGAAACCGAAGTTTACGCGTGCCCTTGGGTGGTGTCCGGAGTCCGCTCGCGCGAGACGACGCAACACCGGCCAATGGTCACAAGCGCCGCTTGTCCATACGATGCCCGCCGCGCCGATCCGTCGACGCCCAGGCCAAGATCTGCTCCAGAAAGGATCCGCCATGACACGACTGCAACGCCTCGCTGCCACGATTGCCCTCGCCGGCATCGCGCTCGGCATGGCGGCCTGCGGCGGCGAGGACGAGCCGGAGGCGGCTACCCCTACGGCCGCGCCGAAGGCCGCCAGCGCCACCGCCGCCGCGACTACCGCGGCTCCCAAGCCGCTCACCGTGACCGGCACTGATTACGCCTTCGCCGTGGACGGGCAGGCCGTGCCGGGTATCCAGACGATCACCTTCAAGAACGCGGGCAAGGAAGACCATGAGCTGCAGCTGATCTCGCTGGCTCAGGGAAAGACGCTGCTGGACGTACAGAAGGCCCTCGCGACACCGAACGCCCCAATCCCTGACTGGGTGAAGTTCAACGGCGGTGCCTGGGCGATCCCGGCGGGCGCCCAGACCACCATGACCGCGGACCTCGCGGCCGGCTCATACATCCTGCTCTGCTTCCTCGAGGCACCGGACAAAGCCCCCCACTTCGCCAAGGGCATGGTGGGCGCGATGGACGTCAAGGGCGACCGCTCCAAGGAGACCGCTCCGACCGCCACCCTCGCTATCGAGGCCTCCGACCACGCCTTCAAGGCGCCGGCCGAGGTCAACGCGGGCAAGGCCACCGTCTCCCTGAAGAACAACGGGAAGGAGCCGCACTTCGCCGGCCTCATCCGCGTCCCGGACGGAATGACGTACGAGGCCTTCACGAAGGCCTTGCTCACCCCCCCACCGGCCGCAACTCCCGCCGCCGCTGGAACCCCTCGACCCTCCGCGACCGTGGCAGCCGGCGCGGTCACCGCGACACCCGCGGCGGCACCGCCCTCGGGCGTGTCGGGTGGAGTCGGCGCACTCTCGGCTGGCGGACAGGCGTGGAGCACCACCGAACTCAAGGCAGGCACCTACGCGATTGTCTGCTTCGTGCCAGACGCGAAGGGCGCGCCGCATGCGGCACTGGGGATGATTAGCAAGCTCACAGTGAAGTAGGTGGAGTAGGGCCGGACTCGGAGCGCCTTTCGCTCCGAGTCCGGCCCTACCACCGCCGTTCTCAGCGCGCCGCGCGAGGTTCAGGCTTCTGGTCGTTGACCGTCTCGCTCGATCGAGGCCTGAGGGGATCGTCCTCCGGGCGCGCTGAGTCCATCGCATCCGCGATGTCGGCCAGCCGCGTCTCGGCACGCATCTCCCGCAGTTCCCGGCTCGATCCACCACCGATGCCCAGGTGGTCATGGATTTCCGTGACGAGATCGAGCAATTTCGTGATCTCACGCTCGGCGATCACGTTCACCTGCATCTCGAGGCGGGCGAGGCGGTCCGCCCGCCGGGCCTGCGAGTTCTCACTGATCAGCACGAAGATCGAGAGCCCGATCGCTTCGAGTGAGACCAGCATCGTCAGCAGCGCGAACGGAAACGGGTCGAATACCCATGGCGAGCCTGGGAGGTTCATTGCGATCCAGACGATGAACCAAACCGCGTTCACCCCCGCGAACGCCATGCTGCCGGTCATCGCCGTGATCCGGTCCGCGATCCGCTCCTGCGAGGACTCGCGGCCTCGCTCCTTCTCTTCGAGGGCGTGAGCCTCTCGCACCGTCTCCGCGAGGACGCTCTCCATGATTGGCACGTCGCGGGCCGGCTTTCTGCGCATGGCTCTCCCTCTCGCTCGCGTCGAGTATGGCAAGGTGACGTTGAGACACCGTGACGGCGGTCCCGTGTCTGGCCGGCGGGGCATGGGATGATCCGAAGGCAGCAGGGAGACTCGACCGATGCCGGACGAGGTCATCGCCATCGCAGCGCTCCTCGGCGAGTGGGGGTTCGTCACCCCCGCCTCCGTACACGCCGCCCGCAGGCACCTCGAAGCGGCCGGGCTGACCAACCCATCGAAGAAGAACATCCAGCGGAGCAAGCGCGAGGCCGTCGAGGACGTCGTCCGCACCCGTATTGCCCGCTCCTGCGGCTCCGCACCCTGCGACCGCGCCCTTGCCACCGGCGCCCGAGAGGTCATCGAGGTCGATCCCCCCTTCTGTGAGGTGTGCCGCGGCAGCGAGGGCGACCGCGCCCTCCTCGAGATGGCCGACGCCCTCGTCGCCGCCGGGCGCCCTCGGCTCCTCGTCCTCGGCGGCTCTCCCTCCAGCCGCACGCAGATCCGCGAGACACTGAGGGGACGCCCCGTGCAGTTGGAGTTCGTCGAGGGCGACCGGCCCACCGGTGAAAAGCGGGCCCGCGAACTTTCAGCCAGCGCGGACGTCATCGTGATCTGGGGCGGCACCATCCTCGACCACAAAGTGAGCCAGCCCTTCGCGGACCTCCAGGAGTACTCCGCGAAACGCATCACCATCGCCCAGCGGGGCGCCGCCTCGCTCGCACGCGGGGTCATCGAGCACCTGCGACGCAGCCGCTGAGGCCATCCCGCCAGCGGGGCCACCCCGCCGCGACCCTCGAACTACCGCGAACCGCCGCCCGCGCGATACCCTCCCCGGGCGCACGCACGAGTCACACGAGGAGCGCCCGCATGTCCCTGCTCTCCAAGGTCTTCGGCTCCCCCAAGATGACCTACAAAGGCGTGCCCATTCAGCCCGAAGCCTGCTGCTTCGGCAAACCGCTCATGCCTCGCTGGCGAGGCCCCCAGGTCATGGACGACGACCGCAAGGCCATGGGCTTCGTCTGCCACGCCTGCGGCCGCGAGTACCTCCCCTACGAGGTCGACGAGCACCGCGTCCTCAAGCGCCGCGTCTAAAGCGGTCCGCGATCCGCCCCGGCCGCACGGGCACCGCCGAGGGCCGACGCGGCTGCCTGAGGAGCCAGAGGGCTGGCCGGCGCGAAGGTACGATGCTCACTGCGCCTCCCGAAGGAGCCACCGTGCGCATCGAACTGCTCTGGTTCCAGGGCTGCCCCAACCACCTCGATGCCGAAGCCTTGCTACGCGATGTCCTCGCCGAAGAGGGCATCGAGGAACCCGTCATCCGGATCGACGTGGAAGACGAAGAGACCGGCAAGCGCCTCTGCTTCCCCGGCTCGCCCACCATCCGCATCGACGGCCGTGACATCGAGCCGGACTGGGCGCCCTGCGACGAATGCACCCCCCGGTGCCGCCTCTACGCCACGAGCGACGGCCTCCGAGGTGTCCCCGAACGCCAGTGGATCACCAACGCCATCCGGCGCGCGTAGCGCCTGCCGTCTCCTCACCGTGACCTGCTCACAGTGACCTGAAGGGGCGACAGTCGAGGTCACGGACCCTCGCTCCTGAAATCACCGGCCACCCCAGCCATCGATGTCACCCACAAACGTCGAGGCGCGCGAAAGCCCCGCGCGAAGCGGCCATCGATGAACCATGGGCGAAGGAAGAGGAAGCCCGGGCCCGCCGCGGACTACGGCCGGACCACATCCGTATCAGCATCAGCCGTTGGCTTCGCCGTCGGCGTCCCGCCCGGAGTCGACGTCGCGGTCGGGGTCGCCGAGGGCGTCCCGGTTGCGGTCGCGGTCGGGGTCGCCGTCGCCGTGCTCGTCGGGGTGGCGGTCGATGTCGAAGTAGGAGTCGCCGAGGGCGTCGCAGTCGCGGTCGCCGTCGTGGTCGAGGTGGGAGTAGCCGTCGGCTGCGACGCCAGGAACCGCGTCGCCACCACCGCGCCATCCTTCGCCGCGCGCTGCGCCGCGGCCAGCGCGCCTTCCGCACCCGGCCCGGCCGTCGCGGCCTCGAGGACCTGCGCACCCGCCTGCACCGCCTGCGCGTAGGCCGTGACGGTCTCGCGCGAGATCACATCGGGGCGCTGCTCGATCAGGTTGGACATCCGCGCGCTGCTCTCGACGACATCGCGCAGCAGCGGCGCCGGCACCGACTCGCCGCGCTCCCGGTGCTGCTGAATGCTCGCCAGCGCACCCGAGATCCGGCTCAACTCATCCGCCGTGCTCGCCACCGTCAGGTTCGAGGCAGGGGCCACACCCGAAGGCGACCCTGGCGTGCTCAGCACCGCCAGACCGATCGCCGCCGCCGCCGCCGTACCAGCGAGGCCGAACCACAGCCGGCTCGCCCGCACACGGAACGGCACCACGTTCGGGGCCTGCTCCTCCTCGAGCGCGTGCAGGATCGCCGCGCGAGAACGGTGGTGGAAGGAACGGAACGACTGATGGTCCGTCGCGCCCGCGATCGGGCCGCGCATCTCGCCCGCCACCGCGAGCAACCCCGCCAGCGCCGGGTCCTCCATCGGGTCCACGCCAGCATCGAGGCCCGCCTCGGCGCGCTCGAGCGCGTCCGCGAAGCGGAGGGCGTCGGCCAGGGCGGCAGCGCTCTCGGGCTGCTCGTCGGCCATACCGCTCACCAGGGGAGTTACCTCGCCCATCGTCCTCGTTGCTCCTTCGCGCGCTCCCGCGCTGCCTCGTCCTGTGCCATCGATGCCGCGACATCCTGGGCTTCCAGGATCTCCTTCAAACGCTTGATGCCCTTGTGCTGCAGCACCTTCACGTTCGTCTCGTTCTTCTCCAGCGCCTCCGCCGTCTCCGCCACCGTCATGCCGGCGCCGAAGCGCAACTGGATCACCTCGCGCTGCGCCGGAGACAACTGCTCCACGGCAGCGAAGATCTCCGTGATCGTGATCGAGGTCTCAGCGATCTCCGCCGGCCCCCGATGCTCGTCCGCGATCCACTCCGGCACTTCCCCGACCGTCGACCGCAAGGCGGACCGTCGGTAGTGCGACACCACATGGTTGCGGGCAATCCGGAAGAGCCATGCACGGAACGGACTGCGCTCCTCTTCGAGAGGAGGCCCCGCCGGCGACTCCACCATCCCGCCCGCCGCCGCCCCTGACGCGCCGCCCTCAGTGCCGCCGTCCCCACCGCTCGAGATGAGGGGACCGGACATCGGACGCCACTCGAACCCCGGCACCGCCCGCATCACCTTGATGAAGATCTCTTCAGCCAGGTCCTCGGCGTCAGTCTCATTGCCGACCCGAGAGAGGCAGAACCGGAACAGCGGCTCCACGTACGCGTCGTACAGCAGCCCGACAGCATGCTGGTCGCCCCGGGCCGCCCGCTCCACGAGCAGACGCTCCGTCTCGACCGGCAGGCCGCGCCGTGGGGGAGTGCGATTCGCGCCGCCCGCTGGCACCGTGGCCCGCTCCTCAACCGTCGTGTCCGACTGTGCGTGCGCCGTCCGAGGGGAACTCGATGACGCTGCCGAATGGCTGGCCCAGAGGCTTCGCCGTGGCTGCCCAGTGTAAACGCTCGGCTGTGGGCGGCTGGGCGCCGGGCGTACGGCCGGTACCTCATCCCCCGTAGCACAGGGAAGAACGCCGGCCCGCGATCAATAGTTAACGAGACCCGTTATGACCCTGTTCGTCGCCCCGGGAATCTGCGGAGCGGACGCCTGCTCACCGAGTGCGGGGGGAGCCGGTCGGGCGCGATGGATTCGAGGGCGGGGTTCCGAAGTCCTGGGGGGGCCGGGCTCCCTCGGATCTCTCGAACCTACGGCATCAGCAGCCAGTCCCCCGTCAGCAGCCGGACCGCTAACTCGAACGCACTCACCACCCCCACGAGGAGGATCAGTCCCATGGCCCAGTCCGGTTGCCTCTCCATAC
>CAZVNJ010000067.1:0-11260 GCA_964628985.1 uncultured Dehalococcoides sp.
AGCGCGACGGTCATGCAGCCTCCTCCGCTCGAGCACGATAGATCGCCACGGCACCGGCGCCCTGCCGGCGGTCGCGCCAGCGTTCGCGCCCCGCCAGTGTCTCCGGCGGCGTCTGCCGGGCGTCATGTTCCACCACGATCAGCGCGTCCGGCGTCAACGCACCCGCGACGGTCTGCTCGATCGCGGCCCACGAGGCGGCGTCATCATACGGTGGATCGGCGAGTACGAGCGTGTAGGGAGTCTCCCCTGCAGCCTTCCAGCGCCCAACCCGCGCGACCACGACTTCGGCCTGATCAAGAAAGCGGGTGCGTGCCAGGTTCTCGCGCACGATCGCGGCCGTCCGCGCATCTGCCTCCACGAAGGTCACATGCCCCTCCCAGCGCGAGAGTGCCTCAATGCCGAGCGCACCGCTGCCCGCGTAGAGGTCGAGGACGCGCGTCGCGTCCACTCCGGCACTCGTCAGCATCGAGAAGAGGGCCTCGCGCAGTCGCCCGGAAGTAGGGCGCGTCCCCGCCCGTGGCGGCAGCTTCAGCAGCGCCCCGCGAGCGCTACCGGCGATCACCCGGAGCATCAGTCCGCCACCCGACCGAGCAGTGCCGAGGCATCAGAGGCATTCGATGTCCGGACTGGCCCGACGGGCCGCCGGCCTGACCCTGCCGCTCCATCTACACGCCCGCCCTGAGAGACGCGGATGGAGATCTCCTGCCCCACGAACGTCACACCATCAGAGACGACGAGGCGGAGCGTGTATGACCCCGCATTGGCGGGCGCCCGCCACACGGCGACCTCGACCGGATCCTCGCGCTCCCAGCAGCCCGCGACGCCCTCGACCGTGCCTCCGCCCATCGATTGCCAGCACGGGACGAGATAGCGACCGTGGGGGCGCTCAAGACGGGGCGATGAGCCATCCGCGAAGGTGAGCGTGGCGTCCCACACGTCCGCCAGGCTGTCGCTTGCCGTCGCCTGGTCGACGGCGACGCCCCCCAACCCAGCCTTGTGAGCCATCTCCAGCCGAAACGCGGCGGAGAACCGATTCTCCACCCAGACGCGGTGCGTCTCTGCGCCATCGACAAAGGCGAAGCCAACAGCCCTGGCACGTTCGTCCCAGCGCAGCCCTCCGCCGCTGCCACCGAGGAACGGTGCGCTCACCTGCACGGCTAGGCCACCCGGTGCGGCCTCACGCCGGATCGTGCTCGCCAGGGCCAGGGCGTCGTGGCGGCTCATCGCTGTCTGGCGCCCGGGGGCCACCTCTTGCGAACGCCGGTCGAGCACCAGGGAGACGCGGGTGAGATCGACACCGGCAGCGCGTGCTCCCGCGAGCGCGGCTTCCACCTCCGGGTAGTAGGACCCCAGATCCCCTCGAGGCAGAAGCCAGAGCCCGTCCGAGGAGCCAATGAGCGACTTCCAGTCGTATGCCCCACCGTCCGGCCCGGCGGCCGGCACGGCCCAGACAAGACCGCGTCCGTCGGTGCGCATCCGCGCTGCGAGATCCCTTGCGAACTGAGTGAGCGCCGGGCGCTGCTCGCTGGGGAGCGTGCCGAGGTCCATGACGACACCCGAGGCCCCGTGCGCCCTTGCACCCTCCGCGATCGCGCCGACCGGATCGGGCCCGAGCAATCCCATGCTGACGGCGCCCTCGCCTCCCGCTCCCACCACGAGATAGAGCGGCTTACCGGGAGCGGACACCCGTGCGGCCTCCAATGCGCCCGGGTTCGTGAGGGACGCGGGGTCACGCAGCGACGCGCCACGCACCGCTACCACGGCAGCCCGGGCGAGCACCTTCGGGTCGGGTGACTCTCCAGCCTCGACGACGAGCGCCAGGGCGCGCGGCACTGCATCCGCGCGGAGCACAGCCACAGACTTGGGCGGGTATGGCACTTCCCCGGACGCGTGCCGGCCGTCGGCGGAGAGCGTTGCGGGACCCAGGCGCTTCCACGCCCCGTCCTCATGGGTGAAGAAGCCGAGCACCTGCCCGCTCGTCATCGGTCGCCGCAGCGTGATCTCGATGGACTGGGGACCTTCGAGGCCTGCGGTATTGAGTTCGAACAGGCGGCTGACCGCGGTGAGCCCGTCCGGTACGTCAGGCATGTCCCCTCGGGCCCGGATGGCGACTCCCTCGCCCACCTCACGGTCCCCCCCGTCTCGCCCGACGAGTCGAAGCGGTGACATGGGCAAGGTGACCGCCACAACGAGCGCAGAGACCGCGACGAGGACGCCGATCACCTGGAAGAGCCCCTCGTCGTCGACGCCCCGTTGGTCCTCGCGCGCCCGCTTGCGGGCCTCGCGGCGGCTGAGTCTCGGGGACACCGAGTCCTGAAAATCCGTGTACGTGAGGTCCAGTTGGGGTCGCTCGGGCGACTGATGGGGATGGCGGCGGCCAGGCATCGGATCCTGTGCCTAGGACCGCACGGGGCGAGGCTGGACGGAGACGGCACGGGACTGACCGTCCCGCACCACCGTGAGCCGGACCTCGTTGGTGCCGGCCGCTCGGACCAGGTTCACGAACGGCTCGGACTGCGAGATGCGCGAGGCTCCGACCGCGAGCACGACGTCCCCCGGCCGGATTCCCGCGGCTTCCGCCGGGCTCCCTGGGTCCACCCGGGTGACCATCACGCCCTCGCTGGGTCTGACGCGCAGCGGTATCGCCTCGGCGCCCGTCAGGAGGCGGTGGTGAGTCGAGAGGCGTTCGATGCCGATGCGTGGACGAGAGTTGGCACCGGTGCTCCGCACGGAGTCGATCACTGGCTTCAGGTCGTCGATCGCGTGACAGATCGCAACGCCCTCGACGATGTCACCGCTCGGCTGCGCCCGGACAATGGTGGTCAGTACGCCCACCACTTCGCCGTTCATGTTCACGAGCGCTCCGCCGGAGTCGCCGTGGTTCACGGCGGCATCGGTCTGCACCATACCCGTCAGGATGAGACCGGGACGGACCAGGTCCACCTTGGTCGCGGAGACGACTCCTGCCTTCACCTGGTTCTGGACCGAGTTCACGCCGCTGGAGATCGCGATCAACTGATCTCCCGGGCGCAGGGCAGCAGAGGATCCGAGGGTGGCCGCCCGCAGGCCTCCGGCAGGGATGGAGAGGAGGGCCATGTCCTGGAAGGGGGAGTCGTCGGCGACAAAGGTTGCCTCGCGTGACTCCCCGCTCTGCAGGATCACGCGGACACGGACCGCACCGCTAATGACGTGATAGTTGGTGAGGATGAGGCCATCCTCGCCGATGATGATGCCCGTCCCGGCGTTGGTCTGCTCAGAACGCCCCCCGGAAGCGTCCACTGAGGGCGGCAACTCCGCCACGATGGTGACAACCGAGTTGATGACCCGCTCCGCAGCGCGCGCGTAGGTGCCTGTCTGGACAGCGAACGGCGTGGCTGTCGGCGTCGCGGTGGAGACGGCGGAAGGGGCGCCCGCGCCTCCACCCTGGGCAGTGACACGCCCGGCGACGCCGCCCGCCAGGGCGCCCGACAGGACGGCAACCACCGCCACAGCGATCAGCGTCGAGATTCCGATGCCCCGCGCTGGTGGCGGTGGTGGGGCAGCGGGTGGCAGGGAGTCGGGTTCTTGAGAGAAGGAGATGAGGCACGCTCCCGCTCGGGCGTGGCCGCCCAGAGCCCGCCGCTCGGAGTCTACCACCGGGCGCCTCAGATTCACGCTGACAGAGATTCGGTGCGCCCCGGCGCCGATAGTGATTGCGAGGCAATCAGAGCATTTGCTAGCATCATCTGTGACGGAGCCTCGCTCCCCAGACGATCTTCCGCCCGGCGGCCCTCTTGGGCGCCGGGCTTCTGCTTAGCGGCCCGTGCCGCAAGGAGTCTCGAATGACGGACGAACCGGTCCTGCTCACCAAGGCAGGCTTCCAGCGCCTCGAAGAGGAGCTCCAGGAGCTCCGCACGGTGAAGCGTGCGGAGGTGGCCGAGGCGATCCGCGAGGCCCAGGAACTCGGGCCAGACCAGTTGGACGCCCAGTACGAGGACGCCAAGAACCAGCAGGCCTTCCTGGAGGGCCGGATCGCGGAGATCGAGCGCATCCTCGAGGCCGCCACGATCATCGACGAGGCCTCCGCGGCGAAGTCCAAGACCGTCCAGGTGGGCTCCACCATCTCGGTCAAGGGCAAGGATGGGAAAAGCCGGAAGTACCAACTGGTAGGCCCTACCGAGGCGGACCCGACCCAGGGCCGGATCTCGCACAAGTCCCCCGTCGGCCGGGCCCTCCTCGGTAAGAAGAAGGGCGAAACCGTGACGATCCAGGCGCCCGCCGGGGACGTGGAACTCACGATCACCACCATCCACTAGGGCCCTGAGGTCCTTCAGGAGGGCATCGGGTGCGCCTCCAGCGCACCTATGCGTTACTAGCCACATGCCCTCCGAGCGTGAACTCCTCCAGCAGCGCATGGAAAAGCGGGAGCGCCTCCTCCAGGGCGCTGACCCCTACCCCGCGCGAGTCACGCGGACGCACACAGCCGCGGCCGCCGTAGATGCGTTTGTCGCCGCTGGCGAGGTGGAGGGCAACGTCGCGGTCTCGGTCGTGGGGCGAGTGACAGCGCAGCGCGTGATGGGGAAGGCAGCCTTCCTCGATGTGCGCGACGGCACCGGCCGCATCCAACTTCACTTCCGGCGCGACTCGCTCGAAGACTACGAACGGCTGTCGCTCGTAGACCTCGGCGACTTCCTCGAGGTGGGGGGCACGCTCTTCCGGACGCGCACCGGCGAGGTCACGGTGGCGGTCACCTCATGGCGGGTTATCACGAAGGCGCTGCGACCGCTTCCGGACCAGTGGGCCGGGCTCAAGGACCCGGAGACACGCGCCCGCCAGCGTTACCTAGACCTCCTCGCCAACGAGCGGTCGATGACCATTGCCACGCAGCGAGCGCGGATCGTGAGCGCGGTACGGCGCTTCTTCCTGGACCGCGGCTTTCTGGAGGTGGAAACGCCGGTCCTGCAGGACCAGGCCGGCGGCGCCGCGGCGCGGCCGTTCACCACGCACCACAATGCCCTCGACCGCGACTTCTTCCTGCGCATCTCCCTGGAACTGCACCTGAAGCGCCTCCTCGTGGGCGGCTTCGAGAAGGTCTTCGAGATCGGTCGCGTCTTCCGCAATGAGGGGGTCTCCTTCCGCCACAACCCGGAGTTCACCCTCCTTGAGTCCTACGAGGCGTATGCGGACTATGAAGACGTCGCCCGCATGGTGGAGGATCTGATCTCCAGCGTCGCTCTCGAGGTGCTGGGCAGCACCAACCTCGTCCATGCCGATCATCCGGACATCTCACTCGCGCCCCCGTTCGCGCGGACGACCTATCGCGGCGCGCTGATCGAGCACGCAGGCATCGACTATGTCGACTACCCGACTCCCGAGGCGCTGGCCGCGCTGGCCCACCAGCGGCACGTACCGATCGCCGAGGGCGCCTCGTGGGGCACGATCCTTGACGCTCTGATGTCGACGTTCGTCGAGCCGAAACTGGTGCAACCGACGTTTGTCTTCGACTACCCGACGGCGCTCTCCCCGCTCGCGAAGAAGAAGGCGGACGATGAGGGGACCGTGGAGCGCTTCGAGTTGTTCGCGCTCGGCTACGAGATCGCAAACGCCTACTCAGAGTTGAACGACCCGGTCGACCAGCGATCGCGCATGGACGAGCAGGCCGCGAAGCGCGCCGGCGGTGACGACGAGGCGGAGAGCATGGATGAGGACTTCCTCGTCGCGCTCGAGCACGGGATGCCACCGGCAGGGGGGCTCGGCATCGGCATCGACCGGCTGGTGCAACTGCTGACCGGGGAGCACTCGCTGCGTGAGGTGCTGCTCTTTCCGGCCCTGCGCGAACGCCCTCGCGATGGCGCGTCCACCGAGGACCCCGCGCCTGAGGCGCCGTAGTGCCTGCACTCGCCACGATCCGCGAAGACGTCCACATCCATGTCCCGGTCACGGCGATCCATCGCCGCCTCTCCGACCCCTCTACGCACGACGACTGGCTGTCCCCGCACTTCCAGCGATACACGGCGGACGAGGACTCCTGCGCCTTCGTCCTGGTACTCCCCGGCCGCAGTGAAGCGGTCCGCTTGCGGCGCGATGGTTCTGAAGCGCGCTCGATCCTCTACGTGCGTGACGGAGGCGGGGCATTCGACTCGGTGACCTGGGCCATGCACGTGGAGGGTGCACACGAGGTGCACCTCACGGTGGAGGTCGCCTACCGCCCCGCCAGCGGACCGATCGGCACGGCCGGGGAGATACTGGTACACCGCGCGCACCGGACGCAGGCGCTGCGCGATTCATTGTGGAATCTCAAGCAACTCCTGGAGGGAGAGGCTCGGGGCGGGCTCTCCCGGGCCTCCGAGGGGTAGCACCGTGCCTGCGGTCCGCGCGCTGATCTTCGACATGGACGGCGTCCTGGCGGACACCGAGCCGCTGTTCTTCGAGGCGACCGCCGCCGCGATCGCACCTCACCGCTTCACCGTGGACGACTACACGCGATTCATTGGCACGGACGGCCTCGAAGAATGGCTCGCGGAGACGTTCGGACTGCCGCTCGACCTCGTGGACACGCGGATTATCCCGGCCTACTTCGACCGACTGACGCGCGGTCTGCCCGCCCTCCCTGGCGCAGTCGAAGTGATCGAGGCAGCGCAGTCACGAGGCATCCCGCTCGCCGTCGCCTCCCAGTCCGGCCATCGCGCCATCGACCTCACGCTCACGGCCGCCGGGTTGCGCCACCACTTCCCG
The DNA here is from genome assembly GCA_964628985.1 of uncultured Dehalococcoides sp. Classification (GTDB taxonomy): domain Bacteria; phylum Chloroflexota; class Dehalococcoidia; order UBA2979; family UBA2979; genus SURF-43. Next base: position 6,715 of record CAZVNJ010000067.1, read on the forward strand.
CTGGTGGTCAGCGCCTCGGACGTAGGCCGGGGGAAGCCGGCGCCGGATATCTACCTCCACACGGCGCGTGTCCTCGGTGTCCCGCCAGAGGCTTGCCTCGTGATCGAGGACTCTGCCCACGGCATCGAAGCGGCATCCGCAGCAGGGATGCGCGTCGTGCAATTGCGCCAGGCGACGTTCGTACCGCCGCCGCACCCGCTCGCCCACGCCGTCATCGAGACGCTCAAAGCGTTCCCGGTCGCGTGGCTGGACGGGACGGAGTTGAACTAAGATGGGCCTCGCTTACCGACAGCGCACGATCATCGGAGTGTTGGCCGGGAGCCCGGATGGGAACGTCGCGTTCCACTCCGCGTTGACGGCGGGGACGAGCGCGGCGGGAATGTAGCCGACGAAGCGCCCGGCGATCGTCACCCAGAACGTGGCCGACGTGGTGCTACATCCCGCGCCGGAGACGAGCTCTGCATTCGTGCCGCCGCCGAACATCACCAGGCTGATCCCCTCCGCCTGCACCACCCCTGAGACGATGAGACCTCGCTGCGCAAGCGGCGCGGGCGTCGGGGTGCGAGCGGGGGTCGCCGAGGCGCCCGCCGCGATCACCGTGCCGGCGGTGAGCGAGTTGGTGGACGTGACCACCGGCGACGTGTTTCCGCTGTACGCGTTCGCCTCGGTGGTCGCGGGGAAACGGACGCCATCGAGCATGTAGTCGCCGTCGAACGGGAGTGACGTGCCGCTGCTTCCTCCTCGGTTCACGGCGAGGTGGATATGGGCAAGGCCATTGTTCCCCTTCTGGCCCTCGGGAGCGACGATGCCGAGACGCTGTCCTTGCGTGACATGCGCATTCCTCGGGATCGTCGAGTCCGTGATGACGTGGCAGATGAGCACCGTCACGTCGTCAGCGCGGATCCAGACGCAGTCGCTGTTGCCTCCACCAGCAATGGTGCCGCTGACCGGTGCGAGCAGCGGGGTGCCGGCGGTCGGTTGCCCGTCCGCACGGACGAGGTCGAGCGCATACGGGTCGACTCCGAGATGCGTGGCGGTGTTGTAGCCAGCGGCCGATCGCCACTGGGTCCCCGCCGGGGCGGGGAAGCGAAGGCCAAGCGGAGCGCCTTCGGCGTCGTGATGGAAGGCCGGGACCGAAATGAGCACTGCGAGGGTGAACGCGGCCAGCGGCAACGCGAAGAGGGGGCGGCGGCGCATGGAGGCTCCTCGGGCGCGACGGGCTGGATGCGGCGCGCGCCCGCCAGCGCCCACCCCTGCAGCGAATGGAACGGGGCCATCGTGCCCACGTTCGCAAAGAAATCTCGGCGTGCGGAGCAAATCTCGCTCGCGTACGCTCCTGCGAATCTGGGAGACCTCAATGCATCGACACTTCACGGTGAGCGGCTTCGTGTCGGTCGGGGGACGGACCGCGCTCCATCGCCACCCTCGCCTCGGCATCTGGTTGCCCCCGGGAGGGCATATCGAGGCGGACGAGGATCCAGTCCAGGCCGTCCTGCGCGAAGTCCTCGAGGAATGCGGGCTGAGGGTCGAGATCATCCCGACGGGGCCACGATTCCTCGCGGAGCCGCCGGCGCACCTTCCGCCGCCCGCCAAGATCGGGATCTACGACATCCCGAAGGATGGAGTACTCGCGGAGCCCCACCAGCACATCGACTTCATCTACTTCACACGACCGCTGGGGACTGACACCCTGCTGCCTGACGACGGGCACGATTGGACGTGGTTCGACGCCACCGGCCTGGCCCGGCCAGAGATCCCGGCGGACGTGCGCGAACTCGGCCTCGCGGCAATCGCAGCCGCGGGGTAGGCTCGCGCCGAGGCCCGTCGGGGGACGAAGGAGCCGGCCGTGCTCGCCATCCAGGTCATCCGCGAACGGACGGACGACGTCCGCCGTGCCCTCGCCGACCGCCGTTCGGACGCCCCGCTCGATGCCATCCTCGACCTCGATGAGCGCCGCCGGGCGCTGCTCATCGAGGTCGAAGGGATGCGCAAAGAGCGCAATGACGCCTCGAAGGCCATCGGCGCTGCGAAGGATCCGGCCGAGCGCCAGCGCCTCATCGAGGCACAGCGCGCCGTCGGCACCACACTGGACGGTCGCGAGGCCGAGTTGAAGGCGGTCGAGACCGACCTCGACGCCCTGCTGCTGCAGATGCCGAATATCCCGCACGCGGATGTCCCAATTGGCGGAGAGCCAGACGCGGTGATCGTCCTCGAGGGTGACGGCCGGGACGGGTCCCAGCGGCGCGTGGACCCGCCGCTCCCCGTGCACGCCGCGGGCACCCCCACCATCGAAGGGGACCGCAAGCCGCACTGGGAGATCGGCGTCGATGCGGGCTACATCGATTTCGAGCGTGGGGCGAAGGTCTCTGGCGCGCCGTTCTACTTCTTGCGCGGCGATGGCGCACGCCTGCAGCGCGCGCTGATCTCGTGGATGCTGGACGTGCACCGGGCGCAGGGGTACGAGGAGATCTACCCCCCGTTCCTCGTGCGCGAGGCGGCGCTGGTCGGCACCGGACAGTTGCCGAAATTCGCCAACACCATGTTCCGCGCCGAGGGGACAGACCTCTGGCTGATCCCCACGGCCGAGGTCCCCGTCACGAACATGTACCGGGACGAGATCCTGGAGGCCCAGGCGCTCCCGCTGCACCACGTCGCGTATACCGCATGCTTCAGGCACGAGCAGTTCTCCGCCGGCCGCGACGTGCGAGGCATCAAGCGCGGCTTCCAGTTCGACAAGGTGGAGATGGTGCAGTTCACCGAGGAGGGAGACTCCTGGGACGCGCTCGAACGGCTGCTCGGGCACGCCATCGAAATCGTGGCTGCGCTTGGCCTGCGCTACCGGGTGATCCGCCTTGCCTCCGCTGACCTGACGTTCGCCTCAGCCATGACTTATGACATCGAGGTCTGGGCCCCTGGCGCGCAAGAATGGCTCGAGGTGTCCTCCGTCTCGAACTTCCTCGACTTCCAGGCACGGCGCGCCAACCTTCGCTATCGAGGGGCGGACGGCCGCGTGCGACACCTGCACACACTCAACGGATCCGGGGTCGCCCTGCCTCGCACGTTGGCAGCGCTGCTGGAGACGCACGCGCTTGAGGACGGCACGGTCGAGTTGCCCGAACCGCTGCGCCCGTACCTCGGAGGGCAGACGACGCTACAGCCACCGAGGTAAGGCTGCCGCCGGCGTTCCCTTCCTCTCCTCCAGGCGCCCCAACCTGTACCAGCCTTCACCTGCCCTTTACGCGTCGCATGCCCGGGAACTGCCGCCGCCGGACGTAGGTTCCGCCTGTCGTCGGACGGCACGGGAGCGCCGTCCGACGACACCTCCCACCGCGGGAAGGACCGGAAGGACCCGGCATGACCATCCTGGCAACCTCGGAGGCCCGCATGGCGGAACGGCTGCGCACTGCGCTCGCGTTCGCGGGCGTGGGGGCGTGGGAGTGGGACCTCCGCACCGGCGAGGCCTGGTGGTCGGACCACCTCTACTCGATCCTCGGTCGCTCACCCGGGCAAATCCGGACCACCCTGGCCGCCTTCCTTGAATGCGTCGCCGAGGAAGACGCCGAGGTCGTGCGCGGTGCGCTGCGCGAAGTCCTGCGGACCGGGGAGTCGCGGGCACTATCCTGCCGCGTTGTGCGCCCGGATCGTTCCGTGCGCTGGTGTCGTGGGCTCATGGGGGCGGTCCCAGACGAGTCTGGACACTGCCGCTTGATTCTCGGCACGCTGCGTGATCTCACGGACGAGGAGGCGGAACGCCGCGCACCCGAGGAGACACTGCTCCGGGCGCTCCGAGAGCAGCGAACCGAGCTGCTCACCGTCCTGGAGGCCACTCCCCGTCCGCTGCTGCTGGTTGACTCGATGCAGCGGATCCTGCGGACGAACCGCGCGACGGAGCGGATGTTTGGGTGGCGGGCGGGAGACCTCACCGGACGCCCGCTCTCAGTCCTCGTCGCTGACCCTGGTGAACTGCTCGATGCGCTGCTCGTCGCTGCCACGGCCCGAGATGCGGAGCACGTGACTCGGGTCATCGCCGTCCGGAGCCGGGAGGGGCGGACCTTTGCGGTGGAGATGACGGTCGTGGCCGCACCCGCGTCAGACGGAGCCCGGTTTGTGGTGATGTGTGAACCGGTCGGCGTTTCGGGGACGGAAACTGTCGCGGCTGGGGAGACGTCAGCGCGGCCCCTCGCCCCTCTCGAGGCCTCCTCGCAACGCGCATAGACGCTCCCAGCCAGCGCCGGTAGGATTTGGCCGACCCCGCCTGCGGCAGGGGCCGTTCTCCGCTTCGAGCGGACGGAAGGGCTCGGCTCGTGACGTTCGTCATCACGGACCCCTGTATCGGCACCCAGGACCAGGCCTGCGTCTCGGTCTGCCCAGTGGACTGCATCCACTTCGAGGAGGGGAAGGACACTCTCCTCTACATCAACCCCGCTGAATGCATCGACTGCGGTGCATGCCAGCCGGCATGCCCCGTGAGCGCGATCTTCCCCGAGGGCGAAGTCCCGGCGGACCAGCAGCGCTTCATCGAGATCAACTCCCTCTGGTACGAGGA
>CAZVNJ010000068.1:0-10916 GCA_964628985.1 uncultured Dehalococcoides sp.
ACCACCCCCACGAGGAGGATCAGTCCCATGGCCCAGTCCGGTTGCCTCTCCATACCTCCGAGGCTACCGGCGCCGCCCCCGCCCGCCCGTAACCGTCCGCCTCGACGGCCCGCCACTCTCATAACAGACGTGGTGCGAAATCGTGTCACCGGGGCCGGCAGGCATCGAAGCGACATAACGGCATCACGAATTGCGACGGATCGGGAATTTGACGGTCGGCGGGAGTAACTATCACGTCACAGCCGTCGTTCTTACCCCTGCACCGGATAGGCGTGCGCTTGATTGTGCTCGCTTTTACGATGCAAAGAATCTAGCCCGGTCCCGAGGGTCGGACGGCGGCAACGGTTGGTGGCGTCTCGCTCGAGCGGCGGCACCAGTCGCCAGTGCCCGTCCCGGGGTCCACAAAGAAGGGGGACAGCAGGGACAGACTGAACAACTTGGCTCAACGCACGAACAGATTCCTGGAGGAATCAATTTGACTCTGATCAAGAAATTCTCGGCGTCGCTTCTGGCGGTGGCATTGGTAGCCTCGATGGCTATTGGGCTGCTCGGCGAGACGCGTCGGGCGGAAGCAGCAATCACATTGCTTGACTTCACCGCCCCGGTTCAGGCTGCTGGCCTGACCGAGACCTGGACGGTCGGCTTCACTTCTTCAGTGGTGATCCCGGCCTCCTCCACCATTACCGTGACGTTCCCGACGAACTTCACGACAACCGGCGTCACGGCTTCCGGGGTCACCCTCGGCGGTGCTGCTTTCGCTGGCGTCGGAGTGGCTTCGGTCAATGCTGCCACGAACGGCTCCATCGTGATCACCACCACTGCGGTGGCGACGACGGCTGCCCCTTCCGCTGGCACGATTACCATCGCCAACATCGTGAACGGTCCGGTGGCGACCTACACCGGCGCCACGACAGCAACGGCGACTGCGGGCTTCGCACTCGTCGCGAGCGCTGGTGAAACGACGGCCGTCGCCGACGCGACCCCGCCGCAGTTGTGGAACACGACTGTCACCAAGTCTCCGACGACTTCGGTTCAGGCAGATGGGTCGAGCTCGGTTCAGCTGACGTTCACGACCAGCAACGGCGCAACGCTCTCGAACACTGGTTCGGGTGCTACACAGTCGCTGACTCTGTCAACTGACATCGGTACGTTCACGCAGACGCCGACCGTCGGCGGCACGCTTGGGACGCCCGTCGCGATCACCACCCCGGTGACCTCGAATGCCTCAACCGTTGCTGCTGCGATTACAGCGGGCGCGACTCTGACGGCGAACCTGAAAGCTCCGAGCACTGCTGGTACGGCGACTGTCGTCCTCCGGGCTGTGCCGGCCAACGGTGGTAACGCCGTAGTGATTGGTTCCACGCAGGTCACGTTTGTGACGGCTACGGCGCTCCCGGGCGCTGTCGCCTCGCTGAGCGTGGTTCCCGCGGCCACCGCAGTCTCGAACACGGCCGCCAACACGGTCGTGATCACGGCGCTGGACGCCAATGGCACGCAGGTGCTGAACGGCACGACCATCACGGTCACGTCCAGCAACGGCACGTTCACGACGTGCCCCGGTGGCACGGTTGGTAGCGGCGTCTGCACGACGTCGGTCCAGGCCAACGGTGCGGTCACCGTTGCTGTCACTGGCTCTGGTGTGAGCGGCACGCAGACGATCACGGCCACGGCCGGGAGCGTCACGGGTACCGCAACGGTCACCCTGACCGGCACCACGGCCGGCAGCCTGGCGCTTGACGTCCGTGCGGCGAACCCGACCACCGGTGCTGCAAGCACCACCGGTGGCGCGAAGACTCCTGCCCGGTGTGGCGCGTATGTCCTGACTACTTGTAACCAGAACATCGCTTCCGCAACCGTCAAGGACGCCGCTGGCAACAACGCCCCTGGCATTGTTGTTACTTGGAGCGTGACCCCGGCGGACGGCGTGGTGACTTTCGTCACCCCGCAGACCGACACGGCGATCACGACTTCGACGTCGAGCGCTGTCTCGACGATCCTTGGCCAGGCCCGCGCTGGCATTAAGGTTGCGACCACCGGCGTTGCCGGCACGGTCTACACCATCAAGGCGACGGCGCCGACGGCCACGGGTACCACCGAGGCCACGACGACGATCACCCTTGGTGACACGTTCTCTGCGACCGCCGCAGCCGCGGTGATCACCATCACCGCCCCGGATGTTGCCGTTGCTGGTGTCAGCACCATCACGGTTGACGTCCTCGGTGCCGCTGGCAAGGCTGTTGGCGACGGCACGTCCGTCCAGTTGGTCACGAGCGATGGCGCCGTGGCGAACGTTGCCAACGGACAGCCGACGGGTCCGAACCCGGCCTTCACAGTCAATGGCAAGGCGACGTTCACGTTCGTTGCGCCGTCGACGCCTGGGACGATCAACGCCACGGCGCTGATCAGCACCAAGGCCCAGTCGAAGACGTTCGCCGTTGGTGGCACGACTCCGACCCCGGGCACGGGTGGTTCGTTCTCGGGTGGCACGATCGCCCCGTCGGGTGTCTCGATCGTGTCCTTCACAGGCTCGTTGACCGAGCTTGGCACCGCAGGCACGGCCGCTAAGGTCGTGTCGGTGACGGCCACGGTCGGCGGCAAGATGATCACCTACGTCGTGGGTGCGCCCGCCTTCGTGAACGCGGACTTCTCTGCCGCGTTCCCGACGGGCCTCTCCGGCACGTTGGTCATCGTCAAGACCGGCGCCTAGTCCCGCGGGGGCAACCCCAACGGCTGGTCTCGGTTGAGACGGTTGGTTTGAGAAACAGGTCCCCCGGGGGAGGTCACTCCTCCGGGGGATCTCGGAACGACAGAGGGCGGGAATCCCCCAAGGAGTTCTGAATGACTTTGACTCGAAAGCTGGCTGGTCTCGGCGTCGCCTTCGCGGCGGCCGCGGTCCTGTTCAGCGCGTTTGCTGCTTCTGCGACGGCGCAGACCCCGCCGTACACCGCGTACGGCATCGGCCAGACGGCCGGGGCGAAGATCGCCGCCAACATCGCGGGCAAGGCCTGCGGTGGTGACGCGACGGTGGACGCCCAGGGCAACTGGAAGATCACCATCGGCACGGACGCCGCCTGCGCCCCGAAGGAAGGGGACACCATCTCCTTCACGATCAACGGCGCGGCTGCGGCCCAGACGGTCAAGTGGACCGCTGGTGGCGCTCCGGCGGACGCGGCTAAGGGCATCGCCCTGACCGCGGGCGCTGGCGCTCCGGCTCCGGCTCCGGCCAAGACGGGTGACGCGGGCCTCCTGGGCTCCACCGGCACCTCGATGGCCCTGGTGCTGATGATGGGTATTGCGGCGGCGGCCCTCGTGGCTGGTGCCCGCACTGCGACCCGCGAGCGCTAGTTCGCGGACCGCTCCTGAGACTCAGGGGGCCGGGTGGCAGGCAGCAATGCCTGCCACCCGGCGAGACTCAGCAGAGCGTTCATTTTTGGGGGGACCGTCCTCGGGCATGATGTTCCCGAGGAAGGGAATCGAATGAAGATCACTCGTTCGTTGATGGGTCTGGGCACCGCGTTCATCGCGGCTGCCGTCCTGTTCAGCGCGTTCGCCGTCTCGGCGTCTGCGCAGACCCCGCCGTACACCGCGTACGGCATTGGCCAGAAGGCCGGCGCGAAGATCGCCGCCAACATCGCGGGTAAGTCCTGCGGCGCTGGCGCCACGGTGGACGCACAGGGCAACTGGAAGATCACGATCGCCACGACGGACGCCTGCGCCCCGAAGGAGGGAGACACCGTCTCCTTCACCATCGACGGCGTGGCGGCCACGCAGACGGTCAAGTGGACCGCGGGTGGCGCCCCCGCTGACGCGGCCAAGGGCATCGCCCTGACCGCGGGTGCCGCCGCTCCGGCTCCGGCCAAGACGGGTGACGCGGGCCTCCTGGGCTCCAACGGCACCTCCATGGCCCTCGTGCTCCTCATGGGTATCGCGGCGTTCGCCCTCGTGGCCGGCGCCCGCACTGCCACGCGGGAGCGCTAGTCATGCGCCGGGCGAGGTCCAGGGCAGCGGCGTCGCTCACTCGAGCAGCGGTCGCTGTCATGCTCGGCCTCGTCGCGATCTTCGGATCGCTGATTCTCGGATCATTCGGGGTGGGTCCCTCTGCTTCGGCAGAGGGACCCGCTTCGGTCTTCTACGGTTACGTCTTCGCGGACGGCGAGAGTGGATTGCCGGAGCGGGTACGTGCGATCGGACCGTCGGGTGCCAGCTGTGGCACTGCTGAAGTCCTCCGCCTGAACACGGCCGTCGGGTATTACGCGATTTCCGTCGCATCGAGCTCGGAGAAGAACGGCTGTCCGACGCCAGATGGAGTCGTGCAGTTCGCACTCCTGATGGGCCGCGTCGACGACGGCGCGCGCGCGGGATCAGTCGCGATCCTCTCGCAAGACGCCGGGCCACGCGCATTGAACCTGCGTGCAGCCGTGGCGGTGAGTGGTCCATGGTTTGGGGAGCCGGGATCGATAGAGCGCGACACCTGGCTACGCTGGTCGGGTGACACGACCTCTCTGGTCAAGGCGCTCGGCTCGCTGCCCCTCACCGCAAATACGATCTACATGCTCGATCCGGCGTCCGGCGTGCCTGTCGAGGTAGTCTCACCCGACGAGGTGAGCCTCACGACCGGCCAACTGCTGCTGGTGCGCTTCAACTAGAGTTCGCCGGATGTCCGCGCCCACGCAGTCTCCGCACGGGTTCATGACGGAGGTTGATGTGACGAAGTCAAACCGCGGATCGCAGACATCCTCGCGCAGGTGGTGTTCGCCTTTGCTGCTCGGACTCGCGGTAACCTCAGTGCTGTTCACCGCCGCATTCGTTCTGGGCACGTCACCCCGGGTTGCCTCAGCAGAATTCGTCAGTGCTCCCACCTTCTCCGCGCCGATCCAGGCTGCTGGCCTGACGGAGACCTGGACCATCGGGGGCTGGCGGGGTTCAGTCTCGAACCACTTGACCTCGGCCACCGTGGTATTCCCGAGCGGTTTCAGCGTTCCACCAAGCCCTACCGTCACGGTGAGGGCGAGTGGGGTCGCCTGCACTGTGCTACGTGCCGTCACTACCAACCAGACTGTCGCCATCGAGATCACGGGCGCCTGTTCGACCTCCGGGGCGGCTCCATCGAGCCAGTCGATCACGATCGCTGGGGTTACCAATCCGGCGACCCCAGGGATTCACGGCGCTTCCGGCTTCACGTTGAGCACCAGCGTTGACGGTCCGATGAGGAGCTCGAACAACGTGGTGATCTGGGGCGTCACCGCTGGCCCGGTCACATGCACCACCGTTGGCGGGCAAAGCGCCGGGCACGTCGAATTCGCTTCGACCGCCACTCAGCCGGTCGGCAATACTGGCTCTGGTGTCACCTTTGCCCTCAGGGCGTGGACGGATCACGGAGCATTCGCGGTGACCCCGTTCGTGGTCGGTACCCTTGGCGTGCCGCAGCCTGCGGCAGGCTTGAAGTCCGCGCCGTCCACCATCGACAGCGCGATCTCCGCAGGCGCACGCTTGGTCGTTGACCTGGTCGCGCCCGGGTCATCCGTGACGGCAACCCTGAACGTCGATGTCAACCCGGCTACGGGCGGGACTACGGTGCGCATGGCCTCGACGTCGGTGACGTTCGACGGTGGAGTCTGTGTGCCGCCGGCATCAGCACCTCCGACTCCGCCACCAGCAGGGTCCGGCTCGGGGTCGTTCTCTGGTGGCACGATCGCGGCCTCGGGCGTCTCCCTCGTTTCGTTCACCGGGACCACGGCTCAGCTCGACACAGCTGCTGCGGCCTCGAAACTGGTCTCGGTTTCGGCCACGGTCAGCGGGAAGCTGCTGACCTTCGTGGTTGGCGCCCCGTCCTTCGTGAACGCGGACTTCAATGCAGCCTTCCCGGGGGGCCTGAGTGCGACGTTGGTGATCGTCAAGTCGTAACCGTCCCCTCAAGTCCCCTTGAAATCCATGCCAAGCATGATGTCGAGGGGTGCGCCCCGCAATGTTGGGTGCGCCGCAACTCGCCGGGGTGGATCGCCGATGCGGGCACAGACTGTCCTTCGGATCGCCAGTGCCGCACTGCTCGCGCTCACCTTCGCGACCGCGCCGGGAACTGCGGCCGATGCAGCGGACCTGCGGCGTGGCAGCATCACATCGCGGGGAATGAACCTCGACGAGCCCACCCAGCTAGTGCCTGATCTCCCGGGTGTCGGGCTGAGGCCAGTCAATTCTGTGCTTGCGTCGGGGGCCGCCCCCGTCTCGGTCGTCGCGACCGCATGGTCGGGCGCGCAAGCGTTCCTGAACGTGCCGATCGGGTCGCTGCCGGAGGGGTCAATGCTTCATGCGGCGGCCGTTGCGAACGAGTCGGCCCTCCAGGTGGCAGCTCCACCTCCCGCCGGGACGACCATCGTGGCCGGGTTTCATGTCTACGCGAGGACGGCCTCAGGCACGCTGATCACCGGAAACCTGGCGCCCGTGAAGGCAGTATTCACCCTCCCGGCGTCGTCCTTCCCAGCAGGAACCTCCCCGAGCCGCGTCGTGCTCGCATCATGGACAGGCACCTCGTGGACGACTCTTGCCACGACGGTGGCTGAGAACGTGAATCAGAACGGTTCGGTGACCCTCACCACGTCCCTCAGCCGCTTCGCGCTCTTCTCTGTGTGGGCTGAGGCGGCCGACCCGCCGCAGTTCGGCGGTTCAGCCATCGCCCCGTCCGGCGTCTCGCTCGTCTCCTTCACCGGCACCACGGCTCAACTGGACGCTGCCGGCGCCGCCGCGCGCGCCGTCTCGGTCTCCGCGACCGCCTCAGGCCGGCTGCTCACCTTCGTCGTCGGCGCGCCCGCCTTCGTGAACGCCGACTTCATCGCCGCCTTCCCGGGCGGCCTCAACGCCACGCCCGTCATCGTCAGGACCTAGGCCGCAGCGCGGCGGCCCTCGGTCACAGCAGCAGCGCCTCGACGTCCCGCGCGAGGTCGACCGCCGCGAGCGTGCCGGTCAGCAGGAGCAGCGCCCGGCCCGCCCAGGCCACGCCTGGCGAGCGCAGCAGCCCGGCCGCCCTCGGCCCCTGCCTCATCAGCACCACCGCCCAGCCGGCCACCGCCAGCACCAGGCCGGGCGGCCCCGCCAGCGCCACCGCGGACGCCGCCACCGGCACCGCGATCAGCACTCGACGTGGCGCGCGAGACACCCAGCGCTCGGCACGCGACCGCAGCGGCTCCAGCGCCGCCCCGAACGCCACCGGGATCGCCACGAACAGCGCCACCGCCAGCCACCGCGGCGACAGCACGGTGAAGTCCACGCCCTCGCGGTGGACCAGCAACGCGCCGCCCACCACCCCGAACCACAGCGCCAGCATCGCCACCCGCCACCGCCGCGGCATCCACTCCCGCATCAGCGCCCACAGCGGCCCCACGATCGCCGTCGCCCCCACCGTCAGCGCCGCGATCAGCCCCAGCGTCGACGCGGTGACTCGGCCGATGATGAACCCGTCATCGCTCTCCGTCCCCACGACGTGGTCCCCGGAGGTCATCCGCAGCGCGAACATCGCGAGCCGCCCCCCGGCCCCCGCGATCACCAGCCCCGCCACCGCCGCCGCCACCAGCGACGGCAACAGAGCCGCCCCGAGCGCCTCCAGCACCTGGGCGCGCGACACCGGCCCGGGCGTAGCGCCGCGGGACTCCTCGGCAGGCGACCCCTCGACAATCGTCATCGGTATCCCCATCCGAACGCAGCCCGCGGGCGCGCACCCTACACCCCGCCACACCGCGCCGGCTCCCACGCCAGTGGGCCCCCGCCTGCCCCGGGTGGGAGCAGGCGGGGGCCCTCGGATGGTGCGGCGCGACCGCCGCTTCGGCGGGGCGAGGAGCGCGCTACGCGCGCGCCCGATCCCTCGCTACGCCTCGCGACGCCGCGCGACGAGCGCGCGGCCCCCCGCGACGGCGGCGAGCGTCAGGCCCGCCGACGCCAGCAGCATCGACCACCCGGTCCCGCCGTCGACGAGGCCGGCGTTCCCGGTCTTCGCGGGCGCCGCGACGGGCGCGGCGGCCGGCGCCGCGGCGGTGGCGAAGGTCACCGTCGCACGTGCATCGCACGCGACGTGGTCCAGCCGGCCGAGCACCACCGTCACCGTGTGCGACCCGGCCGCCAACGCGCCCAGGTCCTGCGTCGTCGTCCCGCTGTGGATGATCTTCGCGTCACCCGTCGGGATCGCCGTGCCGGCCGCCGTCGCCGCCGTGTCTACGAAGTAATGCAGGTGGAACGACGTCAGGTCCGCCGCCGTCGCCGGCTTGATGTTCAGCGTCGGCGTGATGCTGACGCTCACCGTGCTCGGAGCGGCCGCCGTCGGTGCCGACACCGTCATCGTGACGCCGGTAGGGCAGGCGGCCACTGCCTGCGCCGAAGCGGTACCTGCCGGCCAGGCGGCGGTGCCCGCCACCACAAGCCCGACTACGAGTAGCCCGGCAATCAATCGATGCATGGGGAGCCTTCTTTCAGATTCAGTGAGAGATCGTGTGCAGAGCACCCTACTACTCCGCGCGGCGGAACCTCATATCGCGCACCCCTCGCCAGCCGGGGGGTGCGGGCGGAATGACCGCTCAGTTGCCTCACGATCGCGATGCCTCGCCCCTCGGGCGTTGCCGGGACGGCGTGGGCCGGCCCGTACGCTCGGCCTCGACCAGCCGTGGACCGTCCACCCTCGAGGAGGCCCCCGCATGACCAACGCACCGTCACAGTTCCCCGGGCAGTCCAACCCCGAGCAGCCCGTCAAGGGCGACTACGACGAAGGCGGCCGCCCGCTTGTCGGCCGCGAGGATCCCGCCCAGCCCGACCCGGAGGTCGCGCAGGAGCAGCAGCGCCGGCAGGGGAAGCCGGAGGGGCAGGAGTAGGCGGCGGACGCCGAGGGGGCTCGGCGGCGGCGCGTAGCCCTCGGTCCTCCGGGGGCCGCCAGGGGCCGCTATGGCACGCGCTCTGCGCGGACCACCACGCGGTCCGCGTATTCCTTCGTGATCGTGTCGAAGGCGCCGCCACAGGTGTACAGCGTGATGGTGTCCTTGGGCACCTTCGAGGACCAGATCTGCGTCCAGTCCACCCCGCTGCCCACGTGGTACTGCTTCCGTGACACCACCTGGTAGCGCAGGGACTTGCCCTCGTACTCGACCTCGACCAGGTCACCGGTCGAGAGTGCGCTGATCTTCGAGAAGACGCCCTGGCCTCGATACGGCACGCCCGCGTACGGGATCACGTAGTCGTAGTCCACGTGCCCGGAGAAGATCGCGTTGCCGCCCTCGCCCGGCTTCCCACCGAGGCCCGGCCAGCCGCTGAGGTCGTACCAGATGATGTCCGCGGGGCCCGCGGGGTCCGCCATCACGCCGTCGCGTCCCACCACCCTCGGCGCCACCCGAGCGTCCAGGCTGATCGTGGGGATCTTGATCCGCGCGAAGGTCGCGTCCTTCGGGTAGTCGTACTCCTTCAGGAAGTCGTCCAGGTTCTTGAAGGGCTCCCGGTTCGGGTTCGGCCCCGGCGTGACCTTCGGCGTCGGGATCGGCTCCGCGGTCTTCTCCGGTGTGGGCGAGGCGGACGGGCTCGGCGTCGGCGTGAGGAGGCGGACCTCGTCGCCGCCCCCCGAGCACGCGGTGAGCAGGCCCGTGAGCACGACGACGCCTGCCGTCAGCAGCGCTCGCCAGCGGGCCGTGGAGCGCGAAGATCCCCGAGAGGTCATGTACGCCTCAGCAGTCGGTCCAGGGTGGGATGGCCGTCATTCAACGATAGCAAAGTGTTTCAGCGATCTGGGCGCCCGGGCGGAGCCCTCTGGGCGATGTCCCAGCGACGCGACCCCTCGATGGTGCCCCCGCCCACCACCTCGGTGCCCCGGTAGAGCACGAGTGCCTGCCCGGGCGCCACCGCCCGTGCCGGTACGTCGAGGGCGATGGTGAAGCCGTCGTCACCCATGGCCTCGACGCGCGCCGGGAGGTCTGTAGCGTGATAACGAATGCGGGCCGTCAGCAGTTCGCCGGGCTCCGGCGGCGCGGCCGTCCAGTGCGGCGCACTCGCCTCGACGTGCGAGGCCAGCAGGTCGCGCTCATCACCCACCGTAATGGTGTTACGGCCCGCATCGATGGCGGTGACGAACTGGCGCGCCGGCGCACCGTCCGTTCCGGCGACGGGTGCGACCGGGACGCCTCGACGCTGTCCCACGGTGTACAGAGGGATGCCGAGGTGGGTGCCCGCCGTCGTGCCGTCCGGCCGCTCGATGGTGCCCGGCGTGCCCGTCACCCCGCGCACGGCGAGGAACTCGCGGTAGTCGCCGCCCGGGACGAAGCAGATGTCGACGCTGTCCGGCTTCTCGGCAAGCGGCAGCCCCAGCCGTCGAGCGTGCGCCCGCGTCTCGGCCTTCGTCAGCCCGCCGAGCGGGAAGAGCGTGCGCCGAAGCGCCTCCTGGTCGAGCGTGTAGAGGACGTAGGACTGGTCCTTCTCGTCGTCGACCGCCCGATGCAGTCGTACGACATCGCCGTCCCGCTCGACCCGCGCGTAGTGGCCCGTCGCCAGGTAGTCGACGCCCATCGCAAGGGCGCGGTTGAGCAGGGTGTCGAACTTCACGTACTGGTTGCAGTTGAGGCAGGGGTTCGGCGTGCGTCCGTTGCGGTACGCGTCCACGAACGGCTCGACGACGTCGCGCTCGAACTCGCGCTCCATGTTCAGGACGTAGTGGGGGATGCCGATGCGCTGGGCAGCCGCGCGGGCGTCCCCGACGTCCTCGATGCCACAGCAGGTGCGCCCGGAGCGCAGCGCCGTCTCGTCGGCCTCGGTGTACAGCCGAAGTGTCACCCCGACGACGTCGTACCCCTGCTCATGCAGCAGCCCGGCGGCGACCGCCGAGTCGACCCCACCCGACATGGCGACGAGGACACGTGTCATGCACCCCAGTCTACGGGAGCGCCTCGCCCCGCTCGACC
>CAZVNJ010000069.1:0-3139 GCA_964628985.1 uncultured Dehalococcoides sp.
GGCGACTGCGACATGTCCTGGGGGCGTGACGCGCGGCCGCACAAGGGCTTCGCGAGCACGCGCGAGGGCTCGGGCGGCCAGTGCACCACCCATGCGGCGCGGCGCTTCGACACCGTGGCCCCCGAGCCGGGCGTGAATTGGAACGGGCATGCCCGCTCGTGGCTGCGCAACGCCTCCGCCCGGGGCTGGGTGACGGGCGAGGACCTGCGAGCCGCCCGCCCCGGCCTCGTCATCGTCTGGGGCGACGGGCTGGCGTGGAACGGCCCCGGCTGGGGGAACGGCCACGTTGCTTATGTCGAGTCCGTCTGGCCCGAGGGCTTCACGGTCAGCGAGATGAACTGGGGCTACCTCTGCCCGGGAGCCTCGCGCTTCCGCACGTCGATGTGGGGGATCGTGGGCCACACCTCGCTGACCTGGGAGCAAGCGGAGCAGCGCGGCCAGTATCGCTTCGCGGGGTTCATCTTCCCCGAGCGCCGCGAAGTGTGAGGGGCTAGCGCTCCACCACGTCCGAGGGCGGGCGCGGCTCGTCGAAGAACGAGATCACCGTGGCGAGGGCGACCGCGACGATCGCGACCGGGCGGGAGATCGAGCAGGCGACCGCCCCGGAGCCGCACGCGACGAAGCCGATCACGGCGATCAGCGCGAAGAACACCCAGATGCGCGGCGAGGGCACGTAGCGGGCCGCCGAGAGGCGCGCCATCACCGGCTATCCGATCGGCACCATGCGCGGCGCGCGTGGACGCGCCTCGCGCACGACGGCGCCCGGGGCGACGTCCGTGCAGGCCTGGCAGTGGATACACGTAGCCTCGTCGATCGTGCGCGCGCCTGGCGCGCCGCGGAAGGCGTTCACCGGACAGATGTCAGCGGCTTCCTCGACCCGAGGGTCGCGTGGCTGGGCGACGCGGAAGCGCGTCGCGCCCTTCAGCGAGAGCGTCGAGTCCTCGCCGCGCAGCGCGGCCTCGTACTCGTCGTGGAAGTGCTGCAGCACGTTGCGCATCGACTTCGGGCTGAGCTGACCGTGGGCGCAGTTGGAGAACTGGATCGTCTTGTCGATCAGCATGAGGTTCGGCTCGTCCTCGCGCCGTCCGTGGCCGTCGATCACGCGCCGGATGATCTCGGTCTTGCGCTGGTTGCCGCCGTGGCAGGTCGTGCAGCGGCCGCAGGACTCCTCTTCGACGAACTCTGCGAACATCTCCGCCAGCACCAGCACGCTCGTGCGGTCCGAGCCGAAGACAATGCCGCCGCCGCCGAGCATCGCGTCGTAGGGCAGGAACGAGGCGGGCTCGAGCACGAGCTTGTCGAGCGCGCTCGCCGGAACGAGCGAACCCAGCGGGCCGCCGGGCTGGATCGCCTTGAGCGCCCGGCCGTCCTCGATCCCCCCGCACGCCTCGAGCACCTTCGCGAGCGGCACGCCGAAGGGCACCTCCATGAAGCCGGTGCGCACGATGTCGCCGGAGAAGGAGAAGATCTTGGTGCCGCTCTGCGCCTTCGTGCCCATCTCGCGGTACCACTCGGAGCCGTGGGTCGCGATCAACGGGACGTTGGCGTAGGTCTCCACGTTGTTGACGTTCGACGGCTTGTTGAGCGCGCCCCGCGCCGCCGGGAACGGCGGCTTCACCCGCGGCATCCCGCGCTCGTCCGAGATCGAGGCGAGCAGGCCCGTCTCGTCGCCGCAGACGTAGGCGCCTGCTCCGCGGATCACGCGCAGGTGGAACTCCATCCCCGTGCCGAGGATGTCGTCGCCCAGGATCCCCGCCGCCTCGGCGTCCTTGATCGCGGCTTCCATGCGGGCAATCGACAGCGGGTACTCGTCGCGCAGGTAGATGAAGCCGGCCTTCGACTTCGTCCCGTAGGCGCCGATGAGCATCCCCTCGAGCAGGAGGTGCGGGTCACCCTCCATCACGACGCGGTTCACCCAGGCGCCGGGGTCGCCCTCGTCCGCGTTGCAGACCAGGTAGTGCTCCTCGCCTGGCGCGCCGTACAGGAAGCCCCACTTGGTGCCGGCGGGGAAGTTCGCCCCGCCGCGGCCGGTGAGGCCGGCGTCATTCAGCGTGTTGCGCACGATCTCTTCGGAGAGATGCCGGCCGAAGATGCGCGCCGAAGCCCGGTAGCCGCCCTGCGCGATGTAGTGGTTGAGCGACTCCGGGTCCGTCAGGCCGATGTTCTTCAGCAGCCGCCGCTCGGGCTCGAGCGCGAAGAACGGGTGATCGCGGATCGAGGGCACGCCGGGCCGCTCGCCGGTGATGGTGCCGAGGCGCAGTGCGGCGGCGGCGCCCCAGCGGCCGGTCGCCTCGTCCACGATCGCGGGGGCGTCAGCCTCGCGCACGGGGCCGTAGAGCACCGTCGCGCCGTCCGGGAAGGTGATCTGCACGGTGGGATGCACCCATTGCATGCCGTACCCGTGGACACGCCCGAAGTCCACCGCGGCGTTGCGCTCGCGCGCCACCCGTTCGAGGGCATCCCGCGTCTTCAGCGCGCCATTCGTGATTGACGACTGGTCGATGGCGACGTCGATGCGGGGCCGCTCGGGCTTGCGCCAGGCGGCGTATTCGGCGTCGGCCACGGCGCGGAGCGCGTCGTACCGCTCGAGGGCATCAGGCACGACGGGCCTCCTCGATGCTGGCCTCGATCGTGGCACCGTCGCGCAGGGCGCGCGCCATGCGGATGGCGCGCGCGGCGTTGAGGCCACCCACCGGCTCCACGCGGTGCGTGCTGTGCTGTTCGAGCCAGACCATCGGCGCGACCTCGCAGGTGCCGTTGCACTGGCCCAGGATGATGCCCACGCGTCCGTCCTCGGTGTCCTCTGGGATCTCGTCGAGGCCGAGCGTGGCGAGGAGCGCGTCGCGGATGCCGCCGCCGTTCTTCAGTCGACAGGCGGGGCCGGAGCACCAGCGGATATTCGTCTGCGCCGGCGGGGTGAAGCGGAATTCCTCGTAGAAGGAGGCCGCACCGTAGACCTCGGCGGCGAAGAGGTTCAGTTGCTGGGCGATGACGTCCATCGCCTCGCGGGAGAGGTAGCCGTAGTGGTGCTGGACCTTGTGCATGGCGGCGAGGAGGTCGCCGTGGTCGGGGCGGAACTCCGCGACCAGAGCGCGAATCTGCGCGCGTGCCTCGGTCTCCAGCGGCATGCAGCACTCCT
>CAZVNJ010000069.1:3239-10412 GCA_964628985.1 uncultured Dehalococcoides sp.
ACCAGAGCGCGAATCTGCGCGCGTGCCTCGGTCTCCAGCGGC
Source organism: uncultured Dehalococcoides sp. (assembly GCA_964628985.1). Lineage (GTDB taxonomy): Bacteria > Chloroflexota > Dehalococcoidia > UBA2979 > UBA2979 > SURF-43. Next base: position 3,282 of record CAZVNJ010000069.1, read on the forward strand.
ATGCAGCACTCCTAGCCCGGGGACGCTCCTCGAGGGATGCCCTCGTGCCCCAATCCCTGAGGCACTATATGGCGGCCCGGGGGCGGCCTCAAACGGCGGGAATCTGGCTCGAATCCAGGGGGCGACAGCCTTCCGCCGCCCCGCAAGGAGGCCGTCCTACCGCCCCGCTCCGAGGTCCGCCTCCAGCAGCCGTGCCACGCGCCGCCCCAGGCGGATCGAGTAGTTCTGGCCGCGGTCCTCGGGGTAGATCTGCGTCGTGTTGGCGAGGTAGAGGCCGGCCACGGGAGTGCGGTGCGGCGGGATGTTCTCGTGGTAGCGGTGGTGGACGATCGGCTGGCCGGCACGGTCCTTGAAGAGCCACTGGCCCTTGATCCAGGAGCGGTCGAAGGCCGGGTTGATCCGCTTGATGTGCGCCTCGTAGCGGTCGAGCACGGCGTCCGCGTCCTCCTCGATGATCGGGTCGCCGGGGTCGACGTAGTTCGAGAAGTAGACCGGGTGCAGGCCGCCGTACGTGGCGGCGGGGACGAGGTTGCTCTGCTCCACGGCGACGACGAACGGGCAGTCTGGCTCCGTCATCGTCAGCCAGTAGATCGGCGAGAGCGGCCGGTCGAGCGCGAGCACCAGCACCGTCGCCCACTGGTAGACCACAGACTCCAGCATCCTCTGGTACTCCGGCGACGCCTCGCCCACCTCGGGCGCGATCTGCGCGAAGAGGCCGCTGGGAACTGTGGCGAGCACTGCGTCCGCCGCGATCACGTCGCCCGCCCGCGCGCCGCCGAGGCGCACGCCGGTGACGCGGCCGTCCTCCACGATCACGCGCTCGACGGGGGTGCCGAGGTGGAGGCGGCCGCCTCGCTCCTCGATCTGCTGCGCGAGCGTGTCCACCATCCGGCCAAAGGAGCCGCGCAGGTAGCCGAGTTGCTCCTTCGCAAAGAGGCCGCCCTGCCGGCTCGCGAAGCGCAGGTAGATCTTGCCCCAGAACCACACGAGGGCGACGTCCTCTGCGTGCTCGCCGAACTTCGCGCGCAGCAGCGGTCCCCACACGTGGTCGTACCCCTGCTTCCCCACGGCGCGGCGGATCCACTCGGCGGCGCGGCGGCCCTCGTACTTCGTCCAGTTGGACTGGCGGCGGAGCCAGAGCGCCGCGAGGCCGAGCCGTACGCGCGTGAGCAACGAGACCTGGTCGAAGCGCAGCAGGTCCAGGGGCCCGACGAACGGGTACGCCTTCCCGCCTGCGTGCAGCCCGACGTTCGAATCGATCCACTGCAGTTCGTCGCGCAGGCCGAGCTCCTCCAGCAGCACGCAGATCGCCGTGTCCGAGAGGAAGAGGTGGTGGTAGAACGACTCGAGGCGCCCTCCGCCTACCTCGAACGTGCGCACCTGGCCGCCGAGGACCGGACCGCCCTCGACGACCTCTACCTCGTGCCCGTGGCCCGCGAGGTCGTAGGCGGCGGCGAGGCCCGCGACGCCGGCGCCGATCACGACGATCTTCATCGGGCAGGCCTCGCTGGTTCGGACGGCAACTCGGTGGTGGTCAGTGTGCGGAGGCCCAGTTGTTCGCGCCAGAGCAGGATGACTCCTGCGAGCGCGACGGGCAGGAGGATCACGGCGTGCAGCACGAGGGCGTATGCGGTCGCGGCGGCGGCTGCGACGCCGAGTGCCACGGCCACCTCCCGGGCGAAGAACTCGTATGGCCCGATGCCCCCGGCGGTGCTCGGCGCGGCGATCGCGAGGTTGGCCGCACCGCAGATCCCGAGGTAGGCCCAGGGCGCCAGGCCGAGGTCGAACGCCTCCCCTACCATCCAGTAGCAGCCCGCTTCGAGCGTCCAGGACAGCGCCGTCAACCCGAGCACACTGGCCCACGTGCCGGCGCCTCGCACGAGCACCAGGCCGTCCAGGAACCGGCCGACGAGTGGTTCGACACGACCGCGCAGGCCGCCCGGGATGATCCCGAGCAGGCGGCCGATCACGGTGCGCATCGGCCCCGGCCAGGCAGAGAGTGCGGCGAGGCCGAGCAGGAGCGCGGTGAAGGCGGCGCCTGCGATAAGGGCGAGGGTGCGCAGCGGGCCGCTGGTCGTCCCGCCAGCGAGCGCCGCCGCCAGGAAGACCGCCAGCACCGAGCCGTCGAACACACGCTCGACGACGATTGTGGCGAGTGCGGTGAGCGCGGAGCCTCCATGACGCCGCTGGAAGAGCAGGCTGCGTACCACTTCGCCCGCGCGGGCGGGGAGGAGGTTGTTTGCCGCGTAGCCGATGACGAGGAGCGACGCGGCGTCGCGCGTGCCGATCGGACGTACCGGCCGCAGGATCACGGTCCAACGCGTTGCCCGCACCCACAGCGAGGCGGCGAGCAGCAGGAGTGCTGGGACGAACCAGCCCGGGCGTACTCCGCCCAGGGCGTCCAGCAGTTCGTGACGGTCAACTCGGGCAAGCAGCAGGGCGAGGAACAGCAGACTGACGGCGAAGCCGATCCAGGTGCGGGCGTGGCGCATGGGCGCTCCTCGACGATGGGCTGGCCCTTCCAGTCTGCCATGTTTCCCGGCTACGACCTGTCGTCGAACGATGGGTCAGGGTGCGGGTGCCGCCGGCTCCCGCGGGAAGAGCACCTCCCCCTCGAGCGCCCCCAGCGTCTCCGCCGGCGTGCGATGACGGAGGAACTCCGCCCAACGGCGCAGGAGGGAGCCGTCGGCGAGGCCGGACAGGAAATTGCCCCAGGTGACGCGGCGGTAGCCATCTTCCACGAACCACCAACGATGGAGGTACGGGACCGGCGGTTCCGAGCGTAACCGTGACTCCGAGAAGTCCGGCAGCGTGCCGACCGCGAGCACGAGGATCGTACCCGGATCCGCGGGGCGCTCTCGGAAGAAGGGGGCGTCCGCATACCGAACGTTGAGGTCGCGCAGGTACCACGCCCAGGGCCAGGTGAGGGACTCCGAATTGTCCACGAGCACCTGTTGGGCGCGGCCCTCCGCCATCCATTCGTGGATGGTCCGTGACAGCACGGGGACTTCGGGTGTGGTCTGCACGTAAATCAACGGCTCGACTGCCGTGTCCGGGTGACGGTGGTTGAGGCCGATGTCCGTGTCCAGTGTGTAGACGAGCAGCAGCAGCATCCCCGCCGCCGCGAGGCCTGACCCAGCCCATGCCACCGGCCGCCCTCGCCCGGCGCGCGCCGCATCCCGTGCGGCGGGCAGGGCGCGTCCGAGGCCGTAGGCAGCGAGCAGCGCGAGCGGGATCGCGAGGTGCACGGTGAGCCACGGCATCTTCTCGCCGGCGTATGAGAGGGCGACGAGTGAGCCGAGGAACCACCAGCCGACGAAGATCACAAAGCGATCGCGCCGAAGGATCCCCCACGCGGCGACCGCCAGCGCGGGCACCAGCGTGAGGATCTCGTAGATCGGCAGCATCATCAGGTAGTAGAAGAGCGGCTGCTCGCCGCGCTGTACCCCGTGTTGGTCGAGCCAGTAGTCGAGTGAGTCCCACGGCAGGCCCCAGATCCGGTCAGGCTGCGTGAACATCGTCGTGAACAGCGGCACCGTGACGGCGAGGAAGGCGCCCGCCGCGGCCAGCCACCACGCCGGTTGCCATCCGGTACCGACCCACGCCGCGGCGATCAGCAACACCCCTACCGTCGCGATGCGCAGGCGACGGTCGAGATCGTCCGAGAGCGGCCCGCCGTTCAGCGACTCGACGGGCACGCTGACCAGCGCCGCGAGGAGCGGCAGGGTCAGTGTGCCGGCGACGATCAGTAGCGCTCCCTCGCGCGGCAGACGCTCCCACCCCAGCCGCCCACGCAGGCGCGCGAGCGGCTCCCAGAACGCGACGACCAGCCAGGTGACCGGGATCAGCAGCATCCCGCGCAGGACCTCACCACGGGTGACGGTCCGTCCCTCGCGTGCCTCCCAGAACAGCCGGTGCGCCGTTGCGCCGTTGAGGTAGAGCAGGAGCATCGCCACGTAGATGTAGGTCGTCTCCTTCGTCGAGAAAGCGAACCCGAGTGCAGCGGCGAGCGTGACGACCCAGCGCAGGCGGCCCTCCTCGATGAATCGCCAGACCGCAATCGAGGCAAGCATGAGAAAGAGCGCGACGTAGGAGTCCTCGCGCGCAAAGCGCGAGTAGTAGAGCAGCGCGGGCGAGATCGTGAAGAGTGCAGAGGCCGCGATCGTGCCGGTTGCACCGAGGGTGCGCCGCAGCAGCAGCGGCATCAGCACTAACCCCGTCCCGAAGAGGGCGGCCGGGATCCTCGAGGTCGCGTCGGAGTCGCCGAACAGCAGGAAGGCGAGCGCCGTGATGTGGAACTGGAACGGGCCGTGGGTCAGCGGGTCATGGCGGTATCCGCGCCCCTCCGCGAGGTACCACGAAAAGGTCGCATGGAGCGACTCATCATGATGCAGCGCGCGGACGTCGAGGCCGGTGATGCGGAGGACGAGCGCAACCAGCGCGATCGCGAGGACGGTGCCCTCGATACGATCCGGCCGCCATTCCGCGGCCCGGACGGCTGCGTCGCGTGCGCGGCCGAGGGCGCTGTGCTGCATCCCGAGAACACGCGGCTCTGCCTCGGGTAGGTCAGTGGTCTCGGGCTCCGCAGGCGGTGCAGCGTCGACGATGCGGTCGTCGGTGGTCATGGCGTGGCCCCCGGCACTTCGAAGATCGACCCGTGTTCATCGCTGTAGACGACCTGCCATCCGGCGAAGCGCGCGCTCACGCGGAAGCCATACTGGTCTCGTTCGAGGATACCCGCATAGACGTGCGTGACCCCGGCGGCCCGTGCGACGCCGGCTGCATCGCCGTCGCCGGCATAAATCTCGTCTACGGTCGTGCGCCGAGGCTCGGGCACCTCGCCGCGCCACTGCCGCTCATGCCCCGGCCAGGCGAGCAGCGTCGGGACGCCGCTGAGGGCCGCGAGCAGGCCGCCTTCGCTGTATGACTCGCCTACCGCCTGCAGCAGCACGGCCTCGTGAGGGTCGAGTGCGGAACGCGCCCACGCCGCCGCTGGGCGCAGGCCTGGCAGGTCCGAGTCCAGGTAGGTGGTCGCATCGAGTGTCGGTGTCTGGCCCTCCTGGCGCCTGCTGACGGCGATCGCGGGCGGAGTCACCACCGAGGCCACGACGACGACCAGGCAGGCGAGGGCAAAGCCCGTGCGCCAAGCCCCGCGCGCCGAGGCGTCGATCCGGTCAATCGCGATCCCCGCCAGTGCGCCTGCCGCGGCGGCGAGCGTCACCCACGCCAGCAACCAGACTTTGAAGACGGTGTTCAGCCGGTACCCGAAGGCATCGTGGACGCGCACAAGTTCCGTGGCAAACACGAGCGCCGTGGCCGCACCGACGAGGAACAGCGCGGTGGCGAGTCCTCGGTCCCGTGCGCTGTCCGCGGCGCGCGTCCAGCCGGCGAGGAGCACGATGGCGATGGCGAGGCCCGCGAGTACGGCCCAGCCGCTCCCACGGTCTCGCAGCTCACCGGGCGCCTCCATGCCGGCGCCCACGGCCCAGGCCGCGACCACCAGCAGCGCGAGGCCACCCGCCACGGCGCCCGCGACCCGGTCGAACCGCGGGCGGAGGATGAGGAGCGCGGCGGTGGTCGAGAGGATGGGGGCGAGCCAGACGGCGAGCCATCGCGCCGGATCCGAGTGCTCGCCGATTACCACCTCGAGGCCGGTGGGTGGCGGGTCGAGACGGCCGAGGAGCGGCCAGGCGAGCGCGATCGCCAGCAGCACGGGGATGGCGGCCCAGCGCGCGATCAGCACGAACGAGGTCGGTGGGCGCCAACCCGCACGGCTCGCCGTGAACAGGCCCGCGGTCGCCCACACGAGCCCCAGAGTCACGACGTCCCAGGCGTTGGTCATGGCGATGCCTGCGAACAACAACGATGTCAGCAGCAGACGCGCCGGGTCACGCAGCCAGCCACGCCAGGTGAGGGGCCGCCCACCCTCGAAGACCTGTGCGGCGAGGGCGAGCGCGAGGATGGCGAGGGGCATCGCGAGCAGGTGCGCGTGCACGTCGCCGAGGAGCAGCGTGAACGCGGGGTACTCGGTGATCGTGCCCGGGAGGACGCGCGTCGTGCTCCACCACCACCAGAAGGCCTCCGGGACCCAGCCGGCTGTGCCGCCATGCGGCGGCACGCCCTCGACTCCGAGGCGCGCGACCAGGTCCCGCCCCCACCCGTGCGCGCTCACCACCGCCAACAGCCCGACCACGGGCGCGACCAGCAGCATCGAGGCGACCGCAACGCCGCCTGCAGTCCATCGCGCCACTCGACGTCGCAGCCCGGCGAGTCCAGCGACATCCAGGGCCAGGCCGGCTACCGCGACCGCGGCGGTGGCACCGGTGGAGGCGGTGACGAGGTTGAACGCGACGCCCGGTTGCTGATGCGAGAGCCGGGCGAGGACGTCCGCGCTGGCATGGCCGAGGTGGTAGTAGGACACCTCATGCCCCGCGAGCCACGGGTCAGGGGGCGGCATGGTGGTCGCCTGGTGCACCGCCGTGATCAGCATGAGGTCCATTGGCTTCTCGGTGCCGTACGCGGCGGGGGCCTGCGACCGGAGCAACGCGATCAGCAGGAAGAGCAGCAGGAAGACCACCTCGCCGGCGAGCAGCGTCAGGCGCGTCTCGAACAGGAGACGTCGCACCTCGGGCCGGCGCCACGCGAGCACGGCGCTCGCACAGGCGACGAGCCCGAGCGAACCAACGACGAGCGGCGTGCCCCACGCCACGAGGCCAAAGCGGGCCGCCGTCCATGCGAGCCACGTGGTGGCGAGGAGCCCCAGCGCGCGGGCGTACAGCACCCCGCGCGTGGGGAGCCGGTCGAAGAGGTGTGCGGCCGGGATGATCCCCACGAGCAGGACCGCGAGGGACGCGAGGTACCAGGAGGCGACCGATCCGGCTGCGCCCACTTCCGAGTGCTACGTCCCGGCCGCGGTGGGGTCGGCCAGCAACGACCGGACGAAGGCGGCGGGGTCGAACGGTGCGAGGTCGCCCTCGCGCTGGCCGACGCCGACGAAGCGGACAGGCAGGCCGAACTCGCGCGCGATGGCGAAGACAATGCCGCCCTTCGCCGTACCGTCCAACTTGGTCAACATGACGCTCGTCACCTGCGCCGACTCCGCGAAGTGGCGCGCCTGCGAGAGGCCGTTCT
>CAZVNJ010000070.1:0-2224 GCA_964628985.1 uncultured Dehalococcoides sp.
CGCCTCGGCGGGTTCCGCCTCGGGCTCCCGCGAAGCCGCGCCGCTACCTCGCGATGATCTGCGTGAGGATGCCACCCGCGGAGGCGGGGTGGATGAAGACCTGGCGGGTGACGGGGTTGCCCTCGCCGGGGTCGCCGATCAGGCGGACGCCGTTGGCGCGGAGTTCCTTCAGCGTGCCGTCCATGTCGTCGGTCCGCATCGCGATGAGGTGGATGCCGTCGCCGGTCTCGTTCAGGCGCTTCGCGATCGGGCCCTCGTCGCCGTCGTTGGTGACGAGTTCGAGGTAAGAGTCGGCGAGGCGGAAGAAGGCGGTCTTCATGCCGGGGGCCGTGCCGCGCTCGACGGGCATGCCGTAGATCGCTTCGAACTGCTTGATCGCGGACTCGAAGTCCTTCACCGCAATCACGACGTGGTCGACGCCTCGGAATCCCATCGTTGCCCTCCTTCGACGTCTCGCTTGCAGCGTTGGAATACGGCGGGACGCGCGCGCTCATTCTAGTGATGCCAGCGAGGGCGACTCCGGCGCGGAATCATCGGGCGACTCAGAGCTCAGGACTCGCCCTCGACGTCCACCTAGACTTCGAGCCAGACCACGTTGGGGCCCATCGACGGCCCTCCAGGTCCCATCGAGGAAGGAGCGGCCGCCTGCGTCTGTTCATCGCCCTCGAGGTCCCCGAGGCCTGGCGGGAGGCGGCACGCGCCACCGTGGATGCGCTGCCCGCCGAGGCCCGCGCACTGCTGCGGCCGGTGCCTCCGGAGCGCCTGCATGTCACGTTGCGGTTCATCGGCGAGCACCCGGAGGACGGGGTGCCGACGCTTCAGCAGGCGCTCGATGAGCACGTGGCCAGCGTCGACCTCGACATCGCGCTGGGGCGCGCGGGGACGTTCGGGCGGTCGGTCGTGTGGCTCGGCGTCGAGGGTGCGGGTCTCGATGACCTCGTGCGCCGCGTGGAGCAGGCGGTGCGCGCGGCGGGCGTGGCGCCCTCGGAGGAGCGGTTCAGCGGGCACCTCACGATCGCGAGGGCGCGAGGGCGTCCGGACGCGCGGCAGTGGGACGCGCTGGCCGCGGCCGTGCGGGCGCTGCCCCCACCGCCTCGACTGCCCGCGCGAGTGCGCTCAGTGGTGCTCTTCCAGTCGGTGACCGCCGGCGGAGTGCTCACCTATCGCGCCTTGCACCGGACCGGCGGCTGACTGTAGGCATTCCGATTACCCTCGGTGGGTGGACCTCCGTTTCCAGGCGCGGTTGTGGCTTTATGAGGGCGCCGGTGCGTGGCATTTCGTCACGCTGCCCACCGAGGTCGCCGAGGTGATCCGCGAGGTCCGCCCGGCGCCCGCGCGGGGCTTCGGCGCCGTACGCGTGGCGGCGACGGTGGGCCAGACGCGCTGGGCGACTTCGGTGTTTCCCGACTCGAAGTCCGGCTCCTACGTCCTCCCGGTGAAGAAGCAGGTCCGCGCGGCCGAAGGCCTCGCCGAGGGCGATCTGGTAGAGGTCGTCCTCGAGGTGTCGGGGAACTAGGCGATGGCAGTGGGCGTCTCCCGGCTATCTCCTGCCGTACAATTTTAGCCGTACGCGGAGGATCGGATGACGACCGAACGGCTAGAAGTACGGCTCGATGAAGAGCGGCGGCGAAAACTGGCCGCGGTCGCCGCGCGGAACGGCACGGCTCTCTCGGAGGCGGTCCGCTCGATGATCGACGATGCCTACGACGTGCTGGTGCGCGAGCGGCGGGTACAGGCGGCGCAGGCGCTCGGGGCGATGGAGATCGAGGACACGCCGGATCCGGTGACGTTGTCGCGCGAACTCGACGGTGCTCATGAGCCAACCGGCCTTTCTTGACGCGAACATCCCGATCTACGCCTCGGGGCGACCGCATCCCCTGAAGGCGCCCGCTCTCCAGATTCTCCTGATGGCCGCGGAGCGTCCGGAGGCCTTCGTCACGGATGTCGAGGTCATCCAGGAGATGCTGCACCGGTACCGAGCGCTTCGGATGTGGGAGAGCGGCCGAGCAGCAGTGGTCGAATTCACGGCAGTGATGGAGGGCCGCATCGAATCCATCACCCCGGCGGACATGGAAGAGGTGATCCGGCTCGCCGACCGAAATCCAGCAGTGGCTTCCCGAGATTTGGTCCATGCGGCGGTGATGGCACGCCTGGGGGTCACTCAGATAGTGAGCGCTGATGCGGACTTCGACCGCATCGCTGGAATGAAGCGCCTGGATCCCGC
>CAZVNJ010000070.1:2324-3736 GCA_964628985.1 uncultured Dehalococcoides sp.
GGCAGGAGGTTGTGATGAGCAAGGCAGTTCTTGACCGCGGTATCCGCGAACTCGACCCGCTTCACGCTGATCAGATGACCACCGGATCCGGCCCGACCGCCCGCGACCGCTACGCAGAGATGCTGCTGCTCCGCGAGGCCGACCTACGCCGCCAGGCCACGCAGGAGCTCCGCCGCGAGGCCTCCCTCTCGACCGATGCCCGCCGGGAGGCCGCGCACCGCCGCCTGCTGGCCTGGCTCGAGCTCGACCCGGAGGAGGCCCGTGTGCTCGCCCGCGCCTACGACGAGGCCGCGGCGGCCCTCGACCGGGAGGCCGCGCAGGCGCGCTACGAGGCGGAGCGGGACGCCATCCTGCACGGTCTACGCTTCGAGCAGTTCACGCGGCTCGTCGACCTGGTCCCGTGGCTGCGTTCGCGCCTTGGACTCGTGATGCTCGGCGCCGCGGCACGCGAGGCGGCACCCCATGCCGTGGGAAGCGCGCGATAGGCACGCAGACCCGCGCCACCGGGACGCGCGCGGCCGAGGTGATCGCGCCGGCGTCCTGCTTCGGAAGGAGCAAGCGATGGAGTTGATTCACACACACGGCGACGTGCGGGCGCTCCGGGACCCGGTGCTGATCGCGGGGTTCGCTTCCCCGGGCAACACGACGCCGGCGGCAGCCGTCGAGGCGCTCCTTGCAGAGGCGCGGCCTGAGGTGGTGGCGGAGTTCGACAGCGATGAGCTGTACGACTTCACGGTGGCGCGGCCCATCGTGCGCGTGGAAGAGGGCCAGCGTGTGCTCGACTGGCCCCGTCTGGTGATCCACCGCGTCTCCCTGCGCGACCGCGACGTGTTGCTGCTGACGGGCATCGAGCCGCACTTCCACTGGCGGGCAGTGGCGCGCGCGCTCGCCGGGCTCGCCCGCGAAGCCGGTGTACGCGAGGCGATCCTGCTCAGTTCCTTCAACGCGGCCACGCCGCACACGCGGCGTGCCCCGCTGATGTGGGTGCCGCAGGGCGCGGCAGCCGGGACGCGGCGCTTCGGCCAGCCAGCCTCGCTGCCGCGCTACCAGGGGCCGGCGACCTTCACGATGGCGCTGGGCCGGCTGCTCGTGGACGAGGGCATGACCGCCGGGACGCTGAACGCGATGGCCCCGTTCTACGTGGGAGTGGACCCGAGCCCGCACGCTGCGCGCGCCCTCGCGGACGCCGTCGCTCAGGAGTTCGGAATGCCCGTCGACCTGCGCTCTCTCGACGCGCAGATCGAGGAGGTGGCACGGCAGGCCCAGGTGCAGATCCAGGGCTCGCCTTCGCTCGCGGAGTTCATCGGCAACCTGGAGCAGCAGTTCGACCAGTCGCAGGGGTGGACCGCCACTGAGGCGACCCCGCCAGTGCAGGCCAAGGGGAGTGAGCCGCTGCCGGAAAGCGCCTCGGT
>CAZVNJ010000070.1:3836-10364 GCA_964628985.1 uncultured Dehalococcoides sp.
CGACCCCGCCAGTGCAGGCCAAGGGGAGTGAGCCGCTGCCGGAAAGCGCCTCGGTGCTCGCCGACGTCGAGGCGCTCCTACGCGAGCATCGAGGTGACCTTGGTGGCGGCGGGACGGGACCGCGCGGACGCCGTCAGGCGTAGCCGCGCACCGAGGCGCAGTGCTCAGGGGCCGCGGCGCTGGAAGCGCTGCGGCTCTTGCGTATCCGGGGGGCGGATCACGGTGGGCGGGGTCCTGCCGGCGCGAACCCCTCGTCACCTGCCGGAAGCCGGCCTGAGGATCGTCCGAGCGTCGCGCTCATCGAGACGGGCCGCGGGGCTCTGGAGGATCTGGGAGAAGCGACCAATCCACGGCGCGAGCATTAAGGACGACCGGCGACCCTCAAACGCCGACATGGCACGGTCGCGCGACGGGATCTAGCCCTCGAACTGTTCTACGAGCGAGTCCAGGGCCTGGGCCAACGGCGGACGGAGAGCCGTGCCCGCGAAGGAGTCGGCGAGGAATCGGGCAGCGGCACCGTCGCGGCGGTAGTGGCGGCCACCGCTGAGGGCGAACAACTCGGCGCAGAGCTTCGTCGCCTCGGAGGAGACGTATGTCTTGGTGCGCAGGACGCGCGCGGCATATTCGGCACCAGCCGCCGGCCGCCAGGCGGCAGCCGTCTCATGTAGGTAGGCAGCGAGCGCTTCCTGCTTCATGCGCGCATCGGCAAGTCGGAGCCGGAGCGCGGGTGATGTGGGAGCCGGCGTGCTCATCAGTTGCAGCAGGCCGGTCGCGCAGCCAAGCGGGATCGCGGCGAAGAGACAAAAGAAGTACGGCAGCGGTTGCGCCACGGCGAGGAAGTTGGGGAATCCCCAGAGCTCAGACGCGATCGCGTCCTCGTAGCGGACGCTCTGGCTCTCGGTGCTGCGCATGCCGAAGCCGTCCCAGTCCTGGGCGATGGTGACCCCAGGGGCGTCGGTGGGGATGAAGAAGAACTCGACTACCCCGGCACCCGGGAGGTCCTCCTGGGTCACCTTCGCCGTGGAGAAGAACACGTCCGCGTGCGCTCCACCGGAGGCGAGGATCTTGGGGCCCGTGAGCCGCCATCCCGTATCAGTCTTGGTCGCGATGGTCTTTGTGGCCGCCAGCGAACCGCCGGCGCCAGCCTCCGAGTTGCAGGCCGCATAGTGCTTGCCTGCCCGGAAGTCAGCGGCGATGCGAGCGGCCTGTTCGTCCCATGCGGCGCGGTGCTCGTCCGGCACCGCCGATCCCGTGCTCGCGACCACGCCGGCAAGCCCGAGCGGCATGGCCGTGATCAGCCCCGCGGACGGCGAGTGGGCCGCAAGGATCTGAGTTGCCCTGGTCGCCTCAGCGCACGTCCAGCCGCTGCCGCCCTCCCCCTCTGAGAACGGCGCCCTGATCAGGCCTGAGTCCAAGAGTTCCCGGAGTGTCTCAGCAGGGTATGACTCGGGGTCGTGCCCCTCTCTCTCGGCGGCGCGAGACGCCAACTCGCTGACTTCGTGCGCCTGTAGCATTGCCCACCTCGCTCGACCCGCTGGACCAACCGGTGGTCGATTCCGCCGTCGCTAACCCACCAACTTCTTGAAGATCTCCGCGCGCTTCTTCGGGTCGCGCTCGTCCACGGTCACGCCGTGCAGGGTGTAGCCCGCGTCCTTCTGCTCCTCAAGCCAGTCGATGGCGCCCTCGACCGGGCCGGCGTAGCCGAGGGACTGCACGACGTCGTCGGGGACGGCGGCGTAGGCGGCAGCGGAGCCGTCCTCGCGCCACGCGCGGCGCACCTCGTCGGCGACTTCGCCGAGGCCGAACTTGCGATAGGCGTTGTAGTGCAGGTCGCCCATGCGGGCCATGTAGAACGCGTTCTGCTGACGGATGCCGTCATAGGCGCGCTCGGGGTTGTCCGTGATCACGGCACCGGCGGAGCACTTGATCTCGACGGCGGATGGATTGCGGCCCGCCTCGCGGACGTAGCGCTGGAAGGTCTGCACCTCGTCCTTCCACATGGAGCGCGTCGTGTGGCCGGGGAGCCACCCGTCGGCGAGGGCGGCGGTCTGACGGACGGACTTCTCCGAGAACGAGCCGATGAAGATCGGGATGTGCTTGCGCGGCAGTTCGTCCAGGTGGCGGAGGGTGAAGCCGCGTTCGAGGTTGAAGATCTTGCCGTGGTAGTTCAGCGGCTCCCCCGCGAGGAGCATGTTGATGATCTCGACGTACTCCTTGATGCGGGTCATGGGCTTGTCGAACGGGATGCCGTGGAAGTGCTCGATGACCTGGGGGCCGGACGTACCGAGGCCGATGATCATGCGGCCGTTCGTGAGCGCGTCCAGCGAGGAGAACTGCTGCGCGACCGCGCCGGGCGTCCGTGAGAAGACATTGATGATCGCGGTGCCGATGCGGATGCGGTTCGTCTCGTAGCCGAGGATGGCCATTGTTGTCACGGCGTCACGGCCCCAGGCCTCGGCGACGAAGAGGTGGTCGACGCCTGAGTCGTCGGCGACCTTGGCCTGCTCGATCGCGTCCTGCAAGTTGAAGGCGCCCTGCCAGTTCAGCCCGATCCCGATCTTGCGCACCGCACACTCCTCTGCCCGGGCCGCCCGATCGGACGGCGCTCGGGCATCCTACCGCGCCACACAGCTCAGGGTTCCCGCCTGGAGGAGCCGCCTCGACTACCATCCCGGCGCTGGACGGGAGGCCTCAGATGGCTGGGTTGCGAGTCGGCGTCGTCGGGCTGGGGTTCGGTTCCGTGGTGCACGTACCGGCGTTCCTCTCGGAAGGGTGGGAGGTGCCCGTCGTCTGGAGCCGCCGGATCGAGCGTGCCCGCGAGCAGGCGGCCACGCATGGCATCGCCGAGGCGACGGACGACTTTCAGGCGCTGCTGTCCCGTCCCGACCTCGATGCGGTCGCGATTGCCACGCCGCCTGCGGCGCACTACGAGATGGTGATGGCCGCGATCGCGGCCGGGAAGCACGTGCTCTGCGAGAAGCCGTTTGCCCTCAACAGCGCGCAGGCACGAGAGATGATGGACACCGCCCGCGCCGCCGGACGCACCGCCATGGTGGCGCACGAGTTTCGCTTCGCGCCACAGCGCTCCTACATCAAGCAGTTGCTCGACGAGGGGTACGTCGGCCAACCACAGACGGTGCAGATGGAACTCTTCATGGGGGGCCGGCGGGTGACGCAGCCGCCACCGCTGACGGCGGGTGCTGCACAGGGAGGAGGCCTGCTCGGAGGCCTCGGCTCCCACTTCATCGACGGCCTTCGCCACTGGTTCGGTGCCGTGGAGTCCGCGAGCGGGACCCTGCGCTGCCTCCGACCGGAGCGGACCGACCCGGCGACGGGGGCAATCGTGCGGACGGATGCCGAGGACACCTTTCAGTTCACCCTTACGTTCGCGACGGGAGTCGTGGCCTCGATGACTGCGTCGAGTGCAGGTGGACCGGGGACAGGAGGACGCACGTTCATCAGCGGCAGCGAGGGGTCGCTGATCGCAACCCAACGTGGCCCGAACCCGGAGCCGGACGGGGTGGTGCTGGGGGCACAGGTGGGCACACGGACGTTCGAGGAGTTGCCGATGCCACAGGCCTTCCGTCCCTTCGAGGACGAGCGCGATCACCGGCTGGTCGCGTTCCGGCTTCTGGTGCGCGAGTTCGAGCGGGGCATCCGCGAAGGGATCTCGCCTGCCCCGTCATTCGAGGATGGCTGGCGTTGCCGTCAGGTCCTCGACGCGGTCCGCGAGTCTTCCAAGACCGGCCGCACCATGGAGATCGCCTGGGTCTGATCCGTCAGGTCAGTTCAGATATGACGAGGACGGATTGGGGGGGTACTCGGGAACGAACCGGCAACGCCTAGCCCACCCTTTGACGCGCAGCGTGTCCCTCTACCCCTTCAGCGGTAACCAAACTGACACCCTGACCAACCCATGATGGACTCGCATCCTGGGAGCGGGCGTGGACGAGCAGCAGGAACTGGCCCGGTTGCGCGCCCTGAATGTGGCGCTCGTTCAGTTGGGCCTCTTGAGCGTCCGCGAGCGCTCCCTCCAGGCCCTCCTGGACCACGCGACCCGGATCGTGCGGGAAGCCACCGGCACGGACGCCTCGAAGATCCTCGAGCGCCGGCGAGGCGGGTCGCTCGTCGTGCGGGCAGGCGACGGCTGGCCACCGGGCGTGGTCGGGGAACTGGAGATCCCAGAGGATGGCGACTCGCAGGCGTCGTATGCCCTGCGGACGCGCAGTCCGGTGGTAGTGCCCGACCTGGGACAGGAGACACGCTTCACCGCGCATCCCGCGTTCCTCCGGCTCGGAGTCAGGAGCGGAGTGAACGTCATCATCGATCAGGAGCCGGACCCGTTCGGCGTCCTTGAGGTCGACAGTTTCCGTCCCCACGAATACTCGCCGGACGACATCGCATTTCTCCAATCCACTGCCAACCTTTTGAGCGTCGCGATTGCTCGTCAGCAACACGAGGAGGAGCGCGATCACCTGATCGACCTCACCGCGCACGAACTGCGCAATCCGCTGACCGTGGTGATGGGCAGGTCGCAGCGCTTGTTGGGACAGGTTGCCCACGGGACATCCACGGCTGACGAAGTCCATCGTGACCTCGCGTTGGTACACACCGAGGCCGCCCGTCTCCATCGATTACTCAACATGTTCCTGGAACTTGGGCGGGTTGAGCGGACAGTCCTACCACGAGAGACGCTCACTCCGATTGCAGCGCTGGTCCTGACACAGGTGCAGCAGACCCTCGAGTCCTACCCCGAGGTCGCGTTCGACGAAGAACTACCTGAGAGTGAGGTGGCGATCCCCGCCGACTACGACCTCGCTCGACTTGTCATTGGCAATGTGATCGAGAACGCCGCGAAATACTCGCGACTCGAGCCACGTGTCATCATCTCGCTGCGGACCACGACTGCGGGCGCGGTCCTTCGGGTGCGAGACCGCTGCGGCGGGATCGCCGGCGAGGACCTCGACCGCCTCTTCGACCGCTTCTTTCGAGGGAATAGCGCGAACCTGTTCCGGGGATTCGGCCTCGGGCTCTTCATCGCCCATCGGGCTGCTGAACGGCTGCGATGGCGCATCGACGTACAGAATTACCCCGGCGATGGATGCGAGTTCGTGATCACGATGCCGGGCGCCACGGCCGCCGCCGTGAACCAGGGTCGCTAAGGGACCGGCCCCGTGCCGGAATTCGATCCTCGATACGTGCGCGTCACCGGCGGGCTCACGCCGTCAGACACCTCGACCGTGATCGTGAAGGGGTGGTCCGTCGAGTTGTGCTGACAGTTGTCGGGCGCGGCAGTGTCGTGACTCCAGGTCGCCCGGGCTGAAGTCCCCGGCGCGTTCGATGTCGGGGTCTTGCGCCCGCAGTCTTGCCCCGCGTCAGCGACCAGCGACCAGCGATACGTGAGCGGGCGACCCGCGGGGCTCGATGCCTCGACTGAGTACGTCGTGAGTGGGACGGTGAGCACGGCGCGGATCGGACCGACAACCGGCGGCTGCGGGGCGACGCCCGGAGTTGCCGTCGCGACGGCTGTGGGCGATGCCGCGGGTGTCGGCGTGCGGTCAGGCTCTACCTGGTCGTCGCCGCCCCCGAGGAGGAAGAACCCGCCGCCCAGCAGTCCGACGCATCCGATGAGCGCGACCGGCCACCACGGGAAGCGCGTCCGGTGCTTCTTCTCTTCAGGTGGCGGCGGTGGAGGCGGGGGCGGCGGCGGGGGAGGTGGCTCCTCCACCTTCCCCGGCCGGAACGGCGAGACAGGCCCTGCGCCGACGCCGACGCGATCACGCGGGAGCAGCGCATCGCCCGCTGCCACGGCGGCGAAGACACCCGCGTGCAGGGTCTGGCGATGGAGCGCGAGCCTGGGGAGGTGCGACGCCCGCAAGGCCCTGGCGAGCACGTCGTCGAGGTCGCCCGATGCGACCAGATGCGTGAACGCGTCCAGTTGCGCCTCCGGGATGCTCACGATGGCAGTGGCCTCACCACGCGCGACGCGGAAGGCGACGAAGTCCCATGTAGCCGTGACCGGCTCCACGGTGATCGAGGATCCCCGGGGACCGACCGCCGACCGCCGGAGATCGAGACGGGCATAGGGACTCGCGGGGGGCCGGCCCGTCGCAGCGCTTGTCTCTCGCCATTCAGCCTCCTCGCTCGGCAGCGGGATCTCGCCTCGCACTATCCGATCGACGGCCTCGAGATCAGCGGCACTTGCCATGCCGTCGAGCGCCTCCCGTGCGATCTCCCAGCAGGCTTCGAGGTGATCCTGCGCGGTGACGGCCCCTCCCCCGGCGAGTCGCAGCCGCGCAGCGCGACCTTCGCGATACAGGTCGGGGCCGAAGGCGGTGCGGTCGATGTACCAGCCGTAGCGCTGCCGGGCTGGTTCGAGCGTGACCTCGACGGCCGCGGGGAGGCGCCGAGCGGCGTCAAGCGCGAGCACGGCTCCGGCAAGGAACGTGGCTGCGGCGCGCAGGCGCGTGCCTTCGATGAACTCGCCACCAAACTCGAGGCGAGCGGGGCGGGGACGCACGAGGGCGC
>CAZVNJ010000071.1:0-3780 GCA_964628985.1 uncultured Dehalococcoides sp.
GGGTGCTGCAGGCGATGGCTGATCGAGAGGACGCGCACGCGCTACTCCGTCCGTCCGCAGTCAGGTGACAGCAGGAGCGGAGTGTATCGCCGGAGCGTCGGGAGCGGCCCCGGCTGCCGCCAACGAGGGGTGGCTGATACGCTGATCGTGGTCGTGCTAGGCGGGGAGTTAGCGGCGCCCTCTACCCGCAATCCGCTTCAGCGGGGCTGAATGCCCGCCCTAGAACGGCGGCGAAGGGACTGCGAGCGCCGGGCAGTGTTGAGAGCCTGGTCCCGTGCGGCGGCGCGCGGCGAACCCCGCCAGGGCCGGAAGGCAGCAACGGTAAGTCGATGACGTCGGGTGCCACGGGATCGCCGGGCTTGAGCCAGCCAGCAGGAGCAAGCCGGCGCAACCGAGCGAAGGCGGGGCACGGCCACCCCCAAAATCACTCCGCGATCAGCCGCCGAGGCCGGGCGTGAGCCCGCGCAAGCGTTCCTCGGTGGCCTCGCGGCGCCGTCCGTCGGTACCGAAGGCCCAGCGGCCAAAGCCGCCGATCCCGGACCCCCCGGAGTACCTCCGTCGCCTCGGCATTCAGCCGAGGAAGGCGCTCGGGCAGCACTTCCTCATTGACGAGTTCATCCTGGGCGACATTGCCCGCGCGTGCTGTCCAGAGGGCGGCGAGACGGTGCTGGAGATCGGTGCCGGGCCTGGTGCGCTCACGGAGGAACTCGCGCGACTCGCCGGCCGCGTGGTTGCGGTCGAGTTGGACGAGGAATTGGCCGCGTCCACGCGCGAGCGGCTCAGGGAGTTCGACCACCTCGAGATCATCGCGGCAGACGTGATGGACTTCGAGCCAGACGAGTTACTGATCGAGGGCGGCGCCGAGCCGCCATACACCGCCTGTGGCAACCTCCCGTACTACATCACCCAGCCGATCGTCCGTCGCCTCCTTGAAGCGCAGCCCGGGCCGCAGCGGGTGGTGGTCCTTGTCCAGCGCGAGGTGGCACAGCGGATCGTCGGCGGCCCGGGACGCGAGTCGCTGCTCTCGACCTCCGTAAAGGTCTACGGGGCGCCGCGCCTCCTCTTCGAAGTTCCTCACACTGCCTTCTGGCCGCCGCCGAAGGTGCAGTCCGCCGTGGTGGCCATCGAGAAGTTTCCCCACCCAGCGCTGGGTCTGCCGCCTGACGAGATCGGACTGTTCTTCCACCTCGTCCGAGCCGGGTTCGCGCAGCCGCGAAAGCAACTCCACAACGTGCTGACCGATGAGTTCACGCTGGAGCGAGCCCCCGTCCTCGCGATCCTCGCAGAGGCGGGCATCGAGGCAGCCGCACGTGCTCAACACCTCCAGGTCGCGGACTGGGAGCGCCTCTACAAAATCATCAAGGAACGGCACCCTGCGCTCCTGGAAGCGCGCGACGCCGATGACGGCCACCCGGAGGGTGACGAGTTCGACCCCGACTTCGGTGCGGAGTTCGGCGAGCCGGACGATGAGTAGTCCTTCTGGGCTCCGGCTGATCGCCCCCGCGAAGATCAACCTTGCACTGGAGATCATCCAGAAGCGGTCGGACGGTTTCCACGAGATCGCCACGGTGATGACCACGCTTGACCTCGCCGACCGTGTCACGCTCCGCCCACGTGCCGCGGGGACAGGCCTAGAGGTCTCGCTCACCGGCGCGTACTCGGAGGGGATCGATCCTTCTGACGACCTGGCCGGTCGCGCCGCCCGCCGGCTGGCCGAGGCGTTGGGCAGGACACCGGACGTACGCATTGAGATCGAGAAGCGCATTCCATCGCCCGCTGGGCTCGGAGGCGGATCGTCGGATGCGGCGGCCGTCCTGCGCGGCCTCGTGCGGCTCTGGGGCGAGAAGGTGCCGCCCGCCCGGCTCGAGGCGA
The DNA here is from genome assembly GCA_964628985.1 of uncultured Dehalococcoides sp. Lineage (GTDB taxonomy): Bacteria > Chloroflexota > Dehalococcoidia > UBA2979 > UBA2979 > SURF-43. Next base: position 1,873 of record CAZVNJ010000071.1, read on the forward strand.
TCGCCGCCACGATCGGCTCGGACGTCCCGTTCTTCCTGCATGGCGGCACGGCGTACTGCTCGGGCCGCGGCGAGGTGGTCGAGCCGCTGAAGGACCTGCGGCCAATGCGGATGCTGCTGCTGATCCCGCCAGTCCCCCAGCGCCGCGCCAAGACGGCGTACCGCTACGCCTCGGTGCACCCCCACGACTTCAGCGATGGCCATCGGGTGCAGCGCCTGGCGCAGCGCATCGCGCGCAACGCACCTCCGCCTTCGGCCGACCTGATCAACGCCTTCGAGGCCGTCGTGGAACGCAGCGAACCGGAACTGATCGCGCACTATGCGAAGTATCACGCCGCCGGCGCGCCTCGGCTCCACCTGTGCGGCTCCGGCCCTGCCGTCTTCATGCTCGTCCTGGACGGGGCGAAGTTGCAGGACCTGAGGCGCGACTTCCGCACGCAGGGCGCGAACGTCCTGGAGGCGCACACGCTGCCTCGCGCGGCTGCCCTGGCGATCGAGGAGTTGCCCTCCGAGGCCGGCGCGTGATCTGGCTGATCGGCGCCGAGCCGGCGCTGCTGGCAGCTGTACTTGCTGGTTGGGTCAGTGGGTTCGCCCTCGCCCTCGCCAGTACCGGGTTCGTCATGTTCGGGCTATCGAGGATGCGGATACGCCCCTTCACCGGGCTGCAGGTATCCTTGCCCATCCTGGGGATCGTGGCGGTCAACGCCCTTGTGATCGCCTGGACGCTGGTAGGGATCGGCGCGGGGGTGGCCTACTACGCCGCTGGCCCCGGGCCGTTCGTGGTCGGGATGAGTGCCGTCCACATCCTCGTGGCTCTGATCTACCTGGTTGCGCGCGGACGGCCTTGGTCGGGTGAGGCCCGCGTGGTGTGGGCCACCCTCGGAGCCTCGCTGGCGGCCTTCCTCGGGCTGCTCCCATTTCTCGCCGCCCGCGGCTGACTTCGCCTCGCCGGGGGACGGTGACGGAAGCACGGGGGCTCGGTATCCTCAGGCCACTACCGCCGCCACCCGCCCCGGGGGCGGACGGACGAGGAGGACTCGCTGGAACTCCACAACGGACTGCAGGGCTCGATCATCGAGATGCATGTCCACACCAAACCGACCTCATCGGACTCCATGCTGGACCCGAGTGAACTCGTGCAGATCGCACGAGACATGGGGCTGTCCGGCGTCAACATGACCGAGCACGACAACGTGCACGAGGCCCACCACCAGGCGAACTTCCGCGCCCAGCACCCCGACTTCTTCGTCAACTTCGGCATGGAGGTCTCCACCGACATGGGCCACATGCTGGCAGTCGGCCTGAAGACCTACCTCCCCGGCATCCGCAAGGCTGCGAAGCTCCGCGAGGAACTGGACAAGGTCGGTGGCTTCCTTATCGTCGCCCACCCGTTCCGCCGTCTCTTCGACCCCGTGACGGCGATGCGGACCGGCGTGAAGTTCGAGATGACCCCGGCCGAGGCCGCCGAGCGGATGCCTGTCTTCAAGCTCGTCCACGCGGTGGAGGTCGCCAACGGCGCCAACACGCCGCAGGAGAACGAATTCGCCCTCGAGGTGGTCCGCCTGCTCGGCATCAGCGGCATGGGCGGCTCGGACGCCCACTCGACAAGCGGCATCGGCACCTTCGCCACGGGATTCGAGAAGGCCATCACCACGCCCGAGGAGTTCCTCGAAGAACTCCACAAGGGCCACTTCGAGGCTGTCCATAAGACCAAGGACGGTCGCTGGGTCCGCTTCGCCGAGGGTTCCACCGAGGCGACGCGAGGCGGCCAGGAGTAATCTCCGGCTCACGTTCGTGCATGCGGCCGTCGCGCCGCCTGGGAAGCCGGGCAGATGCCCGATTCATTCGTCGCGCTTGACCTCGAGACCACGGGGTTAAGCCTCGACTCCGACGTCATCATCGAGGTCGG
>CAZVNJ010000071.1:3880-10227 GCA_964628985.1 uncultured Dehalococcoides sp.
TCCATGCTGCTCGAGATGCGGATCTTCGCGGAGCGCGCCGGCTGGCGTGCGACGACGCTGATCGACGACACCCTCGCGCGTCGCCACGACGCCCCGCCGACCGAGGCGGAGGCGCGCGAGATCCTCGCCCGCATGCCGGCGCCGCCCCCGTCGGCCGCACCGGCCACGCTCACCCCCAGCATCGAACGCGTCCCGGTCACGGCCGCAGACGTTGACGGCCTCTTCGCCGCCGCCGCCGCGCGGACGGACCTCTTTCCGACCTACGAACGACGCCCCGGGCAAGAGGCGATGGCGCGCGCAGTTGCCGAGAACCTCGCACTGGGTGGGCATCTCGCCGCCGAGGCGGGGACGGGCACCGGGAAGTCGATCGCCTACCTCCTCCCCGCGCTGCTACACGCGCTTCGCAATAGCGACCGCGTCGTCGTCTCCACGCACACCCTCAACCTGCAGGACCAACTCGCGACAAAGGATCTGCCGCTGGCGGCCTCGATCGTGGAGGGGTTCGAAGGGGTGCCGGAGGGGACGCTCCGCACGGCGTTGCTGAAAGGCCGGACGAACTACCTCTGCCTCGAACGGTGGGCCGCCGTACGTCTGGACCCCTCACCGCGGACCGAGCCGGAAGCGCGGCTGTTTGCGCGCATCGCCGCGTGGCTGCCGGACACCGAGAGCGGCGAGCGCGGAGAGTTGTACATGACCTCGCCTGAGCAGCCGGCATGGGACCAGGTCTCCGCCGGCGATACCGATTGCCTCTCTCGTCGCTGTGCCTACGTGCGCGACGGATCCTGCTTCTTGCTGCGTGCGCGGCAGCGCGCCGCCGCGGCGCACCTCGTCGTCGCGAACCACTCGCTCGTGCTCGCCAACGCCGCCCGAGGCGACCAGGTGCTGCCGCCCTTCCGCCACCTCGTGCTGGACGAGGCACACCGCCTCGAGGACGTGGCGACACAGCATTACGGCGTCACGCTCTCCATGAAGGAACTGCGCGACCGCCTCGATGCGCTGGGGGCGCAGGACCGTCACGGCGCTGCCGGGCTGGCGCGGCGCCTCCAGGGCCTTGCGAAGGCGCCCATGCAGGCGCTTTCCCCGACCGCCAGCCTCGCGCCCGTCGCCGCGAACCTCGACACGGCGGCTACCGGTGCCCGCGAGCACGTCCGCGAACTCGTCGAGGCAGTGCGCCGCTTCATCGACGACCAGGAGGACACGCGCTCTGGCGGCCGCTCCGAGGTCTCGTTGACCTCTGCGCGACGCAGTCAGCCTGCATGGGAGGACGTCGAGGGCGCCGCCGTCACCATGGACATGGCGCTCGCCGTGGTACTGGACCGCCTCGGGGCGGCACGTGAGGGTCTCGGCGTCCTCGATGACTCGCCTGAGATCGAGGTGCTGCGGGGCGAGGTGGCCCATGCGGTCGAGGCGCTGCTGGGGGCGCGTGACTCGCTGCGCCGCACCGTGTTGCGTCCGGACCGCGACGACATCGCGTGGGTCACCTCGGGAGAGGGCGACGTCCGCCTGAACCTCGCGCCGCTCGAAGTCAGCGGCCGCCTCTCGGTAGACCTCTACGCCGGCCGCGAGTCGGTGATGGTGACCTCCGCGACCCTCACGGCCGGAGGATCGTTCGACTTCGCTGCGCGTCGCCTTGGGTTAGACGAACCGCGCACGATTGAGGTGCCGTCGCCCTACGACTACCGGCGCGCCGTCCTGGTGTTGGTCGCCAATGACCTGCCGGAGCCGGGGATGCCGGGGTACGACCGAGCCGTGCAGGAGACGATGGCGGCGCTCGCGCGGGCTGCGCACGGTCGCACGCTGGGCCTCTTTACCTCCCACCAGGCCGTCCGATCGACGGCGAACGCCCTGCGAGAACCTCTGCAGGCGGACGACCTCTCCGTGCTTGCCCAGGGCGTCGACGGATCGCCCGCGCGACTGTTGCGCCTGCTCATGGAGCGGCCTCGGACGTTGCTCCTCGGCACCGCTGCCTTCTGGGAGGGGATCGATGTGCAGGGCGAGGCGCTTTCGCAGATCGCGATCGCACGGCTGCCCTTCCCTGTGCCGAGCGACCCGGTCTATGCGGGGCGCGCCGAGCAGTTCGACAGCCCGTTCGACGAGTTCGCCCTGCCGCAGTCCATCCTCCGCTTCCGCCAGGGGTTCGGCCGCTTGATCCGCGGATCGCAGGACCGAGGTGTGTTCGTGGTGCTGGACAGCCGCATCACGCGCCGCGAGTACGGCCCGGCCTTCCTCGACGCGCTGCCGGACTGCGAGGTGCGCCGCATGCGAGCCGACGACATGCCGGCGGCGGTCGCCCGCTGGCTCGACCGCTGATGCCGGCACGCCGGGCCGGCCGCGTCGCGCCCTGGGCGAGCGGACTCGGCGTGACGCTGGTCGAGGTGCAGGGGATGGAGCGTGAGGCGCTGCTGATGGAGCGCGGCGTGCGCCAGGCCCTCCTCGATGGGGTCGACCGCGGTCTCTCCGGCGATCCGCCTGGCATTCCACCCGAGGCGACGGTCTACGCGCTGCGCGAAGGCCGGCGCACCCTGGGCGACGCTGCGGGTGTTGTGGTCATCGCGCGAGACTGCCCGCGGTCGGGGGAAGCCGCGCTGCTCGCCGTCGCCATGGCCCCGGCCTCGCGGGGACGGGCGCTCGCGACTCGAGCGCTGCTGCTCGCTGAACGCCGCCTCACCGAGGAAGGCGTAAGCCGCGTCCTCGCACGCGTTCCACGCACGAATGGGCGAGGACTGTACTTCATGCTGCGCTGTGGCTTCACGCCCGTTGCGAGTGAGCCGCCCAAGGCCGGAGACGCGACGTGGTTCGCGCGTGGGGGAGCATCGAGGCTCTCCTAGGGCTGCCGCATGCGGGCACGTCGCTGCTGCTGTTCCAACCGTCGCGTCTCCATCGCACGCCGCGCCCAGCGACGCCACATCAGCGTCACGGAGACGGCGATCAGCGCAGCGATCACGAGGTCCACGAGTCCGGTCAGGCCGCCCGGCAACTGCGAAGCGAGCCGCCCCAGCAGCAGGCCCAACGCGAGGATCAGCAGCGGAGTAATCGCGCGCCGCGGCCGGGTCGGGGGAGAGCCTGTCACTGGTCGATCCGGCGGAAGCGCCGTCGAGGCCGCTCCCCCGCTGGCGACCGGGGCGACCGTGTGGGCGGAGGCGGTGGGGCCGGAGCGGCCGGGCGCGGTGTCGGCAACTGGCCGCCCACCATCGCGTTGTACAGGCCCATCAGGTTCGCGCCCGCGTCGTCCCCCACTCGGCGAAGGTCAATGCAGTTGTTGCAGATCATCTCGACGCCCATGGATTCGCCGAGGATGGCGTCACCGCAATCCTTACCGGGCTGATCCTTGCGCACAGCAAGATGGAAGCGGATCCCGCACTCGAAGCACTCGACCAGCGGCGTTTCCTCGACTTCACCGCAGATGCCGCAGAGTTCGCCGCTCATTCAGACCCCTCGCGCTCCAGGAACCGCAGGACCGCAGCGCGTTCCGCCGCTTTTGAGGTCAGGTTGCGCTCGAAGCGTCCGCGGCGCAACTCACGCAGGACGCGGCCCAGCGCCTCCCCGCGTGGCACGCCGAGCGCCATGAGATCGTCCGCCGTGAGCCCCGGCCGCGTCCGCTGCCAGCGTTCCAGTGACCGCGCGGCCGTGCGCCTCGGCTCTAGCCATCGCGCGGCCTCGCGCGCGTCCTCGCCCGAGCGCTCGAGGGCGACGAGGCCCTCGATAGTCGGCGGCTCCGCCATCGCCAGGACGCGGGCGGCATCCTCCACGGCGTCCCGCATGCCACCCGAGGCCTGCAGCCGCTGGAGGATTGCCGCACGCGCGGGCAGCGGAGCCAGGAGCACGGCGGCGAGGCGTTCCGCCGACATCGATCTCCGGTGACGCGCGAGCGCGCCTGCCGTCCGGGCCTCCACGCTCCACTCCGCGTGGATCGCCCGGAGCACGCCCCACTGATCGAGGAAGCGGATCACGGGCCCGCTGCCTCCTCGACGTGCGGTGAAGTCGAGTTCTCCCGACCAGCGGTCGCCGGAAATGGCAGCGACCCACTTCGGGGCCTGCTCGATGAGTTGCGCCGTCTCCGCGTCCGGACGAAGGCCGAAGGCAGCCGCCAACCGCGCGCCTCGCCAGAGCCTGGTCGCGTCGTCTTGAAATGAGCGGGGGTGGAGCACGCGGAGAGTACCGGCGCGCGCATTCGCTACGCCCTCGTAGGGGTCGATGACGCGCCCGCGATCGGTACCTACGAGGCCTAAGGCGATGGCGTTCACGCTGAAATCGCGGCGGGCGAGGTCCCGCTCGATCGATCGCGTCCAGCGCACCTTCGGCAGCGCACCGGGCTGCAAATACCGTTCGGTCCGCAGGCGGGCGAGGTCCAGACGCGCAGGAACGATCGACGCGGGGAGGGAGACGCTGGCGGTGCCGAATGCGGTGGCACTGCCGGCACTCGCCTCCGGTAGCACGTGCGAGAGCGCTCTGACGAACCGCCCAACGTCCGAGTCAATAGCGAGGTCGAGGTCGTTCACCGGGCGACCGAGGATGAGGTCGCGGGGGGCCCCGCCGACAGCCCACAGCCCGGTGCCCATCGCTTCAGCCACCTGTTCCGCGGCTGTCAGGAGACCGCGGAGGGGAGGGGTGAGGGCCCGGCGCAGGGCCGCTGTAGAGATTCGTGGGGTACGCTGTTTGTTGACAGAAGTCGAGAGCAGTGAGTGATCTCGCGTAGACGGATGAACAATTCTTGACACTGTTCAACCGTCTCCCTAGGATTCGCAGACCCGGCTGACTCTCCCCAGTGTCAGGCCGTTTGCTGGGCTTCCAGGGCGCACAGCGTCAACATCGTACGCGCGGCGGGGCGTGGCCGATGGGAAAGGCTCAGGCGTGGTATTCGTGACCGCCGAACCCGCCTCAACTTCCCATGATCCGGACTCTCTGGCCTCGCTGGAGGCGCGCTTGGGCGTGGCCTTCCGTGACCGCAGGCTCCTCCTCGCGGCGCTCACGCACCCTTCCTACGCGAACGAGCACGCCTCCGACCTGACACCTACGAACGAGCGCCTCGAGTTCCTCGGTGACGCCGCACTCTCCCTTGTGGTGGCAGAGACCCTCTATTCGCGCTTCCCGGACGTGCAGGAGGGGCGGCTCACAGAATGGCGCGCCTACGTCGTGCAGGGGCCGACGCTGTCACGGATCGCGCGGGAGGGGATCGGCCTTGGTGAGTTCCTCCGGCTCGGCCGCGGCGAGGAACAGACGGGCGGGCGCGAGCGGGACGGCAACCTTGAGCGTTGCTACGAGGCCGTTGTCGGTGCGCTCTACCTCGACCAGGGGATCGAGGCCGTGCGGGCGTTTGTCGCGGACACGCTGGGTGGGGAGTTCGACGCGCTCGCGAATGAAGCCGCGATCCTGAACGCCAAGGGGACATTGCAGGAACTCGCCCAGGAAGGGCAGGGGCGTCCGGAGTACATCGTGATCTCGCAGGACGGCCCGGACCACAGCAGACGCTTCGAGGTGGAGGTCCGCATCGGCGGGGTCGCGCTCGGACGTGGTCGCGGCAGCAGCCGCCAGGAGGCGGAGAAGCAGGCCGCCCTCGTAGCACTGCCGGTGCTGCGTGAACGACTCGGCCGCAACACATCGACGGACGCAGGCGCACCGGGCGCTGGAATTGGGGCCTAGGTGTACCTGAGGCGGCTCGAAGTCCACGGCTTCAAAGCGTTCGCCGAGCGCCAGCGGTTCGAGTTCGGCCCCGGCATGACCGTGATCGCCGGCCCGAACGGCTCTGGTAAGTCGAACGTCGCGGACGCCCTGCGCTGGGCCCTCGGGGAGACGTCCGCGCGCCAGATCCGCGCCCGCAAGACCGAGGACATCATCTTCTCCGGCTCGGAGAAGCGGCGCCCCATGGGGATGGCCGAGGTCACCCTCACCCTCGACAACTCCGAGGGCTGGATGCCGATCGACTATTCGGAGGTCGCGGTCACGCGCCGTGCCCACCGCTCCGGCGAGAACGAGTACGCGATCAACGGCACCACCTGCCGGCTCTCGGACGTCCTGGACCTCTTCCGCCAGGCCCAGGTCGGGCAGAACTCCTACGCCCACATGTCGCAGGGCCTCGTGGACGAGGTGCTCGCGCTCCGCCCGCAGGAGCGCCGCGAACTGATCGAGGAGGCGGCGGACCTCCGGCGCCACCGCCACCAGTTGACGCTCTCGGAGCGTCGTCTCGTGGAGACGCGCGACAACCTGGGCCACGTGCGGATGCTCATCCGTGAGGTGGAGCCGCGGATCAAGGCGCTACAACGCCAGTCCCGCCGCGCCGCCCGCTACCGCGAACTCGCGCGCGAACTGGCGGACGCCCTCGAGGTCTACTTCGAGGCCGAACTGCGCGC
>CAZVNJ010000072.1:0-10088 GCA_964628985.1 uncultured Dehalococcoides sp.
TGGTTCCCGCGGCGGCGGCGGTGGTGGCTACGGCGGCGGCGGCGGTGGTGGCGACGGCGGCGGCGGCGGTTCCCGCGGCGGCGGCGGTGGTGGCTACGGCGGCGGCGGTGGCAGCCGCGGCGGTGGTGGTGGCTCCCGCTACTAATCCGCCCTCACTCAGTACCTTTCGACTCCGGTCGAAGCATGACAGGCCCCTCTCCGGAGGGGCCTGTTGTTTGTGGTGTGACGCCCAGAGTTGTGTGAGCGCAGAGGCGCCCGACCGCGTACGGTGGAGGTCGGGACGCTGGAGCCGGGGAGTTTTCTAGACTCCTTTGCAAGCGGCTTCAGCGGACCGACCTCTCTGTCTCCTCACCCCATGAGCCCCCGCAGCGCACCCCAACCGGCGAGGCCGGATGTTGCCGCGAGCAGGAGCATCGAGAGCCGGCCGAACCAGGCCTCAGGAATGCGAGGGCGCAACAGCCTCCCTCCGACGAGGCCGACCGCCAGCGCCGGCAGCGCGAACGCGGAGTCGCGCAGGACGTCTCGTGTGAAGACGCCGCTGGGCACCACCAGGAGCGTGGCGGGGACTCCGACCCAGAAGAAATAGGCAAAGAGGCGTCCCCGGATGCGGAGCGCGCCGCCGCCGATCCAATGCTGGTAGAGCACGATGGGCGGGCCACCCATCGAGGTCGCGCCGCGGATCACCCCGCCCAGGACTCCGACGAGCCCCTGACGGACCACCGGGTCCGGCCGCGCTTCGTGCGTATGACCACTGCCCGTGGCCAGGTTCGCGACCGCACTCACGAATACCGCACCCGCCACGAGGAGGCGCAGCAATGTCTCATCCGCGCGGACGAGGATGAGGACACCCAGTGGTGTGCCTACGATCGCACCGACCACCAGTGGCCAGATGGCACGCAGGCGAGTGCGCGGCCGTGCTTCTGCGTACATCCCCGCCGCCACCAGTGTCCCAAGCAGTAGCGAGGCAGCCACGGCCTCGCGTGGCGCGACGAAGAGGGCGGCGACCGGCACGAAGAAGAGCCCAAAGCCGAAGCCGAGGCCCGACTGGATGAGCGTCCCCAGCAAAGCAATGAGCGGTAGGGTGGGGTCCACGGCCGGAGCGTAGCCGTCCGACCACGCTGGGGCGAGATGGGCTAGGTGGAGGCGGGAGGCGAGGCCTCGACAACCGGGGCGCCACGCCGGCCACGCCCCGCGTGCACGTGCCCCACCTCGAAGGCTCTGGGGTCGAGTTCCATGGCACGCAGTTCCTTGTACAGCAGCGCGATCCCCAGGCCGCCCACCACGCAGACGCTGCCATAGACCAGCTGCGCTACTTGCACACCCTGGAGTTCGGCCAGGAAGCCGGCCCCCATGCCGCCGAGAGACATGACCCCGCGGTCCAGCGAGAGGAGGCTAATAATGCGCCCTCGCATCTCCGCGGGCGCACTCCCGAGCATCGCCGCATTGCTCAGTGAGAAGAACATGGTCTGCGTGGCGCCGGTCAGTGTGATGAAGATAAATGGCAGCACGAGGCCGGCCTTCCCCGGCAGGTAGGTGGAAGCAGAGAACGCCACGAGCATGATCCCGAATGACCAGACGATCGTGGGCAGTGCGATCCCAACCCGCCTCGGCTGGCGTGAGGCAACCGCGAGGGCGCTGATCAGCGCTCCCGCGCCGGTCAGCGAGACCATGAGTCCGGCGCCGCCCGCGCCGATCCCCATGACGTTCTCCGCGAACAGCGGAACAAACACCTGCGTGTATGACATGCCGAAGGCGAAGTAGACCAGGGACATGAGCAAGATGGCCCGCACAGTGGTGTGCTGCCATGCGTACCGCCCGCCCTCGACCAGGCCATTGAGCATCGCGCGGGCACCCGTCTCGGACGGGCGCTCGTGCGTCGCGACGCGGAGCATCAGTGTCGTCACAACGGCGCCGACATACACGCCCGCGACGGCGACGAAGGCGCCGCTGATCCCGAGGAGAGGGATCGCGAACCCGCCCGCCGCACTCCCGATGATGCGCATGATGTTCTGCGTGGCGCTCATCAGGGCCACGCCGCCGACCACCTGCTGGGCGGGGAGAATTTGCGCGATCATCGACTGTCGCGCCGGTTGTTCGAACGCCATCAAGGTGCCGCGCAAGAACTGGAAGACGTAGACGTGCCACAGTTCCAGCCGGCCAGTGACGAGCAGTCCGGCGAAGATCACACTGAGTGCAAGCACGTTGAGCTTTGTGACCACGAGGATCATCCGGCGGTCGAACCAGTCGCTGATCACTCCGGCGAACACACCGAAGAACAACTGCGGAAGGGTCCGCACCGCGAGGACACCGCCGACGTGTGCTGCGCTGCCGTTCGTCATTTCCAGGACGAGGAACGGGCGGGCGATCTGCTCCATCCAGAGGGCGAAGGCGTGCGAGGACTGCCCGGTCCACAACAGGCGGTAGTTCGGTTGCCTGAGGGGGGCGAACATCCCACCCCGGACGGCTAACTCGCTCATATCTGTCCCACTCGAGCCGACCAGCCTGCGTGGCGCCGGGGAGAAGGTGCGCCCGCCCGCAGATGATATCAACCTTCACGGTAACGTCAGTACCTGCGGCTCGTGCGGAGATCCCGCAGCGACCGCGTACGATCGTCGTATGACATTGGTCCATCGCTACCTCACGCTCGCCGAGGCGCGGGCACTGCAGTGCAACGGCTGTGGCGACTGTTGCGACTCCCGGCGGACCGATGGCTTCTGGACCTGGGGCACGCTGCCGCCTGACCAGTATCGCGGACTGTTCGAGGGGCGCCCGTTGATCATCCCCCTGCATCGGGTGGACGGCGGCTGGGCAGACCGGCCGCATGAGCCGGCCGACGCGGACGAACTGTCTGCCACGCGCTTTCGCTGCGAGGCATTTGAGCCGCACGATGACGGCACCGGTGGCTGTGGCATCCACACTCAAGAGGTCCCGCGAAAGTGCCGGGAGTACCCCGTCTGGGGCCCCAACGTGGAGATGGACCTCGAGGACTGCGGTGAGCATGTGCTCGCCACCTCCGCCTTTCCTCGCTGTACCTGGTTCTCCATGGTGGTGGTGCGGGATGGCGACCCTCGCGCGCAGGGCTGACCTCAGCCGGCGGCGGCCGCCGCCTCCCCCTGAACGATGAGCGGGCCTCTGCGGGGCGCACGCAGCAGGAATACGGCGCCGCCGAGCACCATGACCCCTGCGCCCACCAGGAACGACGCGGGAACACTCGCCGCATCGACGAGGCGGCCACCGCCAATCGCGCCGATCAGGAAGCCGAAGGCGAAGGCCGCTGATCCCAGGCTCGCCACCGTGGCCATGCCGAGGTCACGTCCTGTGTCTATCTGGGCGGCCTGCGCAGAGACGTTCGCGAGGGACGCCGCCAGCCCTGGTCCCACCACCATCCCGGCGAGGATGACCGGGAAGGAGTCGCTCCATGCGACGGTGGAGAAGCCTCCGGCCATGATCAACGCGCCGGCGAAGACCAGCCACCGACGGGAGAACCGGTCAGCGAGGCGTCCGAGGAGTGGCTGAGAGAGTCCCCCCGCAAACTGCTGTGTCGCGAACACGAGCCCCACCATTGTGGCGGTCGCCCCCACTCGCTCTTCCAGATGGACAGCGAGGAACGCCATGCTGACACCGGTGGCCAGCGCGAAACAGACGCGGAAGAACAGGAGCGCCTGCATCGTCGGATGCCTCGCGATGGCGCCCCATGACGCAGTGAGGACGGCGACTCCCCCCTGTGCCCTCGGTGGGCGCGCGGGCAATACCACCAGGATGAGGGTGAAGACCACGGCGTAGAGCCCCGCCATCGCGAGGAACACCGTCTCGATCCCTGCCTGGTCGCGGATGACTCCGGCGACCAGCGGGCCGAGGCCAAACCCCATGAAGTCGGCCACGCCGAACGCACCCATATACCGCCCCTCCGACCCGGCGGGAGCAAGGTCACCGACGTACGCCTGCGCGTTCGAGAAGATGAGGGCGGAGCCGATGCCCGAGAGGGCGCGGAAGAGGATGACCACGGCGAGCGTGTCCGCTGCCCACCACCCCACCGCCGACGCGAAGTAGGCGAAGGCCCCGAGCAGGAGGAACGGCTTTCGGCCGAAGCGGTCGGCCAGCTTCCCAGCGAACGGGCTGACCACAAGTTGCGGGATGGCGAACGCGGCCATGGTGAGGCCGATCGTCGCACCGCTCGCGCCAAACGATTTCGCGTACACGGGCAGTAGGGGCAGCACCATCCCGAGCCCCATCGTCGCGGTGAAGATCGAGAGCGCGATGATGAGGAATGGCCGGGTCAGCATCCTTCGATGCTAACCGCCTCGACCGCTGTGGACGCGGGACGCCCTACGATCGGCGCCGTGTCCACCGCGGCCACCGAGGTCACCGAGGCCACGTACAGGTCAGGAGTGTCCGCATGCCCACCGTCGGAGTCGCCATCCAGGCATTCAATGCGCATGAATTCGTGACTCAGATCCGGCAGGCGGAGATGACCGGCATCCCCGTCGCGTGGACCACCATCGGGGGTGCAGGTGGTGCGGACCCGCTCACCGCGTTCGCGGCTGCGCTCACGGCGACGGACCAGATCCGCCTGGGGACGGCGATTGTGCCGACATGGCCGCGGCACCCAGTGATCATCGCCCAGCAAGCGCTGGCCCTGGAGCAGATCTCCTCTGGACGGCTTCGCCTGGGCATTGGCCCTTCCCATGAGCCAGGCATGACGCGGAACTTCGGGGTGCAATGGGCCGCTCCCCTGACCCAGCTGCGGGAGTACCTCACGGTCATCCGCGCCCTCGCTACGACGGGTTCAGTCGACTTTGTCGGGCGCCACGTGACAGCGCGCGCCACATTGAGGAGCCCGCAGCCGCTCGAACTACTCGCGTCCGCTTTGCGCCCACGTTCGTTCGAGCTCTGCGGCGAACTTGCTGACGGTGCCATCTCGTGGATGTGCCCGGCCTCGTACCTGGTGCGGGAGGCACTCCCGGCGATCCGCCGAGGTGCGGAGCGCGCGGGTCGGCCGGCGCCGCCGTTGATCGCCCACGTGCCCATGATGGTGTCAGAGGATCGCGAGGCGGTGCGTGCGCTGGCACGTCGGCAACTCGGCAACTACGCCAGCGTCCCGTTCTACCTGGCCATGTTCCATCAGGCGGGCTTCCCGGAGGCGGGCGACGGGTACTCGGACGCAATGCTTGACGATCTGGTGGTCTCCGGCACGGAGGAGGAGGTCGTCGAGCGCTTCGCCGACATGGTCAAGTCGGGCTGCGGGGAGATCCTGGCCCATCCGTTGATCGACCCGGACGACCGCGCGGGCAGCATCGAGCGTGCCTTTCACGCGGTGGCAGTTGCGCATCATCGCGTCACTCAGCGTTCGGGCGGAAGTTGACGCGCCTGCCCGGTGCCTGCGGCCTCACGCGCTCCGTCGTGCCGGTCCAGCGACGGGCGCAGGTGCGTCCAGACGATCGGTAGCGCTGGTCAGCCGGGCAAAGAGCGGGTCAGCGTGGAGCGCACCCTCCGAGAAGATCCTCTTCAGCGCTCCTGACCAGTAGTCGGTAAACGACTTCACGTCCGCAGCCTCGAACCGCGTCTCTGACATCCGGTTCGACGCGAGGTCATAGAGCACACAGTCCAGGGGATATCCAACGTCGCTCACGCTGTTGATCGTCGCGTCGGCGGCGAGGACGGCCGCGCGCAACGCCTCGCCCAGCGTCATCTCGTAGTGGCAGAGGGCATCGAGGATGGGCTTCGCGTAACCAGTCACGCCGATGCTGATGTACGGCATCTCCTCGGTCACCTCCACCCAGTTGGTCTCCGGGTAGAGGAGGTACAGCGCGGGTTCCGGGTCGGCGGCGAGTTGACCGCCGATGATGGTATGCAGGTCAAAGCGGAGGTTCCCGGCCGTGAGCGCTGACTCTTCCTGCACACGGATGCGGCGGAGTTCAGCCGCGGTCTCTTTCACGAAGTCCGTGAGACGTGGCGGTGCCAGCGGGTGACGCGTCGGGCCTTCGATGTAGCCGACGAGGGCGTCCCGGACTGACCGCAGGCCGCTGGTCAGCAGGACGACATTGCCCGTGCCGACCGTGTGGACGCTCGCCTTCTTGGCGCGTCGGATCTCTGTGCCCGCGTTGATGCGGGTGTCCGCGAGGGCAAGCAGCCCCTCTCGACAGCGGATGCCCAGGCAAAAAGTCATCGAGGATCCGCCACGCAGCACCAGCCCGGATCGGGGGTGTCTCCAGCTGGGACGCGCCGGGCGCGAGGCGGCAGGGGCGATGCGAGCGACGGACCAGATAGGAGCATCGATGCGACTTGGCGGGGCTGCAGCCGTGCGCGTTGCTGGAGCCGCTGCTCGATGGTGCGCCGCTGGAGGTCAATGACTTCCCTGCGCCACTGCTCGTCCACGTTGGGCCACACATTCTGCGTTCGTCGACGTCCCAGTTGGATGAACGCTCGGAAGCCTAGGCGGGCATCACCTCGCACACGGCAACGGAGGCGGCATTGGGCGTGGCAGAAGCGTTGCGGGGTGTGGCAGTGCCCCCGGCTCGACCGGTACGCGGGCATACCGAAGGGAGATCTCAGCAGGCCGTTCCCAAAGAATGAAACCGATTTGCGATGCAACCATCTGGCTTGCGATTCCGGCGCAACGATCCTCGACCCAGGAAGCCCGGACAATCGCGATGCGTGTCCTGTGCGGGCGGTGGACTGCCGCTTGACCCGTCAGGATGCGAGTGTCGGAGGCCGGTGTGGTGTCGATCCGTGAGATGGCCCAGGGTGGACGGGCCGTCGACGTTCGCGTGGGCCCTCGTCCATGGACGGGGATCGCGCACTCAGGCTGGTCCGGCCCAGCACTCCTGATCGCGTCCGCCGTGGCGTATGCCATCCCGGCGCAATACATCATCTGGCTGAATGATCCCGAGCGGATCGGGGCCGGCTTCTGGCCGGCCGCCGGAGTGACCGTCGCCATCCTCCTCCTGGCGCCCGCACGATTGTGGGTATGGTCACTCGTGGGCATAGGTCTGGCCGAGTCGATCGGGGACTTCCTGCAGGGCTATCCGGTCGCCGGGATTCCCTGGTGGACCGCGGGCAACGTCCTTGAGCCGCTGATCGGGGCGGCACTCGTCAGGCGTTTCGCCACGCACCACGGCCGGCTCCTGCCGTTCCGCAACCTCCTCCTCTTCATTGCTTTTGCGGTGGTGCTCGCGCCGGTGGTGGGTGCGACGGTCGGGACTGTCGGTACGGCTTGGGTGATCGGAGTCCCCTGGGGCGAGGCATGGCCGAAGTACGTCGCTGGGGATGCGCTCGGTGTCCTCGTCGTAGCGCCGATCATTCTGACGTGGCGCGAGCCGCCGCTCCATCCTCGACGCCGGGAGTGGGCGGTCGCAGGAGCCGGCGTGCTCACATCGGCGGTCGCCGGTGCGCGGGACTGGCCCGGGGCCCTGGACCAGATCGTGCCCTACTTCGTGATTCCGTTCCTCACCTGGGCCGCGCTGAGGTTTGGCATCGTCGGTGCTGCATGGACAGTCTTCTCGCTCGCACAGGTCATGAACGTGATGACCGCCTTCGACGCCAGCCCGTTCGTCCGCTTTACCGACTCGGCGGCGGAGGCGGTGACGATGGAGCAGACCTTCCTCCTGATCGCCAGTTCCGCCACGTTCATCCTGGCAGCGCTCGTCAACGAGCTCAGTGACCGGCAGCAGGTAGAACGCCTGCTGCAGGGCCTCGCGGACTCCATGCCTCAACTCGTCTGGATCGGGAACGACTCCGCCATCATCGAGTCGTTCAACCAGCGGCGCGATGCGTACGCCGACCCGGTCGCACCAGGCATGCGCGGCGATGGCTGGCTGCACATCGTGCATCCCGAGGACCTCGAGGGCACGCTGGCACGGTGGTACGCGGACACGGCCGAGGGGCACACCTTTGAGTACGAGCATCGCCTCCGGATGGCGGATCGCTCATATCGCTGGCACCTCAGCCGTGCCGAGCGCGTCCAGACGATCGACCGGGCGCGTTGGTACGGGACCTCGACGGACATCCACGAGATGCGCCTGGCTGAGGAGTCCAAGGACCAGTTCATTGCGATCGCCTCGCATGAGCTGCGGAACCCCGTCGCAGCCATCCACGGCGCCGCCCAACTCCTTCGCCGCGCCCACGAGCGGGGCGCACTCACCGGCGAGCGGCTGGAGAGTTACACGGAGTCGCTGCTCCAACGTACCTCGTATCTGTCCCACCTTACGGACGACCTTATGGACGTCTCCCGTCTGCAGCGAGACCTTCTCACGGTGCATCCCGAGCCCACTGACCTGCATGCGCTGGTCCGTTCTGTCCTGGAGTCCGACGAGTGGCCAGCCGGGCGCGTGGTAGATGAAAGCGACTCGGGCCTCGGGACCTTCACGGTGGACGCATCCCGCATCCGGCAGGTAATGACGAACCTCATCGACAACGCACTCAAGTACTCCGACGGCGTGGCAGTTGTGCGCGCGCGGCTCGTGGATGACGGCGCGGTGATTGAAGTCGTAGACAAAGGGATCGGAATTCCGTCCGATGCGCTGGAGCGTGTATTCACCCCCTTTGGCCGCGCGGGGAACACGGGGATGGTGCCCGGGCTGGGGATGGGCCTCTTTGTAGCGCGCGAGATCGCGGAACGCCATGGCGCCCGGCTGTGGGCCGCGAGCAACGGAGAGGGCGCCGGGACCACCATGACCCTCTGGTTGCCGGCGGACCTCCGCGTGCAGGACACGCCCGCGTCGCCGAGAAATCAGCTACCGGTGCAAGGCCCGGCGGTAACTGCCCTGCACCGACCCTCGGTCGAGCCCGCCGAGTGGTCGTAAACGCGTGAGCTAAGTCCGCGGTCCTGAAATTCCCCTACCATCCCAGCGTTCCGGCTCTGCACTGCCCACTGGGAGGTCCTTCGTGCCCGATATCTCGCCGCCGTCCACCATCTTCTCGGACTCCACCCCGGGCGAGTCGCTTGGTACGAATGAGGCGATGCCACGCTTTGGTGGCCGGGCCGAACCAGGCCAGACAGTGCATCTCTCCGTGGACGGGGAGTCGATGACCATCGTGCCGACGCCCTCAGGGTTCTGGGAGGCGTCCGTCGGCGAGCTGGCGGACGGGGAGCACGAGTACGAACTGTGGGCCGAGGACGCCAGTGGCAACCGCTCGGACTCGATCGAGTGGACCAACGATGTCCAGGCGGATCCGAACGACCGTCGCGCGCAGCGTGCCCGGAACGATCGATGGAACCAGGGCGAAGCCCAGAAGTGGATCCAGGACAATGAGCAGGCCGCGGGCGGGCCGCCGCTCACACCGCCGCGCCCGGTCACAGGCGGAGGCCAGCCTGAGCCCATGCCTGGTGATGGTGCGCCCGGGTCCGGTAGCGGGGGCAGCGCCAGTGGCGCTGGCGGCGGTACGTCCGCTGATCCCGGGACGGGGACCGGCATCGGTTCTGGCTCTGGTGCGGGCGCATCGCCCGCCGGGCTGGAGAAGGGAAACGCACAGACCTTCGGACGGATCGGCTAGCCGGCCGCAGACGAGGCCAGCATGGCCCTGCGACGCTTTCCGGACGCTGTCGAGCATCGCCGGGAGGATCTCGACCTCCTGCTCGCGGCGCGGCTGGCCGCGCACGCCTCGTCGAAAGCTGAGGCGCGCACGCGCCGCCTGGGCATTGAACACGAGTACGCCGTGTTCGAGGGCGATCGCCAGGTGGACTTCCGGGAGTATCTGCACCGCCTGGACGTCACCGGACGGGCACTCCACCCGGTCAACGAACACATGCTCCTCACCCCGAGTGGCCTCGCACTCATGGCAGACGGGGTCGTGGCGGAAGTTGCCTCGCCGCCCGAGTTGCTGGGGCCAGGTTCCGCCTCCGCGCTGGAGGGGTGGGCAGAACATGGGGCGAGCGTCTTGCGGCGCTCATTGCCCAACACGCTCCGGCTACTCCCGGGTTCGACTCACCTGAGTGTCGAGACCCCGGAGTCACGCACCGATCAGATCGCGCTCTGGTTCACTCGAACGTTTGCCCCGGCGCTGATGCTCCTCATGGACCGGGCGGACTCGCCGGGCGCCCTCGTGCGTCCCCGCCCCGCTCGCCTCGAGTTTGGTGGCGAGTTCATCGA
>CAZVNJ010000073.1:0-7990 GCA_964628985.1 uncultured Dehalococcoides sp.
GGCCTCAGTGAGATACCCGGAGTGTCCGAGTTCTTTGGCATCGAGCCAACTAGTACCCCGACTGTTCCTGGGGTCTGACCTCGTCTGTCGGGTTCGCTGCCTTGCCCACCGAACGCCAATGGTCACCGCAGTGCTCAACGTCCCGCGGCGACCTGCCTCGAGCGAAACGCGGGGGAGACAGGAGGGGCGCGGGTTCCGCGTCCAGTGCCCGATAGCGGATCATGAACCCGGCCACGATCGCGTCACGGTCGGGTGGCAACGCCCGCTGCCGCTCATGAACCCGGCAGCGAACGCTTCAGCACGGTCCGCGAGTGGGCCATCGCTACTGCGGAGGGGTCGCTGGCGCGCAGTCCTGGAAGTCGTCCTGGCCTTCGCGAAAAAGTCGGACATCGTGAAAGCCGAACCGAGTACCTCTGCTACTAACGATCGAAGGGGAAGGCGCCGTCTTCGTGCGCTCTCTAGCGCAGGACGTCCTCGATCGTCGCGATGACGTCGCGCTCCGCACCGGACGTGCGTCCCATCCCCAGGGTGCCTCCGGCTGCCTCCGCGACGCTCCGCACGCGCTGGAGCAGGTCTTCACGGAACCGCCGCTTCGTGTCGTCGTCCATGGCTTCCATCAACGTTTTCGCGTAGCCCTGCCACACCTCGAATAGATGCTCGCCGGGACGCTGGTCAAGCCAGCCCTTGAGTAAGCCATGTCCAAGAGCGCCCCCGGCCAGGTCCGCGCGTTCACGAGCGCTGGCGAGGATCGCCTCGCGCTCCTTACCTTCAAGGGTGCCGTCGGACCAGGCCACCTGGACGAGTGGCGCGAGGGTGAGGGCCGCGACCGTTTCGGGCAACAAGCCCATTTCCACGAAGTGGTCGAGCACGACCTCGTCGGAGATGCCGCTGGCTTCGCGTAGGGCGGCCTTCACGTCTTGCCTGCTCTGCGTCTCCCGCAGTCGTGCGAGCAACTCCCGGTTTTCGCGGGCGAAGAACTCTTCCTCGAGCCCGGTCCGCCGATCCTGCAGAAACCCGTCAGCCAATGTTGGCCCCCGTCCGCTCACGAACACTGGTCATCACTCACACTAACTGATCTGTAGACAACCGCGTCCTCCAGAGACACAGCAGCACGAACGTGGGCCAGGTCAGCGCCCGGCACGCGGCTCCGCTCCAGCGGACCATTTCGCGCTCCAGATTCGAGGGCCCCTCCGGATTCCGCCAACGGCGACGGATCGCACCACTCCACATGCAGTTAGGCTTAAGCGCGAGCAAGGTCAGCGTCTCGTCCGCGTGCGCTACCCCGGATTACCGGTGTGCGCGCTCGCGAGCACCGCGAGGCACCCTTACGTGACCTACCGAATCCAGGGCGACAAGTACGATTCAAGGCCCGACGCCGTCCTGCGTTTGCCCATCTACCGAGCCCGCACCAGGCGACAGATGGCGGGAGCGCTACCGGTTCTCGGCGCCGGCGGGTGCCAGGGCCAGCACCCCGACCGCTACCAAATCAGCCTGGTCGACCCGGTCGAGGAACGCAGCGATCGCGCGGTAATAGGCCTCGCCACCGACGCGGGGGACGTCGTTGTGACGCGCCCCCGGAACGATGAACAACTCCACCTCGCCGGCCAGCGCCGCCGCCACCGCCCGGCCACCCGCCACCGGGACGATCTCGTCGCGGTCGCCGTGGATCACGAGCGTCGGCGCGGCGACACGCGGCGCCTTCTCCACCGTGTGGAAGCCCTGGTGCAGGAACCGTCCCACCGGTAACCACGGGAAGACCTGGCGCGCCAGCCAGGGAAGCGAGGGAAACGGCGCTTCGAGCACGAGCGCGTACGGCGGGTAACGGACGGCGAGGTCGACGGCGACCGCCGAGCCCACCGACCGGCCGAAGTAGACGATCCGGTCGGCGTCGACCTCCGCCCGCGACCGCAGGTGGGCCAGCGCCGCCTCGGCGTCGCGGTAGAGCCCGGCCTCCGACGGCCGCCCCTCGCTCCGTCCGTAGCCCCGGTAACTGACGATGAAGACCGACACCCCGACCTCGTCGTGGAGTTCGCGGATCAGGCGGACACGGTCCGCGATGTTCCCGGCGTTGCCGGGGAACCAGAGCCAGGTGATGGGCCGCGGTCCGGGCACGAACCAGCCCTCGATGCGGACGCCGTCCGACGTGACCAGCGAGACATCCTCGTAGGCGAGGCCCACGTCGGCCGGCGTGGAGTGCACCGCTGAGGAGGGGTAGTAGATCAACCCCCGCTCCAGCAGCCCCGTGCAGGCGTTGAGGAGGAGCGCGCCGCCCACCGCCGCTACGGCCACCGCCAGGCCGCTCATCCGGCGCCCCCGTCCGCGTGCCGACCGCCACCGGTCCACGAGTACGCCCATCTCCGCCGTGGCCGGCTGTCCTCAACCGTCCCTGCGATTCAGTCCTGACGGGGGCCGGGACTCAATGAAGTGAGCCTCGACTAGACCCAGGGCGGTTCACCCCCGCTGCGCCGAGCCCTGTCGGTTGCGGATAGGACTTCGACCACGTGCTCCAAACCGAGGAGGTGCGAGCCCTTAATGAGCGCTGCGTCACCTGGCAGCAAGAGCGCCTGGAGCAGGGCGGTTGCCTCTTCCCGGTCGCTGGCATGGTGAACCTGGCCGTGTCCGGTCGCCCGGACAACCTCCCCGATGAGACGTGCCTGCGAACCGATGGTCACGAGCAGGTCGAGCACCTTGCCCGCGCGCGCGCCGACGCGCTCGTGTTCATGACGAGAGATCTCGCCGAGTTCGAGCATGTCACCAAGCAGGGCGACGTGCCGGCCCGGCATCGCATCAAGCAGGTCGAGCGCTGCGAGCATCGACGCTGGCTGCGCGTTGTAGGTGTCTTCGATGATGCGCGTGCCCTCCGCGAGATGGAGGATGCGAATGCGCGTGGGCACATCGAGCGCCTCGATCGCACGGCTCACCTCACCCAGCGCCATCCCCTCCGCGAACGCGGCGGCGGCACCAGCCAGGACGTTAGAAACGAGGTGCGCGCCAGGCAGGCGCACATGGAGAAGGCGTGTCTGGCCTCGGTACTCAAGCTTGAAGCGGAAGCCCGCGGCGCCGAGTGATTCGACCTCCGTGCCGCGGACGTCCGCGGCGAGCGTAGTTCCGAACCACAGGACCGGGGCGAGGGTGTAATCCGCCATCGCTCGGACGGTCGGGTCGTCAATGTTGAGGACAGCGAGGCCATCCCTGGGGAGGGCCTCGACCAGTTCGCGTTTAGCGCGCGCGATCGCTTCGAGGGAGCCAGCCCGCTCCAGGTGCGTCGGTCCGACGTTCAGCACAATCCCCGTACGGGGGCGCGCCCAGCGGCAAAGCGCGGCGATTTCACCGGTAGTGTGCATGCCCATTTCGATGACCGCGCGCTCCGTTGCCGCTCGTAACTCGAGCAGACAGAGGGGCACCGAGATCTGGTTGTTGTAGTTCAGCGGGTTGGCCTGCACTCGGAATCGCGCGGCGAGAATCGCCGCGGTGATCGCCTTCGTCGTCGTCTTACCAACCGAGCCGGTGACTCCGATGATCTCGAGCGGGAGCACGGCACGCCACGCGGCACCGAGATCCTGGAGTGCCGCGAGCGTGTCGTCGACGAGGAAGATCGGCATGTCGGCGATCTCGGGCACCGCCCGGCTGACGAGGACGCCGGCAGCGCCCGCCTGAACAGCTGCGGCGGCGTAGTCGTGGCCGTCCACGCGCTCGCCGCGGAGGGCGACAAAGAGATCGCCCCGCTTCACCTCACGCGAGTCGATGACGACACGAGTGAACTCCGTGTGGATAACCGTGGGAGACACAGGGTGGCGCAAGCACCGCCGGAGGGCAGCGGTGACGAAGTCGATATCCAGGCGCGGCACGGTCACAGTTGCGCCACCGCCGAGCATTTAGTCGGGACCCTCAGGTAGTTCATGCTCTCAGTCAAATCCGAGAATGCCGGGGCGAGCCGTATTCTTGTCCTTCGGACACATGCACTGGGGGGCGCATCGCAGACGAACCCGTCAGGTCACGTTACGGGAATCCTCGATTGCCTCTTCTCGCGCGCTTCAGATCAGGAGTTCACCGCATGCCGGCCCCCGTCGACGTGCAGAATCTCTCCCGTGATCGCCGAAGACATGTCCGAGAACAGAAAGCAGATCGCGTCTGCTACAGGGCCTGGATCAGTGATGTCCCAGGCGAGCGGGGCGCTCTGCCATGCGGCGACGAGCGTGTCGAACCCGGGAATCGCCGATGCCGCCCTGGTAGCGAGCGGGCCGGCAGCAACGAGGTTGGCGCGGATGCGACGCGGCCCGAGGTCTCGGGCGAGGTAGCCATTAGCCGATTCCAGTCCCGCCTTGCACACTCCCATCCAGTTGTAGGTAGGCCAAGCGCGGTCGGCATCGAAGTCAAGTCCGACGATGCTGCCGCCTTCCTCGGGCGCGAGCTCGGTGAGCATGCTGCCGAGCGCCACGTAACTGTGGACGCTCGTCCTGAACGCGAGCTCGATACCGCTCGACGGGACGTCGAGAAACGCCGTCAGGGCGGCGCGAGGCGCGAAGGCGATCGCGTGAAGCACGCCGTCGAGATGCCCGACACGAGAGCGCACCTCTTGCGTGACCGAGGCGAGCTGGTCGGGGTCGGTGACATCAAGGCTGATGACCGGAGGGGTACCCGGGAGTGTCGCCGCGCACGCACGGGCTTGCTCGCAGTCCCGCGGAAACGCGGACAAGACGAGCCGTGCGCCGAGAGCGGTGGCGCGGGCTGCAGTGGCGAAGGCAATGCTTTCAGGTGTTGCCACACCGGTGATCAGTAGGGTCTTCCCGTCCAGGAGTCCGCTCATCTGACACCCCCAGCCTGAACCAACCTCTTGTGAGACATCAGACTCGGCCTTTCCCACCACGCGGGTGCAACGTCAGCTCGATGATTTGAGATCCTCAATGGAGGAAGTATTCGGGGCGGCTGACGTGAACTTCGGTTACGAACAAGACGCCATGCACGTCCTCAATAATCCTGAGTATTCCTTCAACGATGCCTTCGACGCGATCTTCCGGAACGACGGTGATCAACAACGAGAGACTCGCGCGGTCATTGAATAGCAACCGCCCCTGGTGATAGCCGCGGTGCCCGAAGCCGGAGACGCCATCCACAGCGGTATAGCCCGTCGCCCCGCTCTGAAGGAACAGGTCGCGTACCGCCGGCGCATGCTCCCCATCGAGTACGACCTCGATCTTCGTCATTCGCGTTAGACCTTCCCAGCTCATACGACCTCCAACGATGCCGCGGAGTAATCCACCGTGTCGTCCGCCGGCCAGCAGGTTGACCAGGTTCCAGCAGAACTACGAATCGACCAGGGCTCGCTGGAATGGGACCTCCCGACGAGCGTGATCCAGCGCCCCCGCACCAGGTCAGCGAGCTGGGGATTCCTGGCGATCACGGCTTCCGTTCGCTCGAGCGGAGCCTCGACGAGTACGAGCAACCGTAGCGGCTCGTGCAGCGATCGATCGCCGACCGAAACCGACTGCTGTGGGAGTCCCACGCACAGGTCTCCGCGCTCACCGAGCACAACGCCGACGCCGCCAACGGGGTTGTGCAGCATCTTGTCACCCGCTCCGAAGACCTCGGGATCGACTGAAGAAAAGTAGTATTGAGCGGAGATCCAGTGAGCCACGACGAGCGGGCCGGTCAGGATGGTTTCGAGTGCTCGGCCTTCTGAATCGTTGTGCGGATCGTACGAATGCAAGAAGGCACGGCACGCGAGGTTCACTCCCCGCGTGATAGCACGAGGCCCGATCACCAGGGCGGCGTTCCCCGCGAGCCCCAATTCCGGGCGCGTCTCGCCCCAGTCTTCACCGCGGTTGCGGAGCCCCCGCGCCCCTCCCGGTAACCTCTGCGCCCGCTCCTGCACCAGCCGGGTCGAGGCTTCTGCAAGTCGCCGCTCGAGTTCGAGGAGCGCACCGGCATGCGTGGCGGGGACCGTGTGGCGATCGAGGAGCACGACCCGATCGGTGACCGTTTCATGCTCCGCTGCCACGAACCACGTATCCGCGGGGATATGGATCCCCCTGCTCTCGAGTTCGGCGCGAACCTGAGGGGTGTTCAGCGTCGCGGTGGCCACACGCGCGCTAGCGCCACCGGGAGCTCCTCCGCACGCTCCGCATTCCAGGGAAGCGGCATGAGGATTGTTTACCGTATCGCTGCGGTGCCCACAGAGCATGACGAGTTGGGCAAAGCGTTGCGTCAGCCCAATGGTCGACAGCAGTGCTTCCGCCGCGAGCGTCAACGTTTCGAAGGTGGGATTCGCCCCGTCCGCGCTGCCCAGGTCCAGCGCAGGCCTCGTGACCGGTGGCCGCGTGAACGAGAAGAGCTCATGGAAGCGGGCATACGAGGCTGGACGGAGTGTTCTGATCGCCGCCAGCGGGCCGGCAAGCCAGCCGGCGGCTTCGGCCAGCACGAACGGAGACCCCAGCGATCCTTTGGCCGCGTGGAACGACTCTCGGGCCGCCTGCCATGAACGCTGCCAGGTCAGATAGGCCTCGGCGTCTCGGGGGGAACTGTGGGCTACCTCAGCCACCGCCATCGACGGCTGCAGGATGACCGGACTGCGCGGTTCCGCACGTACCGCCCCCAGCGGCTGCCAGAGCATGGGGACCGCAAAGAAGCCGGCGAACCCGAAGGTCTCGTACGGAGCCACTGTCTCGAGGTGGCGGCGAAGCCCCTCAGAACGCACGTCCATGCAGAAGACTGCCTGAACGCTCGGCCGTGCGGTCGGACGGGTACGTTCGTCGCCACGCGTGACAGCCAGCAGCCGCTCGCGAAAACTGCCCTCCTGGGCCAGTAGCCAGATGGCGTGTCGTTGATGATGCGGGACCCGCTCAAGCACCGCCCAGACGCTCGCCACCAGGCGAGGGTTCGCTTCAGAGGCGCTGAGCAAGTGCAGCAACGACTCCGCTCGGCGCTCAAGCCACGTCCGATCGACCAAGTCCTCACTGCTTGAGTGCGATGTCAACTCAGACGGACGTCCGCACACGACCGCCGCCTCGAGCGCCGTCTTCACTGCCAGGATCTCGACCAGCCGGAAGGACCGGGCAGGATGATCGGGGGGCGCCCATTCCTCGCGCCATCGCGCGTACCCCGCCCACCCGGGCAGCCGGGCAAGTTGGGCGCGCAATTCATCGACGTGCTGCTCCTCACTGACACCGAGCACGGTCAATGCGCTGTCCAGCGCCTCCTCCGCGCGCGGTGGGAGTTGCCGTAGCCAGCTCAGCCCCGCAGCCCCGACCAACTCCCTCACGCGTGGGTCGTACGGCGCGAGCTCCCGCCAGGCTCCGTAGAACCCGCGTTCGCGCCCGGGCATTGCCCAGGGGACCTCCGCTTCGTCCGCATAGAGAGCGCACCATCCGGTAACGAGGTCGTCGAGCGACCGAAGAACGGTTGCAGGAGTTGGCGGGTCGCGTCGTTCGATCGCAGTAGCAGCACGCGGCGAGTCGGGGATTTCAGGGCCGTAGAGCAGGTCCAAGCGAATCACGTCGACCGGGGTCAAGGACTGTCGTCCGACAATGATCGAGGGGGAGGTCTGGAGCAGCGGATCCGTCTCGAGGATCGCTCGGCGCAGGTCGGCGTCAGAGATCAGCCCGCGGTCGTACCGGGAGCGAAAGGCGGCGAGCGAGAGATGGGTGCGCGCTCCGAGCCATCGACGCACAAACGCGGCGGCTTCGTCGAATGTCAGGTGCTGCAGGCCGTTGAGGGGGTTCACGGCTACAAAGCTGGTAAGCGGCCACAGCGGCGCAATGATCGAGGACGCACGGGCAACATCGGCGAGCAGTCGTGATCGACGCGCCGCAACGTCCCGAGCGATCTCTCCCTCTGCACTGATCATGAGCTTTCTCCAGTGTCGTTCATCGGTCGGCCAGATACGGCTGCGATGGCCGGGCGCGGCACGGTCAATCGCCGCCACGGAAGGGCCTGATTCTGGTGACGGGAGGGCGTCCCCGCAGCCACGAGGAGCGCGTACGCCCGACGCCGC
>CAZVNJ010000073.1:8090-10045 GCA_964628985.1 uncultured Dehalococcoides sp.
CTGGTGACGGGAGGGCGTCCCCGCAGCCACGAGGAGCGCGTACGCCCGACGCCGCGAGGCAAGACCGAGGGCTCCGGGGAGCCAGCGAAGCGCCACGAGCATGAGCGCCAGGCCAAACAGCGTGCCGGCCATGAGTTGCGGACTGACCGCAGCCGGCACATCCGCCGGCATCGCAGCGTTGACGTACCCCTCAAACGTCGTGAGTCCTCCGACGTACGCGACCGTCCCGGCCACCCCGATCGCTGCCGCCGAGATCGTGCTCGCGAGCCTGCCCAAGGGCGCCGCCGCGAGCCATCCGGTCAGCAGGCGAAACCCTGTGAACCAGGCGAACAGTATGACGAGCAGATGCCCCGCCGGGGACAGGTGCGGGTCGAGCAGCGCGTAGGCAAGTGCCAGGGAGACCACCGGCACGAGGACAGCCACGCCCACGCGATGCACTCGACCAAGCGAACTTCGGGGCGGCGGGCGCATGCGCGCCCGGTGATGAGCGGTGATTGCACCACCGGCGCCGAGGAACATCGCGGCTTTGTACATTCCATGGCCGAGGATGTGGAAGAGCGCCGCCGAGAACGCCCCCACCGCGCACTGCACGACCATGAATCCCATCTGCCCGATCGTCGACCAGGCCAGGCTTCCCTTCACGTCGGTCCGCGTGAGCATGACGCCGGTGCCGAAGACGACCGTCGCCGCACCGGCAACGAACGCCAGATGGGTGGCGACGGCCACGGCACCGAACACCTCAGCGAACCGCACAAGCAGCACGCCCGCCCCGTTTACAACGCCGGCATGTAGCAGTGCCGAGACGGGTGTAGGCGCCGCCAGTGTCGCAGGGAGCCAACCGTGCAAGGGGACGAGCGCTGAGCGAGAGATCCCTGCGATCACCAGTAGTAATGCCACGATGGTCAGCATGCTGACGTTCGTGGGCCCGAGTGGGATGCTCGTCGCGGCCATCGCTTCAGCGGTCGCCTCCAGGGACCGCACATCGACATCCCCCACCGAAGCCGCTGCGAGCACCGCCGCGACGGCCAATGCGATGTCACCGAGCGCAAAGCGGCGGCCGGTCATACGGCTCGCTCGTCGGGCGGGCTCCGATCCCTCCTGATGGTTCAGGAGCGACAGCAGCGCCAGGCCGGATAGCATCCAGGCGAGCGTGACCAGGATCAGTGTGGCCCCGGTGGCAACAGTGGCAGTGGCCGCGGTGAGGACCGCGGTGAGCGCGAAGAACCGAGGGGCGCGCGGATCGCCAGCGAGCGCTCGCGTCGAGAACGACTGTACGACCAGCCCCACGCCCATCGTCAGGAACGCGAGCACAGCGCCAACACGGTTCGCCGTGAGGCCGATCGCAACCCCCCCATCGGCGACGGTAGCGACTGCTTCCACCGTCCCTCGGCTCGAGAGGGCCACCACCGCCATGGCAGCCATAGCGGACGCAGCGGTGGACCAGAGCGCCAGCCGGGCTGAGGTACTCTCACGCGGACGAAACAGGACGATTGCGACGGCGGCTGCGGCCGGCAGAATTGGTACGGCGAGGAGAAGTAGGGGCGCTGTCCACATGCCCCGCACCATACATGATCTTCGCTTCCATGATCTACTGCTCATGTGTCATAGGCGAGCATTTTTCACGACCGGCAGCGGAAGCGCCTCGCCTTCAGGGAAGCGGGGCGTCAGGATTTCGCAGCGTCCATGGGATTGGGGGGTGGATGGCGCCCTCGCGTACTCCGGAGGACGACCGAGCTACCACTCGCCCGTTGAACTCGCGGCCAGACTGCGAACACCGAAAGGCGGGGCCGCCTCGCATCTGGGAAGCGGATTCACACAGGGTGGTCAAATATGCAGCATAAATGGACCTTCTTGACTAACCATTCCCACGTACTCATATGCGTGGCGCAGGATCCGGAAATTCGCCTCGCTGATATCGCCACCAGGGTGGGCATCACTGAGCGAGCAACGCTCGC
>CAZVNJ010000074.1:0-9202 GCA_964628985.1 uncultured Dehalococcoides sp.
GCCGGCTCGTCGGCCCAAGAACTTGGGGAGGGGGAGCGGTGGGGGCACAAGATGTTGTGACTATCTGTTCAGGTGAATGAGCACCTGTTCAGAGGAGCGAGGGGCATCATTGATCCCCCGACGAGGCCTGTCAAATCCCCCGCACAGGCGATCAAGCACGTTAACAATTGGGCGGTAGCAGACCTGCGCAAGGGGTCGGCGACACTCGGGCCGCTGCCTCGGATTGGCCCGGGCGATAGGATGGCGCCATGCCCGCGCCGCGCGATGCTGCCCGATCACTGGCCCTTCGGAGTGCGCGCGAGGCGCTGGCAGGCGGCCTCTCCGAGCGCCAGATCCTCTCGGACACCGCTCGCCGGGCCGGCTTCTCGCCCTTCCACTTCCAGCGAATGTTCTCCCGCTCCTTCGGCGAGTCTCCCCATCAGTTCGTCTCGCGTCGCCGGATCGAGGAGGCTCGCCGCCTGCTCGCCCAGACGGACCTTCCGGTCACGGAAGTGTGCCTCGTCGTCGGCTACGAGAGCCTGGGCACGTTCAGCGCCCGCTTCCGTGCGCGCGTCGGCTATTCCCCGTCGGCCTACCGCCGTCGAGTGCGACGGGCGTTTCCGGTCCCGGAGGCGGCGCCGTACTCCTTCATCCCGTCTTGCTTCCTGAGGCACTACGGGGAGCGCCCCGCGTAAGTCCGCCCCACGGCCTGCTGTCGCAAGATCGAAGAAGCGCACGGCCTTCCCCTCGTGCCACCATGCGCCCTCGAAGGAGGCCCCGATGATCCAGCGCCTGTCCCACGCCACCATCTATGTCCTCGACCAGGAGGCCGCCAAGCAGTTCTACGTGGAGAAACTCGGCTTCGATGTCGGGACGGACTTCACGATGGAGGGCGGGTTCCGCTGGCTCACAGTGAGGGCACAGGGGCAGCCCGGCGTGGAACTCATCCTGATGCCAGCAGCGGGGTCGCCGATGCAGGATCCAGCAGTCGGCGAGAAGCTACGGGAACTCGTGCAGGCGGGCGCCATGGGCACCGGCGTGTTCGAGACGGACGACTGTCAGAAAACGTACGACGAGTTGCGCGCTCGCGGCGTTGAGTTCATGCAGCCGCCGACCGATCAGATGTACGGCATCGAAGCGACCTTCAAGGACAACTCCGGCAACTGGTTCAGCCTGACCCAGCCCAAGGCCTGGCAACCGTGAGACGGCCCTCTAGCCTCCGATGATCGCCTCGATCGCTTCCGGGTCGCTCGGGATGCCCTCGCTGAGGTTCTCGCGACCCCGCTCCGTCACCAGGATGTCGTCCTCGATGCGGATGCCGATGCCCTTGAGTCGGGCGGGGACGCCCTTGGTCTCCGGTGCGAAGTAGAGGCCGGGCTCGACCGTGAGCACCATGCCCGGCTCCAGGCGCGTCGACTTGCCAGCCGTGCGGTACGGTCCCGCGTCGTGGACGTCGAGGCCGAGCCAGTGGCTGGTGCCGTGCATGAAGAAGGGGCGGTAGGCCTCCTTCTCGATCAGGCCGTCGATGTCGCCCTTGAGCACCTTGAGGTCGACGAGGCCGCGCACGAGGACACGAAGCGCGGCGTTGTGCACGTCGTGGAAGCCGGCGCCGGGGCGCGTCTTCGCGATGCCAGCGGCCTGCGCTTCCAGCACCACGTCGTATACCGCGCGCTGCGCCGAAGTGAACCGGCCGTTCGCCGGGACGGTACGGGTGACGTCGGCGGAGTAGAGGTCCCACTCGGCACCCGTGTCCATCAGCAGCAGGTCGCCGTCCTCGATGCGCGCGCGGTTCGCGGTGTAATGCAGGGTGCATGAGTTGGCGCCCGCCGCCACGATCGCGGGGAAGCCGTCTCGGATAGCGCCCTCGCTGCGGTAGGTGGACTCGAGTACGGCCTGGACTTCGTACTCGTGCATGCCGGGCCGAACGGCGCACATCGCGGCGAGCAGGCCGGTGCCGGTCACGTCGATGGCCTTGCGCAGCGCCTTCACCTCCGCGGTGGTCTTGATGAGCCGCAGTACGTCGACAAGCGGCTCGGGGTCTCGCCATGCCTCGAGTGGCACCGCGCCGCGCTGCGCGCCCTCGCGGCGAGCGGCCACGTAGCCGATGAGAGTCTTCTGCACCTGCTCGGCAAGCGGACCGGCCTGGCCCAGCGAGTAGTAGATCTCCTTCGTCCCGCGCAGGACCTCGGGCAGCCGCTGGTCGAGTTCCTCGATGGGGAAGGCCTGGTCAGCGCCGTAGGTGGCGACGGCGCCCTCGACGCCCGCCCGCGGGCCCACCCAGACGGCCTGCACAGGGTCGTGGGGCCGGACCATGAGAGTGAACGGCTCCTTCGCCCCGGGGCGGAGGATGGCGACCGCCTCCGGCTCCTCGAAGCCGGTCAGGTAGAAGAAGGTCGAGTCCTGGCGGAAGGGATGGTCGACGTCGCCGTTGCGGCGGCTGTCTGATCCGGCGACGAAGACCGCGGCACCTCCGGCACCGATCGACTGCATGAGCCTTCGCCGGCGCGCGGCGAATTCACGAGGGCCCACGAACGGTCCGGCCATGCCGCACTCCATCCCCGAGAAGAACGGTCGGGATACACGAGAATCGCGGATTGCCCGCGCGCCCGATGATAGCCGAGCCCTCGGAGGAGTCGCGCGTGCTCGAAGTCCTGCTGCTCGGCCTGCTGGGCTTCAGCGTCGGCGCCTTCGGCACGCTGGTGGGCGCCGGAGGCGGCTTCATCCTGGTGCCGATCCTGCTGCTGCTCTATCCCGAGCGTCCCCCCGAGGTGATCACCGCGATGTCGCTGTTCGTGGTACTGGCGAACGCGTCCTCGGGCACGCTTGCGTACGCACGCCAGCGCCGGATCGACGTGCGCAGCGGCCTTGCCTTCGCGGTTGCCACGCTGCCGGGCGCCGTCGCGGGGGCGATCGTGGTGAAGCAGATCGACCGTGACACCTTCAATGTGCTCTTCGCCGTCGTCCTCGGCCTCATCGGGATCTATCTGCTGCTGCCGAAACCGGTCGTGACGATCCGGGAACCGCTACGTGGCCGGGGCGTCGTGCGACGGCAACTGGTCGACCGCGATGGCACGACGTTCTTCTACGCCTACCGTCGATGGCAGGGTCTGGTGATCAGCGGAGGCGTCGGGTTCATCTCCAGCCTGCTGGGGATCGGCGGCGGCATCGTGCATGTGCCGGTGATGGCGATGGTCCTGCGGTTTCCCGTGCACATCGCGACCGCCACCAGTCAGATGGTCCTGGGGCTGATGGCGTTCCAGGCGGTGGCGACGCACTTCGTGTCCGGCACGCTGCGCTGGGACCAGACCCTCGCGCAGGCCGCGATGATGGCCGTCGGTGCGGTTGGCGGTGCGCAGGTCGGCGCACTCGCGGCGAACCGTCTACAGGGCGAAATGATCCTGCGGGCGCTCGGCGTGGCCCTGCTGCTCGTCTCGGCGCGCCTCGCCTTGCGCTAGGCGGACGTTGGTCAGTCGCGCGCCTTGAGCACCTCGGGCGTATAGGTCGTGCCCACGAGGCCACGCTCGCACAGGTCGTTGTATTCCTGCTCTGAGTAGCCGAGGAGGTCGACGTAGATCTCGCGGTTGTGCTCGCCGAGCTTCACCGGTGGCGTCCGGATCCAGTTCGGCGTGTCCTTCCACTTCGTGAAGATGCCGGGGTAACGGTGCGTGCCGACGCCCTCGATCGTGAGTTCCTCGAAGAACCCGCGGGCCTCCAGTTGCGGAGAGCGGGTCGCGTCCAGGTCGTCGTGCACGGGGCCGGCGGGGACGCCGGCGGCCTGCAGCGCATGGAACAGCGCGTCCTTCTGGTGCGCGCGCGTTGCCTCACCGAGCGCCGCTTCGAGGTCACGCCGGTGCTCGTTCCGCCCCTCGGAGGTGCGGAACCGCTCGTCGGTGAGCGCCGCGGACGTGAGCACCTGGCAGAGCGCGGCGTACTCGGCGTCCGTGGCCACGTCGATGGCGATCCACTGGTCATCGCCGGCGGTTGGGTAGATCCCATGCGGGGCGTGCGAAGGGTGACGGTTCCCCTGCTGGCCGGCGGGCCGCCCGTTCATCGTGTAGTCCATGATGAACTCACCGATCACTGGCAGGAACCCCTCCGCGAGCGACATCTCCACCTGCTGGCCCTGGCCCGTGCGGGCGCGGTGACGCAACGCTGCCACGACCGCCCATGCGCCCATCACGCCGGCGATGGCGTCCGCCGTGAAGGCATCGCCCATCTCATCCGGGCTACCGTCGTCGTAGGTCCGGATCAGGTGGTGGCCGATCATGCCCTCGACGTGCGTGCCGAACCCGCGGTAGTTCTTGTACGGCCCGTCCAGCCCGTAGGCGGGCATGCGCAGCATGATCAACTTCGGGTTGACCTCGCGCAGGACCTCGTAGGTGATGTTGGCGCGCTCGATCGTTTCCGGCACGTTGTTCTCGATGAGCACGTCGCAGCGCTCGATGAGGCGGAGGAACGCTTCGCGCCCCTCAGGAAGACGGACGTCGCAGGCCATCGACCGCTTGTTGCGGGCGTGGGCGTTGAAGGCCGGGGATCGGTTCCAGGGGTCTGGGCCGGGGTCGAACCCCGGAGGGATCCCCATCGTGACGCCGGCGGCGCCGAGGGCGCGATACTGCGCCTCGGTGCTCACGCGCTCGGCGCCCCGCGAGTAGGGCTGGATAGTCGTCACGGGCTCCACCCGGATGATGTCCGCACCCCACTCGCCCAGGAGTTGAGTGACGTGGGGGCCCGCCCACACGACCGTGATGTCCGCGATGCGGACGCCTTCCAGCGGGAGCCGGTGCGCGGCATCGCGTTGTGGCCGAGCGTTCGAGGTCATCGCCTGCCTCCTAGATCACGCCGAGCGCGCGCAACCGTGGGAGGGCGCTCCGCTCGAAGCCGAGTTGGGTGAGCACGTCGACCGTCTGGGCACCGAGCAGGGGCGCCGGGCGCGCGGGAGCCTTCGGGCTTTCGGAGAGGATCAGTTGGCGTCCCGGGTATTCGAAGGTGCCCGCTACGGGATGCTCGATGGTCTCCCAGACGCCGCGGCCGCGGTAGTGCGGGTCATTGACGAGGTCTTCGGTGGACATAATCGCTCCGCCGAGGATCCCGTGACGCTGCGTCCTGGCGACGGCCTCGAGCTTTGGCGTCTCGAAGAGCCACGCCTGGTAGGAGCCTTCCACTTGCTCGTGGTACTCGGGGGAGTACTGGTGCACCTGCTTGCCGAAGTCAGGGTGGTCCTTCAGATCGGGGCGCCCGATTTCGTCAAGGAAGCCGCCAAAGCGCTTCGTGCCCCCACCGAGGATGTTCACGTATCCATCGATCGCCGGCCGAGGTCCCACGGCGGTGCGTGAGCCGGGCGGCTGGCGATGGCTGGAGAGGCCGCTGTAGGCGGCGGCGGTAAGCGAGATCGTGCGCCGATCGCGAAACCCTGCCTGAGCCTCATAGACGGACTGGTCGATCCAGTCGCCCGCGCCGCCGGACTCGACGCGGAATCGCGCAAGGAGGATCGCCAGTGAGGTGGCGAGTCCTGCGTGGTAGTGGGCGATGTGCCCACCGAGCTTCGCCGGTTCGCGGTAGGGGGCCCCGTTTCCGTGCAGCGGACCCCCCATCGCCTGCAATGTGATCTCGGTGCCCAGGTAGTCCCGCCAGGGGCCGCTCTGACCGAACGGCGTGATCGAGGCCATGATCAAGTCGGGGTGGTCGCGGGACATCGAGTCATAGTCGAGCCCGCGCTCGGCGAGGACGCCCGGGCGAAAGTCGTCGATGACCACGTCGGCGTTTGCGATGAGTTTGCGGGCGATGGCCCGACCCGCCTCGGTATCGAGGTTGAGGGTCATGGACTGCTTGTTGGTGTTGAGGTGGAGGAAGAGGCCGGACTTCTCGGGGTGTGGCTCGTCGTTGGGGAAGGGGCCGGCGGCCCGTGCCGGGTCGCCAGCGGGGGGTTCGACCTTCAGCACCTCGGCGCCGTAGTCGGCGAGCAGTTTCCCGGCGAACGGCCCCGCGACGTTGGTCGCGAACTCAAGCACGCGGATGCCTTCGAGCATCTGCGTCACAGCAGTCTCCCCTCCGGGGCTCCGGGCGGCCGGAGCCATGGCCTGCGCGCGGCGTGCGTCGCGGTGCCGGGCGGGACGATACCACGCTGGTCATAAGGCGAACGTGGCCTCCGCGCGGCCCCGCTAGCATGGCCGAATGGAAAACGTCTCCCCGACCGCCGGCGCACTCACGGTGCTCACCCCCTCAGGCGGGGAGTTTCGCCTCGGGGACGCATGGGCAGCGCAGCCGGTGGTCCTGGCCCTGATCCGCCACTTCGGCTGCCAGTTCTGCAAGGACCATGTCTCTCAGTTGACGCCAGCCATACCCGCGATCCACGAGGCCGGCGCCGAACTTGTCATCGTCGGCAGTGGCAACCCCTCGATGGCGGCGTTCTTCGCCGAGGACTACCGGGTGAGCACGCCGCTCTTCACTGACCCAACGAGGGCGGTCTACCAGGCCTTCGGCGCAAAGCGTCCGACGTGGTCGGCGCTCCTCAATCCGCGTCTGTACTGGAACGGGCTGCGTGTCATGCTCCGCGGCCACTGGCCCGGGCGAGTCCAGGGCGACCTGGCCCAACTCGGGGGCGTCTTCATCATTCTGCCGAGCGGCGACATGCCCTTCGCCTACCGCAGCCGGATCGCAGGCGACCTGCCTTCGGTCGCGCGGGTGCTCGACGAACTCAGGAGTGCGATCGGGCGTTGACGGCCGCGCTGTTCGTAAGGCTCCGCCCCGCCGGTGGCCTTCCTAGACCTCGATTCAGGTAGGCACCGAGCAACCTGAATCTGATTATCTACGCGATGCCGTTGCGGGATTTCGATGCTAGATTCCGTCTTTCGGGGGCTGGGGCCGTGCCCCGGTGGGTGCCCGCCCACGGGGTCGCTGAAGAGGGGAACCAATGAACAGTTTGTACATCGCGCTCGGCGCGGCAGTGGTCGCACTGCTGTTCGCCGTCGTGACGACACGGCGGATCCTGAAGGAGGACTCCGGCACGGACGAAATGCGTGCCATCGCTCTCCTCATTCAGACGGGGGCGGCGGCCTTCCTGCGGCGGGAGTACACCTTCCTCGCGGGGTTCGTCGTGGTGATGACGGTGATCCTGGCCGCCTTCATCGACTTTGACGTGCTCGACCGATTTGGGGAGCAGTCCGGCTCGATGGTCGACCTGCCCCGGACGGCGATTGCGTACCTCCTGGGGGCGGTCGCCTCCGCTACAGCGGGGTATGTGGGGATGTACGTCGCTGTCCGGGCCAATGTCCGGACGGCCGCCAAGGCACGGGTGGGTCTGAACCCCGCGCTCCGTGTCGCCTTCTCCTCGGGCTCGGTGATGGGAATGACGGTGGTGGGCATCAGTCTGCTCTGCCTGACCGTCCTGTACCTCCTCTTCCAGCACTACCAGCCCCTGACGGGCTTCGCCTTCGGCGCTTCCTCGATCGCACTCTTCGCACGCGTCGGTGGCGGCATTTACACGAAGGCTGCCGACGTCGGTGCTGACATCGTAGGCAAAGTGGAAGCCGGGATCCCCGAAGACGACCCGCGGAACCCCGCGACGATCGCCGACAACGTGGGCGACAACGTGGGCGACGTGGCCGGCATGGGTGCCGACCTGTTCGAGTCCTACTCCGGTTCCATCGTGGCCACGATGTCGCTGGCCAGCATCGCTGCAGTGGGCGCCGGGACCGGGGTCGCGGCGAGCGGCATCTTTGAGTCAGTGGACACTTCGGACTATCTCGACATCGCGTTCGTCCTTCCTCTGCTCATCGCGGGGTTGGGAATTTTCGCCTCGCTGATCGGGACCTTCCTGGTGCGGACGTCTGAGGACGCGAGCATGGGGCGCCTGCTCTGGGCCCTCCGCACGGGTATTTTCAGCGCGGGCGGCCTTGTCCTCGCGGCGACCGCGGGTGCAGTGGTCATGCTGGACCTCCCCTGGGGGATCCTGTGGGCCGTCGTGGTCGGCTTGGTCGCCGGCCAGATCATCGGTACCGCGACTGAGTACTACACGGCGTACGAGTTCTCACCGACGAAGAAGCTGGCACAGCAGGCAGAGACGGGCGCTGGGACGCTGATCATCGGTGGTCTCGGCCTCGGCATGCTGTCGACGGCGGTTCCGCTGCTCGTCATCTGCGCCGCTATCTGGATCACGTTTGAGCTCGCTGGTCTGTACGGCATCGCACTGTCGGCGGTGGGCATGCTCTCCACCCTCGGCGTCACGCTCGCGTCCGACGCCTACGGGCCAGTCGCGGACAACGCCGGTGGTATCGCAGAGCAGGCCCACCTGCCTGCGGAGGTGCGGGAGCGGACCGACGCTCTCGATTCGCTGGGAAACACCACCGCCGCGACGGGCAAGGGCTTCGCCATCGGCTCGGCAGTCCTCACGTCGCTCGCCCTGATGGTCACCTACTCCCAGGTCACGAGCATCGAGGTGTTCAACCTCGTCGAGGTAGAGGTCCTCATCGGCCTCCTGGTCGGTGCGCTCATGCCGTTCATCTTCGGTGCCCTCACCATGGGTGCGGTGGGACGCGCGGCGATGGCGATGGTGAATGAGGTGCGCCGCCAGTTCCGAGAGCGCCCCGGCATCATGGACGGCAGCCAGCAGCCGGACCCAGCGCAGGCGGTGGCCATCGCCACTGACGGTGCTATCCGCGAGATGGTTGTCCCGGGTGCCCTCGCGGTGGTGGTCCCGATTGCCGTGGGCCTGTTCGCAGGCCCGGAGGCCCTTGGTGGCCTGCTGGTCGGGTCCATCGGAGCGGGCTCGCTGCTCGCCCTGATGATGGCAAACGCGGGTGGCGCATGGGACAACGCCAAGAAGTTCATCGAGACGGGCCAGCACGGCGGCAAGGGCTCCGAGGCCCACAAGGCCGCCGTGGTGGGCGACACCGTCGGCGACCCGTTCAAGGACACCTCCGGCCCAGCCCTGAACATCCTGCTCAAGCTCATGGCGATCGTGGCCGTGGTCTTCGGCCCGCTGTTCCTCTAGCCCTCGCTCGAGGCGACGCAGACAGGAGAGGGGAGCCGCGGCTCCCCTCTCTCGTTTGCCTGCTGTTTGTCGGTCGTCGGGCCAGGGGGCGTGATGGTGCCCCCGGCAGGAATCGAACCTGCGCGCATGGTTTAGGAAACCAATGCTCTATCCACTGAGCTACGAGGGCATGATGCCTCGAGGTGCGGCGGTGAGTCTTGGGAGTATGTGGTGGAGATGAGGGGACTCGAACCC
>CAZVNJ010000075.1:0-8826 GCA_964628985.1 uncultured Dehalococcoides sp.
TCGCGGGGGCCGGGTTCCTGAGGCTGCCGGTGTACGACGGTTCCCCCGACCGTGTGGTGGGCTACCTCCACCTCTCTGACCTCAATGCCGCGCAGGTCAGAGGGGCATCCGGTAGGCGGGCACGCGACTTGATGCGCACCGTGCCCTTCGAGTCTGAGCACGCCTCGATCGCCCGCGTGCTGGACCTGATGCAGGCGAGCGCCTCATACATGGTGATGCTCGTCGACGAGTTCGGCGCCACCTCCGGCCTCGTCACCATCGAGGACATCATGGAGGAAGTCCTGGGCGAGCTTCGCTCCGAGTCCGGCTTCGAGCCCGAGGAGCGCCCGGTGACCGCCGAGGGTCACAACGTCGTCGAGGGTTCCATGCCGCTCGCCGACCTCGAAGGCGACCTCGACCTCGACTTCGAGGAGATCGAGGCGAACACGGTCGCTGGCCTGGTACTCGCGCTGCTGCGGCGATTCCCGAAGACGGGCGAGTTCGTCGACTACCACGGCTACCGCTTCACCGTCGTCGCCTCGGACGAGCGGCGAGTGACGGAGGTTGCGATCGACCGCATCACGACAGAGCAGACCGTGTGAGCGACTTCAAGCCACTGCGCGCTGTGATCTTCGACTGGGGCGGCACGCTCGCCGAGTACGCCACGGTCGAGATGCTGGACATGTGGCGCCTGGCCGCGGGGCACCTGGCTGAGCAGACCGGGCACGACGAAGGTGCCATCCTCGCCCGGCTGGTCGAGGTCGACGAGCGGATGTGGGCGCGCACCACGGCCGATGCTCAGGCATATGGCCTGAGCGACATCCTCCGCGAGGCGACGCGCGATCTGGGCATGGATGTTGCGGAAGCCATCATCGATGAGGCTGGCACGCGCTACCTCGACTCGTGGACGCCGCACATCCAGCACTTCGAGGACGCCCGTGCGACGCTCGCCGGCCTCAAGGAGCGCGGGCTGCGCCTGGGGATGCTGTCCAACACTCATTGGCCGCTCGCCTATCACGAGCACTTCCTGGAGCGAGACGGGCTCACGCCTTATCTGGACACCCGCTGCTACACGAGCGAGATGCGCTTTATGAAGCCCCACCCAGAGGCCTTCCGTCACGCCCTCGAGACGCTGGGTGTGGAGGCAGCGGAGACCGCGTACGTGGGCGACCGGCTGTTCGACGACATCCAGGGCGCGCAGCGCGTGGGGATGCGTGCTGTGCACCGTCCGAACCTTGTGGTCCCGGGCCACGAAGGCGTCACTCCACACGCCACGATCCGGTCGCTTTCGGAGCTCCTCCCGATTGTGGACGCGTGGCGTTGACCGCCGGCCGTCAGGGTTCGCCCGACTAACGAGCGCCTCGCCGCACTCGATACTCCTCGGTGGCGGGCCTATCCACAGGCTGTGGGCAGGCGGGGGGCGTCACCATGCCAGTCTGGGCTGTCCTACTCGGTGTCATCGGCGTCCTGGTCGTGCTCACGGTGCAAGACCTCACGCAGCCTCGCCATGCCATCCGCCGCGTGTATCCAGTGGTTGGGCGGTTGCGCTACCTCGTCGAGCGCATCGGGCCCGAACTGCGCCAGTACATCGTCACCAACGACCTCGAGGAACGCCCGTTCAACCGATCGCAGCGTGCCTGGGTGTACCAGAACGCCAAGGGCGTCAACAGCGCTGTCGGGTTCGGGACGCAGCGCGACCCGTCTGCCCCCGGGAACTTCCACTTCCTCCCGTCACCCTTCCCGACCCTCAATGAGGAAGCGCCCGAGGACCCTCATCCGGTCGTGATCGGGAGCGCCCGTCCGCGGCCGTTCGTTGTCCGCTCGCGCGTGAACATCGCGCCGATGTCCTTTGGAGCGCTTTCGGCCGCCGCTGTCACCGCCCTCGCTGAGGGGGCCGCCGAGGCGCAGGCGTACATCAACACCGGCGAGGGCGGACTGTCGCCGTATCACCTCGCCGGTGGCGGGGACGTCGTCTTCCAGATCGGGCCGGCGAAGTACGGCGTG
Organism: uncultured Dehalococcoides sp.; assembly: GCA_964628985.1. Classification (GTDB taxonomy): domain Bacteria; phylum Chloroflexota; class Dehalococcoidia; order UBA2979; family UBA2979; genus SURF-43. Next base: position 1,984 of record CAZVNJ010000075.1, read on the forward strand.
CGGATGCCGGACGGCGCGCTCGACTGGGCGAAGGTGGAGGAGTGGGGGCGCCACCCGCAGGTCCGCGCGTTCGAGGTCAAGCTCAGCCAGGGCGCCAAGCCCGGCAAGGGCGGCATTCTGCCTGCCGCGAAGGTGACCGAGGAGATCGCGGCCATCCGAGGGATCCCAGCCGGGCACGCCTCGCACTCACCGAATCGCTTCACCGAGTTCCAGGACACGACGGGCCTCGTCGCGTTCGTCGAGCAGATACGCGCGATCGTGCCGGCCCCGGTAGGCATCAAGATCGCCCTCGGCGAGACGGCGTTCATCGAGGAACTGGCCGCCGAGCGCGCGCGCACCGGCCGCGGGCCGGACTACATCTCCGTGGACGGGGCCGAGGGTGGCACCGGCGCCGCGCCGCTCTCGCTCTCGGACCACATGGCCCTCCCGCTCCGGGACGCCATCGTGGCAGTGGACGATGCCTACCGGCGTCACGGCGTCCGTGATCAGGTCGTGATCATCGCCGCGGGACGCACGATCACCGGCGCGGACGCCGCCCAGTCGATCGCACTCGGCGCCGACCTGGTGAACGTCGCCCGAGGCTTCCTCTTCGCCCTCGGCTGCATCCAGGCGCTTCGATGCCACGAAAACACTTGTCCGAGCGGCGTGGCCACGCAGAGCAAGTGGCGGCAGCGAGGGCTGGTGCCTCAGCAGAAGGCACCGCGCGTCACGAATTATGCGCGCGCCGTCCAGGAGGACCTGATGGTCGTCACGCGGGCCATCGGACTGCGCTCGCCGGGCGAGCTGCGGCGTGAGCACCTCGAGGTGGTGGTGGACATCGGTCGGCGGATGAAGGCGAGCGAACTCTACCCGTATCCGCCGCTCGCGCTGCGCGTGCTCGAGGAGACGGACACCGAGGCGTTCCTGCAGTGGGCGTCGTAGGCCGATTCGGCAGGGCTAGTCAGCAGGCGTGCGCGACCAACGGAGGTAGCGCACCACCAGTACCAGGACCAGCGCGACGCTGCTCAGATTCGCGATCCGCCGGACATCACGGTTGCCCTCGAAGTTCATCAGCGAGAGCGCGACGGTGAAAGCGAGGGCAACCACGAGCCCTGCCGGCAGCGGGTGCCTCCGCACGAGGCCTATCGGGCTCCCAGATTCGCGCAGCGACAGCGCCAGCATGACCAGCGCCAGCGGAAGCAGTGCGATCAGCGCCAGCAGGTGCGCGACGACGAACGGCACCCACCAGGCCTCGACGTCCGCGACCAGCAACAGAGCCGTGACGGCAAGCACCGCGATCGTGCCGAGTCCGACAAGGCGGAACCAGCGGTCGGCGAGGCGGAGGCTGCGGCTGGCGCTCACGTTTAGGCGACGCGGGCCCGCAACTGTGCGGCCTCGTGCTCAAGGAGCCAGCGCTTCCGCTCCATGCCGCCGCCGTAGCCGGTGAGAGCGCCGGTTGAGCCGATGACTCGGTGGCACGGCACCACGATGGCGATCGGGTTCTGTCCGTTGGCCGCGCCGACCGCCCTCGACGCCGTCGGTCGACCGATCGAGGCCGCGATCGCGCCGTACGAGGTAGTCATGGCGAACGGGATCGGGCGGAGCGCCGCCCAGACCTGGCGCTGGAACGCCGTACCTCGTGGTGCGAGGGGCAGGTCGAAGGTCGCGCGCCCGCCGGCAAAGTACTCGCGCAGCTGGTCGAGAGTCGCTGCTGCGGCGTCGATGTCCCGGCGTGCCGGGAGGTCCGCGTCCACCGAGAGGCGGACGGCGTGCCGCTCCTCGTCACCAGGGCCTTCGAGGAACTCGACGCGATGCACACCAGCCGCCGAGCCGCCGACGAAGAGCGTGCCGACCGGCGACTCCATCAGGTCATACCAGGCGTGAGACACCGGCGTGACTACTCGCCTTCGAGTTCGCGGATCTCCCGTAGGTCATCGAGACGGCTGCGCGCCTCGGACGCTTCCGGCCACTGGGCGACGTAGCGAGGGAGCGTGAAATTCATCAGGTAGTGCGGTAGGTCGCAGCCGCCGTTGTGCGGGGAGCACTCGTGATCTGGGTCGACGTGCTCGGTCAGCCGGGCGTGCAGGATGTCGTTCACGGGGCCCTCCTCGAATGCGTAGCGTGAGGTCGATCCTACACCCGCTCCCCCTTCCGATCCGCCGTCTCCGCGGCGCGGCAGGCGCCCCCGGACGTGCGGGTATACTCCCGCCCATGCCCGACGAGCGCCCGTTCACCGCGATCCAGACTGAATCCGACGACCCAGCGTGGTTCGAGGTCGAGCGGTCGATCATCGAGCCTGCTGGCGGTCGGGTCGTGGTGCAGCGGGCGGCCTCGCAGGAGGAGCGGATCTCGCTCCTGAAGGACGCGCAGGCGGTACTCGTGAGTGGGGCGCAGATCACCGGCCCCCTTCTCGACCAGTTGCCTGGGCTTGAACTGATCATTCGGTACGGCGTCGGGATCGACTCGCTGGACGTACCCGCGGCGACGGCGCGTGGAGTCGTGGTGGCCCACTACCCGGACTTTTGCCAGCCGGAGGTCGCGAACCACGCGATGATGCTGCTGCTGGCGGTCGCGCGGAAGCTATTGCCCCACGACCGCGCGCTGCGGGCCGGGCGGTATCGAGGGCCGGGGCTCCCGGTTGTGCCACCGATCACCGGGCAGACGCTCGGCATCGTTGCGCTGGGCGCCATTGGACGTCAGGTCGCGCTGCGTGCTCGCGCATTCGGGATGCACGTGATCGCGTATGACCCATACGCGGACGCCGCGGTCTTCGCCGAGGCCGGAGCAGAACGCGTGCCGACCTTCGAGGAACTCCTGGCCCGCGCGGACCACATCTCGGTGCATGCGCCGCTCACCTCGGAGACACACCACATGTTCAACCGCGCGGCGTTCGCGCGGATGAAGCCCACCGCGATCCTCGTGAACACGGCGCGAGGGCCGATCGTGGAGGAGGCGGCGCTTGTCGAGGCGCTGCGCGAGCGCCGGCTTGGGGGCGCCGGGATGGATGTCTTCGAGGTCGAGCCAGTTGGCGCAGACTCGCCGTTGCTGGCGTTCGATAACGTGGCTTTGACGCCTCACTCTGCCTTCTACTCGGAGGCGTCCAACCGGCAGATCAAGGAACGCGTCGGCCACACCGTCGTCTCGTTCATGCAGGGGACGTGGCCGACGGAGTTCGCCACGATCCCGAACCGCACCGAGGTCAGGCCGAAGCGCGTCCTGCGTGATCCGTCCTAGACCAAACCGCACGAAAGGCGGCCCGCATGCGACCCAACCCCACTCTCCGTGCCTGGCGTGCCGGTAAGTCCACGATCGGTGCATGGCTCTCGATCCCCTCGGCGCACGCGACGGAGTCGATGGCGCATGCGGGGTTCGACTGGCTCTGCGTGGACATGCAGCACGGGATCATCGACTACGCCGACGCGGTGGACATGATGCGGGCGATCTCGACGACGGACACCGTGCCGTTTGTGCGGGTGCCGTGGAATGACCCCTCCATCATCGGCAAGGTGCTGGACGCGGGGGCGTACGGGGTCGTGGTCCCGCTCGTGAACAACCGGGCGGAGGCGGAGCGCGCCGTGTGGGCCGCGAAGTACCCGCCAATGGGCGGCCGGTCCTCTGGCCCCGCGCGAGCCACCCTGTACGCCGGGAGCGACTACCAGGATCACGCCAACGAGGAGACCGCGCTCATCGTCATGATCGAGACGCGCGAAGGGATCGACAACCTCGACGACATCCTCTCGGTCCCCGGCGTGGACTGTGCCTACGTCGGCCCGTCGGACCTCGCCTACGCCCTCGACCTGAAGCCCACGGGGGACAACCGGGACGAGGGGCATCAGCGGGTCTGCATGGAGATCATGGAGGCGTGCAAGAGGCACGGTGTGGCGCCGGGGATGCACACCGGCTCGCTCGAATTCACGACGAAGTGGCTGAAGGCCGGCTTCCAGATGGTGACACTGGGCTCAGACGCGGGCTTCATGCGCGCCAAGGCCGGTGCTGACCTCGCTGCCGCTCGCGGCGAGACCGGCACGGTGGCGGCGCTGCCGGAGGCGTAGGCGATGTCGATCACGCTCCCGGCTGGCCTCCTGACGGACTACCTCACGCGGGTCTATCGGGCAGCCGGCTGCCCCGAGGACGAGGCACGCATCGTCGCCGAGCATCTCGTAGAGGCGAACCTGCGCGGGCATGACTCGCATGGCGTTATCCGGACGGTGGGCTACCTCCTCCAGATCCGCAACGGGGTGACGAAGCCCGGCGCTCCCCCCCGCGTGGTCGAGGAGGCGCCGTCGATGGCCGTCGTCGATGGCGGCTGGAACCTCGGGCAGGTCGTGGCGACGCGGGCGACGGAGATCGCCATTGAGAAGGCACGGGCGACCGGGGTGGCCCTCGTGACATGCGTGAACACGATGCACATCGGACGCGTCGGGGCCTATGGCGAGCAGATCGTGCGCGCCGGGATGGCCGCGATGGGCGGCGTAAACACGCCAGGGGCACGCCTCGTGGCCGCGTTCGGTGGCGGGCATCGACGGACGGGGACAAACCCGCTGATGTTTGCCTTCCCGGGCGAGACGCCGGACGCCCCCTTCGTGCTGGACATGGCCACCTCCGTGGTCGCCGAGGGCAAACTGAAGGTCGCGGTGAATAAGGGCATCGAGGTCCCCGAGGCGTGGATCCTCGATGGCGACGGGGCGCCTTCGACTCAGCCGCGCGACTTCTATGGGACGGGCGACAACGAGAAGCCGGGGACGCTGCTGCCGGTCGGTGGGGCGTACAGCGGCTACAAGGGTTTCGGTCTCAACCTCGCGGTCGAGACTCTCGGCGGCGTGCTCTCGGGTGCCGGGACCTCCGTGGAGGGGCCGCGAGGGACGAACGGCGTCTTCATCATGGCGATCGACATCGCCCGCTTCACGCCTCTGGAGGCGTTTACGAGCCTCATGGGAGGCCTCGCAGCGCATGTGAAAGAGCCGCCCTATCAGCCTGGCGTCAGCGAGGTGCTCCTGCCGGGCGAACCGGAGCGCCGCATGATGGCCCTGCGCCTGCGCGATGGCGTGCCGCTGGACGACGAGACCTGGAAGCAGACCGTCGAGGCCGCGGCCGCGCTCGGCGTGGGTCCGCTCGAACTGCCCGCCGGCTGATGCCACGCTCGAAACCTGGCGACTCCGAGCAGGGCCACATGTTCGCCCCCGGCAACTGGCAAGGACTCGCGTCCGCATGCGCGGAGGTCGCGCGTGACCTCGGTCTCCAGGTGGAGACAGAGGTATACGTCGGCCGGCGCATCTGGGGTGCCCGCCGCCGCATCGACGTCGTGGTGAGCGACCCAGGGCAGCGCCGTTCCCTCGGCATCGAGGTGAAGTATCAACGGAGCGCCGGCTCTGCCGAGGAGAAGATCCCGAGCACGATCGACGACATCCGGGCCTGGCCGATCCCCGGCATCGTCGTCTTCCACGGTCCTGGCTTCAGCGCAAACATGCGCGCGTTCCTGCTCTCCTCGGGGAAGGCCGTCGAGTTGGAAGACCTCGAGGTGTGGTTGCGCCTCTACTTCGCGCTGCCGGTGCGGCGCGCGTTCATCGGGCCGGAGCCGCACGGCGACACGTAGCGCTCACGCCGACGGCAGTTCGCGTCGCTCGACTTCCTGCGGGTAGTTCAGCACCACCAGTTCATCGATCGGGCCGCGCTTGTCGCCACGCGAGTTGATCGCCCGGCGCGCCGGCGTGCTGTCGATGCGGTAGCGGCCCTCCGGGAAGGGGCCGCGGTCGGCTGAGTACAGCCCTCGGATGTAGTCATGGGCTGAGTTCGACAGCATCACGTTCACGCCGCGCTCGGTGAGATCGTCCACGGCGAGCTTGAGGCGACGCTGCTCGGTGCGGCTGAATGCGCCCTCGGTGTACCCCGTGAATGAAGAGGTGGCGGAGAGCGGCTCGAATGGTGGGTCGAGGTAGACGAAGTCACCCTGCCGAGGGGTCGCGAGGGCGGCCTCGAAGTCGACGTGCGTGAGGCGGACGCCAGCGAGCGCTGCTGATGCAGCCCGGAGATTCGGCTCGTCCAGGATGCGCGGGTGACGGTACTTCCCGTGAGGCACATTGAAGATGCCCTGACGGTTCACACGATAAAGCCCGTTGAAGCAGGTCTTGTTCAGGAAGATGAAGCGCGCGGCGAGGTCCACCGGATCGTCGGGCTGGCGCTGCCGCTCGGCATAGAAGCGGACGCCGCGCTCCTCGGAGTCCGCTGCGAGGTAGGGTGCCTGCAGTGCATCCAGCCGCTGGATGAGGGCGTCCACGTGGTCCCGGACGACCTCGTAGACGGTGACCAGGTCCCGGTTGAGGTCATTGAGGACCGCCCGCGCCGGCGCGAGGGTGGGGTCCGCGAGCAGGGCGAAAAACATGGCCCCGCCGCCGATAAAGGGCTCGTGGTACGTCGCGATGGCCCTCGGCGCGCGGGCGACCAGCTCCGGGACGAGCTGCTGCTTGCCGCCGGCCCACTTGATGAATGGGCGCGCGAGAGCCGCCTCCGGACGGCGGGTGCGAGGGGCCTGACGGGCGCGTGCAGATGGGATGGCGGGCGCTCCGTCGCTGGTCACTCGTGGGTCACGGCCGGGGTGCCGGGATTGTACGCGCCGCCCCTTCCTCGGGCGAAGCCGGACCGGCACTGATCAAGTTCCGCGGGCCGAGATTCGGGCTCTGCCGACGAAACATACCCGTAACACACCGGATACGTCACAGATATGGGCAGCACGCATGCTCGCCATCGAGCCGCACATCAGGACGCCACAGGGGGGTCCGGGCGCGCCGAAAGGACGGATGATGGAGATCACTTCAGGGGATACCGCCTGGCTGCTGACCAGCTCGGCGTTGGTCCTCCTCATGACGC
>CAZVNJ010000076.1:0-8722 GCA_964628985.1 uncultured Dehalococcoides sp.
GCAGGTAGTTGATCACCACGTGGGTGTTGGTGTCCTTGAGGATCTTCACGATGTCTGAGGTCTGGCCTGGTGCCTTCGTGATCACCTGCGAGAGGTACTTGCCGATGCCGTCGTGTGTCATCCCGCGCTCGACCTTCACGCCGGTCGCCGGGACGTCCGTGAACTTCAGCGTGTTGTTCTGGCCCGAGAAGATGGCCTCCGACAGGTCCTTGCCGACCTTCTCGACGTCGACGTCGAAGGCAGCGGTGAAGTTGATGTCGCGGATGTGGTAGCCACCGAGCACTGGGTGCATCAGGCCGGGGATCTCGTCCCCTGCTTCCGCGTTCTTGTAGTACTCGACGCCCTGTACGAACGATGAGGCGCAGTTGCCGACGCCGATGATGGCGACATTGATCTTTTCAGCCATGGGGTGAGTCCTTCCGTTCCGGCGCCGCCGGGGGGCGGCCGCTCGGGGGGTGTTCCGGGGATGTGGGACTAGCGTGCACCCTGTAGCATCCATCCGTCCAGTCGAAACATACGATATGATTCATAAGTAAGACAGATGGAAGAAGACGCCCTCCCGCTCAATCTCCACCTCCACCACCTCGCCTACTTACGCGAGGTGGAGCGCAGCGGCACGTTCACCGCTGCGGCCCGTCGACTGCACATTTCCCAGTCCGCCCTCTCCCAGGCACTCGCGGAGTTCGAGAGACGCCTCGGCGTCCCCCTGTTCGAGCGAGACGGCCGCCGCCGAGCGCTGACCGAGGCGGGGAGGGAGGCTGCCCGGTTCGCCTCGGAGGTACTGGGACGGGCGACCGAGTTGCGCGCCTGGGCGGACGCTCGGCGGGCCGGTGGCTCGGGGACCCTCGCCGTGGGGATGATCGATGCCGCGTCGCTCTACGTCCTGCCGTCCGCCGTCGCTGCATTCCGCGTCAGCCATCCTGGGGTCGAACTCAGGGTCGTGGTGGACACCACCGAGGCGCTGCTGGACCGATTGCTCCGGTTCGAGGTCGACCTCGCGGTAGTCGTCGGGCCGGTGGCTTCCGGATTCGATGTCGTCGAGGTCGCGCGAGAGCCCTTGCGACTCTACGGGCCGCCCGGAGAGCCAGCACCGGGGCCGGATTCCGAGTGGATCCTCTACCCGGGGGGGTCGCACACCCGTGCCGTCATTGACGCGGCACTCGCCTCGCGGCGGATCTCGCCCCGAGTGACGCTGGAGTCCAGCAACCCGCAGGTCCTGCGACAGCTCGTCGCGCTTGGCTTTGGTTGGAGCGTGCTGCCGGAGCGCGTCGCGGAGGACGGCGAGCAGCCGCTCCGGCCGTCCGGAGAAACGTTGGGCGAACGCGCGCTGCTGGGGGTGCGGCGGCTGGGCGCGCCGCCGGATGCGCGTGCGGAGGCCTTCCTCGCGCTAGCGGTGGCGGCCGGGACGGCCGCCGGGTGTGACGCCTAGACCGGCGCCTTCACCAGTTTCGACATCCGCGTGCCGCAGACCGGGCAGGGGGCCTGCATGGCCGTCTTCCCGTTCTTCAGGGTCACCTGCTGCGGAGTCTCCAGGTCACGCATGGCCCGGCATTTCAGGCAGTAAGCCTGCATCGGTACCACCTCCTTGTGTGCTGAGGTTCCGATGGCCGGTAAGTACGCTCCCCGCAAGCCGCCTGTCAACCAATGCGGCGGGCAGCGTTATGACACCGCGGAGGGTGCGATCGATGTCTCCGGAGGGAACACCCGGAAGGGGTGCCAGGCCCCGAGCACGCTCGAGGGCGTCAGGAGCGCGATCAAGGTGCCGTCCGGTGCATAGGCGCGGACCCGGGTCGCACCCGGCGTTGCGACATAATCATTCGCGACGAGGGATACATCGAGGCCCTGCCGGCACCGCGTCGCCTGCGAGGCCGTCAGGTTCACCACGGGCCAGTCTTCCAGCACGACATCTGGCGGCAGGACAATCGCCGAGCCTTCCCCTGCGTCCAGGCGGGCGACGGCCTCCTCCAGTGCGATCGCTGTCTCAGCCACGAAGGGGCCCACCTGTGTCCGCCTGAGCCCTGCAAGGTGGGCGCCCGTGCCGAGCAACGCACCAAGGTCGTGTGCCAGGGAGCGCACGTAGAAGCCCTTACCGCAACGCACGTCCAGGTGCAGCACCGGCCTCGAGGGCTCGCTGCGGTCGAGGGAGAGGATGTCGAGGGCATAGGTCACGACCGGGCGCGCCTCGAGTGTGAGGGGGTCGCCCCGGCGGGCGGCCCGGTACGCGGGCACACCGGCACGTTTCACGGCCGAATAGGCGGGAGGCACCTGCATCTGCTCGCCAAGGAACCCGGCGAGCGCTTCGCGCATCCGCGCCTCGTCAACCCCGGAAGCGTCTCGTGCTGCGAGAACTTCACCCTCCACGTCGTACGTGTCCGTCTCTACGCCGAAGAGGATCGCCGCCGTGTACCGCTTGCGCGCGCCCACGAGCTCGTCGACGAGCCGGGTCGCCTCGCCCACCGCGATCGGGAGCACCCCCGTTGCGTTCGGGTCGAGCGTGCCGGCGTGGCCCACCTTTTTGGTCCGGGCCGCGCGACGGATCCGCCGGACTACCTCGAACGAGGTGATCCCCCGGGGCTTGTCGACGTTGATGAAGCCGCGCATGCGCCCGCCTGCCTATGGCGTCGGCAGGTCGCGACCGTCTGAGCGGGCGACGTCGCGCAGAAGACTGGTGATGCGGTCCGCCTCAGCCATGCGCGCGTCGCGCGTGAAGTGCAGGCGGGGCACGCGGCGGATGTGCAGCTGCTTGCCGAGTTCCCGGTGCAGGAACGGCTCGACTCGCCCCAGCGCCTCCATGGCGGCCTCTGCCTGCTCCTCGTCGCCCAGCACAGATACGCCGACCTTGGCGTGGGCGAGGTCAGGCGTGACCTCCACGCCGGTGAACGAGAGGATCACGCCCTGCAGCGCGGGATGCTTCACACGGCGGTTGACCAGGTCGGCGATGGCAGCCTGGAGCACATCACCGACTTTCTCGGTGCGACGGGTCAGCGGACCTGCTCCAGGTGGTACGTCACGATCTCGTCGCCTTCTTCGAACGAGTCGAAGTTCGAGACGATGATGCCGCACTCCAGGCCGGCCGCCACCTCTCGGACATCCTCGTTGACGCGCTTCAAGGACTCGATCGTGCCGTCGTGCAGAACCTCGCCCTTGCGACGGACGCGGCAACGCGCGCCGCGGACCGCGGCTCCCTCCCGCACATACGAGCCGGCGATTGAATTCCGGCGGCTGACGCGGAAGATCTGGCGCACCTCGATGACGGCGTCCTGTCGCTCCTCGAAGATGGGCTCCAGCAGGCCCTGAACCGCCTTCTCCACGTCCGCGATGATGTCGTAGATGATCCGGTACTCCCGGACCTCCACCTTCTCGCCGTCCGCGAGGCGGCGGGCACTCGGTTCCACGCCCGAGTTGAAGGCGATCACGACGGCCTTTGCCGCCACCGCGAGCTGCACATCCGACTCGGTTACGGACCCCACGGCTGCGTGGATCACGCGCACGCGCACATCCGGCAGCGTGAGGTCCTCCAGCGTCTTTACCAGTGGCTCCACAGAGCCGTGCACGTCTGCCTTGAGCACGAGGTTGAAGTCCGTGACGGAGCCCTTGCGGATCTCACCGAACAGCGAGTCCAGCGTGACCGCGCCCCGCCCTTCCTCGCCGGCCACCAGGCGCCGGCGGCGCTCCTCCACCTCCGCGCGCGCGACCTTCTCGTCCTTTCGGATTTCGAAGCGCTCACCCGACGCCGGGACATCGTCCAGGCCGAGTACCTCGACAGGGGTGGACGGACCGGCCACCTTCAACTTCTCACCGGAGGCTGAAGTCATGGCCTTGACGCGGCCCACGGACATCCCGGCGATGACGGTGTCGCCGATGCTCAGCGTGCCGGTCTGCACCAGGAGCGTGGCCACCACGCCGCGATGACGGTCCGTCTTCGCTTCCAGCACGACGCCGCGGGCCGGCTGGTCCGCCCTCGCCGTGAGCTCCTGCAGGTCTGCCACGAGCAGTACGTTCTCCAGCAGGTCGTCGATGCCCTCGCCCTTGATCGCCGAGGTCGGCACCACGATCTGGTCTCCGCCGTACTCCTCGGGGACCAGCCCAATCTCCATCAACTGCTGCTTGGCTCGGTCCGGGTTCGCGTTGTTCGCATCAATCTTGTTCAGCGCGATCACGAGCGGCACGCCGGCGGCACGCACGTGGTCAATCGCCTCACGCGTCTGCTGCATGACGCCGTCGTCCGCCGCGACCACCACGATCGCGACGTCTGTAACGCGGGCCCCGCGGGCGCGCATCTGGGAGAACGCCTCGTGGCCGGGGGTGTCGATGAAGGTGAGCAGCCGCCCGTCCGGTGCAGTCGCCTGGTACGCACCGATGTGCTGGGTGATGCCGCCAGCCTCGCCGGCCGCGACGTTCGCGCGGCGGATGCGGTCGAGCAGGGTCGTCTTGCCGTGGTCGACGTGGCCGAGGACGGTGATCACGGGGGGACGCGGCTGTAGTCCCTCCCCTTCGTCCACGATCCGCAGCGAGGTGCTGACGGCATCTGACTCGGCCACGGCCTCAGGCGCCTCCGCGGCCTCGGGGGCCTCTTCCTCGGGCGCGAAGCCCAGGTCAGAGGCGACGATCGCCGCGGTGTCGAAGTCCACGACCTGGTTGATCGTGGCCATCACGCCGTTCTTCATCAACTCTTTGATCACGTCGATCGGTGTCACGCCGAGTAACTCGGCGAGGTCCGCGACCACGATGGCGTCCGGAATCCGGACGACTTGCTGCTGGTTGGTCATGCGCGCGCCTCAATGTCCTCGTCCGCCCCTGGGGCGGTGAATCGTCCTGCATAGGCGCGGAGCGCCTCACGGTCAGCCTCCAGCAGGGTCACCCGGAGCGCCCCCTGGAGCGCCCCCGCGATGCCTCGCTGCCAGCAGGCGGCCGAGGGGTGCAGGTAGGCGCCCCGGCCGGGGGCCTTACCTCGCTCGTCCACCTCCACACGGCCTTCGGCCGTGCGTACCACTCGAATGAACGAGGACTGGTCGCCTTCCCGGCGGCACGCAACGCAGGTGCGTTGTGGCCGAGGCCGCATGCGGCCTCCGCTCGCCGGGCGGTTACTCGTCGTCCTCGTACCCACTCTCGTCGTCCTCGATGAGGTCGTCGCCGTGCAGCGCCGCCTCGATCTCCTCCTCGTCGAATTCGTCCAGTACTCGGCGGCCGCTTCCGCCGCCGCCGCGCTGCGGCGGCTGCGGGCGAGTGCTGCGGACGGGCGCCACTGGACCGCCTCGGCCGCCACGGCCGCCTCGACGGCCGGCTGCCGCACCGCGGCGACGTTCTTCCTCTTCCTCGTCCACCACCAGGTCGCGGATGTCCTCGCCGAAGCGCAGGCCGCCCGGCTGGGCGGGAGTCCGAGGCCGGACGGGCGCCACCGGTGCGACCACTTCGGCCGCAGGCGCTACGGGCTCTGCCTCTTCCTCGACGAACTCGGCCATGACCTCCTGCTCCGGGGTCAGGCGGATCTCCTCCGCGCGGCGTTCGGCCGGCCGCGGAGCCTGGGCCGCGCGCTCGCCCGGCAGCCCGGGGCGGGCGTACAGAGCCTGCGACGGTGCGACGGCGTCCGACAAAGGCGCGGCCGCAGTTGTGGCTGCCGCTCGACCCGGGATCGGGATCGCCTCCATGTTCGGCTCTGGCGGCGGATAGAAGTCCTCCCCGGCGGCGATCAGCGCCGACTCGCCGCGGATGTCGATCCGGCGTCCCGTGAGCTGCGCGGCCAGGCGGGCGTTCTGGCCCTCCTTGCCGATTGCCAGGCTCAACTGCTTGTCCGGCACGGCGATGTACGCCGTGTTCGTCTCCCGGTCGATGCGGATCGAGACAACCTCAGCCGGAGACAGCGAGTTGGCCACGTAGGCCTCCTCCACCGGGTCCCAGCGGATCACGTCGATGCGCTCGCCACCGAGTTCGTTGACGATGTTCTGGATGCGCGAACCGCGCACACCCACGCACGCGCCGATCGGGTCGATCCCGTGCTGGCGCGAGATCACCGCGATCTTCGCCCGGTGTCCGCCGTCGCGGGCCATGCCCATGACCTCGACCACGCCGCGCGCGATCTCGGGCACCTCCAACTCGAACAGGCGCTTCACCAGCGCAGGGTTCGAGCGGGAGACCACGACCTGCGGGCCCTTCGAGGCCTTATAGACTTCCTTCACGTACACACGGAGCCGCTGGCCCACGCGGTAGTGCTCCGAGCGCACCTGCTCGGCTGCCGGCAACACAGCCTCGGTCCGGCCGAGGTCAAGGATCACCTGCCGGCGTCCACCTTCTACACGAAGCACGGTGCCTGAGACGAGTTCGCCCTCTTTGCCCGTGAAGTCCTCAAAGACGGACTCACGCTCAGCCTCGCGGAGCCGCTGCAGCACAACCTGCTTGAGGGTCTGCGCCGCGATGCGCCCCGCCGGGGCAGCCGCGACTTCCTCCTTGATCACATCACCTGGGCGCTTCCCCGGGAATCCCATCTGCGCTGCGCGCTCCGGGGAGACCTGGATCTCGTCGTCCTCGATGTCGTCGTCTGGCGTCACCGTGTAGAGGCGCCAGGCCTCGATGTCTCCGGTGTCCCGGTTGATCTTCACCTCGACATCTGCGTATTGCAGGTCGTCCTTCTTCAGCGCAGAAGCCATCGCTGCCTCAACGGCAGCGAAGACCGTGTCCGAGTCGAGGTTCTTCTCAGCCGACAGTTGACTGATCGCGAGGACGAATTCGTTTTTCATGGTCCACCTGGGGCCAGCCGGGGAATGGAGGCGGTGCCAACAAAAAACGTGGGCGAAAGCCCACGTCTCGGAAGGAGGCGTCGCCCGTCCATCCTACCACCCCAAATTCGGCAGTCACAAGGTTTCGCCCGGGCTGCGCCTCCACCCCTTCAGTCGGCGGTTCGCCAGCCGAGGATCACCACTGGTGGAATGGCTCCGCCGCACCCGCCCGAGATTCGCGTAGGGGAGCAAGGATGCGCCGCCTCGCACTCACCCACCGCGCCGCCGCCGGGGCACCCCTTGCCCGGGATGTTGTCGGCCGCAACGGCGAGGTGCTCGCCCGTGCGGGCCACCTGGTCTCCGAACGGGTCATCCGCGCGCTCCAGCAGCGAGGCGTGACCACGGTGTTCGTCGATGACCCCGCGAGTTCTGGCATCAGCCTCGCCCCCATCGCTTCGGAGCGCGCCGTCGGCACGCTCCAGCCGCTCCTCGCAGAATTGACGTCCCGCCTTCAGGCCGCCGTCGAGCCGCTACTCAACCAGCCCAGCCCGAAGATTCTTGAGTCGCTCCGCTCTGCGATTTCCCCGATGTCTCTGGTGCGCGTGAACGCGCTGCTTGCCGATCTGCGCGCCGCCTCGGGCGCCCTTGCGAGGGACTGCGCCGAGGCCGATGGCGCTTCGGGCTATCTCACGGACCGGCAGCCGGATGATGACCTCGTCGGCCACTCCATCCAGGTCGCCGCGCTCACTGCCCGCATCGGCGCAGCGGTCGGCTTTGCGGAGGACGATCTCGCCGTCGCCACCTTCGCGGCGCTCATGCATGACGTGGGCCTCATCTTCGTGCCGGCGGAGATCCGTGCAGCCCCTGAGCGGTGGAGCGTCCCCCAGCGCATGCGCTTCGAGGATCACACCATCCTCGGCGAAGCCCTGCTCGCGGCGCTGGTGCGCAGCCATGCCGCGATCCCGCTCGTGGCAGCCGAACACCACGAGGCGCAGGATGGCACCGGTTTCCCTCGCGGCCTGCAGGGTGGCAACCGCGTCCTCCGTGGCGCCGACAAGCAGCGGACAGGCCCCGCCCTGGCCTCGGAGGTGGTTGCCGTCGCTGACCGTTACGAGCGACTTGTCTCTCCAGCCCCCTCGCGGGCTGGGCTCTCGCCCGCGGAGGCACGCTTCGTGCTCTCCTCGGAGGCCGGCACCAAACTGAATGCTGAAGTCGTCTCCCGATTCTTGGACGCGTTCTCGGCGCTGCCGCTCGGGACCGAGGTCCGGATCGTCGGCGGGGAATACGACGGTGGGCGTGCGATTGTGAGCCGCCCGGGCGCTGGCGGGCAGCCGAGGCCACTCGTGCGCGTCTACGCGGACCGGGCAGGCGTGGCACACACCCCGGTCGAGATCGACCTCGCGCGCGCACCTGGGGTGAACGTGCTGCTGGACGAGAGCCGAGCCGCGTAAGCCGACGACTCAGCTACGACTCGGCGCTGCCGAACTGCCGCGCCGCGGCCTCCGCCACCTCGACGGTCAGCGCCGAGAGCAGTGCCTGGCGCCGATCGAGGATGGTCGCCACCGCCTCGGCACGCGCGACCTGTGAGGCCTCGCCACCGTCCCGTCCCTTGAGTTCGACCGTTCCTGCCGCGTGGTTGCGGCTGGAGACCGTCAGGCGGAGCGGCACGCCAATCAGGTCAGCGTCGTTGAACTTCACCCCCGGGCGCTCATCCCGGTCGTCGAAGATGACCTCGAGGCCCGCCTCCTGCAGCGCCTCGTAGAGCGCGTCCGCGTCTGCCCGTGCCGCCTCGTCCCGGTCCAGGCCGATGCCGACCATGTGCACGTCATAGGGGGCAATCGAGGCGGGCCAGGCGAGCCCGGCATCGTCTCGATGCACCTCTGCCGCCGCCGCGATGATCCGTTCGACACCGATGCCGTAGCAGCCCATCGTCGGAGTCAATTGGCCGCCGTGTGCGTCCTGCACGGACACCTGCATCGAGGTCGTGTAAACGTACTGCAGCCGGAAGA
>CAZVNJ010000077.1:0-8428 GCA_964628985.1 uncultured Dehalococcoides sp.
AGAAGGGCTCCATCACCTCCTTCCAGGCGATCTATGTGCCGGCGGACGACTACACCGACCCCGGTGTGGCGACGACGTTCGGCCACCTGGACGCGACGGTCACGCTGGACCGCGGTCTGGTGGAGCAGGGACTGTTCCCGGCCATCAACCCGCTGACCTCGAACTCCCGCATCCTCGACCCGCTGGTGGTCGGGCAGGAGCACTACGACGTGGCGCGTGGCGTGGTGCGGACGCTTCAGCGGTACAAGGACCTCCAGGACATCATCGCCATCCTCGGTGTCGAGGAACTGTCGGACGAGGACAAGCGCGTCGTCGCGCGGGCCCGCCGCATCCAGCGGTTCTTCTCGCAGCCGATGTTCGTGGCGGAGCAGTTCACCGGCACGCCCGGCCAGTACGTCTCCATCGCGGAGACAGTGCGCGGCTTCAAGGAGATCCTCTCCGGCATGCACGACGACCTGCCGGAGCAGGCGTTCTACATGGTCGGCACCATCGACATGGCCGTGGAGAAGGCGAAGCAGATGGCGGCGGTCGAGGCCTAGCCTCCGTCGCCGTCCCACTGCACCGAGGGGAACCCGATGCCGCTCACACTCTCCATCGTCACCGCGCAGCGCACCGTCCTCGAACGAGGCGATGTGACGAAGTTGGTCGTGCCGGCGCTTGAGGGCCAGATCACCCTCCTGCCGAGCCACGCGGCGCTCATGACAGCCCTCGGCAGTGGCGAGATGGTTGCCACCCATTCTGGTGGAGTGGAGTCGATCGCCATCCACGGCGGCTTCCTCCAGGTCGTGGACGACCAGGTCTCAGTCCTTGCCGATGCCGCCGAGCATGTCGCGCAGATTGATCTCGAGCGGGCGGAGGCTGCCCGTGCCCGCGCCGAAGCACGCCTCACCAGCCGCGACCCCGGTATCCCGCCGGGCGGTCTGGACGTGCTGCGGGCCCAGGCGGCGCTCCAGCGCTCGATGACGCGTATCACCATCGTGCGCCGCCGCCGCGGTTCAGGCGTCCCCAGCCAGCGCGCCTAAGGGGCGTCGCCGGGCCGGCCCTCGGAGCCGCTGCCTGGCGCGCTCGGCGCTCCTCGGTCCCGACGACGATCAGCACTCCATGCGGGCGCGACGCCGTGCTCGTATCCTGTCGCGCAGGCTCGGGCCCCGAGGAGTGGCATGCCGTCAGACCGTGATCTCTTCGTCATCCGTGGTGGCCGTCCGCTCAACGGCGAAGTCACTGTCTCTGGATCGAAGAACGCTGCCCTCTACGCACTCGCCGCTGCCCTCCTGACCGCGGATACGGTCACCCTCCGGGACGTCCCACGTATCGCCGACATCGATGAGATGGCGGCTGTCCTGCGGGCTCTGGGGGCTGAGGTGACGGTCGAGGGCGAGACCGTCACCCTGCGGGCTAGGCGGATCGCCACCACCGTCGCCCCCGCGGATCTCGTCGCGAAGCTCCGAGCGTCGTTCCTCGTGGTGGGCGCGCTCCTCGCGCGGGCGGGGGAAGCGACCTGCGTGAGCCCAGGCGGCGACGTCATCGGCAGCCGACCGCTGGACGTCCACTTCACGGGGTTCCGCGCCCTCGGGGCCGAGGTCCAGGAGCGGGGGGGCCAGCACGAGGTCCGAGCAAGCCGCCTGCGAGGTGCGCGCATCTTCTTCGACTACCCGAGCGTCCTGGGTACGGTGAACGTCCTCTTCGCGGCTGTCCGTGCCGCAGGTCGCACCACCATCATCAATGCCGCCGCCGAGCCAGAAGTTGAGATGGTGGCGGACATGCTCTGCGGCATGGGCGCGCGCATCTCGGGGCACGGGACCGCGAACATCGAGGTGGAGGGCGTGGACGCCCTCGGCGGCATCGACTTCTCGATCATCCCGGACCGGCTCGAGGCCGGGACCTATCTGCTTGCCGGGACCGCGACGGGCGGCGACGTGCGCGTGACGAACGCCCGACCTGACCACATGGACTCGCTGATCGCGAAATTGAGGGAGATTGGGGTGGACGTGGAGGTCGCGTCTGCTGCAGTCGGTGGGATCCGGGCGCGCTGCGGTGCAGCTCTCGGGACGACACAGGTGCAGGCCGTCCCCTACCCCGGCTTCCCGACCGACCTGCAGGCGCCCATGACCGCCGCCTTGCTGCGTGCTCAGGGCATTTCAACCGTGCACGAGCGGGTCTACGAGCGGCGGTTCGACTACATCCAGCAGTTGCACCTCATGGGCGCAGAGATCGATGTGGGGGCAAACGGGATTGCCACCATTCACGGGGGCAAACCGCTCGCCGGCGCCCACGTCCGTGCCCTCGATATTCGGGCAGGGGCCGCAGTGATCGTCGCGGCCCTCGCGGCCCGTGGCGAGACCGTGGTCGGGAACGTGGGCCACCTGGACCGTGGCTATGCCGACCTGGAGCCCCGCCTGCGTGCACTCGGGGCGGACATCACCAGACAGGCGGGCTGATCCCGCCCGCCCCCAACCGAGGGTGACGCGCTACCCCTCGAGACGTGCCCAGCGGTAGGTGTCGGGCCGGAACACGATGAGGGTGGGCGTCCCCGGCTGGCGGCCGCTCTCGACCGGGCCGCCGACACGGGCCTCCGCCTCGGCACCCTGCAGAAGCCGCGCCTCGCCGTACAGGACCACACAGGTCGGCCCGTCTACTACCGCAAGGGAGACTCGGGGGTTCTTGCGGATGTTCTTCACCTTGGCGGCCGAGTCGCCGGTATTGATGACGACCTCCGTCCCGTCGAAGCGGTACCCGAGGATCGACTGCTGCGGGGAGCCGTCGCGCTTCCCGGTGGCAAACACCCCCAGCGAATGCGCCCGGACGAACTCGTCGGCCTTGGCCTTCAGTTCGGGATATCTGGACCGAGGTGGCGTGGTCATGCGCGTTGTCCTCCGATTCCGGGCTGGGACAGCAGTCTAGTCGAGCCGAGGAGTCGCCCGTGGATGGTGCCCGAGTTGCTCGTTTGAGTGGCACGGCGCTCGGGGGTACGCTCCGCCTCCGCCGCAGGGGCGCCACAGTTATCCACATCGCTCTCGATGCGCCTCACCGCGCTGATGGGCCTGCCCGGATGTTCACCAAGCGCATCGGCATTGACCTAGGCACCGCCAACGTCGTGGTCGTGGAACACGGCAAGGGTGTCGTCCTCGACGAGCCGGCGGTTGTCGCGATTGCCGAGCGCGATAACACCGTGGTCGCCGTCGGTGAGGAAGCCCGCGCGATGGTCGGCCGTCACCCCGGATCGATCCAGGTCATCCGCCCGATGCGCGACGGCGTGATCGCCGACTACCTCATCACCGAGGCGATGTTGCGCTTCTTCATCCAGCGCGTCATTGGCCGCTTCACGGTCGTGCGCCCTGAGGTCATGATCTGTGTGCCCGCCGGAGTCAACTCGGTGGAGCAGCGGGCCGTGCGAGATGCGGCGGAGGCAGCCGGGGCCCGCCGCCCGGCGCACCTGATTCCGGAACCGCTGGCGGCCGCGATCGGGGCCGAGATCCCCGTGGGTTCCCCGCGCGGCCACATGGTCGTCGACATTGGCGGTGGCCGGACCGAGGCGGC
Source organism: uncultured Dehalococcoides sp. (assembly GCA_964628985.1). Classification (GTDB taxonomy): domain Bacteria; phylum Chloroflexota; class Dehalococcoidia; order UBA2979; family UBA2979; genus SURF-43. Next base: position 3,538 of record CAZVNJ010000077.1, read on the forward strand.
CGTCATCTCGCTCTTCGGCATCGTGGCGGCGGAGTCCGTGCGCGTGGCGGGCGACCGCCTCGATGACGCGATCGCGCAATACATCAAACGGCGCCACAACCTCGCGATCGGTGAGCGCACGGCCGAAGAGGTGAAGATCCAGATCGGCTGCGCCGTCCCGCTCGACGAGGAACTGGTGGCGGGCGTCCGTGGCCGCGACCAGATCACCGGGCTGCCACGGACAGTGCAGATCCGTTCCTCAGAAGTGACGGCTGCGATTCAGGAACACCTCGCCGTGATCGTGCAGACGGTGAGGCGCGTGCTTGAACGCACTCCACCCGAACTGGCCTCAGACGTGATCGACCGTGGCATTGTGCTCACTGGCGGCGGGGCGCTGCTGCGAGGGATCGACGATCTGATTCTGCAGGAGACCGGTGTGCCGGTGCATATCGCTGACGACCCGTTGCGCTGCGTCGCGAAGGGCGCCGGCATGGCACTCGACTACGTCGATGTGATCGAGCGCGCCGTGCCGACGGAGGAAGAGGCGCTCATCGAAGGCTCGGCGCGCTAACCGATCAGCCGCGACGCTGCTTCAGGTGATAGGTCATGCTCTGCAAGAAGAGCACCGGGTTGATGTGGCGCACCTCGACGTTGGGCGGGGTCTGTACCCGGTTCGGCGTGTAGTTCAGGATGGCATGCACCCCGGCCTCCACGAGCGTGTCCACGACATCCTGGGCGAACTCGCCGGGTACCGCGACGATGCCGATGTCCACCGCGGTCTTCTTGAGGTCCGGCTCGAGCGTGGCGACATCGCGGACCCGCTGCCCCTCGATCTCGGTCCCGACCAGCGCCTGTGACGCGTCGTACATCGCGATGATGTCGAAGCCCTGCCCCTCGAAGCCTGGGTATGAGGCGATAGCACGGCCGAGGCGGCCGATGCCGATCACGACGACCTTCCACCGAGTGTCGAGGCCGAGGATCGCCTTCAATTCCTCCAGGAGCCGGCCAACTGAGTAGCCGCGGCCCTGCTTTCCGAACCGGCCGAAGTAGGAGAGGTCCTTGCGGATCTGGGCCGGTGTGACGCCGAGTTCCTCGCCCAGTTCCTGGGAGGAGACTACCGAGCGTCCCTCGCTGTCGAGGCGGGAGAGCAGCCGGTAGTACAGCGGCAGGCGGTCAATGACGACGTCGGGAATTTCGATGGGCAAATGAACCCCCGCCCCGCCGCACTCGGCTCGATGATGCCCCTTTGAGTGCATGTGCGCAATTTCACAGCCGCGTCAGATTCCTCCCACGCTGACGTCGCCCCGGTCCGTTGCGCGGGATAGCATCAATCGTATGACGGTTCCAGCCGCCTCTGCGCTCGATCCACGGATTCTCCGGCTCCTCATCGAGGGGCCTCGCGCCACGGTCTTCGTCCCGGTGCCAGGCGGTGAATTCGTGCTGGGATCGCGCGAGCGAGCGGATGAGCAGCCCTTGAGACAGGTCCGCATTCAACCGTTCGAGGCGGCGCTCGTGCCGGTGACGAACGCCGAGTACGCTCGATACCTCGACGAATCTGGGCACGATCCCCCGAGGTTCTGGCAGGATCCCCGGTTCAACACGCCCGAGTGCCCGGTCGTCGGGATCTCCTGGTACGAGGCCGTGGACTACTGCGGGTGGCTCTCCGAGGTCCTCGACCGGCCTTGCCGCCTGCCGACGGAGGCTGAGCGGGAATGGGCCGCCCGAGGCGGGTCGAACACTCGCTACCCCTGGGGTGACGAGCCGTGGACGGATGGCGTGCACGGCCTTGGGAGCGCCGGGGGAGACCGGCCTCACCCCGTGGGCACCACTCCCCCAAATGGCTATGGCCTGTACCACATGGGCGACAACGTCCACGAGTGGTGCAGTGATTGGTACTCCCCGAAGGGCTACGACTCCTTCGAGGGGGACACGCTGGATAATCCTCGGTACGACGAGGAGACGGCGCGCCGGGCTTCGCGAGGTGGCTCCTGGAGGCACCATGTGAAAGTCTCCCGAGTCGCGGCACGCTCATCCCTCGCCCCGGACCGCCAGTACAACGACTACGGCTTTCGTGTGTATGTGGACGTGGTTCCGGAGGACCGGGCGTGAATCCACCGTTGGTCATTGAGGCATGGGGGGCGTGCGACGCAGCCGCTGCGGCCGCCCGGCTCCACGGACGGCCCGGCCTCGTCTGGCTGGACTCCTCCCTCGTGGAGGGGCGCCTGGGCTGCTGGTCCATCGTCGCGTCGGATCCGCGTTGGACGCTCACCGCGTATGAGGACGGTGTCCTCCTCGAGTGCGCCGGTGGCCCCCGACGCCTCGGGACGGGCGCGCTGCGTGCATTCGCTCGCCTCGTGGAACAGGAACAGGACGCGACGTTACCGGCCGGTGCGCCATCTGATCTGCCGTTCGTGGGAGGTGCCATCGGCTACCTCGGCTTCGAACTCGGCCGGGAGGTGGAGCGTCTCCCCGCTACTACCCGAGATGACGCGGGCGTCCCTGTCCTGGCGTTCGGTTGGTATGACGCCGCGCTCGTCTGGGACGGCGTGCAGGACCGAGGGTGGTTGGTCGGCAGGCGGGAGGCCGTGGCGGCCCTCCGGTGGCGGCTGGAGGCCACCGCTGGCCGAGAGGCCAGTGGCCCACGGCACGGTTCCGCGGGACTACTCCGGGCCAACATGACGCGGCCGGCATACCTCGCGGCGGTCGAACGGGCCCGCTCCTACATCGCCTCCGGGGACATCTACCAGGTGAACCTGGCGCAGCGTTTTTCGGCTGTGACGGACTTCGAGGGCTTCGACCTTTACCGGCGGCTGCGCACGGTGAGCCCGGCCCCCTTCGCCGCGTACCTCGATGTGCGGGGGGCGTTCGGCGGCGTCGAGGTGTTGTCGTCCTCGCCGGAGCGGTTCCTGCGACTCGACGGCGACACAATCGAGACCCGCCCGATCAAGGGCACCCGCTCCCGCGGGAAAACCCCGGAGGACGATGATCGGCTGGCAGCGGAACTGCGTGCCAGCCGGAAGGACCTTGCCGAGCACGTCATGATCGTGGACCTCGAACGGAACGACCTCGGCCGGCTCGCCGTGCCCGGCACCGTCCGCGTACCGGAGTTCGCCTCGCTCGAGTCCTACCGCCAGGTGCATCACCTCGTCTCGACGGTGACGGCGGAGCGTGATCGGTCGGCCGGCCTCGAGGCGATGCTTCGCGCGATGTTTCCCGGCGGCTCGATCAGTGGCGCCCCCAAGGTGCGCGCGCTGGAAATCATCGACGAACTGGAGCCGACGGTGCGTGGCGTTTACTGCGGAAGTATCGGCTACTTCTCGGCGCACGGACGGATCGACTTGAACATCGCGATCCGGACAATCACACTCGCCGACGGCGTCGCCCATCTGCACGTCGGCGGCGCGATCGTGCATGACTCAGACCCCGAGGCCGAGTACGACGAGACGCTGGCCAAGGCCCGAGGCATGGCGCGCGCCCTCGGCGTGGCGCTGCCGGACGAGGCCGCCGATAGCGCGCTGCAGTGGTCGTCTGCCGAGACGCACGTCCGATTGTGAGCGGGGTCGCGTCTGCCTCGATGGCGTGGGTCCACGATCGAGTCATCCCACGCGAGAGCGCGAGCGTCTCGATCGATGACTTCTCGACTCGCTACGGGGCCGCTTGCTTCGAGACGATGCTTGCGCGCAACGGACGTGTCTTCCGTCTCGATGCGCATCTCGACCGGCTCCACGCGGGACTTGCGGAGATGGGAGTGCAACCACCGGAGCGTTGGCGGGTGGACGAGGCGATCACGGTCACGCTCGATGCCAACCGGCTGCGCGATGCTTCCCTGCGGCTCGTGGTGACGGCTGGTTCGGGTCGCTCACCAAACCTGGAGGCGGCCCACGGGCCGCTGATGACGCTGACCGCAGACCCGTTGCCTGTCGCCCCATCGCCGCCGAGGTTGCGGGTGGTATCGGTACGACTGGACGAGCGGCGCCCGCTCCTCGGTGCGAAGACCGCCAACTTTCTCACCTACCTCCTCGCGCGACGAGAGGCTCGCCTGGCGGGCGCAGACGATGCACTGCTGCTGAACCACGCCGGTGACGTGGCCGAGGCCGGTACCTCCAATCTGCTGGCCCTGATCGATGGGACCCTTATCACCCCTCCATCGGAGTCTGGTGCCATTGCCGGCATCACGCGTGCGGCGCTGATCGAGATTGCACGCGGTATCGCCCTCTCCACTGCGGAGCGCCGGATCAGCCTTGCTGACCTGAGTCGTGCGGATGCGGTCCTGCTGACGAGCAGCATCGCGGGGATCGTCCTCGCGGCGAGCATCACCGGGTTTCCCCCGGCCTCGCCCATCGAGGTTGACTGGCGTGCCTCGGTCGCGGAGCCGACCCCCGTCGTCCGGTTGCGCGAGGCCTATCAGGCGCTCGTGGACCTCGAATGCGCGGTTGCAGGGGCGCCCGGCGGGGCGTAAACCCTTCCCGGCGACGAGCCGCGCTGGAGGGTAACCACATGCCTCTCATGGATCTGGGCGACGCGAGTATCCACTACGAGGTCCGCGGCAGCGGGCCGCTCACCTTCGTCTTCTGCCACGGCCTCGGCGGCAGCGGCCAGGGCTTCGAGCGCGATGACATGGACTGGTACGCACAACACTTCCGCACGATCTCTTGGGACAACCGCGGCCTGGGACGGTCCGGCCCGTCCGCGAAGTACTCGCTCCCCGCGTATGCGAACGACCTTGCGCGGCTCCTCGACCGACTCGAGGTCGATCGGGCGGTGGTCTTCGGCGTTTCGTGGGGCGGGGTGGTGGTGCAGCGGTTCGCGCTGGACTACCCGGAGAAGTGCGCCGCCATTGTCCTCGATTCGTCCTCCAGCGAGAGCAACCCGCGCGCCAGCGACAACTGGTACATGCGCGGCGAGGTCGCGC
>CAZVNJ010000078.1:0-8101 GCA_964628985.1 uncultured Dehalococcoides sp.
AGAAGATCAGGAGCAGTTCCGCGACGCTCCGTGCCCCATGGCCCCACCACCGCTCGACGTAATCGCCGCCCGCCCAGAGCACGACGACCATGCTGGCGAGAATCAGCGCGTGCGTGCCCCAGCCGAAGTGACCCATGCTCGTAGGATAGGTGGCATGAACGACCCGCGACGCGATCCTCCGGCAGCGCTGGGTGCGTTCGATGCGCTGCCGCTGGATGCCCTTGAAGAGACATGCGGCGAACTGCACCGGCGGATCGGCGTCGCGTTGCGGGCGATCGGAGAGGCTGAAGCGGACGAAGGCGGACGCGAAGCGCCTCGCCGCATCGTCGCCGGATACGTAGCGAGCCTCGAACTGGCCTGCGCGACCTTCGGCGCGGCCGCCGCCGGTGTGAGGGCACCGGACGGGCGCGCCGACCGGCACCCCGCTCTGGTCGCGGCCGTGATGTACGGCTCGCCCGCGATCCCGGCCCTGCTTGCGCGGATGGAGCAGGACCGCCGCATGCTCGCCTCCCTGGCGAGACACGAGGAAGCACGCCTTGACCAGGTGGTGGCCGGGCCGTGGGGCCAGGCATCGCTGCGGCGCGTGCTGACCGAGGTCGCGCTGGGGGAGGCGTCGCGGTGCGCCCAGACGATCGAGGCCCGGCTCGCCGCAATCGACGCTGCGGAGCGCGCCCGCATGGACAGCGAGCGCGGCGAGTCCGGGCTGGTGTAGGCGCGATGCTCGACCCGGAGAGCGCGATCGTGATCCTCTGCGCCGCCGCGCAGGAGCGGCTGGTGGCTGGCGACCTCGACCAGGCGCGCGAGTTGCTGCGGCAGGCGTGGACGGAAGCGTCGACACCGTGGGAGCGCGCGGTCGCAGCCCATTACGTCGCTGGCGTGCAGGCCGCGCCAGCCGCGCGTCACCACTGGCACCGGACCGCGGTGGACGAGGCGCGGCTGGCAGAGGCCGCCGATCCGGATTCGGTGCGGGAGTTGTGGCCCTCGCTGCACCTCGCCTTCGCCGGCTCGCTGGAGGACGTCGGGGCGTGGGAGCGAGCCGCGCAGTCGTATCGGGACGCAGTTACGGCGGCGCAGCGGCTCGGTGCCGAGGGCGAGGCGTACGTGCACGCTGCCGAGGACGGACTGCGGCGAGTCACAGGGCCAACGGATGGCGACTGACGGAAACGCCATCCCAACGGCCTCGGAGATCGCGGCGGCCCTCGACGCCGCGCGGCCGGGGACGACACCGGTCCTCCGGACCGTCCGACGGGGCTACTCGCGGACCCTCCGAGGCGTCCACGCTCGCGACGTGATCGCCTTGGCATCCAATCTCAGCTCGATGCTGCCACAGGAGCGAAAGTGGGTGGCGTACGAACTCGTCCGGTTCCACGCCGGCGCCTTCAAGACAGTCACGCTGCGACAGATCGAGGCGCTCTCTCGCGAACTCGATTCCTGGTACGCCGTCGATGGATTCGGGACGATCCTCGTCGGACCGCTGTGGGCGCGTGGCCGGCTGCCAGACGCCCTTCCCGAGCGGTGGTCGCGGTCATCCGATCGCTGGCTGCGCCGTTCCTCGCTGGTCGCGACCGTGGGGCTGAACGCCCTCGGCAGCGGTCAGGCGGACCGCTCGAGGGACGCGGAGCGGACGCTGGCCATCTGCTCACGCCTGGCCGGTGATCGGGACGACATGGTGGAGAAGGCGCTGTCATGGGCACTACGGGTGCTGTCCGACCGTGACCGAGGCGCGGTCGAACGCTTCATGGAGGAACACGATCCGGTGCTCGCAGCCCGTGTCCGTCGTGAAGTGCGGCGCAAGTTGGAGACCGGCACGAAGAATCGCCCCCGGGGGGCCTCGGAGGCGGCCACCAGGACGCGTGCCGCCTCGCCTGCCTGGTCGGAGAGCGCCCAGCCCTCCTTCCACGACGGCGGGAAGGGGTAGCCAAGCGCGTATACGTAGCGAATCAACTGGCCCTGGGGAGGCAGCTCTGCCGATGGCAGAACGTTTGTTCCACGTGAAACACGACTCATGCTGCCGCAGTGTCACACAGATTCGATCAGGCGACTCCGCAAAGAGTCAGCTTATACTCCATGCATGAGTAAACGGCTCCAGATCGTCATGCCTGACGACGAATACCGTGCCGTGACAGAGGCGGCTCAGCGGCAGGGCAAGCCGGTCGCGCGGCTTGTCCGCGAGAGCCTCCGACGCACCCTTGCTGAGGAGTCCGTGATGGCGCCTTCGGAGCGGATCGCCAGGGTGCTCCAGTTCGCTCGGTTCGCGGGACCGACGGGTGACATCGACTCGCTCCTGGAGGAGATCGAGCGCGGTCGCGCGCTGGCATGATCTACGTCGATTCGAACGTGCCCATGTACCTAGTGGGCGCGGAGCACGCGAACAAGCGACGTATTGTGGAGTTAGTCCCACAGCTCTTATCCGCACATGAGCAGCTCGTCACGAGTGCGGAAACCTTCCAGGAGATCCTGCACCGGTATCGCGGCCTCGGGGATCGCGTGCACCTGAACGCCGCGTACGAAGCCCTCGAGGCGATGGTCTCCGCCGTTGCCGAGGTAACCAAGGACGACGTCGACGACGCGCGTGGCCTCGCCGGTGCTTATCCGGAGCTCTCGTCTCGCGACTGCCTACATGTGGCGGTCATGGGCCGGACACAGTGCAGCACGATCTGGAGTTACGACACGGGCTTCGATGTGCTGGGTGGGATACGACGCATCGCCTGACGGCGGCTCACCGATCACGCGGAATCGGCGCGGCGAGCGTGCTCCTGGCGGTCTTGAAGGTGCGGCGGTGCGAGCCGGTCCGGGGGGACGGATGCCGGACGGCGACCGTCGCCCAGATACCCGAGGACTTCGCACATTTCCTCGATGGTCATGTGCAACGCGACGCCGCGGTCGTGGAGGCGGGCGAGTACAAGGGTGGCCGCGTACGCCTGTTGGGCAGTGACGCGGCCGGTGGCGACGAGGTCAGCGACGGTCGGAGCGCTTCGGGTGCGACGAGCCCGATCGCGGTCTTCACTGCCGGTGGAGTGTTGCGACATCGCCATCTCCTCCACCATGACGCATACGCTTCGCTCAGGGGTTGGCGGGCAGGGTCTGCTCTCCAAAGACGGCGAAGGTGGAGCCGTCCCAGCGCAACGCTGTCTCTCGGATCCGGCTCGGGCAACAGTTCGCATCGCCGGGCCCAAAGATCCCCTGTTTCACGATGATCAACGCAGCGCCCGGGCCCGCGTTCGGGAGCCTGAGTTCAAATGATCCCGTGCGGTCGATCCAGGCGAGGATCCCGGCGCGCCCCGCCTCGAGTCGATAGACGGCCGCGCCTAAGTCGCCCGCTGTGCCCCCAGACTCGACGATCACCAGCGCCTCCTCCCGGCCATCCCCGGTGAAATCGATGTAGGCCACACGCCGGGGCTCGATCAGCCCGTCTCCAAAGTGCTTGCGGATCTCGTCCATGACAGGCGCCGAGCGCCAGTCGACGTCGCGGAGGCTCTGGGCGGGGAAGCCGCCAGCCAGCGCGGCGGTCGAGGAAGCCGTCGGTGTGGGGACTGGTTCAGTCCTGGAGGACCGGCAGGAGAGGGCGAGGAGGGCACCGCCCGCCGCAAGCAGCAGGAGCGCGAGGCCCCGATGTCGGAAGAGCACGCGGACGACCCCATCTCCCCGCCGGGTGGATGTTCCTCGCGCATCAGGGGCGAGTCAATCTGAGCGATTCCCACGTCGCGAGCGCGTGCGGACACCAGCAGATGGTTGCCGAGAGACGCCGAGACGAAAGGGGGTAAACTGATCTGCATGGCACCAGACACGTCCGCCGCCGAGCCGCTTATCCGTTTCACCGACGAGGCGTACGCCAAGTTGTCGGAAATCATCAGCGAGCACGCGAACCCGGTGGCGGGGCTGCGTCTGCAGATCACAAGCCGGGAGGGCGGGCAGTTCCACCACCTCCTGTCACTGGTCGAAGATGGGGCGCAGGCCGAGGGGGACGTGCAGATCGAGGCCGGGGACATCTGTGTGTTCACGGACCAGCGCAGTGCCCCGTATCTGCGCAACACCGTCATCCACTACTTCGAGGATGGCGAGGAGCGCGGGCTCGAGTTCCGGAACCCTAACCCGCTCTGGATCGACTCGCGGGAGTTCCAGGTCCAGGACCTGCTCGACCAGTTCATCAATCCGCAGATTGCGGCCCACGGCGGTCGCGTCGAGTTGATCGGCATCGAGGGGCGCACGGCGTACGTCGAGTTCGGCGGCGGGTGCGTCGGGTGCGGCATGATCGCGGTGACGCTGAAGCAGGGCGTCGAGGTCGCGGTCAAGGAGAATGTGCCCGACATCGACGAGGTCATCGACACGACGGACCACGCGTCCGGCACGAACCCGTACTACCAGCCCTCGAAGAAGTAGCCTTCCCTTAATCGATCTCGAGGCGCCGCACGGCATGAGCCGCGCCGCTATTCGATGTGGAATCGGAGCGCGGCGTGAGCCGCGCGCAGCGCCGCTTCGACCTCCTCAGGCCCGTCCCCGCGCGCAAAGATGAAGCCGAGGTACTCCGTGCCCTCCGGCAGAGGAATGACGCGGCCGCCGACCGGGATGCTGATCGTGACGCTCTCGATGAGGGGAATGCCCTCAGCGGCGGCGACGCCCTCAACGGCGCGGAGGGTGCCGGCGCGGGGGATGGGCAGCATCATGACGCCCGCCGCACGCGAGTCCCGTTCGTAGGTCGGAACGCCAGCCCCTGTCGCGTGACGTAGCAGCAATTCCTCCAGGCTCATGCCGGTGCCGAACTGCAGCGTGCGCGCGCACAGGCCGCCGATCGAGCGCGCGGCGACGTCGATTGGGTAGGCCTGGCGACCGTCCAGCCGCAGTTCCACGTGCACCGGCCCGTCGCGCAGCCCAAGCGCGAGGCAGGATCGCTCCGCTGTCTCCTCGATCTGCCGCTGCTGATCGACCGGGAGCCGCGAAGGCGTGACGTAGATCGTCTCTTCGAAGAACGGCCCGACGAGCGGATCGGGCTTGTCGAAGATGGCGAGCGTGCGCAAGTGGCCCTCGTCAAGCAGGCCTTCCAGCGAGACCTCGATGCCGGGGATGTAGCCCTCGATGAGGACGCGGTCGGCGTGCTCGGCCCCGCATTCGGCAAGCGCTTCCTCCGTGGCGAGTATGGCGGTGACGCGACGGAAGGCGTCCACGAAGCCGGCCTCGTCGTCGGCGCGGATGACGCCTCGGCTTGCGGAGAGAGCGAGGGGCTTGATCACCACGGGGTAGCCGACGCGCTCGCGGACGGCAGCGGCAATCGCCTCGGGCGGGTCTTCGACGCGCGCGACGTGCCAGGCGGGCGAGGGAAGGCCGGCGGCCTGCACCTTCGCGCGCAGCAGCGACTTGTTTCGCGTGGCCTCGACGGCGCTCACGGGGTTATGCGGGAGTTCGAGGCGCCGGGCCGCGCGGGCCGCAAGCAGCGTCCCTCCGTCGTCGACGGCGACGATGGTGTCGACGGGGTGGAGGGTGGCGTAGGCCTCGATTTCGGTGGCGCCGCGCTCGAGGTCGACGAAATCGAAGGTGGCCAGGGCGCCGTGCGAGCCCCCCTCGAGGGGCGACCGGCGGTCGGTGCCGACCACGACTTCCACGCCGAGGCGCGCGGCGGCTTCCATGAAGTCCGGTGCCCGATAGGAGGCGGACGGGATCAGCAGCATGACGCGCGGCATCGCGACTCCTTGCGGAATCGAGTGTAGGGCGGCCGGATCAGGCGGGGAGGCCGAGGAACGAGCGGAGGGCCTCGCGCGTCTCACGGGGTGCCTCGATCCATGGCTCGTGCCCGCCCGGCACCGTGACGCGACGGGCGCGCGGAAGCGCCGCAACAAGGGAATCGCAAGCGAAGGCGGGGCGCGGGTCGCCAGCGCCCTGCAGGACGAGGACCGGTAGATCCAGCGCGGCGCACCGCGCGGCCATCGTGGTCGTTTCGATGGCTGTGGCTTCCCCGTGCAGTGAGCGATTGGCCTGAACGTTGACCGGGAAGCGGTGGTCGTAGTGGGCCTCGGCGAGTGCGGCGGCGTGGTCCCGGTCCGCGTAGTTGGTGGCATCGAGGAGACGCCCGAGTTCGATTTCTTCCTCCGCGCTGCGCACCCGTCCGGCCAGGGCCTCGACGCGAGCGGCCGTGTTCCCGAGGCGGGCCAAGCGCTCCGCCGCATAGGCCTGCCCCGGCCCGTGCGCCCACTCGATCCCGGTGCCACAGAGGTAAAGGAGTCGCTCCACGCGGCTCGGGTACGCGAGGGCGTAATGGAGTGCGAGGCTCGCGCCCCAGGAGTGCCCGCCGAGGACGAAGCGCTCCACCCCAGCGTGCCGGCGGACAGCGTCGAGGTCTGCAATGGCCTGGGCGAGTGTGAACGGTCCCTCCGAGCGGGCCGACCGGCCACAGCCGCGCTGGTCCCACCGCACGACGGTGTAGCCGTCGTCGACCATGGCGGCGAGCGGCGCGAGCGTGTCCCAGTAGCCGGGGCCGCCGTGGCAGAGGATCAGAGGTGGACCGTCGCCGGTCGTCTCCCACCAGAGGGCAGCATCGTCCTCGGTCGTGATGTATGTCTCGGGCATTCTGATCCCGGGCGCTACGCGGTCTCGGCTGCCTGCACACAGAGACGCCGGCACAGGGCCGGCGTCTCTCGATCTCGGACGGCTCGCGGGCCTCGGATGCTAGTGGCCGCCGCAGGCACAACCGCCTGAGCCACAGCCGCCCGCCGCGGGTGCGCCCATGGCGTTGGGGGCGGTGATGGAGAAGCCCTGCTGCATGACGTCCTCGACGTAGTCGATGGAGGCATCCTCAAGCGTGGTGGCTGAGGCCGGGTCCACGAGGAAGCGAAGCGAGCCGACGGTGATCACGGCATCGTCAGCCGAGGCGGTGTCCAGCCCCATGCCGAAACGAGGTGCACCGCCGCCGCAGCCGCAGGCACCGCCGCCGCAGCCACCGCCGCCCGCCTGGACGAACACGCGGATGCCCTGGTCCGCCTCGCGTTCACCGATGAGGCTCGCGAGCCTCTCCTGCGCCAAAGAGGTAACGGTGAGGTTCATGGATCCTCCCCAACACACCGCTCCAGAGCGGCGAAGTACGTCTGGGTGACTTGCTTATCTTCGCTTACCCGGCAAGCCCCGGCAACCGAGGGGACCGCTGCGGGGGGCGGACCGTCCTCCTAGTCCACCCGCTCGTGGGCCGACACGACCTCGAGCAGATCGCGGCCGAAGCGCTCGACCCGTGACTCCCCCAGCCCCCACACCCGCATGAGGGAGTGCATGTTCTTGGGGCGCAGCCGGACGAGGTCCCGCAAGGTGCGGTCCGCGAAGATCGTGTAGGCGGGTGCGCCCTCGGAACGGGCGCGCTCCGTGCGCCAGGTGCGCAGCGCGATGTACAGCGGGTCGTCCGGGCGGACGTCGTCCTCGAAGGGGACCGTGGGCGTAGCACCGGCGCGTGCCGGTCGCAGCCCCAGCGCGGGCTGTACTGCCGGGTTCGAGGCCGGGGGGGGCGCCTCGGGGTGGGCCGTCTCCCACTCGGCGATGAGGCGGAGGAGGTCTTGCCCAAACCACGCCGCACGACGTTCCCCAATCCCCCATACGGCCCGGATCGCGTCCATGGACCTCGGACGGAACGTGGCGAGTTCGCGCGCCGTGCGGTTCTCAAAGACGAGGTACGGGTCGCGGTCGGTCGAGCGGGCGAGTTGCTCGCGGAAGGCGACGATGTGGTCGTACAGGTCAGGCGGGTAGGCGGGGGCCTCGTCGTGCTCGTGGCGGCCGAGGCAGTTGTCGCAGGCCTCGCACTTCTCGACGGGGTCCTCGCCGAAGTAGCGGAGGATGAGGCCACGGCGGCAGGCGGTGGTCTCGGCGTACTCGGCCATCTCGCGGAGGCGGGCCTCCTCGTGGGCGCGGTGGCGGAGGATGCCTGAGACGTCGATCGGCGCGTTGAGATCGGTCGAGGTGAGGCGGAGGGCGACGGGATCGATCAGGCCGGAGTCACGCAGGGCCGCGACCGTCATGGCAAAGCGATCGGGGTCCTCGTCGCCGACGGCATACGGGAGGCGTCCGTCGGCGTCCGCGCTGCGCACCCACTTCTGCCAGGCGGCGCGGACGGCGAGGGCGTCCGGGTGGG
>CAZVNJ010000079.1:0-2294 GCA_964628985.1 uncultured Dehalococcoides sp.
CCGAGGTAGGCGAGCGCGAGCAGGCCGAGCAGCGATCCCCACCCCATCATCGAGGAGAGCATGCCGAAGCCGGCATTGCCGCGGTCCAAGACGTCCTCGGAGACGATCTTGAGGAACGGGATGTATGGATAGATCAGCAGCGAGGGGATCGTCGAAATCACGATCAGCCCGAGGATGCGCTTGTCCTGCCAGGCGTACTGGAAGCCCTCGCCCATCATCTGCCAGGGCGACACCACCCCTGTCACCCGCTCCTGTCGCGTCACCTTGCTGATCCGGATCGTCGCCAGGCTCGCCGCCACCTGCAGCGCCACCAGCATCACAAGCGCCGAGGCCACGCCCCACGCCGCCATCATCACGCCGAAGGCGGACGGCCCGAGCACGCGCGAGATGTTCTGCACCATCGAGTTCACGGCGACCGCGTTCGGCAGGGTCTCGTCCGTCGTGACGTCGTAGACGAAGGCCTGGCGCGCCGGCTGGTTGATCGACTGCGCGAGGCCGCCGCCAAAGGCGATCACGTAGACGTGCCACACGTGCGCGAGGTCCAGCAGCACGAGCGCCGCGAGGATCGCCGCCAGCGCTGCATCGAGCAGCGTCGACCCCACGATGATCCGCCGGCGCGGGAAGCGGTCCGAGAGGTAGCCGCCATAGGGGGCGATCAGCGTGCCGACGCCGCCTCGGAAGGCCGCCACCGCTCCGAGTTGCACCGCCGAGCCGGTCATCTCGTAGACCAGGGCGAAGAGGGCGAGTTGCTTCGCCCACTGCGCGAAGCCGGCAGCGAGGGTCGAGAGCGTCAGGTAGCGGAAGTCCCGCAGTTTGAAGGAGACGAAGATCTCGCCCGTCGAGACCTTCGCCTTTTTCGGAGGCGGCGCGCCGGCGCCGGGTGCGGTGTCAGGTAGGCGGCCTGTAGCCACGGCTTGCCTCCGATGGCGCGCACCATACCACCCCGGCGTATCCCACCCGACGCCCGGACCGCCCCTCGCGCCCGCACGCTTCGAGGGCTTCCTGCCCTTGCGACCCACCCCACACAGCGCAGACACTGGGATGGGCATTCGACCCGCGCACGAGGCAGCCTCCAGGCAGCATCGACGCCTCGGGCCATCCCCGCACGGAGCCATAGCGCATGACCCTCGACCAGCCCTCCGACGCCGACCGCGCCGTCGCCAAGCCGGAGACGCTGGCGAAGATGTGGAAGTTCGTCGATAACTTCGCGGAGAAGAGTGGCACCAAACTCCACCCGCAGCGCGAGATCACCGAGTTCCTCGTCATCGGCCTCGCGAAGAACGCCGACGAGGTCGGCAAGCCGCTTTGTCCCTGCATGTTCTTCGAGGACAAGCAGGCCGAGATCGAGAAGAAGTTCTGGATCTGTCCGTGCGAGGAGATGCAGCGGTGGAAGTACTGCCACTGACTGCTCTTCTGCGATGAGGAAGGTCTTCCCATCACCGAACATCTCCCAGAGGGACACGAAGGACGGGACGCCTACGGCGTCCGCCCGGACCCGACGCCCGACAAGGGCCGCGCCCTCGCACGCCTCGAGGAGAAGCAGGGCCGCGCCGTGAACAAGGGCGCCCGCGCCACAGACGGCAATGGTGGCAATGGGAATGGCGGCGACGGCCCGACATCGATCCCGCTCGGAGGCGACTAGGCTAGGCAGACACCCCGTCAGACCGGGCCGTCCGCGTGGACGGACGGCCAAGAAGGAGATGACGCCATGGGTCTGCTCACCTGGATCGCTGTCGGCCTCGTCGCCGGCTTCCTCGCCAAGATGCTCGTCCGAGGCGGCCCCGGCGGCGTCGGGCCTATCGGCCTCGTCTGGACGGCGGTGCTCGGCATCGCTGGGGCGCTGATCGGCGGCTTCATCAGCACCCGCCTCGGCTACGGCGACGTCGCCGGCTTCGACTTGCGCAGCGTGCTGATCGCCACCGCTGGCGCCGTCGTCGTCATTGTGATCGCGAAGGCGGTCGGCCCGCGCTGACCCGCCCCGTGGACATCCCCGAGGGCGTCCCGTCCGGTCACCCTGCGCTCGATCAACCCGTCGTCTGCTGGCCCGTCGTGGGCTGGCCCGTCGCCGGTCGCTCAGGCGTGCCGTGCAGCATCACATCGCCGTCGTGCCACTCGATGTCCACCTCGAGGATCGAGCGCAACTGCTGCCAGCGGCGGTGCTGCTCGGGGCTCTCCGCGTTCTTGCGGTACGCCTCCTCGCTCTCGAAGACCGTGCTCGCCCACACCACCCGGGGGTCCTCCCGCGAGCGGTAGAACGTGGTCGACACCACCCCCGGGATCGGCACCAGCAGCGG
>CAZVNJ010000079.1:2394-8093 GCA_964628985.1 uncultured Dehalococcoides sp.
TCCCCCCTTCGACCAGGCCTCGCACGCGATGCGCTTCGGGCTCTTCATGGCGCCGTTCCACCGCGCCGGCGAGCACCCCACCCTCGCCATCCAGCGCGACCTCGAACTGGTCGAGGCGCTCGACCGCCTCGGCTACGACGAGGTCTGGGTCGGCGAGCACCACAGCGGCGGGCGCGAGTTGATCGCCGACCCCGCGGTCTTCATCGCCGCCGCCGCGGAACGCACGAAGCACATCCGACTCGGCACCGGCGTCGCCTCGCTGCCCTACCACCACCCGTTCCTCGTCGCCGACAAGATGGTGCTGCTCGACCATCTCACCCGAGGCCGCGCGATGCTCGGCGTCGGGCCCGGCATCCTCGCTTCGGACGCCTACATGCTCGGCATCGAGGCACCCGAGCAGCGCCGCATGATGAACGAGTCGCTCGACGTCATCCTGCGACTCCTCCGAGGCGAGACGGTCACCGAGCAGACGGACTGGTACACCCTGCGCGAGGCGCGGCTGCAACTCCCGAACTACACCCACCCCCACCTCCCCGTCGCCGTCGCCGCCTCCTTCACCCCGAGCGGCCCCGTCGCCGCCGGCCGCCACGGCATCGGCCTGCTCTCGGTGGCCGGCGCGAGTCACGAGGCGTTCGAGCGCACCTGGGGCTGGGTCGAGGAGGAGGCCGCGCAGAGCGGCGCGCCCGTCTCACGCGCCAACTGGAGCGTAGTGCTGACGATGCACATCGCCGAGACGCGCGAGCAAGCGATCGCCGACGTCGCCCGCGGCTTCGCACTGCGCGCCTACGCCGGCGACTCCGGCGCCCCGAACAGTGGCCAGTCCTTCGGCGTCACCGGCAAGACGATCGAAGAGGCGATGGACACCAACCCCGGCCTCATCTTCGGCACCCCGGACGACGCCATCGCCGCCCTCGACACCGTCGTCGAGCGCTCGGGCGGCATCGGCGGCGTCCTCTTCATCCACCACGAGTGGGCGAACGTCGAGGCCACCCACCGCTCCTTCGAACTCTTCCAGCGCTACGTCGCCCCCCGCTACCGCGCCGGCGCCGGCGCCCACCTCCTCCACACCCGCGAGTGGTTCGACACCCGCGGCCGCACCGCCTTCGCCTCCGCCGGCGAAGCCCAGGCCCGGGCCTTCACCGACGCCGGCAAGGCGATCCCGCCGGACCTGGCAGAGCGGATGCGGGTGATGGCGGAGCGCCGCGCTGCGCGGGCGAGGGAGGCGGAGCGAGCGAGGGATTGAGGCGGTGGGGTAGGCACGTGGCGAGCGGAGGTGAGTAGACAGCGCATCGAGCGGTAGCCGGTCGGCACCGTCACTAGGCTGAGTATGATCGGCTGGCCGACGTTGCTAGGGAGCCGCGGTGACCAACGAACCGCGCGGGGATAGGTCGTCTGGGGGAGGCTGGTCTTGCTCCTGACAGAAGTGGCAGCCTCTTCTAGATCCGCCACACCGAAACGGGTGAATCAGGACGGAGTCCTGGCCTCCTGCAGTTCTGGCCCGCGGGGCGCCCTAGTTCTCCTAGCGGTGGCCGATGGTGTTGGTGGCCTCGACGGTGGAGACTTGGCCAGCTTGGCAGCGATCTCAAGCGTTGCCCGGCATTTGTTCATCGAGCCTCTCGATCTCGATCAGGTCTTCACAAAGGCCAACGACGAAGTGATCGCCGTGGGTTCGAAGTTCCCGAAAGGGGCCGCATCGACCCTGTCGGTGGTGGCTATCGAAAACAATTTGGCTCATGTTGCGACGAGTGGTGACACGCTGGTAGCGCTGATTCGCCGGGGAGAGCTGATGTTTCACTCCACGCCTGACGTCGCTGTGTCGGGTGGAATTACGCGTTTCCTCGGGAGCATTGACGCCTACCGGCCAGCCCGGGTCGACTGGCAGGTCGAATCAGGAGACTTCGTAGTCGTCTGCTCGGATGGCATCTGGCGGTTCTTGGAAATGATTGAACTCTCGGACCTCTCCGTACAGGCCCGCACGCTCCGGGAGTTCGTGTCAACGGTGGTCGAACGTGCCCGCGACGCAGGAAGCGATGACGACGCAACCATCGCAGTTGCCAGAATCGGTTCCTGATGGTTGTCGGAATCGCCCGTGGCGAGCTCGAAATCCAAGATGCGATCTACCAATCTGCGTCCCTGCTCTTTCCGCCCGGAGCGGGGCGGTCAACGTTTACGATGCGCGAAGTCATTAGCCGAGACGGACGAATCGACGTTCTGATACTGGTTGCGAGCACCCGGGCGGTGATGTGGGCAGCGGAGCACGCGATTCGATTCGGGACCGAACGACAATGCCAAGCCGCGGCACTCTCACTGCATGACAATGTGGCTAGTGACACAAGATTCGTCGCTTCGACGTTGGGAGTCTCCCGAAGTCATGCTTCATCGCTCCTTCGCTCCGTGGAACAGCTTGTAGATGACGAGCGAATTCTTCTCCGCCAGTCCCAGGTAATTGTGGGTTCACTTGCTGTCGAGGCAAAGGTGTCTGATTGGATCGGGGGTCTCCGGCAGACCGAGAGGTATCGGGGGATGGTCTCCCAAACGAGCATCGGGCTGCCTGCTCAGTTCGTCGCTAGGGTTCCGACCGCGGTGACTAGACAGACTGGCACCGGGCTGATTGCGGTCGACGATCAGTCGGCGAGTTGGAGTCGCCTGCCAGCGACAAGACGGATATCAGCTGGAGCCTCGATGTGGCTACTCGAGTTGCTCCTACGAAACCTTCTCTAGACTGCCTCGAGAGCTCGGAACTGTGCCAGTGCAGAGGAGAAGGTCTCCAGGGTGCGCTCATAGATGCGATCTAGTAGCGGTAATTCATGTTGCGCCCCGCGTACTCGCTCTTGGGCTACCGCGACCATTCGTTCAGCCGCGTTGAGACGCTCAGGCGGGTCAAGCACAGACAACTCCATCACTTTCCCAGCTAGCTGGGAAAGGAAGGCCAGCTGCGCGTCTGATCGCGTCAGCGTTTGCAGGTGGAAGCGCTCCCACCACTCCGGCTCCATATCCTGTTGCACGTAATCCCCCAGTCGCTGGCACTCCCTCTCCAGCGGGCTATTCAGCCAACCGGGGAGAAAGAGGCGGTTCGCCGGCTGTCGCCCACCCTGCTGGGGTACCCAACGGTTGTCAATAAAGGCTCTCTGCTTGTAGCTCCATCCTGACGCAACGCCAGTCGCACCCGCAGCTATGAGGAGTGGCGCTTCCACATCGGAGAATCCGACAATTACTTCAAACCGGTTGATCGCAAGCCGTCGTAGGAGACGGAGGAAGTTGACCAACCGCCGGGTCTCCCACGGAAACGGATACGACACACGTCGCGAAGTCCGCCCCACGATCACGTACAAGCCCGCGAATTCCTGCCGCGTAACAACATCAAGCCAGTACTCCGCGAGGTTCCAATCGGATAGGGCTGTTTCATCGATTACCAACGACATGAAGACCCGCGGGTGATGTCTCGCGGCCGCAGCCGCAAACTGGAGGGCCAACCCGCTCCACGCATCATTGAAGCCGCCTTGGTAAGCACTAGGCGCAATGAAGAAGTCACTCTGTGTGCGCGTGTTGAGCTGAGCGAGGACCTCGACGTACTCCTCGATTTCGGCTGGTGCCATGCCCCACCCGAAGTGTCTAGCGGCTAAGCCATGCGAGAGATGTCTTTCGGCAACCGCCCCAGGTATCGAGTGAATGAAGGTCTGCGGATCAACGGCAACCTGAAGGCCAACTGCGCGAGCTCTCAGAGCGGTCTGCTCCAGGATCACAGCCGGCTCATCGGCAGGTGAGAGAATCACACCTGACGACCTACTGGCCAGGTCCTCAACCTTGGACCCCTTTCCCCAGCCTTGCTGAATCCAGAACGTCATTCGTCCATCTCCATGCAGTTCTGGAGCTGCGCCAACGCGTCGTCTGGTGAGCGGAATCGCTGGTTTGGTCGGGCTCCTAAGCAACGGACCAACAGGTCGGCGACGCACTCTGACAGCCCGGCATCAATGAGTTTTGATCGATCGACGCCACGCTGTACCGCTTCGACGTACCCAACTTCATCCGCCGCAACAAACGGGTGGAAGCCAGTTAGGAAGACAAACGCACACAGCGCAGCAAGAAACTGGTCAGTCCGGGCATCCGGAGCAACCGTTCTATCCATCTGTTCGGGAGCGAAGTACAGCCACGAGTATGGGGACCAAGCTGCGGTTCGCGTTACGCGACTGCGGTTCGACAGGAATGCGATCCCAAAGTCTACGAGAACGACCTTGTCATCTTGGTCGAACATCACGTTCTGGGGTTTGATATCGCGGTGGACGATGCCCAGACCACGCATGTCATAGAGAGCCTGAAACAAGCCTAGGATGAGCCGGATGCACTCATCTGGAGTTCCTCGGTTGCCGGTGACAATCCGCTCCCCGAGCGAGACCGGGTAATACGGTTCGAGATGCACCAGGTACGTTTCGCCGCCCAGGACAATGGGGCGAGGTTCCGCCAAGACCTTGACTACGTGCACGGAGTCGATCTGGCGGAGGGTTTCCACCTCCCGACGGTAGCGCTCCACAGCCGCTTGATCGGCCTGAGCGTATTCGTCGTCTCCGGGTGGCTGTATTGCCTCATTGAGGACCTTTATTGCGATCTCGACCCCTTCGGAATTCGTAGCTCTGTAGACGCTCCGCTGGCCTCCAACCTTCGGCTGCTGGTCGGGAACTGAGAGTTCCTGAAAAGCCGCTCGTACGTCATCGATGTCGAATGGCATGTTGGCTCATCTGGTCTAAGAGTAGTTTGCTGAGAGTCTAGTCGATAAGACGACCCATGTTTCTGACGTTACATGAGTCAGTGCCCGGATTTCGACACACACCCAGAAGGGGCGGCCTCACGGCCGCCCCTTCTGTCTGCATCCCAACCACCGCCACCTCCCCAACCCCTCGAGGCGGGGGGAGGCGACGCCGGAGCCTACGCCGTCGCTGCGTCGAGCAGCGGCGAGAGCTGCGACTTCGGGCGGAAGCCCACCACCTGGTTCACCAGCTGGCCGTTCTTGAAGATCATCAGCGTCGGGATCGAGCGGATGCCGAACTGGGCCGAGACCTTCGGGTTCTCGTCGGTGTTGAGCTTCACGAACTTCACCTTGCCGGCGAAGTCGTTCGAGAGCTCCTCGACCACCGGGGCCACCATGCGGCAGGGGCCGCACCAAGGGGCCCAGAAGTCCACGAGGACCGGGATCTCGCTGTTCAGTACGTCCGCCTGGAACGTCGCGTCGCTTGTGTCGGCAGGCATCGCCTGCTCCTTCCCTGCTGCGCCCGCGGGCCCTCGATGGGTTGCCGGCGCGGCTGCGTTCTCCACCCTGCTTCTGTCGGACTCCCCCGCCGAGGCCGTCGGCGGTTGACGGGGGATGCCCGCTACAGGCACAATCCTACATACCCCCTCCGGGTATGTCAAACCTCCGAAGGCACTGCCGCTGGAGGCCTGGCCCGCCCGGTCCGGCGCTCTCGACTTCCCGCCTCGAGGAGGCACCCGATGCCCGACACGACTCCCACCCCGCCCCGTCCCGCCCGCCCGGCCCGTGCGGCGCGCGCCGCCCTCGACGCCACCCCGGGCCTCGCGCCCGCCGTCGAGAACGCGGCGCTGATCGCGCGGCTGCACCGCATCGAGGGCCAGGTGCGCGGCATCGCGCGGATGCTGGAGGAGTCGCGCGCCTGCGAGGACGTGGTGACGCAGTTGATGGCGGTGCGCTC
>CAZVNJ010000080.1:0-7898 GCA_964628985.1 uncultured Dehalococcoides sp.
GGCATTAACGGGAGGTCCGCCCGGCCACCACTGTCGTCGAGGATCGTCACGCGGTTGTTGTCCACGCCAAATCCGGCGTCCGTCGCACTCACGTCGTTGGCAACGACGAAGCGCGCGCCCTTCTTCGCGAGTTTGGCTGTGGCGTTCTGGATCAGGTCCTGGGTCTCCGCCGCAAACGCAATTTTGGTGAGGCGCCCGCGCTTCGTCTCCAGAGGTGTTGAGGCAATGATGTCCGGGTTTTCGATCAGGTCAATACTCATGTCACCGGTCTTGTCGCGCTTGATCTTCTGGTCGGCGGCGCCCGCGGGGCGGTAGTCCGCCACAGCGCCTGCCATGATCAGTGCATCCGCGTCAGCACACTCGCGGTGGACTGCCTCCATCATCTGGAGCGCCGAAGCGACAGGGACGACGCGTACACCTGCCGGCACCGGAAGCGATACGGTCGAGACGATCACAGCCTCAGCACCACGGTCGCGGGCGGCCTCGGCGACGGCATAGCCCATCTTGCCGCTGCTGTGGTTGCCCACGAATCTCACCGGGTCGATCGCCTCGCGGGTACCGCCCGCGCTCACCACGATCCGCCGGCCCACAAGGTCCCCGTGCTCCCGTGCCAGCCGCCAGCGCAATTCCTCGACGAGCCGTTCCGGCTCAACGAGCCGTCCGCGCCCGACTCGGCCGGAGGCGAGCCGTCCTTCAGCGGGCCCGAGGAACTGCACGCCTCGGGCCTCCAGGGTCGCCACATTGGCCTGGGTGGCTGCGTTCTCCCACATTTGGCCGTCCATGGCCGGGGCGACGAGCAGCGGGGCGGTCGTCGCGAGTGCCGTCAACGAGACCTGATCGTCCGCCAGGCCGTGCGCGAGTCGCGCGAGCGTCGAGGCGGTGGCTGGCGCGATCAGCATCGCTTCGGCGCGCCGGGCGAGTTCGACGTGCGCCTCACCGACACCGGCGTATGGCTGCCACATGTCGAGATATGGCTGCCGGGCCGTCAGGGACTGGAACGTGATAGGCCGCACGAACTCGGCGGCATGCTGGGTCATCGCCACGTCGACGATGGCGCCGGCCTGCACGAGCCGGCTGGCCACCTCGATCGCCTTGTAGCAGGAGATCGACCCCGTGACACCGAGGACGATGTGGCGACCCCGGAGCGGGTCGCCGGGACGGCCGGGAAGGGTGGGGGCGTCAGCGTTCACGGTTCGCCTCGTAGACCAGGCGCAGGCCTGTCAGGTTCAGGTCAGGTTCGAGGGCATCGAAGCAGGCGGCTTCCTCGGCGATCATGTGGGCGTAGCCCCCCGTGCCGATGACCACAGCCTCCTCGCCGATCTCCTCCTTGAAGCGTCGCACCATCCCGCGCACCAGTTCGACGTAGCCGAAAAAGATGCCGCTCTGCATCGAGTGGATGGTGTTCCGGCCCACCGGCCCATCCGGACGCTCGATCTTCACCCGGTGCAGCATCGCCGCCCGGCTGAAGAGAGACTCCGAGGCGAGGCCGATGCCGGGCGCGATTGCACCACCGAGGTAGTCGCCATTCCTCGATACCGCGTCGAACACCGCAGCGGTGCCAAGGTCCACAATCACCAGGGGCGGGTCGTATTTGTCGAGGGCAGCGACGGCGTGGAGGATGCGGTCCGGACCGACCTCCCGTGGATTGTCATACAACACGCGAATTCCTGTGCGCACACCGGGGCCAACAACAATCGGCTCAACCCCGAACTGATCGCGACACACCTGTTGGAACGTGGTCACCAGCGGCGGGACCGTACTCGACATGATCGCCGCTTCAACTTCGTCAGGTTCGATGCCTCGTGAGCGCAGGAGGTTGCTGAACAGGACCGAGTACTCGTCAGGAAAGTTCTCTCGGTCAGTCGCAACGCGGAAGGTGGCCGCGATCTCGTCGCCGTCGAACACGCCGACTGCGATGCTCGTATTTCCTATGTCGATGGCAAGGAGCAGCCCGCCTGCTTCGGGCGCGTCGAGATCAGTCATACGTCCTCCCGCACGCGATACGCCGCCGCGAGTGCGGTCGGTGTTCACGGGACCCCAGGGGCGCGCAGTATACGCGTAGCGCGTCTCTTCGCACTGCGCGCGTGCAGCGGCGCAGGAAACACGCCTGACATTGACCCGGGAGCGGAGGCCTGAGCGGGCAGCGACTGCATGAAAAGAGTCCACGACTTCACGTAATCGTCTTGATCGCCGACGAGGCGCGGTGCTACGTTCCACCGCGGTCGAACGCCTGTCGCTTGTGCGGCAAGATGACAGGCCAGCGACGACCAGTGATGGACGAGTCATCCGGGCTTCAGCCCCGAATTTCCTGGCGGTAGATCACCGGTGATGGCCGGCACGGCAAGGCACCCTCTGTGGTGGTGCCTCGTCGGGCGGTCGGCTCGGGCGTCTATCGGCCGTGGACGCGGGCTGGACGGAGGATGGCAATGGAGGCGGTTCTCGTGCACGACGATCCCGCCTCTGTCTGGACGTCAGCCCTCAAGGTCCTCGCCACTGAAGTCTCTCGCGCCAACTACGACACCTGGCTCGAGGGAACCGTCGGCACGCGCTTCGATGGTGAGACGCTCACGATCGGTACGCGCTCGGAGTTCGTGACCGAGTGGCTGCACAAGCGACTGCGGCCGACGATCCTCCGCACGCTCGCGGAGCTGGCAGGACACGAGATCGCGATCGACTTCGAGCCGCTGCGCTCGCAGGACGACGGCGTGAACGCCCTTCAGGCAGCCGCGACCGCCGAGGTGCGCCAGGCGACACCGAGACCGCGGCTGCGTGAGCGCTACACCTTTGACAACTACATCGTCGGGCCGAGCAACCGTCTCGCGTTCGCCGCCGCCGAGGGTGTCGCGCGGGACCCGGGTCATCTGTACAACCCGTTGTTCATTTATGGGGCAGCCGGGCTCGGCAAGACCCACCTGCTCCACGCCGCCGGTCACATGTTCATTGAGCGCGGCTACCAGGTGATGTATGTGAGCGCGGAAGCGTTCACGAACCAGCTGATCACGGCCATCCAGAAGCGGGCGATGGACGACTTCCGTGCGCGCTACCGCTCTGCGGACGCCCTGCTCGTCGACGACATCCAGTTCATCGCCGGCAAGGAACAGACGCAGGACGAGTTCTTCTACACGTTCAACGAGCTCTATGAGGCCGGGCGCCAGATCATCATCACCTCGGACAAGAGCCCAGCGCACATCTCAGGGCTCGAGGAGCGCCTCCGCACTCGCTTCGAGTGGGGGATGATCGCCGACCTCCAGGCACCGGACATGGAGACCCGTATCGCCATCCTGAGACACAAGGCTCAGGAGCAGGGGATCCGCGTCCGGGATGACGTCCTGCAGGTCATCGCCGCGCGCTACAAGAACAACATCCGTGAACTCGAAGGCTCGCTCACGCGCGTCGTCGCCTATTCACGCCTGACCGGCGAGACGCTGTCACCCGAACTCGTCCACTCGGCGCTCGCCAGCCTTGAGCCGAACGAGCCACGGCTCCCACCCAGCCCGGACCTCATCATCGAGGTCGTCTGTCGCTATTTCGACATTGACCGCACCGGCTTGCTCTCGGAGAGCAGGGAGAAGCGGGTGGCCTATCCGCGGCAGATCGCCATGTACCTCATGCGCGAACTCGCCCATCGCTCGCTCGTGGAGATCGGCCAGGCCCTCGGCGGTCGGGATCACTCCACGGTCCACCACGGGTGGCGCAAGATGGAGAAGTCACTCTCGGTGGATCCGGAGACCAAGCGCGACATGGCCTCGTTGCGCGAGATGATCGAGCAGTCCCGGCGCATCGCCTGAGATTCGTGCTCGGAAGCCGCGCACGACACGTTACCCACAACTCGACGTGTTATCCCCAGATCCGACTGACAACTCTGACTCTCGCTGATCCGCTGCGCCGGTGATCTGATCATTGGGCAGATCCTTGGACAAGAGGCGGCTTTCGTGTGGACAGAGCGCCAGCACTGGCATAACTCGTCAGCGGCGATGACTCCCCCACCGCCATTGGGGGGCCGGTTGGCTGACTTACCCACGATGCATCCGCGATCCGCGAGGTAGCCACGCACGCTGTCCCCAGATTCAAGGCAGATTCCGCGTCCACGGAATCCCCACTACGACGATGACGATCAGAGAGTGGCGCCCTGAGCACACAACCTCGACTCTGGTTGTGAGAACTTGAATCGCTCTCCGGAAGCTTGTGTGCATGATCGACGCCGTCGCCTTTGAAGTTGCTGGTGGACGTGGTGGGGACGGTGCCGTCTCATTCCGCCGGGAGAAGTTCGTGCCTCGTGGGGGGCCGGACGGCGGCGACGGTGGTCGCGGTGGGGACGTTGTGCTGCTCGCCAGTGCCCGCCTGAGCACCCTGGAGGCATATCGGGACGGACGACTCCGCCAGGCCGACCCAGGCGCCAAGGGAGGCGGCAATCAGAAGCGGGGTGGCTCCGCTGACGACCTCGTCCTGCCGGTCCCCGTGGGGACGGTGGTCTGGGACGAGGCACAGCCCGATGAGCCGCTGGCCGACCTGACTGAGCACGGCGCTACGTTCGTCGTGGCGCGAGGGGGCCGAGGTGGCTGGGGCAACCTCCGCTTCACCACCCCGACCCGGCAGGCGCCGATGTTCGCCCAGCGCGGCGCCGAGGCTCAGCGCCGGAACATCCGGCTTGAACTGAAGCTCCTCGCGGACGTCGGGCTCGTGGGGCTACCGAACGCGGGCAAGTCGACGCTCCTCACCGCGTGGAGCCAGGCGCGCCCGAAGATCGGTGCCTATCCATTCACGACGCTGGAGCCCGAGCTCGGGGTCGTAAACCTCGGTTATGACTCATTCGTCGCCGCGGACATGCCGGGGCTGATCGAGGGCGCCAGCCGTGGCGTCGGCCTCGGCCATGAGTTCCTGCGTCACATCGAGCGCACTCGTGTCCTGGTCCACGTCCTCGATATGACAGGCGACGATCCGCTCCGGGACTACGCGATGATCAACCGCGAACTGGCGGAATTCGGCCACGGACTCGCGGAAAAGCCGCAGATCCTTGCCCTGAACAAGGTGGATCAGCCCGATGGGGAGGCGCAGGTCGATCTGCTCCGGGACCAGATCGAGCGGCTCGGTGTGCGCTGGTTTGTGATTTCGGCAGCGACGCAGCAGGGGACACGGGAGTTGGCGCAGGGGGCGCTCGACCTGCTCCGTCGAGCCCAGGAGGACGACCGGCAGGTGGTGGCGCAGCGCGTGCCGGTGCTCACCCCGGAGCCGATGCGGCGTGCCCGCTTCGAGGTGGAGACCGACCGCGACGGCGTCGTCTCGGTGGATGGGCCGACTCCGAACTGGCTCGCCCAGACGCTCAACCTGGACCAACTGGAGCCTCGGCTGGAGTTCCTCGCGCGGCTGCGGCGCATGGGGGTCGAGCGAGAGCTGCGAAGGCACGGTGTTGCCCCCGGCGACATGATCCGCGTCGGCGGGGTGATGGTGCGCTGGGAGTAGCGGACGGAGCGATCGAGGTGACGGCAGGCAGCGAGGCGCGATTCGGGCTCCTGGGCGGGACGTTTGATCCGCCGCACGCCGCACACCTCGCGCTCGCCGATGCCGCACGGCGCTCCCTCGACCTCGACCGAGTTGTCTTCGTGCCGGCTGGGAACCCGTGGCGGAAGGCGACGCGAGAGGTGACTGCGGCATCCGCCCGCCTCGAAATGACCCGCGCGCTCGTCGAGGGTGTTCCATGGGCCGAGGTCAGTACGGTCGAGGTGGACCGGGACGGTCCCTCCTACACCGCGGACACCGTTGAGATGCTCTCCCGCCGGGGCGGGGAGTGGTGGGTCATCCTCGGCGCGGATGCGCTTGCGGACCTCGAACACTGGCATGATCCAGCGCGCATCGTGGCGTACGCCCGTCTGGGCGTCGCGGCCCGCCCGGGGACCCTGATCGAGGCCTCGACGGCCCTGCGTGCCCTCGTACCGAACGTGCTGGCGAGCATTGACCGCATCCGGATGGACGAGGTGGAAGTCTCCTCGACCGACGTGCGCCGACGGTTGCGTGCGGGCGAGCCCGTCGATGACCTCGTGCCAGAGCGGGTCCGCGAGGTGATCGACCGGCGCGGCCTCTACCGCTAACCCTCGCCAGGCGGACGTCCAATGAGGATCGAAGCGCGAGGAATAGGCGGGAGCAGGAACGGCCGCAGGTCCGCGTCACGCGTGAAGGTAAAGCCAGCCTCCTCGGCGAGCCGGCGCAGTGTCTTCGTGGACCGCAAGCGAGGCTGCCGGACGCCCGTCGAAAGGGTGCGGACGTTCCAGGCGTCCAGGAGGCGGTGGCCGGTCGGCCCGAACTCCCAGACGAGCGCGAGCCCTCCGGGCTCGAGGACGCGGCGCATCTCGATGAAGAGGGCACGGACGTCGTCGTCTCCGAGGTGCTTCACCAGGTGCCCGCAGAGGACGAGGTTGAAGGAGCCGGCGGCAAACGGGAGCGCGGTCGCGCTGCCCTGCACGAGACCTGCTCCGCGCGCTGGGTTTTCCTCGTCGGCTGACGCCTGGCGCAGGATGGCGCGCGAAACGTCGAGGCCGACAGGGGCGCGGTCGCAGGCGAGGGTGTCGTCCAGCATGCGCATGACGGTGCCACGGCCGGCACCGATGTCGAGCAGACGCACCGAGGAGTCAAGTTTGAGGTTGGTCTTCAGCCGGTAGAGCGGCGCGTTCGCGAACCACTGGCCGAGGGGCCCCATCCACCAGCGGATCCCCCGTGCCGACCACGACGCCGAGCCGAGCCAGCGCTCGTACTCAGCGGCCCGCCGGGCCTGCTCGCTGGCATCGGAGTGATGGTGCGCTGTCACGTCTCGATGTTGTCACGAGCCCGCGGCGGGCGAAACTGGAACTGGACACGCACCGGCGGCGTTTGAATGAGTGCGACAGGTAGGAGCCCCAGGTGAGACGAATCGTGGTGATCGTGTCCGTGCTGGCTGCGGCCCTCCTCGCCGGGTGCGAGTCGGAGGAGTCTCCCGGTCCGGCCTCCACTTCAACCGTGACCCCCACGGCGATGGCGTCGGTCGCGGCGTCGCCCGCCACCGGCACGCCGGCGGCCGGCGGAGCGCGCCTCTCGGGCATCGCGGACGTGGACGCGGTGCTTGCTGCGGTCGCCGCGAAGGATGTGGATGCGCTCCTCTCTCGCACGGTGTTGCAGGAGATGGCCTGTATCGACCCCAGGACACAGGGCCTCGGCGGACCCGTGCGCTGCGGGCCGGGCCAGGCAGTGGGCACCATGGTGAAGGCATTCCCGGAGTCGACGTGCGAGGGGGAATGGACGCTCGAGCGGGACCTCCGGGGGATGTTCACGCAGTGGCTCGACGGTGCCGACCTCAGCCGAGGCGTCTACGGCGTCGTCCGAGGGCCGGCGATGCCGAGGAGCGAGTCGTACTGGCCCATCGGCGAGTACTGGGTGGTCTATCCCACGAAGGCGCCGACCACCGGCCCTGGTGGCGCCGGGCAGGCGAAGGTCATCCTGATCGAAGGTGGGAAGATCGTGGGCCTTCGCTTCGGCTGCAGCGAAACCCCCGCCCAGGCGATGACGAACCGGGGCAATCCGCTGCCGGTGGTCGTGCCTCCGCTCGCGACGCCCTAGCGCGGCTCGACCGTCCGAGGGGTGCGCCGGCGCTCGTCTGGCTCGCGCAGGTCAAAGGTCATCCGCACGCGGGCGTTCCGCGCGGCCGCCCAGTCGCACATCGCGGCGAGTTCACGAAGGCGTGGGGCGAGGTGCTCGAAGCCGGCGATGAGAGGCGCGAGGGTCTCGTCCGGGGCCTCGATGTGCGCTGCGATCTCGCGGACGCACGAGGCAAGGGCCACGGCTGGCTGCCATGAGCGCTCGAGTTCGCGGCGGTCCAGTTCGGACTCGAAGTCACGGTCGGCGTACTTGAGCAGCGGCTTCAGGTCGACCTG
>CAZVNJ010000081.1:0-7701 GCA_964628985.1 uncultured Dehalococcoides sp.
CCGGCATCAAGTCCGTCGACCTCAAGATCAGCGGCGACTACGCCTACGGGATGCTTCGTTCTGAGCGCGGCGTACACCGCCTCGTGCGCATCTCTCCATTCGACTCTTCGCACTCCCGACACACCTCGTTCGCGCTGGTCGAGGTGATGCCGGAGGCCGAACCGCACGACAACAACATTGTCGTCAACCCGGACGACCTCCGGGTGGACACGTTCCGGGCGTCCGGCCACGGCGGCCAGAACGTGCAGAAGAACGACACCGCCGTCCGTCTCACCCACCTTCCAACCGGTATCGTGGTCACCTGTCAGAACGAGCGCTCCCAGGGGCAGAACCGGGAGAGCGCCATGCTCGTACTCAAATCAAGGCTCCTCGAGCGCGAGATCGAAGAGCGCGAGGTCGAGAAGCAGCGCCTCAAGGGCGAGCATGTCGACGCTGGCTGGGGCAACCAGATCCGATCCTATGTCCTCCACCCGTACAAGATGGTGAAGGACCTCCGGACCGGCCACGAAACGAGCGACACGGCGCGCGTCCTGGATGGCGGTATCGAGGAGTTTGTGGCGGCCTACCTGCGCCAGCAGGTGGGGACGGAGGCGGCAGGATGAACCACACGACCGTAGCTCCGGCCCGGCTCCCCCTCCGCCTGTTGGTGGTGTTCCTTGGAATGGTGTTGGGCCTGGCCGTCCTCGTCTCGGCGCCGGGGACGGCTCACGCGGGCACCATCACCGTCGGCGAGATGTCGCACAGTGCCCCCGATCCTCGCTCCGTGACATTCCGTGCGCGCGTGACGGCGCCAGCCGGGCTTCGGACGGCCACCCTGGACTACAAGCTCACCAATGCCGCGAGCACCGTCGGCGGCAGCCGGCAGGCAGAGGTCAACGGCAGCACCGCCACCGAGGCCAGCATCACCATCACTACCAACGGCGGCGAAATCTACATCCCCATCGGTGCCAACTTCGTCTACACGTGGACCTTCGTGGACGCGGACGGGGCCCGCGTGACCACTCCGTCGCGGGAGTTCGTCTACCTCGATGGCCGCTACCAGTGGCAGAACAAGACCTCGGGTCATGTCACCGTGTACTGGGCCGGGAACGAGAGCCACGCGGACCTCGCGCTGAAGGCTGCAACGTCGGCCATTGAATTCAACGAGTCCCTGCTCAAGGTCAAACTCGACTTTCCGGTGCGCCTCGTCGTGTGGCGGAACCGCGCCGAGAGCCAGATGGCGCTCCTCTCGCGAGGCCAGGTGAAGGATTCGCAGACCATCACCTGGGGCGCGCGCGTCGCCCCCGACGTGCTGCACGTCTATGAACCCAATGGCCCCTTCGTGGACACGGTCCGGCACGAGATCACGCATGTCATGACGAAGATCGCGGGGGACGGCCCGTTTGCCCCGCTACCGTCATGGGTGGACGAGGGCACTGCCGTCTACTCCCAGGTCGATGTCGGCGACTACGAGCCAACGGTCCGTGACGCGATCCGGCGAGACAGCCTCCTGCGCCTTCGCACCATGGCTGGCGAGCAGTCGCGTCCAGAACTCGTGAACCTCCACTACGGCCAGTCATGGGCCGTGGTGAAGTACCTGATCGATAAGAACGGCCGCGACAAATTTGCTGAGCTCTACAAGGTGTTCCGCGCGAACGGGTCGATGGACGCCGCCCTGAAGCAGCTCTACGGCGTGGACCAGGACGGCCTCTACAACGAGTGGCGCGTCAGCGTCGGGCTGAAGGCGATCGACTTCCCGCCAGAGCCCACGAGCAGCGGTGGCCCCCAGGCGCAGGGCACACGCGCGCCGCTCGGCTTTGGGACGCCGGGTGCCGCGGGTGCCGGGCAAGCCGCGGGATCGGACGCCGCGGCTGCGCCCTCCGGCGAAGCCACGTCGAAAACACTTCCAGCCGTGCTCGTTGGCCTCGTGACGCTTGCCCTGGTCGCGGCGATGGGCTTTGGCGCCTTCCGCCTCATGAGGAAGACGAAGGCGTAGGCCTAGCGCCCGGGCACAATCAGCCCGCTGCCGCCCTCCGGCGCGGCGGGCATCGAAGGCGTTCCGCTGGCGGAAGCGGCGCGCACCTGTTCCTCGGTCACGAACTCGGTCGACAGCACACGTTCGCGGACGACCGTCTCAGGGTCATTGTTCGCGATCCGCCACAACTGCTCGATCAACTGCGGCTCGTCCCACGCCCCGGAGAAGCGGCGGCCCTCGATGGTCATCACCGGGACGTCCTTGATCCCCTTGATCGAGGCGAGTCGCGGGAACTCCGCCGCCTCGATCGCCGTCAGGCGGACGTTCTTAGTCTCGGCGGCGAACGCGCCGACCAGGCGCAGCAGGTGGCCTGAGTAGGCGTCGTACGGCGCCACCAGGATCTCGACGTCGAGTGGCCTCGGCAGTCCGGCCAGCGCTGCCTTCGTCTCGGGCTGCAGCGGCGTCTGAGTGGACAGGAACGTGATCAGGTCCAGCAGAGGCGGGAACAACATTCCCGACACCAGACCCACGAGTCGGATCGACTTGCCGCCGCCACGGACGATCGTCGTCGGCGCGAGGTAGATCCCCTCGCGCTGCGCGCGCTCCGCGAACTGGTCGAGTGCGTAGGGGGTGATCGAGATCGCTGGGTGCAGGGTCGCCAGTTGGCGCATCGCGGCCAGCATCGTCTCAGCGTGCACCGCGCCATCGCGGTCCGGCATGACGATCGCGCTGTCCGGGCGCCACCAGACCTCGATGCTCACATTCCGCGCGATCCGCTCCGTCAGCCACTGGGCAATCGAAAGCGCCTCGTCGCGGCTCAGCGGACCCGAGTTGGGCACGGTGGCGGACGTGGCTGGTCGCTCGTTCATCTGTCCCCCCTTGGTGGTGCATCCTCGGCGATCAGTGTGCGAGATGCGATCCAGAGTCGCTGCAGCGCCGTGAGCACCGTCAGCACCGCCAGCGCCCAGAGCGCGGCCCGCGTGAAGCCGAGCGTCAGAGCCACACCGATCAGCACCACCCGTTCCGCGCGCGTGAACAGGCCATCCCGCAGCGCCAGCCCCAGCCCCTCGGACCGTGCCCGAACGTACGACACCATCAGCGACCCGACGGTCGCGACGAAGGCGAGCATCGCCTGTTCGTCGCTCCCGGTGGCCAGGGCATGCCAGTGCAGGCCCCCAAGGACGGCCGCCTCTGATAGCCGGTCCAGCGTGGAGTCGTACAACGCACCGAAGCGCGAAGCCGTCCCCGTCGCTCGAGCGAGCGCGCCGTCCAGCATGTCCAGGGCGCTGAAGAACAGCACCGCCACGCCGGCGAACGCGAGGTCCCCCTGGGACGCGAACCAGGCAGCGAGGACATTGCCGAGGAACCCCACGGTCGTCAGCATCGTCGGCGTGACGTGGGCCGCGGCCAGACCTCGAACGAGCGGGTCGAGGATCGCCGCGGGCGCCCGTCGCGGGAGGATGGTCACTCTCGCGTCGCCAGGCGACGGCTCCGTGTAGCGTCGATGCTGTCGCGCTGGTTCACGAGCCGTTCGTAGTACGACTCGACCTGCTGTCCGACGCGGGGCCAGGAGAACTCTTCCACGCGCACCCGTCCCTGCGTTGCCAGCCGCTCGCGCATCGCCGCATCCCGCACCAGGGCCGTGAGCGCGTCGGCCAGCGCCATCGTGTCCTTCGGCCGGACCAACAGCCCGTCCACCCCATGCGTGATGACCGAAGCGTAGCCGTCGATGTTCGAAGCGACGACTGGCAGGCCGGCGGCCATCGCCTCGAGCAACACGTAACCCTGAGACTCGTTGCCGAGCGCAGGCGAACAGAAGATCTGGGCCGTCCGGTGGTACCGCGGGAGTTTGTCGTAGGGCTGCTCCGGGACGAAGAACACCCCGCGCTGCCCGCTGCGCTCGACCATCGCTTCGTAGCGTCGCCGTGCCCTGGAGTCCGGCCCCACGACGATTAAGCGTGTGTCGGGTATGCGGGCGTTCACCACGCCGAAAGCGCGCAGCAACGTGCCCAGCCCCTTCCGCTTCTCAGCCCGGCCGGCATAGAGGATGTTCATTGGGCCTTCGAATGCCGCCACCGGCTCATGCCGGCGGTCCGCCCAATGCTCGACGTCGATCCCGTTGGGAATGATGTTGTAGAACCCGGGGAAGTAGCGGCTGACGTACTGGGCGGCGGGAGGAGACACGGCAATCTTGCCGTCGATCTCCCGGAACCACCGCTTCAGCAGGCGGCGCCCGTACGCATACAGCCGGTTCCCGCCGTCCTTCCGTGCGTGGAAGGTCCCGACGTTCACGACCCGAGGGTTTGCCGACCGCGAATTGCGGAGCACCTGGATCGGCAGCACCGGCATCAGCGGCTCGTGGATGTGCACCACGTCAAACTGCTCTCGGCGCAGCAGTTCACTCACCCGCTTCCCGAGTCGAGGGTTGAGCGGGATGCGGACTACCGACCCCGACGCAGCCACGGGGATCGGACGTCCGATGATGTGGACGAACGGGTCCTCTACCTTCTTCGACGACGGCGCGATGACATGCACCTCATGGCCACGAGACCGCAGCTCCTCCGCCAGGTGCGCGACGTGGTTGTTCACCCCGCCGGGCGTGTTCCAGTCGTACGGAGAGACGAGTGCGACCTTCATCGGCGCGCTTTCACACGCTCGCCGACCCGCTCCACGAGTCGCCCGAAGGGTGGCCCGAGCACTTTCTTCGGTGTGACCGAGAGCCCGCGCACCTGCTGCATCGCCAGCCGTCCCGCGCCGATCTGCCGAAGTGGGACGCCTGCGCCGCGCCGGCCGGCTGTCGTCCGCCCGAGGATCGCCGTGCGCACATCCTGCCCGGTCCGTCCCGGGAAGAGCGTGTACGCGGCCCCAACCGCCTCCGCGAAGTGGGCGTCGCTGCCGCCCGTCTCCGCCAGCCGCCAGTGGTCACGGTTGGCCTCGACAGCACGCAGGCCGGTGTCCCAGCCAGCGGAGGTCGGATTGGCCACCTCGATCCCGTCCGGATGGGTGGACTCGTCGGCGATGGCCAGCACGCGCTCGAGCGTCCTGCGCCCGATCGACCGCGTCAGCATTGAGAACGGGTGCGGAACGACGGCCAGCCCACCCTGGGCATGGATCGCTGCCACTGTCGCCTCAAGCGACCGAAATGAACGCACTGGCTGCTCCACCCAGAGAGCCAGCAGATGTCCGTGCTGCGTGGTCACCTCGATGCCGGGGACGAAGTCGAAGTGGTACGGCGCCCGGGCGTGGACCTCGCGCGCCTCCAGGGCCCCGCGGATGTCGTCGTGGTCTGTGACCGCGATCACGTCGAGTTCGCCGAGTACCTCGACTCTCTCAAAGACTGTGCGTGCGTCCTCCATGCCGTCCCCGTAGGCCGTATGGACTTGGAGATCAGCACGTCCAAAGCGATGGGCAGGAGCGGAATCGTCGGGCATTGAGGCTATTGTAACCCGCGCCAGACGGGGGACAGCGCGAACCACTGGCCGGGCGTGCGTCCGATGGCGCGCTCGAGGGCACGGAGATACGCAGTCTCCGCCGCTTCGGTGTCCGCGCGCCGGTCGCCGGTCCGCGGGGGGACGGCGATCCGTTCCACGCGGGCCGCGTAGCGCCCGGGCCGAGTCCGCGTCACCCACCCCGCGACGATCGGCGACCCGCTCCGGATCGCGATCTCCACCATCCCGTCCGGCATCCGCGCACGCTCGCCGAAGAAGGCATGTAACGATCCGGTGCCCAGCACATCACGGTCCGCGAGGCCTCCGAGGATCCCCCCGCATCGGAGGTGCGCGATCGCCATCCGTACGCCGCCGATATCCGGCTCCAGCATGCGCGCGCCCGCCCGCTCCCGCTGCCGCTCGATCAGGTCGTGCATCCGCCGGTCCGTGAGCGGCTCCACAAAGACCGAGGTGGGCAGCCCCAACCGAGGGAGGAGCGTTGCAAAGACCTCGGGATTGCCCAGGTGCGCGGACAGCAGTAGCACCCCTTGGCCCTCGTCGTACGCCTCGAAGAGCACCTCGAGTCCCTCCACCGAGTCGAGGCGCGAGAACGTCTCCTCCGGGCTGAGGCGGGGGACCACCGCCAGATCTGCCCAGTACCAGGCGGCCGCCCGCACGCAGTCGCGCGCGCGGGACTCGATGGTCCGTTGCCCCGCGTGGGGGCCGAGCACGTGACGCATGTGGTCCGTAGTCGCCTCCCGCAGGCGGCGCGACAGGAACCAGGCGAGCCCGCCGCCCATCCACACGAGGGCGCCGAGCGCGCGAAGCGGCAGCCGGGGGAGGACGAGCATCAGCACCCGCAGCGCGTGATACGGCATGGACTCAGGCGCGCGCCCCGGCGCGGGCCAGGTCTGCCACCCAGAGGCTGCGGAAGATGTACCACTGGGACGGGTCACGTCGGACGAACTGTTCGAGTTGGTGGAAGACCGCCTGCGTCAGACCTCGCACGTCGGCTTCCTGGTCGCCCGTCGGCGTAAACGGCACGGGGGCGACTTCCACTGTGACGGTGTCCCCCCAGGGGTTGACGCGCGGCAGCGTGGCCGCCATCACGGAGGAGCCGGCCCGAAGCGCGATCCGCGCCGGCCCGTCTGGCACGGCGATCCGCTCGCCAAAGAACTCCACCTCCACGCCGTCCGAGGGCTGCGGTACGTCGATGAGGAGGGCGACCACGTCATTGCCCCGCAGCGCCCGCAGTATCCCGGGCCCCATCCGTTCGGCGGCGATCACCTTCATGCCGAGGTGCTCGCGCGACCCGAGGACCAGGCGGTTCACCGAGCCGTTCTCGAAGGTGTCCGCGATCACGGAGATGGGGAACCCCTTCTGCGCCAGGATCGCCGCACCCAGGTCCCAGTTCCCAAAATGCATCGTCACAAAGACAATGCCGTTCCCGCGCCGTTCCGCCTGCAGCCCGGACCAGCCGTCCCAGGCGACACGGCGATTCACCTCGTCGGCGTCGGTCCGGAGGAACCGGACGAAGTCCACCAGATAGACCAGATAGTTCCCAAACGACCGGCGGGCCAGGCGCTTCGCGGCCTTCTCGTCTCCGCCCGTCACGCGCAGCATGTTCGCGATGCAGCGACGTCGGCCGCCCGGCCACGAGTAGTAGGCAACCAGCCCGATCCCGCGCGCGATGCCGTAGGACACCCGCAGCGGGACGGCCCGGGCGACGAGCGCACCGATGCGGAACGCGAGATACATCAGCATGGCGGCAGCGTAGAGGCGCCGGGCCGCCGCCGTCTCCCGCATCACAACCGACGTACCCCCTCAGGGCCGCCGGGGGACGAGACGAGCCCGCCAGGGGCGGGCTCGCTCGGGGTGGGGAGGGAGTCTGGGTGGGGTGGGCTACTCGCCCTTGATGAAGGCCTCCACGCCATCACGGGCGTCCTCGTCCAGCATCTGCTGCGGCGGAGACTTCATGAAGTACGCGGACGCCGGGTAGATGGGGCCGCCCTGGCCGCGGTCCAGCCCGAGCTTCGCCGCCCGTACCGCGTCGATCACGACTCCGGCAGAGTTCGGCGAGTCCCAGACCTCAAGCTTCAGTTCCACGTTCAGCGGCACGTCGCCGAAGGTCGTGCCCTCGATGCGGATGTGGCACCACTTCCGGTCTAGCAGCCACGGCACGTAGTCGGACGGCCCCACGTGCACGTCCGCCGCCGGGAGCTCGTAGGCGATCTGCGAGGTGACCGCGGAGGTCTTCGAGATCTTCTTGGACTCGAGGCGCTCGCGTTCGAGCATGTTCATGAAGTCCGTGTTGCCGCC
>CAZVNJ010000082.1:0-7444 GCA_964628985.1 uncultured Dehalococcoides sp.
GCCGCGCGGGAGGGGCGGGTCGTGGCCACGTCACACTCCCCTCAGCGGACGGGCCGCGCCCGCCCGCCGGCTCGCCCTTAGCGGCGCCCCATGTGCATACCGGACAGCCGGACGTGCTCAGACGTGTACGGAAGCAGGGCCAGGTGACGCGCACGCTTCACCGCCTGCGCCACAGCGCGCTGGTGACGGGCGCACGTGGACGCCTTCCGGCGCGGCTCCATCTTCCCCCGCTCCGTGATGTAGCGGCGCATCAGGTTCGTGTCCTTGTAGTCGACGATGTCCGTCTTCGCCCGGCAGAACTCGCAGCCGCGCGGACGGCGGAATCCGCCACCACCACCGCCACGGCCACCGCGACCTCGTCGCTCTTCGCCGTCGTCGTTCATCGTCGATCCTCCACTGCCCCGGCTGCCGTTAGAACGGCAGGTCGTCCGGGTCGATGTCACCCTCACTATCGGGGCCCACGGCCATGCCGGGTGCGAACCCGCCACCACCGCCGTCACGCCCACCACCCAGGAACCGGACCTCTTCGGCGATCAGTTCCGTGCGGTATCGCTTCTGGCCTGTCGCCTGGTCGTCCCAGGAGCGCGTCTGCATGCGCCCCTCCACGTACACGAGGCGGCCCTTCTGGAGATACTGCGCACAGGTCTCCGCCAGGCGGTTCCACGTCACCACGTTGAACCACTCGGTCTCTTCGCGCTGCTCGCCGTTCGTGGTGAACCGTCGGCTCGTCGCCACGGAAAACGTCGTGACGGCCGAGCCGTTCGCGGTGTAGCGCATCTCGGGGTCGCGCCCGAGGTGGCCAATGACCATGCACTTATTGAGCACGGGTTGCTCCGGATCCGGGGAGATGCGCTATTCGGCCAGGGCCGCTTCGGCCATCTCCGGGTCGGCGTCCGGAGTAGCCTCGGCCATCGGCCCACGATCCCGGTCGCGGTCGTCCCGCTCGTCCCGGTCACGCCCTCGATCGTCGCGATCATCGCGGTCGTCTCGGTCTCGGTCCCGGTCGTCCCGGTCACGGTCACGGCGGTCGTGGCCCTGGAACGGGATAATCCCACGGACCAGCAAGTGGCGGATGACCTGCTCCGAAATGCGGAGCAGTGCCTCCAGCACCGGCGCCTTGTCGGGCGGCAGCCGGAACGTCATGAGCACGTAGGTGCCCTCGAGCAGGTGCTTGATCGGGTACGCCAGCCGGCGCCGACCCCACACGTCGGTGGAGAGCATCTCGCCGCCGTTGGCGACGATCTGGGCCTCGATGTTCGCGATGGCCGCAGTGGTCTCATCCGCGTTCAGACGCGGGTGGATAATCGAAACGAGTTCGTATTCGTTCACGGAACCTCCGCTGACCTTGGACAGTCAGGAGGCGGCTGACCCGGCAAGGATGCCGACGCCGCCCCGATCGGCGGGAAATGGGTATGGACTGAGTCTACGGGCCTGCTCCCCGCAGGAGCAAACAGTCCGTGACACTCCCTAGTTATTGGAGGTCGGCCGAGGCCCACCCGCGCCGCGGGAATCTCGGATCAACTCCGCAATCGCCTGCTGAATGTGAGTGTCCTCAATGAACGGGGATCCGTCGCGCTCCCGGATGGCTGCCGCCCGCGCCAGGACCAGCGCCCGAGGCATCCCCAGCGGCGGCTCCGTGCTCCACGCCGTCAGGGTCAGCAGTACCCCGTTCGGATCCTCGAGGAACACCAGACGCTCGTACCCACGCACGATCTCCTCGGACCCCGAGACCCCCGCCCGAGACATCTCGTCCCACATCCGGGTCATCGTCTCTCGCGATACGTTCAGGCAGAGGTATTGCATCGACCCCACTCCGGGCTGCGCCTCCGCGATGGCGACCTGGGCGCCCTCCGCCGGGCCAACCAGCATGATGAAGGAGTCGCTCCCGCCGCAATACATGAGGGCGCACAGCGACTCCGGGTCGTCCCGGTTCGGCTCCACGTAGATCGGAGTCAGTCCCAGGCGCTGGTAGAAATCCATCGAGTCGCGCAGGCTCCGGACGATGATCGCCGTGTACCCCACGCCCTGCGTCTGCAGCATCCGAGCCTCCCCGCCTGGCGCCCCGTCTGGAGGCACGCCGCCGCAGGGTACCCGCCCCACCGAGGAGGCGCGACGCTATCCCGCCTTGGCCTCGTACGCCGCAGCCAGGCGCTTCGGCGCCGCGAGCATCCAGGCGTCCCGGATCAGCGCCTCGATGTCGTCCCACGGAATCGGCCCGGCGTTCGTCCGAACCCCCACCCAGCCACTCACTCCGACGTACTTCGGCCGGTAGAAGATCTCCGGGGCCTCGTCGATCAGCATCTCCTGCACTCCCGGAGCGGCCTTGATCAGGATCGCCTCCACTCCGTCGTGATGGTGGTTGATCGAGAAGGTGACAAAGAGTCTCCCCTTCACGAAGAAGGCCGACTCACCGTGGCTCAGCCGCTCGCTGGCCTCCGGGAACGCGAGGCAGAAGGCACGGGCCCGCTCGAACGGGTCGGCGGGCGGCTTCGTCGCGGCCCTCGCAGCGCCCTGCTTCCGTGGGGTCGCCATCGAGTCCTCCCCTCGCCGCCGCCCGATCCAGCCTGTAGGATGGCGGCGTGACCACGAAGCACGCCGCACCCGCAATCGCTCTCGTACCCGTAGTAGTACGGTAGCGGCAGCGCGGCCCCGTCCGGGCCCGTCCGCTGCCGCTGAGCCCCGCCAAGCGCGGGGCTTTTCGATCTCCAGCCACTCGAACCCTGCGAGGCCCCGATGACCCCGAACGACGCCGGCACGAACCCACGGGAGATGGCCCCGGCATACGACCCGCAGATCGTGGAGCAGCCGCTCTACGAGTGGTGGGAGACCAATGGCTACTTCAAGCCGGCGAAGCCGGGCGCGCGGCCGTTCACCATCATCATGCCGCCCCCGAATCTGACGGGGGAGTTGCACCTCGGCCACGCCCTCACCGTCTCCATCGAGGACGCCCTCACCCGCTGGCATCGCATGCTTGGCGACGACACCCTCTGGCTCCCGGGCGTCGACCACGCCGCCATCGCCGTCAACGCGATCATCGAGCGCGACCTCGCGAAGGAGGGACTCTCCCGGCACGACATCGGCCGTGACGCCTTCCTCGAGCGGACGTGGGAGTTCGTGAAGCGTTCACGCTCGCGCATCACGGAGCAGCACCGCCGCCTCGGCGCTTCGGCCGACTGGAGCCGTGAGGCCTTCACCATGGACGAGGCGCGCGAGCAGTCCGTCCGTGCCACCTTCAAGCGTCTCTACGACGACGGACTCATCTACCGCGCTGACCGCCTGATCAACTGGTGCGTCGACTGCGAATCCGCCATCTCCGACATCGAGGTCGACTACGAGGACGAGGTCGGCGCCTTCTGGTGGGTGAGTTACGAGGTGGCCGACGCGCAGGGCCAGAAGACCGGCGAGACCATCACGATCGCCACCACCCGCCCCGAGACGATCCCCGCGGACGTCGCCGTCGCCGTGAACCCGGACGACGACCGCTGGAAGCACCTCGTCGGCCGATACTGCATCGTCCCCGCGGGTGGCCGCGTCGTGCCGATCATCGCGGACAGCGCCGTGCTCATCGAAGGCGGCTCCGGCGCGCTCAAGGTGACCCCCGGCCATGACCCGGTCGACTTCGAGATCGGCGAGCGCCACGGCCTGCCTACCGTCTCGATCATGCGGCCGGACGGCACCCTCAACGACGAGGCGGGAGAGTACGCCGGCCTCGAGCGGTTCGAGGCGCGCAAGAAGATCGTCGCCGACCTTGAAGCGGCTGGACGCCTCGTGAAGGTGGAGCCCTACACCCACCCGGTCGGCCACTGCCAGCGCTCCGGCACGATCGTGGAGCCGCTGATCTCGCTGCAGTGGTGGGTGGACGCGAAGACGCTCGCGAAGCCCGCGATCGCGAAGGTCGAGGACGGCAGCATCAAGTTCGTGCCCCCGCGTTTCGAGCGGGTCTACCTCCACTGGATGGAGAACATCCGCGACTGGTGCATCTCCCGCCAGATCTGGTGGGGCCATCGCATCCCCGTCTGGTACTGCGACGCGTGCGACCACATCACCGTCCGCGGCACCCTCGGCGCCCCCGAGCAGTGCGAGGGCTGTGGTTCCGCCGAGGTCCACCAGGACCCGGA
The DNA here is from genome assembly GCA_964628985.1 of uncultured Dehalococcoides sp. Classification (GTDB taxonomy): domain Bacteria; phylum Chloroflexota; class Dehalococcoidia; order UBA2979; family UBA2979; genus SURF-43. The sequence goes on from CAZVNJ010000082.1 coordinate 4,119, forward strand.
CACCCTGGACACCTGGTTCTCCTCTGGCCTCTGGCCGCATTCCACGCTCGGCTGGCCCGGGGAGACCGAGGACCTGCGGCGCTTCTATCCCACGCAGGTGATGGAGACCGGCTACGACATCATCTTCTTCTGGGTCGCCCGGATGATCATGCTGTCGCTCTACAACATGGGCGGCGTGGTCCCGTTCGAGACGGTCTACCTTCACGGCCTCGTGCGCGCGGCGGACGGCGCGAAGATGTCGAAGTCGCGCGGCAACGTGATCGACCCGCTGGAGTCGGTGGCGAAGTTCGGCACGGACGGCCTCCGCTTTGCCATGATCGCGGGCACCTCTCCCGGCAACGACCAGCGCCTCACGGACGACAAGCTCGAGGCGGGCCGTAACCTCTCGAACAAACTGTGGAACGCCTCGCGCTTCGCCCTCACGATGGCCGAGGATGGCGACGACCTCGCCCTTCCCGCGCCGGGCACGGGCGCCCTCGAGGACCGCTGGATCCTCAGTCGCCTCGCGGCCGTCACGCGCGACGTCGACCGGCTCTGGGGCCAGTTCGAACTCGCCGAGGCGTTGCGCCAGGCTCGCGACTTCTTCTGGGACGAGTTCGCTGACTGGTACATCGAACTCGCGAAAGTGCGCGTCCGCGCCGGCGACCGCACCCCCATCGCCGTCCTCGTGCACGTGGTGGATCAGGTCTTGCGGCTCCTTCACCCCTTCATGCCCTACGTCACCGAGGAGATCTGGCAACGCCTCGTCACCCTGCGCCCAGACGCGGACGGCGCCCCCGCGCTCATCGTCGCCCGCTACCCCGTCCTCGACGCAGCACGGCTCGACGAGGAAGCCGAGCGGCAGATGCTCGCCGTCCAAGACTTCATCCGAGGCGTGCGCAACATCCGCGCCGAGAAGCGCGTGGACGCCGGCCGCTTCGTCGAGGGCTACATCGTTGGTGCGGACGCCACAGACGCCGCGCGTGCACTCGCCCCTGCCATCGAGCAACTCGCCCGCGTCCAGCCGCTCCACGTCGTCGCCACGGCGGACGAGGCACCCACCGAGGGCGTCGTCACCGCCGTGCTGTCCGTCGGCCAGGTCGTCCTCCCCATGGCCGGCCTCTTCGACGCCGCCGTCGAGCGCGAACGCCTGAGCAAACAGATCGCGGAAGCCGCCGCGGAGGTCGCCCGCCAGGAAGCCAAACTCTCCAACGAGCAGTTCACGGCCCGTGCCCCCGCTGCCGTCGTCGCCAAGGAACAGGAGCGCCTCGCGACTGCCCGCGGTCGCCTCGACGGCCTCCGCGCCAGCCTCGCGGAGTTGGGTTAGGCACGGCGGCGCGGGCCTCCAATTCGCCCGGATCAGCGCTGCGGGGCGACCCCGAGTTCGAAGGTTACCTTGACCGTCTGACCGCCCCGGCGCACGTCGAGCGTCACGCGGTCACCTGCATCCATGCGGTTCAGGGCAGCGGGCAAGTCTGACTCCCCGACCAGGTCATCTCCGTTGAGGGCCACGATCACATCGCCTTCGCGCAACCCCCCGCGCGCCGCGGGTGATCCCGGCTCCACGCCGAGCACGAGCACGCCCTTCGTCACTCCAGTACCGAACTGGGAGGCGAGGGCGACGTTGAGCGGCACGAACGAGACCCCTATGTATGGGTGAGCCACGCGGCCGGTCTCGATCATCTCGCGGGCCAGCGGGATCGCCGTGTCGATCGCAATCGCAAAGCCAATCCCCTGCGCGGGGACACCGGTCCCCGAAGACCCAGCGACCAGCGTGTTGATGCCAATCACCTCCCCGTCGAGGTTCAGGAGCGGGCCGCCCGAGTTCCCCGGGTTGATCGGAGCGTCGGTCTGGATCACGTCGAACAGGAACGGGCCGGGCCCGCCGCCCTCGCCGGGCTCCCGCACCGTGCGCCCGAGGGCACTGACGACGCCCGTGGTCACGGTGGGCCCGCCCTCCAGGCCCAGCGCGTTACCGATCGCCACCACCCACATCCCCTCGTCCAACTCCGAGGACCTGCCAATGGCCGCGACAGGAATCTGGTCGCCGTCGATCTTCAACACCGCCAGGTCGGTCTGCGCATCCTGCCCGACAAGCCGCGCCGGAAAGCGCCGCCCATCCGTCAACGTCACCGTGAGGCCGTCCGCGCCACTGACCACATGCGCGTTCGTCAGCACATGCCCCTGGTCGTCGATCACCACCCCCGAGCCGACGCCGGCGGGCACCAACTGCTGTCCTGCCCCGGGCCCGGGCCGCGTCGAGCGCTGGCTCGTGATCTGCACGGCGGACGGTCGCGCCTTCTCGACCACCGCGATGATCGCGCCCTCGAAACCGCCGAGTGCTGTCCCGCCCTCCCGCTTCGCGGAGCCCGCAGCGTCGGCGGCCGGCGTCACCTGATCGCCAGAATCGCGCTCATCGCAGCCCGTGACCAGGATCAAAGCAAGGGCCATAACGACGAGCGCTGCGCGGCCGGCTCTTGCGTGGAACAAGAGGCGAGGACGGGGGGACTTAGGTAGAGGCACTGAACGCTCCGAACCAGCGCGCGGAGCCTCGCCCGTCGTCATGGGACACTCGAGGTACGGACGGAGACGCCGCCCATTGGCCCGCCATCGCAGCCCATGCTCAGACTGCCACCCGGGTCGTCGGGCGGCACGACGAACTGCATCCGCTCGGCGTTGCCCGGGCCCACCTCAAGGTCGCGTACAAAGTGGGCAAGGTCGAAGGAGCAGGGCCGCTCGCTCGTGTTGCGGACGACCAGTGTTCGCGCATCCGGCGCGCGGAGCGTCACGCTGTCCGGGGCCAGGCCACCCGCTGTCACCTCAATTTCGAGCGTCTCCAGCGAGGAATCGAGGCCGTCCTCCTGGCACGCGACCGTGGCCATCGCTGCGAGCCCCACCAACAGTAGGAGATACGTTCGCCGAGGCATGCGTCCACCGTGCCACCCACGCCGTTACGGCCAGCTTCCGTGCCGGGAACATCTCCTCGCGAATCGGTTGCATCCCCCCGATCATCAGTCACCCGGGACTGGCCACCTCTCGCACCAACCGCCTGACCTCCCCGGGCGTCCGCAGCACAATCACCCTCGCCCCATGAGGGATCGAGGCCAGAGCACGCTCGGTGCTCCGGCGGGAGCGACGCCACGACGTGATCCCCCACAGCAGCATCGACTCCCTGGAGAAGAAGGTCTGGCGCAGCGACTCGTGGTTCCCGTGCCACAGCGGCTCCCGGTGGATCGACCGCGGGATCGTGCGCGACACGAGCCGCCAGTACACGACTGGGAACGGGAGCCGCAGCCAGATCGCCGTGTCCGCCTGCGGGAGCACGAGGTCTCGTACGGCGCGGTAGT
>CAZVNJ010000083.1:0-7411 GCA_964628985.1 uncultured Dehalococcoides sp.
GTGGCCGCGGCCTCGGACGCGCATAGTCCAACACCCGGGGTGCTCCCTCCCCGCACACCAGCGTCCCTCTCCCCCGAGGAACATGAGCACACACCTATGAAGTGCCCGTTTTGTGGCCATGCCTCGACGAAGGTCATCGACTCTCGTGCTGTTGAGGCCGGCATCCGTCGACGTCGTCGCTGCGAATCCTGTGGTGAGCGGTTCACCACACAGGAGCAGATGCAGCGCGCCGTCGTGATGGTCGTGAAGAAGGACGGTCGCCGCGAGGAATTCTCGCGCGAGAAGCTGCTCTCCGGCCTCCGCATCGCCGCACGCAAGCGTCCGCTCCCGACCGGAGCGGTCGAGGCGATCGTCGAGGACATCGAGCAGCGCCTCTCGGGCAGCAGCCGGCCAGAGGTGCCCAGCCGCGTGATCGGCGAAATGGCGATCACCCGTCTGAAGCGGCTCGACCCGATTGCCTACATCCGCTTCGCCTCGGTCTACCACCAGTTTGTCTCGCTGGACGAAATGCTGGAGGAACTCAACCGCATCGCCCGGTCCCCGATTGGCCTCGACCCCGAGCAGGCCCGCCTGTTCGAGGATGAATTGGACGCCATCGCGCGTGGGGAGGCGCCTGCCGTCCCGCTCGACGAGGACGACATGGAGCCCATCTCCCTCGATGCGCACCGCATCCCGATCCCGGCCGGCCTCCGCTAGGACCTGACTCAGCCCGCCTCGGCAACGCCCGGCCTCCTGCCGGGCGTTGCTGTGTCCGTCGTAGACTCCCTCCCATGGGCAACGGCGGCACCACCAACGAGGGCTCCGAGGCAGGGCGGCTGGGCTGGGCGCTGGTCGCCGGCCAGTTCGCGCTCCTCGGCGGTCTCGCCTTCGAACTCCCCCACACCCCCGACGCTCCCGCGTGGCTGCGCGCGGCCGGCATCCTCGCGGCGACCGCCGGGGCCATCGTGGTTGGGCTGGCCTCGTCCCGACTGGGCTCAGACCTGCGCGCGCACCCGGCTCCGAGCGCCGAGGCGACTCTCAGGACGGATGGGCCCTATCGCCTCGTACGGCACCCGATCTACTCGGGATTGCTGCTGTTTGCGGCAGGCCTCGCCGCAGTGGCGGGCACGCTGCTTGCCGTGGGTCTCCTGGCGCTCCTCGTCACCCTGCTGGCCTTGAAGATGCGCCTTGAAGAGCGGCTGCTCGTCCGACGGTTCGGCGGGTATGCCGAGTACGCGCGCCAGACGCCTCGACTCATCCCCCGGATCGGCCGCCGCTGACCGCCGCTCCACCCTCGAAGCCGTAGGATCGAACGTGCAGTGCGGTCGGCGCGACTTCGATAGAACTCATGTTCTATACTGCCGTCCGGATCTCTCAACACACCGGGAGCGCTCGATGGTTGTCGCCGGGCTTCGCACCTCCCCCATCGCTCTCACGGAGAACGCGCGCGTCGTGCTGGAAAAGCGCTACTTGCTGCGCGACCGCGGCGGGAACGTGGTCGAGACGCCTGAGGGCATGCTGGCCCGAGTCGCCTCGGCGATCGCCGAGGTGGAACCCGAGGCAGAGCGGACAGCCTGGGCTCAGCGCTACTACGACGCGATGGCCGCCCGCCGCTTCCTTCCCAACTCCCCCACCCTGATGAACGCCGGCACCGGCCGCGGCACGCTCGCCGCCTGCTTCGTCCTTCCCGTCGAGGACACCCTCGAATCGATCATGGCGACGGCCACGGCGGCGGCGATGGTGCAGAAGTACGGCGGTGGCACCGGGTTCTCCTTCTCCCGCCTCCGGGGAGTAGGTGAGCCGATCGCCACAACGCACGGCGTCGCCTGCGGGCCGGTCTCCGTCCTCCAGCACTACGACGATGTTTCACGCCTGGTGACGCAGGGCGGGAAGCGCGACGGCGCCAACATGGGCGTCTTGCGCGTGGACCACCCAGACGTCCGTGCCTTCGTCCACGCGAAGGACGATGGCGTCACCGCCGTCCGCTTCAACATCTCGATCGCCGTGACCGACGAGTTTATGTCTGCAGCCGACGCCGGCAGGCCATTCACGCTGCGCGACCCGCGAGACGGCGCTCCCCGGGGCGAGGTGGACGCCCGCGGGCTCCTCGAAGAGATCGCGCAGTCGGCGTGGCGGACCGGCGACCCCGGCCTCGTCTTCCTGGACACGATCAACCGCACGAACCCGACCCCTGCCCTCGGTGAGATCGAGGCAACCAACCCCTGCGGCGAAGTCCCGCTGCTGCCCTGGGAGGCCTGCACCCTCGGCTCGCTCAACCTCGCCGCGTTCTGGGACGACGCCCGCCGCGACCTCGACTGGACGGCCCTCGGCGAGAACGTCCGCCTCGCCGTGCGGTTCCTGGACGGTGTCGTGGAGGTCAACGAGTTCCCTGTGGCCGAGATCACGGCGGCCGTACGCGGGAACCGAAAGATCGGGCTCGGCGTGATGGGCTTCGCCGACCTGCTCATCGCGGCACGGCTCCCGTACGCCTCGGAGGGGGCGCTCGGCCTGGCGCGGCGAATTTCGCAGTTCATTTCGCGCGAGGCGGACGAGGCGAGCGCGGCGCTGGGCGAGGAGCGCGGGCCGTTCCCGAACTGGGAACGCTCCATCTATGCCGGCGGCCCCCGCTACCGGAACGCGACGCGGACCTGCATCGCCCCCACCGGCACGATCGCCATCATCGCGGGGGCCTCCTCCGGCATTGAACCGCTGTTCTCGCTGGCCCACGTCCGCCGGATGGGCGACGGCACCCTCCTCCCCGAGGTGAGCGAGGCGTTCCGCGCCGAGGCGGAGGCCGGCGGGTTCGCCTCGGCCGACCTCTTCGATGACCTCACCCACGGCGTCCTGCTCGCCGACTGCGACGAGGTGCCCGAGGACGTCCGGGCGCGCTTCGCGACCGCCCACGAGATCGACGCCGAGTGGCACGTCCGAATGCAGGCCGCCTTTCAGCAGCACACAGACCTCGCTGTCTCGAAGACCGTGAACCTCCCGAACGAGGCCACACCGGCCGACATCCTGGCCACCTACACCCTCGCCCACCGCCTCGGCTGCAAGGGCGTCACCGTCTATCGCGACGGCTCGCGCGCCTTCCAGGTCCTGGCACACTCCCCCAGCGCTTCGGAGACCTGCCCGGACTGCGGCCAGCCGCTCGCCATCATCGAGGGCTGCGCGACGTGCCCCGCCTGCGGCTACGCCAAGTGCGAGGGCGGGGAGGTCTAGGGCGTCCCCCAACCTGACCGCCGGGGTCGTCCTGGGGTGTGGAACAAGTCAGGCAGCATCGCGTAGCACATGTGCTACAGCCACGATATTATCGCTAGGTGACCAGGAAAATCAGCCAGCGAGAATTCCGGAATGACAGCGGAGAGATCCTTCGGGCACTCGATCGCGGGGAAGACTTTGTCGTCACCCGCAACGGCGTGCCTGTGGGCGAACTCCGACCGGCACGGCGCCGGTTCGTGTCTCGCGAGGTGCTGATTGAGGCCATGCAACATGCCCCGCGGATCGACGCGGCGCGCTTCCGTGCTGACCTCGACGCCCAGCTCGACCAGGATGCCGAGCCGCGGACGTGACGAATCAGCCGAGAGCAGGCGCGCGAGGGCTGCTGGACACCTCGGTCATCATCGCCTTTGACCAGATCGCGCCTGAACTGCTCCCCGACGAGGCAACGATCTCCTCGATCACCCTGGCCGAACTGGCCGCGGGCCCACACGCCACGGATGACGACGATGAGCGAGCGCGCCGCCAGGATCGCCTGCAGCGGATCGAGTCGCTGGTGGAATCGCTGCCCTTCGACGCTGCCGCCGCCCGGGCGTATGGCCGCGTCTACGCGGCCACGCGGTCGGCCGGACGCAAGCCTCGAGGCGCGCGGGTGGTCGACCTGTTGATCGCGTCAGTCGCCCTCGCACACGGCCTGCCTTTGTTCACACGGAACCCGGACGATTTCGACAGCCTCCGCGAGATCGGGATCGACCTCCGCGTCGTCTGAGGCACTCTCCCCTACCATCCGGCCTCACAGGAGGCTGCCGATGTCCCAGTCACACGTCCCAGACCGTGCGCAGTTGCCACCACCCAGCCTCGAGGAGGTGAGTGACGGCATCTTTGCCTACATCCAGTTGGACGGGACGTGGTGGCTGAACAACTGCGGCTTCATCGTCGGGAAGCAGTCGGCGGTGGTCATCGACACGACGAGTACGGAGAAGCGTGCGCAGGCATTTCGGGAGACGGTGCGCCGGACGACCTCGCACCCTGTCCAGGCGCTGGTAAACACGCACAGCCACGGCGACCACACGCACGGCAACTACCTCTTCTCGCCCCACACCGCGATCATCGCGCACGACCTCTGCCGGGACGAGGTCGCGCGCCAGAACATCGAGGCAACCCAGGCACGCTTCCCGATGGGTGACTTCGGCCACCCGATCCCGACGCCACCGATGGTGACCTTCCCGGACCGGCTCAACGTCTTCGTAGACGACCTGCGGGTCGAGTTGCAGTTCATGGGGCCGGCGCACACGACGAACGACGTCATCGCGTGGATCCCGGATCGGAAGGTGCTGTTCTCCGGCGACCTCGTATTCAACGGGGGGACGCCGTTCGCGCTCGCCGGGTCGATTGCTGGGTGGCTGGACGCGCTGCCGCGGCTACGCGCGCTCGGCGCCGAGACGATCGTGCCGGGGCACGGCGCCGTCTGTGACGCCTCGGTCTTCGAGACGATCGAGGCGTATCTCCGCTTCGTGCAGGCGACAGCGAAGAGGGGCTTCGAGGCGGGCGTGCCGCCGCTCGAGTTGGCGCGCTCTATCGACCTCGGAGAGTTCGCCGGCCTCGGGGACCCCGAGCGGATCGTGGGGAACCTGCACCGCGCCTACAGCGAGTTGCGCGGGGAGCCACGCGGGACGGCGCTCTCCCCCGCCGCTTTCACGGAGATGGTGGAGTTCAACGGCGGTCCGCTGCGCTGCCTGGCGTAGGGGCGGGACTCAGACCTCGGAGCGCTCGGTACGCCCGTCGGCCTCGCCCCAGGTCCATCCGTCCAGTTCGGGTGGGGTGACGCCGAGCGCCGTGAGGATGGTGCAGATCTGGCTCCGGTGCTCGGTGCTGTGGTTGATCGCCTGCACCAGGACGACTTCGGCGCCGATTACCTCGCCGGGCTCGCCCGCGACCGTTGATCCTGTACGGACGCGCGCGAGTTCGGGCAGTGCCCGGGCAGACGCCCGCACCGAGGCGACCAGGTAATCGAACCCCGGAAACCCATCGCCAGCCTGCATCGGCTCGATGCCAAGGTCGCCGCCCAGCCGCCAGACGTATCTCTGTTCGGCGCCGACGTAGTGCGTGAGCGTGTCCCGAATCGTCCCGTACGAGCCGACCGCGGTCGCGTCCAGTTGATCGTCGGGCAGCGCTCGGCAGACCTCGATCAGACGGAGGTTCGCCCACTCGTTCTGGCGATAGAAGTCGGCGATCAGGTCGCTCATCGCGGGCTACCCCTCGATGACATCGGGGGCCACGTCGAACCGCCAGGCGTCCCCATCTTTCGAGATTCGCCCCACAGACGGGGCGTCGAAGTGGCTGCCGAGAACGATGGTGCCCGTGTCCGCATAGCGGTTGAGGAAGGCGCGGCGGCCCGCGGCGCCTGCCTCTTTGTCGCGGTCGAGGGCGGCGGCGAGGTCGGGGAAGGCGCACTGGATCGGGGAATGCATCACGTCGCCGGTGATGACAGCGCGGACGCCGCGCGACTCGATCTCGATGCAGACGTGGCCGGGGGTGTGACCATGGCTTGGTACCAGGCGGACCTGCGGACTCACCACGTGGTCGATGGCGACGAAGTCCGCGAGGCCTGCCTGCACCACGGGACGGACGGAGTCCGCGAGCAGACGTTCGGTAGCAGGCTGCTCCGGGGCGACCGACTCCCAGTACTCGTACTCCGGACGCGCGAAGAGGTGACGGGCACGCGGGAACGTCGGCACCCAGGTGTCGCCCTCCAGCCGCGTATCCCAGCCGCAGTGGTCGCCATGGATGTGCGTGCACAGGACGTAGTCCACGGCCTCCGGCGTCACGCCCAGCGCGGCGAGGTTCGCCAGGTAGGGCGTGTCGAGGTGGTGGAACTGCGGGATGCCGCCGGAGCGCTCCTTGCCGTTGCCCACGCCGGTATCAACCAGCATGACGGCGTTGGGTGTCCTCACGACGAAGGTGTGAATGCTCTGGAGCAAGAAGCCGTCCGCGTTCTGGAAGTGAGGCTGGAGCCACTCCGAACAGCGCGCCGTCTCCTCGCGGGTTGCGTCCGGCAGCATCCAGCGGACCGAGGTCGGCAGCACCAGTTCGTCGACGCGATCGACGGTGACATCGCCGATGCGGATCGTCGGACCTGGTCGGGACACATTCGAAGTCGTCATCGCGCACCTCCGGGCGCCGCATGGTAGCCCTCGGACGCTCGCGGCGCGGGCCCACGTCTACACTGGATCTATGGCTGGACGAGACCCAGACCCCATGGCAAATGCATCCTGGCGCGAGACGCTCCTCATCATGTGGATCGTCTTCCAGACGCTGGCGGTGCCGCTGGCGTTCATGCTCGGGACGATCGGCTTGCTCGTGTGGTTCTTCTACGCGCTGCTCTCCAACGTCTGGATGTCGCTCATCCCCATCTTGATCGGCGGGGTGGTGATCTGGCTGTTCGTCCGCAAGGATCGCCAGGCCGCGGCGAAACTGATCGCCGAACGCGACGGCCTCACCGGGCCTGGCGCCCCACGCCGCCCCGGGCTGTAGGCGGCTCTCGATGACCGCCCCTGCTGGCATCGATGTCGCCGCGAACGTGGCCGCGGTGCGCCGGCGCATCGCCGAGGCGTGCGCCCGCGTGGGGCGGGATCCCGCAGGCGTGACGTTGATCGCCGTCTCCAAGGGGCACCCGATTGACCTCGTGCGAGCGGCTGTCGAGGCTGGATGTCTCGACCTCGGCGAGAACCGTGCTCAAGAGCTGCTGCCCAAGGTGGCCCAGGCCTCCTCGGCGGCCCCAGCCGCGCGATGGCACTTCATCGGTCATCTCCAGCGGAACAAAGTGCGGGACGTACTGCCGCACCTCGCCTCCCTGCATTCCCTCGATTCCGCTGGACTGGTCCAGGAGATCGGACGCCGGGGCCGTGACGGCGGCCGGCCGCACCCAGATGGCGGTGCGGCCACCCCGCTCCCCTGCTACCTTGAGGTCAACGTGGCCGGTGAGGCGCAGAAGCAGGGTGTGACGCCCGAAGCGCTGCCCGAACTGCTACGGGCCGCCCGGGCCAGCGAGGTCCTGGAGGTGGTCGGCCTGATGACCGTTGCACCGCATGTCGCGAACGCGGAGGCGGTCCGGCCGGTCTTCAGGACGCTCAGGGAACTGGCCCGGACGCACGGGCTGGTCGGGCTCTCGATGGGCATGACCGAGGACTACCCGGTGGCCATCGAGGAGGGGGCG
>CAZVNJ010000084.1:0-7407 GCA_964628985.1 uncultured Dehalococcoides sp.
GCCTGCGTCAACGCCGGGATCCTGCAGTTCTACGGCCCGTTCGGCGCCATCGACGACCCGATCGCTTGCGAGGACCAGTTCCGCGCCGCGTTCCTCCTCGGCTGCGTAGGCGCCTGGTCGCTCCATCCCAGCCAGGTCGCCATCGCCAAGAAGGTCTTCTCCCCCGACCCGGAGGAAGTCCGCATCGCGAAGAAGATCCTGGACGCCATGCCGGACGGTTCCGGCGTGGTGATGCTGGACGGCAAGATGCAGGACGACGCCACCTGGAAGCAGGCGAAGGTTATCTGGGACCTCGCGGTGATGATCGCCGCGCGCGATCCCGAATTTGCCGAGGTCTACGGGATCCCTGCACAGGCCTGACCCCGCGCCTTAGAGTCTCCGACGCAACGGGGGAGTACCCATGCGGTTCTACGAGTTTGAGTCCAAGCAGATCCTCGCCAAGGCCGGGATCCCGCTGCCAAAGAGCCACTTCTGCAAGACGGCAGACCAAGCGGCCGCCGCGGCCTTCGAGGTCGGTGGCCCTGTCGTCATCAAGTCGCAGGTGCTCTCCGGCGGGCGGATGAAGGCCGGCGGCGTGAAGTTCGCGGATTCACCCGGCGAGGCCGCCGAGCACGCCCGAGCCATCCTCGCCCTGCCGATCAGCAACCTGATGCCGGTCGGGGTGCTCGTCGAGGAGAAGCGCAACGTCGCGCAGGAGTACTACGCCGCGGTGACCTGGGACGGACGCGCCAAGAAGGCCGTCATCATCTTCAGCGACATGGGCGGGATCGACATCGAAGAGGTCGCGGAGAAGCACCCGGAACACCTCTCTCGCACCCACTTCTCCGCCAGCCGCCCGTTCTCGGACTACATCGCCAAGAACGCCGTGGCCGGCGTGGGCGTCACCGGGAACGACCTCAACGCACTGACCCGCATCGTCGCAGGCCTCGCGCGTGTCTTCCTCGACCGCGACATGACGCTCGCGGAGATCAACCCGATCGGGAAACTGGACGACGGCTCGATCATCGCCCTCGACGCTCACATGGACATGGAGTCCGAGGCGGCGCGTCAGCACCTGGACCTCCTCAAGGACCTCGGCGTCGGCCCGGAGGAGAAGCGCCAGGCGCGGCCGCCCACCCAGTTCGAGATCGACGCAGAACGCGTCGACTCGGCGGACACCCGAGGCGTCGCCGGCAACCTCACGGAGTTCGATGGCAACCTCGGCCTGATCATCGGCGCGGGCGGCGGCTCACTGACGCTCTTCGACGCCGTACGAGCGGCCGGCGGGCGTCCGGCCAACTACTGCGAGATCGGCGGGAACCCCTCGGTCTCCAAGGCGGCGAACCTCACGAAGTTGATCTGCGCCCAGCCGGGCGTCGAGAAGATCGCAGTGATGATGAACGTCGTCTCCAACACGCGCGTGGACATCGTCGCGCGCGGCGTCGTGAAGGGCTGCATCGAGGCGGGTTTCGACCCCGCGCAGAAGATCGCCATCTTCCGCATTCCCGGCTCCTGGGAGGACGAGGGCTTCGCGATCCTGAGGAAGTACGGTGTCCCGTACGTCGACCGCTCCGTCTCCATGGACGAGGCCGCCCGCATGGCCGTCGAGAACACGAACAAGAAGGCCTAGCCCCATGAGCATCCTGGTCGACAAAGACACCACATTCATCATCCAGGGCATCACCGGCCGAGAGGCCGTGACGATGGCCCGTGAATGCCTGGACTACGGCGCGAGACTCCTCGGTGGCGTCACCCCCGGCCGGAAGGGCCGCGAGGTGCACGGACTGCCCGTGGAGGACACCGTGCTCGCCTTCACCTCGCGCACCCGGGTGGACGCGGCGGTCGTCTCGGTGCCGCCGGGATTCGCCGCGGACGCGGTCCTGGAGGCGATCGACGCCGGGATCAAACTGATCGTCTGCGTCACGGAACGCATTCCCCGCAAACAGGTCGCCCAGTTCGTCGAGTACGCCGCGGAGAAGGGGACGAGGATCATCGGCCCCAACTGCCTCGGCGTGATCTCACCGGGGAAGACGCGCGTAGGAGGCATCGGCGGCGCCGCCGAGTCCACCCGGCGCGCCTTCAAGCCCGGCAAGATCGGGGTGATGTCCCGCTCAGGCGGCATGACCGTCGAGATCGCCAACTCGCTCTCAGAGGCTGGCCTCGGCGTCTCCACCGCCGTCTCCATCGGCGGCGACGCCATCATCGGCAGCACCTACGCCGAATTGATGCCGCTGTTCGACGCCGACCCGGAGACCGAGGGCATCGCGATCTATTCCGAGCCTGGCGGTCGTGCCGAGTACGAACTCGCCGACTACATGGCTCGTAGCGGTTCGAAGAAGCCGATCGTCGCCTTTATGGCCGGCCGCTTCATGGATGACATGCCGGGCATGCGCTTCGGCCACGCTGGCACCATCGTGGAAGGCCGAGCCGACACGACTGCCTCGAAGATCGCGAACCTGTCGGCGGCCGGCATCACCGTCGCCGAGAAGATCGGCGACATCCCGCGTCTCTTGAACGAACGGCTGGGCAAGTAACCATGGCCATGTTCATCCGCGTCGACATCGACCCCTCGATCCAGCAGGACGCCGCGCTGGTGAAGCGGGTGGCCGAGGTCTGCCCCGTCGACATTTTCAAAGTGGTGGATGGCCGCCTCGAGACCGTCGAGCCGAACCTCGACGAGTGCACCCTCTGCGAACTCTGCATCCACGCCGCCCCCGGGAAGGTCCAGGTCGCGAAGCTCTACCACCCGGAAGGCGAAGTCATCCTCAAGTAGCCTCTGGCTTTCGGCTGCGCCCTCGGCCCCTGACGTCGTCGCCCCTACAGGATCGCGCGCGCCGTCTTCGGGGTATTGGTGCATAGGCCGCGCGCCCCTGAAGATACCGACGCCGAGTCACCCCTCCGGGTGCAGGGACGGCGCCCACACTGACTGATCTGGCTCCCCACGGAGACACTCGATGGCTCCTCGCAGCGCGAGGTTCCGGCGCGCGACCCCCCTCCCACCACGGCACCTCGTCGCCGCACTGGTCGGCGGCGCGGCGCTCGACGGGGTAACGGGGCTGGTCATCCTCTCGGCAGGAAACACGTACCTCCTCCACACGCTGGGAGCACACCCCGCGCTTCCCGCGATCGCCCTCACGCTGCAGGGGCTCGTGAAGATCGCCACGTCGCCCGCGGCAGGCGCCCTGGCGGACCGCTGGCGCGTGGGAGCCGTACTCGCCGCAGTCCCCGTCCTTTCGATCACCGGACTGACCGTCATGGTCCTCACCCGTGGGACGGCGGGGTACCTGGCCGGGCTTGTCGCACTGACGGCCAGCACCGCCATCTCCTGGGTCCTGCTCCGCCATGGCGTCGGGCACCTCACGGACGAGGCGGGGCGAGGACGCGCGACGACCTGGTTGAGCCTCGCCTCCGGGGGAGGCGTCGCCGCCGGCTTCGGCACCGGCACGCTGCTCGCCGGATTCGACCCTCGCGCCGCCTTCGTCCTCGCCGCGCCCGTCTCCGCCCTCGGGGTCCTCGCGCTCGACCGCGTTCGGCGCGCGACCACGCCGCCGGCCGCAGCGTCGGGCATCGCCCCGACCATCGGACCTACGCCCGGAGACAGGGCTTCGAGGTCCGGACCGCCGTGGCGTCTCGGACTCGTCACTGGAGGCCAATTCGCGCTCGCGGGGGGCCTTCTCGTGGCGTTCTGGCCCTTCGTGCTGCGCGACCTGGCGGTGAGCGTCACCCGCCTGCCGCTCGTGCTGGCTCCCGCCGGCGTCGTCACGCTCCTCGTGCTGGCACTGGTCGCGACGCGATCCCGGCCGCACCGCCGCCTGGCAGAACTCGCCCTGCTGCATACAGCGGTCGCCGCCGGGTTCGGCCTGGCCGTCGCCAGCGAGGACGCCTGGGTCTTCGCCCTCCTCCTCTGCGCCGCAGTGCCGGCCCTGGTGGCCGCGATGCCCGTCGTGACCGCCCTGATCATCGACTTCTCGCGCGGCCAGCGTGGCCCCGCCGCCGTCCTCGGCTGGCTCGCGTCCGCCGAGGCGGCAGGCACGCTCGCTGGCTCTGGCGCCGCCGGCCTCACCATCGCGGCTCTCGGCCCCCGCGCGGCGTTCCTCTTCCTCGCGCTGCTGGCCGGCGCCCTGGCGACGACGAGCGGGCTCAACTTCATCTCGCAGCAGGCGCACGCCGGGCAGACTCCGGCATGAGCGAGGCCACCACCCTCCGCGCCAGCACTCCCGTCTCGGCCGCCTCCCGCCTCGTCGTCGTCGTGCCCGTCTTCAACGAGGGAAGCAGCGTCAGCGCGGTGCTGGACCAGATCAGGCACGCCTGCCCCGGCCGGATCCTGATCGTCGATGACGGCTCCACGGACGGCTCACCCGTGACCCTGGACGCCTGGGCGCGGAAGGACGGTGCGGCAGAGGTCATCCATCTCGTCCCGAACCAGGGCAAGTCGGCGGCACTCCGGGCGGCGTGGAGACGCCTGGCCGATGACCTTGCGGCGGGCGCGCTGGACCCGGAGACCCTCGTGGTGAACCTCGACGCCGACGGCCAGCACGACCTCGCCTACCTCGATGGCCTGATCGCCCGCCTGGAAACGACGGGGGCCGACGCCATCATTGCCCGCCGCGACTTCTCCTATCACGGCTGGTACAAGCGCGCGGGCAATGTCTTCATGTCGGCGGTGGGGAGTCTCTTCGCCGGCCGTCGCATGCACGACATCGAGAGCGGCTACCGCATCGTGCGACTCGGGCCGCTGCTGCACGCGCAGGAGTTCTACCGCGGGCGGCGGTACAGCGAGTGCACCGAGTTCGCCGTCGTCGCGCAACGGCTCGGCTACCTGGTGGACAACGAGTTCCCCGTGCGAGTGCCGGTGGCGCGCACGAACACGCGCTTGCAGGATGCAGTGAGCCACGTCCTGTTGATGGCCCTCGCGTGGCTCCGAGTCGTCTGCTGGCGAGATGTCCCGAAGGCCAGCCGCTCGTGGTTGGGGATAGCACTGGCGCTCGTGATCCTCGGCTCGTTCGGCGGCTTCCTGGCCACCGTCCTGTCCCACGCGTTCTACCTGGGGAACGACAGCGCACAGTCCTACGGCCACGTCTGGTTCATCGAGCAGGCACTCAGGTCCGGCGAAGGCATTCCCCTGCATGTACCGCTACTGGACGGCGGCCGTGCCGTCACGTTCCCCTATGCCGCAATTCCCTGGCTGCCGGCAGCGTTCGCGCGCCCGTTCCTCGGCGACTGGGCAGTGACGGCGACGATGGGCCTGGGTGTCCTCTTACTCCTCTACGGTGTGGCGAAGTGGCTGCCGAGGACCGCGACCCCGCTCGTCCTCGCGGTCCTGCTGCTGAACTGGCAACTCTGGAACGCGATCCTTCAGTTCCAGCTGCCGACCATCTGGGCGCTCGCACTCTCCGTGCTCTCCGCGGCTCAGTTCGACCGCGGACGTCCCACCGTGGGAGGGCTGCTCGCCTTTGCCGCGCTCGTCGCCCATCCGCTCATGGGGGGAGTGGGGCTGGCCCTGACGGTGCTCGCCCACATCGAGGCGACGCGCCGGCTCCCCGTCCCGCGAGTCCTCTGGCTCCTCGGGGCAGCCGTCCTCGCGTCGCCCGCGATCTGGGTGTTTTTCCAACTGCCATCGATCGACCACGTGGGGCGCTGGGGTTGGGTGACCCCGATGCAGATCACCTTGCAGCGCACCAGCCTGCTCTGGTGGCCCTGGGCCTGCCAGCGTGCCATCCCGTTCGTACGTCGCTGGCACGTCCCCGTCCTCATCGTCGGAGGCGTCCTGCTCGCCTGGAACTTCGCCGGGTCCAACCCTCAGAACGCCCGCTGGACCTCGCTGCCTCGCTTCCCAGACTTCATCGCGGCCGGACGCATCGATCCGCAGTCGCGTTACCGCGTCCTCACGATGTCGAACCAGGAGGATGGGATGGTCCAGTTGATGCAGGCCGGTGCCGTGCTGGCGCAGGACTTCTTCGACGAGAGCGTCGAGCGGCGCTCGTTCAGCGGCACCGAGGAATACCGCTGCTTCCTGGCGCGCAAGGGCGCAACGGATGTCCTCGTCCAGGCCCAGTGGTTGCGTCACCCGCTGCGGGACACCAGCAACGAGGTCGAGGTGCTCGACGCCCTTGTGGCGGAGGGCCGTGCTGACCTCGTCTTCCGAGGCGATGCCGGGACGCTGCAATACACCATCCGGCCCGTCGCCTTTGAGTCTTGCGGGAGCCGCCCGTGATCAGCCGAGTCCCCAGCCGCCCGCAACGGTTCCTGATGCTCGCCGCCCTGCCTCTCCTGGCTTTGGCCATCCGGCTGCCTCGCTGGTCCGACCCCAGCATCACACGTGCGGAGGGCAATCCTCCCGCGGTGGCCCTGACCTTCGACGACGGGCTGAACGGGCGGTACACCGAGGAGACCGCCGCGATCCTGGAGCGATACGGGGTGCGCGGGACCTTCTTCGTTGTCGCTGAGACCATCGAGGGCCAGCCCGAACTCGCGCAGCAGTTGCGGAGCCGGGGCCACCTCCTGGCCAACCATTCATACGACCACCCGAGGGCGAAGCGCACCGACCTCCGCTATGCGCAGGCGGCGCAGGCGCAGCGGACGTTCCACGAGGCATTCGGGGACTGTCCGAAGTTCTTCCGGCCTCCGTGGGGCGTGGAGACCCCCTTTCAGAAGCGCGCCGTGCGTCACGCGCGGATGCGCACCGTGCTGTGGGATGTCGAGGCGGCTGACTGGGACGAACGCGACCCGGCGGCGCTGGCTGAGCACATCCTGGAGAAGGTGCGGCCCGGGTCCATCATCCTGCTGCATGACGGCACCGAAGGCCTCCCAGGCGCCGATCATTCGGTGATGGTGGCCGCGCTTCCCACGATTATCGAGGGCCTGATCGCCCGGGGGCTGCTCCCCACCCGGCTGGACACATTGCTGAACATGCCTGCCACCGCCTCGCGCTGCTGAGCGGACGAGTGGCTACGACCCGAGGCACTCGTACGTGCGGTCGATGAGGGCGATGTTCCGCGGGTCTCGCCAGGACCGGCCGGACTGATTGCAGGTGAACGCGAACGCGAGGCGCGCGGTCGGATCGGCGAAGCCCACCAGGGCGCCGTTGCCGTAGTGCCCGAAACTTCCGGCGTTCGGCCCGAGCGGGCGGATGCCGGGGATCGTCAACTGAAAGCCAAGGCCGAATCGCGTCGGCCGGCCCAGGATCTCGTCCTCACCGTCGGCCTGGATCTGGGCGGCTGCCTCGACCGTTTCGGGTGAGAGCAGGCGATAGCCGTTCGCACCCGCCCCGCCACAGGCCAGCGCGCCGAAGACGCGGGCAATGCTGCGGGCGTTGCTGTGGCCGTTCGTGCTCGGGAACTCCGCGGCACGCCACACCCGGCTGAGGACGCCCATCCCGGCCGATGGCGGGTTGCCGTAGGCGAGTCGGCGCATCCGGTCGCGGTCGGA
>CAZVNJ010000085.1:0-7380 GCA_964628985.1 uncultured Dehalococcoides sp.
TGGTACGGCGGCACCTACGACGAGCAGCAGTCCGCGCGCGAGTCCGCGGTGATCTGGGACCGCTCGCACGTCGGGCGGTACTACGTGACAGGCGAGGGCGCCGCTGAGGTGCTCGCGCGCGTGTTCGCGACCGACACGCGCCGCGTCGCAGTGGGCGCGATCGCGCGGTTGGTGGCGTGTCGCGAGGACGGCACCGTGCTCGACATCGCCACCGCATGCCACCTGGATGTTGGCCGCTGGTTCGTGATGAGCGGACCGCGGGCGCAAGTGCGGCTGCGCGAGGCGATCGCCGCGGCCGTCCGTCCCGGCGAGGACGTGCAGGTGCGCGACCGCATGGCGGAGTCTGTCCTGCTCGCCGTCGCCGGCCCGAAGGCCGCGAGCCTCCTCGAGCAGGTCGTGGGCAACATCCCGAACGCCGTGCCACGCGGCGAGGCGCACGAGGTGTTGCTCGGCGGTTGGCGCGCGCTGGTCGCGCACACTGCTGAGGTGGGCGAGGAGACGTTCTGGTTCGTCGTCGCGCCCGAGGTCGGTGAGCACGTCTGGGAGAACGCGATCACCGCAGGCATCACCCCCGCCGGCCTCGCTGCCTGGGACACCATGCGGATCGAGGCGGGCATCATCGAGGCGCCGGGCGAGACGCCGGTCCCCGCGACGCCGTACCACGCGGGCCTCGGCGACCTCGTCGACCTCGATGACGCCGAGGGGCCGCGCGCCTTCCCGGGAGCGGAGGCGCTGCGCGCGGTGCGAGATGCGGGCGTGGAGCGCGTGCTCTCCGGCCTGCGGATGGACGGGCCGCGCCTCGCGAAGCGCGGGTCGAGGGTGAGCGGGGCAGCAGGGGACCTCGGCGCGTGCGTCGCGGGGGCGTTCTCGCCTGCCCTCGGCACCGGCATCGCGCTTGCCTACCTGCCGCCTGATCTGCTGCGCGTAATCGTAGACACCGACGGCGTCCCCCAGCCGGCGGACGTCGTCACGCTGCCGTTCGTGCATGGGCCTCGGGGGTCGGGGAAGCGATAGCCAGCGGCTACTTCTTGAGTACCTCGGAGGCGAGCGCGTGCAGGTTGCCCTCGCCGTCGTCGAAGAAGGTCATCCACAGTTCCATCGAGGCGTCCTGGTGGACGATGTGCGGGCCCTCGGGCTCCATCTTCACGCCCTTCGAGACGAGGTGCGCGTGGCCCTGCTGGATGTCCGCGACACGGAAGTAGAGCGGTGAGCCGGGGTGAACGAAGCGCTCATTTTCGGGGATGTCGAGCATGAGGCGGACGCCGTGCAGGTCGAAGAAGGCGAGGTTCCCCGCCTGGAAGAGGAAGGGGAGGCCGAGCACGTCGCGGTAGAACGCGACCGCGCGATTGATCTCCTTCACGGGCATAGCGATCTGCATCAGCGCTTGCGAGTCGACACCAGCCATCGTCTGCTCCCTAGACTGTTAGCATTGCTAACGAATAGACTAGGTGCATGCCCAGGCGATCGCAAGCCCCCGCCGCTCCCGCCGCCATCCCCCCGAAGGCGCCTGCGCACCTCGAAGCGCTCGCCAACCGCTGGAACTCCGTCGCGATCCACCTGACGCGGCGGCTGCGGCAGGCGGACGCGCAATGGGGCGTGCCGCCGGCGCGGCTTTCCGCGCTGTCGGTGCTCGTCTTCGGCGGCCCCTGCACCCTCGGCGAGTTGGCGCGACGCGAGCAGGTGACGCCGCCGACCATGACCCACATCGTCACCGGCCTGGAGGCGATGGGCCTCGCTCGCCGGGTGGCGTCCGAGGACGACGCCCGCCTCGTGATCGTCGAACCGACGACTGCGGGGCGCCGTCTGATGGCGCGCGGCCGCGCGGCCCGCGTCGGACGGCTCGCGGCGGCGCTGCAGGCGCTGCCCGCGACCGACCTCGAGGTGCTCGACCGCGCGGCGACCATCCTGGCAGAGGTTGAGCGAGGAATGGAAGGGACGGGGACCTGACGCCGGGGACTAAGGTGGGACGAGGAGAACTGCCATGTCCCGATTCACAGAAGTCCCTCTCGTGCTCGCCGGCCTCGTGCTCCTCCTCGCAACCTCCTTCGCCTGGCTACCGGCGATTGGGCCGACACCGATCGCGGATGAAGCCGCGGCGCGCGGGGTGGTCCAGGGCAATCTGCTCGCCCACTCGGGGGATTCGCGAGGCGAGCCGTGGGTGGTCTTCGAAGGCGCCAACCAAATCGTGCTCGACCGGATCATTGCTGACCGCTCGCCCCGCCCGGCCTTGCCGCCCCTCCCCCGACTGCGTCTCGGCGGCGACTCGCACGCGGTCGGCGCGTCGGATTCCCCCGTCGCCGCCGGGTTCATCCCCACCTCCCGCGGCTCGGTGGCGTTCGGCAAGATCGACGATGGGCGTGTCGTCCAACTCAACATCGCCGGTGCCGGGGACGCCGTGAGTGTGCCGGTCAAGGCTCCAGGGTTCGTCGTCGACGCGCCTTCGCCGGCTGCGGACGGTGCGCTGACCTTGCAGTGGCTGGACGCGGGCGGTCAGGTCGTACACCAGTCCCAGGCGTTCATCGCGGAGTGATCAGCGCGCCCGCGTGCCGCCGTCCACGGTGTAGATGCCGCCGGTGATGAACGACGCGTCCCTCGAGCAGAGGAAGGTGACGAGGGCGGCCACCTCCTCCGGGTGGCCCACGCGGCCCATCGGGTAGTTGTCGCCCATCCGCTTCATCGCGGCCTGTGGGTCGTCCGGGTTCGCGCCGCGCGCGAGTTCCTCGCCCATGGCGGTCTCGATGACGGCGGGGCAGACGGCGTTCACGCGGATGTTCCGGGTGCCGAGGGCGAGCGCGGCCGACTTCGTCATCCCGATCACGGCGTGCTTGCTCGCTCCGTAGGCGAACAGCGTGGGCGTCCCTTGCAGGCCGGCGATCGATGCGGTGTTGACGATCGCCCCGCCCCCTCGGCGCAGCATTGCCTTACCCACCTCGCGCATGCCGAGCCAGACGCCCTTCACGTTGACCTCGATCACCTGGTCGAAGACTTCTTCGGGGTAGTCGAACATCGAGGTGACCGGGCCCAGGATGCCGGCGTTGTTGAAGAAGTGGTCGATGCCGCCGGTCAGGCGCTCCGCCTCAGCGACATACGCGCGCACGTCAGTGGCGCGGGTGACGTCGGCGTGGACGATGTAGGCGGCGCCGCCCGCTTTCTCCACGGCGACGGCGCTCTCCTCCAGGGCGGTGCCCGGCAGGTCCACGAGGACGACGCGGGCACCGTCCGAGGCGAAGCGCACGGCCGTCGCCCGTCCAATACCGCCGGCGGCGCCCGTGATCACGGCGGTCTGGTCGTCGAAGCGTCCCATCATTGTCCTCGTCTCTGCCCATCGAGGGCTCGCGCAGTGTGCCAGAAGCACCTTGCGTTTGCTTGCCGCCTCGGTACGCTCGGTCGATGGCGACCGAAGACCTCCCGGTGAAGTCGTTCAGGACGGCAAAGGCCTGGGAGACCTGGCTGGCGAAGCATCACGCGGCGTCCAATGGGCTGTGGATCCAGTTCGCGAGGAAGGGTTCAGGCATCCCCTCCGTCACGTACATCGAGGCCGTCGAAGTCGCACTCTGCTTCGGATGGATCGACGGGCAGGCGCGGGGCCTCGACGGCGACTATTACCTGCAGCGCTTCACCCCACGGAGACCGCGCAGCCGCTGGTCGAAGATCAACCGAGGCCGCGTATCCCGCCTCGTCGAGGCGGGGCGGATGCGACCCG
This sequence comes from uncultured Dehalococcoides sp., assembly GCA_964628985.1. Lineage (GTDB taxonomy): Bacteria > Chloroflexota > Dehalococcoidia > UBA2979 > UBA2979 > SURF-43. The sequence continues at coordinate 3,704 of CAZVNJ010000085.1, forward strand.
CGGGCCTCATCGAGGTCGAGCGCGCGCAGGCCGACGGACGCTGGGATGCCGCGTACGACAGTCCAACGACCATGACGCCGCCGGACGACTTCGTGAGTGCACTGAAGTCCGCTCGGATGGGACGACGGTGGGACGCCCTCGACCGCCGGAACCAGTACGCGATGCTCTATCAGATCCACGACGCGAAGCGTGAGGAGACGCGAGCGCGGCGGATCGCGCGGTTCATCGAGATGCTCAGGCAGGGCGAGCGGCTCTACTGAAGGCGCCGGAGGAGGCCGTGATGGCGACGTGGGCAGAGTTCGAGGCCGGCGCTCCGAGGATGGCCGCCCGTGGCCTCGAGCAGTTGCAGGCGGTCCCTGTCGGGTACCTCGCCACGGTGCGGAAGGACGGCGCGCCGCGGCTGCATCCGGTGTGCCCGCACATCGCCGAGGGCCGCCTATATGTCATCGTGACCGACCAGTCACCGAAGCGGTTCGATCTGGTGAACGACGGTCGCTACGCGCTCCACCTCCTCCCGCCGCCACTTCCGCCCGAGGACCCGGCGTTCGACGAGTTCGAGTTGAACCTCACCGGCCGCGCCCGCCGCGTCCCCAACAGTGAGGCCGCTACGTGGGCTGCCGTGCGCGCGGTCTGCTTTTATGAGTTCCCAGACCACCACTGGCTCTTCGAGTTGGAGATCGAGAACGCGCTCACGTCGGTCTGGGATCCGATCGGCGCGCCCGGCCGCCGCGCGCATCGCCTGACCTGGCAACCTGGCGGCGCCGAGCGTCCGCCATCGAACGAGGCGGTCGCGTTCGGCTAAGCGCTTCGCTATCCGGTGCCTGGCCCACGATCGAGTGAGGGCCGGAAGCCCGGCCCTCACTTCAGCAGTCAAACTCGGTTGGCCTATTGGAGTCCGAGCCGCAAGCCCAGCGTCGCCTTGCCCGAGGCCTCGCTCGCCTTCGCGAGCCCGACCTCCGCGCGCGCACCTGCGTTGCCCTCGGCCGCGGCCTGGGCGTTCCCGATGCCGCTGCCGATCGCGTCCAGCGCGGTCGAGATGCCTGCCTCCGCGTTGGCGTTCGCGTTGGCGTTCGTCACGGCGTCAATCGCCGTGTCGACCCCGCCCTGCGCGTTGCCGGTGACGGCTGCCGTCGCCTGGACCTTCGGACCGGTCTCGATGCCAAGGAGGTTGAGGACGAACTCCTTCATCGACCCGGTGCGGCCCTTCGCCTCCGCGCTCACCTGCGCGCCGATCGATGTCCCGTGGTCTGCATGTGCATTCGCACGGGCCTCAGCGTCGACGGAGGTCTTCGAGACGGCGGCGCGGGCGGTGTCCAGGCCTGCCGCTGCATTCGCGTTGGCCTCAAGCGACGCCAGCTTGTCGATCGCGGTGTCCTTGCTGCCCTGGGCGTGCACGCTCGCGTTGGTGCGCCCCGTCACGGCGGCCGTCACACCGCTCGCCTCGGCGGCGATGCCTCCGCCGAGGATGGCTGCGGTGGCAATCCCTACCGCAGCAGCCTTCTTGGTCAGGGCCAGGTTGAACGTACTCATGGACTCTCCTCGCTGATTTCTTGCGGCCTGCTGCGCTCTCGCGCGCTCAGCCACCAGTCTTCGAGAGCTATAACGGGGAACTCTGAGCCGCGTTCGTGGGCACGCTCGCGACGGGCCGGGAATCTGTCACACCGTCAAATTTGAGATGTGTGCGGTAGGCACGCTGTTGCCTCATGAATCCTGTGCAATCGCGGGATCTCTCGGAAGACTGAGAGACCTCCGTAACGTTTGCGGCTGAGCGGGAGGCCGACCCTGATAGGGTTCGTACCTACTGCCCCGGCCGCACCACGAGGTCCCGTGAGACGTCGGCGCGGGAGGCGCAGCCGGCCAGCGCCATCGCGAGGTCGAACTCCGCGTGGAGGAGGGCGAGGACGCGACCGACGCCGGGCTCGCCATCCACGAGACCCCAGAGGATGGGGCGGCCGAGCAGGACGGCGTCCGCGCCGAGCGCGAGCGCCTTCAGGATGTCCGTGCCACGTCGGACGCCGCCGTCCACAAGGACGGGGGCGCGGCCGGCGACCGCCTCGACGACCTCGGGAAGCGCGTCGATGCTGGCGATCGCGCCGTCCAACTGCCGGCCGCCGTGGTTCGAGACGATGACGCCGCGCGCGCCGGCCTCGATGGCGCGTGTCGCGTCGTCCGCGCGCAGGATGCCTTTCACGAGCACAGGCAGCCGCGTGGAGGTGCACAACACTTCGAGGTCGCGCCAGGTGACGGCGGGATCGATCTGCGAGGCGAAGAACTGGAACAGACCGGAGTCGCGCCCGTCGCTGGAGACGCGTGCGAGGGCGTCTGCCAGGTTCGCCGCGGCCATGCCCTCGGGCAGCGCGAAGAGGTTGCGCGCGTCGCGTTCGCGGCGGCCGAGGAGCGGCGCGTCCACGGTGAGCACGATCGCCTCGTAGCCCGCCGCCTCCGCACGCTGGACGAGCGACTGGGTCAGTGCGCGGTCGCGGAAGACGTACAACTGGAACCAGCGAGGCGCGCCCGGCGCGACGGCCGCCACGTCCTCGATGCTCGTGGAGGCGAGGGTGCTGAGGGTCATCGTCAGGCCCTCGGCGGCGGCGGCGCGGGCGACGGCGGCTTCGCCCTCCGGATGCGCGAGCCGCTGAAAGGCGGTGGGGGCGACGATCACGGGCCAGGGATGGCGACGGCCGAGGATCGGCGTGGAAAGGTCGCGCTGGCTCACGTCGACGAGGGCGCGCGGACGGAGGGCGATCCGCTCGAAGGCCTCGCGGTTCCAGCGGAGCGTGATCTCGTCCGTCGCGCCGCTCATGTAGTAGTCGCGGGCCATTGGGGTGAGGCGGCCGAGGGCGCGCGCTTCGACCTCGGTGAGGTTGATCGCCTCGATCTCAACCACGTTAGTACGTCGCCTCGACAGGGTTGCCCCACTGGAACGGGCGCGTGAGGACGTGTCCGAGGCGATGGTCGGCGGCGAAGTGCCTCAGGCCATGCTGCAGCGGCTCCGTCAGTTCGAGTCGGTAGCCGAGGTTCTGTGCGTAGTGCTGCTGGTGCCAGCAGTCGAGGTAGACGATCCCGCGCGCGCCCTCGGGCACTAGGCCCGCCGCCAATGCCGTCTGCCGCCCGATGTCCTCCATCACCCGCTGCAGGCTGTTCACCGGCCGCAGCCGTCTGGGCACCACGTACACACCAGGCTGGCCGGGCGCTACGTCCACAGCGATGCGGACCGGGGCATGCTGGCCCTCGGGTGCTTCGAAGGTGGCACGTCCGAGGCGGGTGACCGTCCAGGCGTAGGCGCAAGCCTCGGAGAGGACGTCCTGCACGCGCTCGTCGGCCTCGCCGCGCCCCCCGCAGGAGCGGGCGCCATGCGCCGCGGTGAGGCGTGCACCGAACGCTTCAAGCGCCCCCCCGCCCTCGACTTCGTCGATCGCGCGGCCGAGCCAGTAGAACGGGGGGTTGTGCTCGGACTCTCGGGTCATCATGAAGGCGATCCAGCAGGAGTCCGAGGAGCCCCAGCCGGCCGGGGCGATCCCAGGCAGGAGGGTCTGCAACCAGTCGGCCATCTCTCTCGCCATCAGGCGATCCTAACGGCGGCCGCTCCCAGGCTCTCCCAGCCGAGGCAAGCGCATCCATCCTCGATGTCCCACCATGCTGACCGTGGTGGCGACAAGCGACCCGGCGACGGCGGC
>CAZVNJ010000086.1:0-7286 GCA_964628985.1 uncultured Dehalococcoides sp.
AGCAACACGAGATGCCCGGCCCCCGCGAAGAGGATGCCATCGGCGGTCGCGATGGGAGCGGCCACTACCGGTCCGAGGTTCGCCGTCCAGGCCTGCTCACCGTCGGAGCGCCGCAGGGCGGTCACCAGTCCTTCTGGCGATGTCACCACAACAGCGTCGGCGGTCACGGCGGCCGCAAGTGTGTTGCGTGAGAGGTTGGTCACGTCCCAGACCGTCGGCGCGGGAGGCACGCTCGGCGCCATGCCGATGAGGTGGAAGCGGAACCATGCCGCGCGCATCCCGTCCCACCAGGGTCGGCGGGACTCGACATCGAACACCGTCACATTCCGGCCGTACACGGCGATCACCTGACCGTCGGTGATCGCCACGGAAGTCGGCTGAGTCCGCGAGAAGGTGACGAAGTAGGCCTGCCGACCGTTGGTGCGGTCGAACGAGATCGCCCGCTCCGAGGTGGCAATCACGAGGTACTTGCCCTCCACCACCGGCGTCACCGTGGCCCAACCTCCGTCCAGCAGCACCTCCCAGAGGATCCGGCCGTCCTCTGCGTCGAAGGCAAACAAGCCATCGGTGCTGTAGGCGTAGACCACGCCGTCGGCCACCAGCGGCGACGCCTCGAAAGATCCGGCGACGAAGCGCGAGTGCCACACCTCGGACCCGTCCGCAGCGTTCAGGACGAGCACGACACCTTCGCGCTTTGCGATGTAGATCCGGTCGCCGGCGATCACCGGGGCGGAAAAGGGGGGGTTGTCGAGGCTTGCCGTCCAGCGAGTTACGCCCGTGGCGGCATCCAGCCCGACCACCCGGCCGTCCTGCAGCGTCGCGACCAGGAGGTTCCCGTCGGTCACGGGGATGGTGACGACCGGCGAACCCAGGGAGACCTTCCACGCCTCGGAGCCGCCGAGGCGGGCCGGTGCCGTGACCGCACGCACTCCTCGGTTGTCCCCGTCCTGGGTCGTCCACGCGCCGGACGCCGCAGCGCGTGTGGAGGCCGAAGGCAGATCTGGGCGCGGCGGCTTGTCGATAAAGGTGCTGTAGACCCACCACGCCACGAGGAGGAACGGGAGCGCGAGCAGCGTGAACTTGATCACCCGCCCGACGGAGAACTGGTCCGCCTCGCGACGGCGAGCGAGGCTCGCCTCCACCTTCAGTGCGGCTGCGGCTTCGTCGGGCGGGAGGGCGGGGACCGCCGCGATGTCGCGCCAGCAGTGGAGACAACGGGCGGACGCAGCGCTGACCCGGCTGCACGCTGGACACCGCTTTGCAATCCGCCGATCGATGGTCGCCGAGGCTTCGGGCATGGGTGGATCGTACCAGTCGCCAGATTCAGGCGCTGGAGTCACCCTGCGTCCGCCCGCCCTGCCGAGGACGACGGCCTAGCGCGACGAGCGCGCGCGCCACGATCGCTCCAATGGCCAGCGCCGCCGTCGCGAGGTAGAGGACCTGTACCGGGCGAGCCAGTGCGTCACTCCCAGCCTGGAGCGCATGCGCGAAGGCGAGAATGCACATGCCAAAGGCCAACGCGTGAATCGAGCGCCACCACGCGTACGGGATGTGCGTCCGGAGCCACGAGGTACCGGCGATCAGCAGGAGCCCCCACAGCGCGACTGTGCCGAGCGCCAGCTCGACTTGCATCACGTCTGAGCCGTACGGCACGAGTGCCCCGATGAGCGTGATGTCGCTGTAGGAGTGGCCGACCAGCACCACGACATGAGCCGCCACCGACAAGATCGCCGCGAGCGTCCACTGCTGATGAAACTCGATGAGCCAGCGGCGCGAGATCAGCCCTTCGACGCCTCGTGCACTCACGAGGCTGCCGGTGAACAGCGACGCCCACAGGGCGACGTATGCCACGAAGCCAGTCGCGCGCCCGGCGTACCAGAGCACCGGCGCCTCAGACTGGTCTGCGACTGCGAGCAGGGATGGCAGGACGATCGCCAGCGACCCGCTGAAGCAGGCGACGGCCAGCCAGCGGACCGGCGCGGCGATGAGCGGTGGCTCAGCCGAGCGTCGGGCCATCGAGCCACCTCTGCATTCCAGGCGTCATCCACCACGAACCGTCCATGTCCTTCATCAGTGCCTCCCCGCCAAGGGCACCCACTGCCGAGATGCAGGCGGGTCCGCCCGCCAGGAGCGTCGTCGCCAGGACATCTGCGGTGGTCGTGAGCCGGTGGGTGACCACCGCCGTGCGGAGCCCTCTGAAGGCTGGGGCGTTGGTGCTGGTGTCGATGACGTGATGGGCCGGGTGCCCGGCCCCGTCGGTCCACCGCCTCCGCTCGATGGACGACGTCGCGACCGCGCCGGGCCCCAGCCAGGCGACCAGCCCGTCCCCCACTCCGACCGGCCATGGCGCTGCAGGCGTCCGGCCGGCGCGGAGGTCGCCTCCGCCGTCTACGAGGTAGCGGTCCACCCCATGCGCCTCGAGGTGCTCTGCCACTCGGTCGACCGCCCACCCCTTCCCGATCCCGCCCAGGTCCAATGACCCCTCGCCCTCCAGCCGCACACGGCTGCCCTCAACGGTTACTGAAGGCCGACGGCCGTCCGGCACGCGAGGTTCTCGAGACGGTGTCACGGACAGGCACTCAAACGAGCGGTCGTACCCGGCCGAGATGAGTGCGGCGCCGATGCCGGGATCGAAGACTGCGCCGGTCGCTTCCCGGAATTGCAGCGCCGCCGTCACCACCGCCGCAAGGAGGGCGTCGTCCGCGGCCCGCTCCTGGTTCAGGCGCGTCAGCGACGAGTCCGCCCGAAAGCGCGACAACCGTGATTCGATGTCCCGCACCAGCGTTTCAGCAGACATGAGTACGGCCTGAGTGGCTCCGTACGCGCGGATCCACCACTCGGTATTCATGGCGTGGAACGAGTGCTCGATCACCGGTCGGCCGAGGGCTCAGGAGGCCCGCGATGGACGGATGATCCGTCGAGGGGTGGGCGAAGCGGTGGGTGAAGCAGTCGGTGGAGCGGCCGGCGTGGCAGTCACCGTCGGCGGCACCGTCTTGGTGGCGGAAGGGGCTGGGATCAGGCCAGGTGCGGGCGGGGTCGGCGTAGCGGGCGAGGGGGCGGAAGTCGTCGAGGACGGGGGAGGCGGGGCGGAGGCGGAGGCTCCCGCCACAGCCGTGCCTTGTGGTGTCGGTGTCGTGACCGGACTCGCCCCGGCCAGGGCGACTCCGGGCGGAGGCTCAACGGTCGTGGGTGCCGACGGCCCAGCGGGCGGAGGATCGGCCACAGACACGGCGTTGGCGCCCCCGGGCTCCCCAGCGAAGGCCTGCCGCTCTCGTTCAGTCGCCTCGCGCAGGCGCCGGCCTTCGTCCGCCCGGCCAACTCCGACCCACGACGCGGCAAGGACGGCCAGCGAGGTCACCGCCACAAAGAAGTTGACGAGCGCCCGCCGCACGACTGCCTCCCGCCCGGCCTCGTGGACGACCCGGAATCTGGGAGAGTCTCCAGACCACGGCATCGGCTGACCGGTGAACGATACCGTCTCGCGCTCCGTTTGGAGGATCATTGGAGGGAGATGGCGGAATGGTGTGCGCGCATCGCCACAGCGGTGTCACAGGAATCCGCCGTACGCTCAAACCATGCGAATTCTTGTTGCGGAAGACGACACACGCCTCGCCCGACTCGTCGAGCGCGGTCTGACGGCTGAAGGTCACGATGTCCAGGTGGCGCACGATGGCGAGGAAGCCCTGTTCCTTGCTCGGGAGGCACCGCCAGACCTCATTGTGATGGACGTCATGATGCCGCGGGTAGACGGGTTCGAGGCCGTCCGCCGGCTGCGGGCGGAGCGCGTGGACACACCGGTGATCTTCCTGACCGCGCGCGGGCAAGTGGAGGACCGCGTCAAAGGGTTGGACATCGGCGGCGACGACTACCTCGTCAAGCCGTTTGCCTTCGACGAGTTGACCGCCCGGGTGCGGGCCATCGGACGTCGTTCCTCTGGAGCCGACGGCGACGTCCTGCAGGCTGGTCGGGTCACGCTAGACGTCCGGCGTCACGAGGCCCAGATTGACGGCACCGGGGTCGACCTCTCTCCGACCGAGTACCGGCTGCTGGAGCACCTGATGCGGCACACGGGGCAGGCACTGACCCGCCAGGCCATCCTGTCAGCGGTCTGGGGCTTCGACGCCGAACCGGAGCCGAATGCCGTGGACCTGTATATCCACTACTTGCGCCGGAAGCTGGGAGACGCGGTGGCCATCGTGACTGTCCGCGGCGTTGGCTACCGCTTGGACCGAGATGTCTAGGTGATCCGCCGCGCCCGGCTGCGACTGACCCTCTGGTACAGCGGGGCGCTGCTCCTGTTGCTGTTGCTGCTCTCCACCGTGACCTATGCCGCGGTCACACGGACCCTTCGCACTGAGCTGGAGGAGGGAATCTCAGGCACCGTCAGCCAATGGCTGGAAATGCCGCGCCGCACGGCACCCGCCGTGCGGCCCGGTGAGCGCATTGAACCGCGCGGGAACGCCAGCGGCCGGCCAGCGCCGCTCCGCCCACAACCCACCGCCGAGGCCGCGAGCCCGACACCTGCTGCAGCCGCCCCCGAGGGGACCGTCACCACGACGAGCACGACGCCATCCGCGACGGCGACGGCAACCGCGACGGGTAGCGCCGGTGGCGCTCGATCGGGAGCGACGCCGGGACGGCTTCGCGTTGACCCCCGTCTCCTCTTCCCGCCTGAGTCGTCGGCTGGCACGGTCGACTCGGGGTCGACCAGCGACGTGTTCCTGCTTGCTTACCGGCCAGACGGAGTGCTGGCTGTAAACCAGCGAGGTGTGGACGCCGAGCCGATCACGCGCTCCGCTGCCGTCGCCTCGGCGCTCGCGGGTCAGGCCCGGTGGGAGACCGTCGAGGACGACGATGTCCGCCTGCTGATCTACGCGGTCCCGGTCCAGGGTCCCGGGGGCAACGACGGCGTCATCGTCGGCGCGCGCAACCTAGACGAGTACGACCGTCAGGTCCGCGCCGTGCTCACGGTCCTGGCCATGGTGGCGGTGGGCGGCGGACTCTTTTCGCTCGGTGGCGCGTACCTCTTCGCTGGTCACGCACTGCAACCCTTGCAGAAGGCCTACGACCGCCAGCGATCATTCGTGGCTGACGCCTCCCATGAGTTGCGCTCACCCCTTGCAGTGATCCGAGCCTCGTCAGACCTCCTCCTCCGCGAGCCCCTCCCCCCCGGCCAGAGAGAGAGCGTCGAGGAAATCCGCGACGTCACTCAGGAGGCGGCCACGCTCATCGACGACCTGCTGGAACTCGCCCGGGCCGAGGATCACGCCATCGGAGATGCGGAGAGCGACGCCTCCGCCGAAGTGGCGGCAGCCGTCGAGCAACTGCGCGGGATCTTGGAGCGGCGTCGCCACAACGTCAGCACCGTCCTCGCGCCGGCTCGCGTGGCAGCGGACGGCTCGGAGGTGCGCCGGATCGTGCGCGCCCTGCTGGAAAACGTCGCGGCCCACACCCCTGAAGGGACACCTGTGAGTGTCGAGATCGCCGAGCGCGGCGGCCGTGCAGTCATCGCCGTGGAAGACGCGGGACCGGGCATCCCTGAAGGACAAGAGGCGACCGTCTTCGAACGGTTCGCCCGCCTCGACGAAGCGCGGACGCCTGGGACAGGCCATGGCGCGGGCCTGGGCCTCGCCATCGTCCGGTCGCTTGCGGAGCGTCGTGGCGGCAGCGTCAGCGCCAGCCGGCCCTCCAGTGGCGGGCTGCGAGTGGAAGTTCTGCTTCCACTCGTGAAGTAGTCCTTAGACCAGCCCGAGCGCGCTCGGCACCGCCGCCAGCGGGATACGGCGGCAGGTGAACATCGGAGTATCGAAGAGCGTGTAGGCGGACGCTTCGGTGTCGCGCAATTCCCGGACAAGCGCGAGGAACGACCCCGGGTCATTACCCTCGAACGCCACGACGAACTCCTGGTCGTCCAGCCCATAGGAATAGGTCGTGTTGATTTTGATGTCGTGGTACTTGTGGCCCACGGCGATGTGCTCCTCCATCATCCGCTGGCGCTCGGAGGCAGAGAGGGCGTACCAGGCCCGGGTCTTGGCCATCGGGTAGACGAAGAGGAACTCGTCCGTTCCACCGTCAGTCCGCAGGCGCTCACGAGAAGCCGCACCCTCGTGCTGCGGGTTGGTATAGAGCGAGCGCATCGTCATCGACAGGTACGACCGTGGCGCCTCCAGCCACGCACCTACGACAGACACACGCAGCGCGGCGTGCCAGTCCATGACTACCCTCAGATCGTCGTGCACCTGCCACAGCAACAAGTCCACGTCGCCGCGGGTGCCCGCGGTGGTATACGCCCGCGTCACCATCTGCTCCGCCGACGCATCGAGGTGGCCGAGCAGAGTTTCGCGCAGGGCGGTCCGCTCGGATGCCGGAAGGCGCCGGGCCTCGCCAGGCAGCCTGAAAAAGGTGAACTTCACAGCCTGGACGCCGCGCGGGCTCCGAGGTGCTTCACCCGCAGCGGCGGCCGGTCGGTGCGCGGATGCCGTCATCAAGTCACCTCTCAGCCGTCGCGCCCGCCTCAGCGGTGCCGGCCTCGGCGGCGCAGAGTGCCTCCCAGTGCTCGTAGGCATCGATGAAGTACAGAAGGCGGATCTTCTTGTACTCAGTCGTGGAGTAGAGCACCTGGTAGTCGGTGATGCCCGTCTCCCGGCTGATCGCCTGCGCGGTCTCCTCGACCCCGGCCACCTTCGGGTGGTGAATCATCGAGAACACGGAGTAGGGCCAGTCCGGATATGTCGGCCGCTGGTAGCAGTGGGAGACATTGCGGTAGCCAGCGATGAAGCGGCCCACTTCCTCCACGCGCCCCGGGGGTACGTGCCAGACAGCCATGCCGTTCGCGCGGAAACCCGCCTGCCGGTGGTTAAGGAGCACCGCAAACCGTCGCAGGAACCCGCGTTCGGCGAGGCTCGCCGCACGCTGGAGGACCGCATCAACGTCGCACCCCAGGGCGGCGGCGATCGGGGCGAACGGCTCCGCGACGTCCTCGAGGTCACCCTGAGTCACTCGAATGAACTCAATGTCTTCGACCGTCAGCGTATCGCCCAACGCTTGGTCGCGGCGCTCCTGGGTGTACTCAGGCTCACCGCGCTCGTCCACGGCTCGCGTGGCCGTCATGTCGAGCGTGACCCCGATCTTGAACAGGTGCAGCGTGGGCATCTCCCGGGTCGAATCGGCACCGGCGAGGACGTGTAGGCGCTCGATGACCGCACTCAGGTCGTGGCCAGGCGGCATGGCCACGGTGAACCACATGTTGAATGAGTGGTTGCGCTTGTAGTTGTGCGAGACCCCCG
>CAZVNJ010000087.1:0-7147 GCA_964628985.1 uncultured Dehalococcoides sp.
GGCGCGTCGTCTCCACCCACGCCTTCGGCTCCTTCTACATGAGCCAGTTGCTGATTCCGCAGATGCGCCAGCAGCCGCGCGGCGACATCGTGATGATCTCCTCAGGTGCCGCCACCGGCCTCAACGCCCGTGGCGGCCCCTACAACATGGCGAAGACCGCCATGGAGGCGATCGCCGCGACCATCGCGAAGGAGGAGCGCGCCAACGGCATCCACTGCAACATCGTCGCGCCCGGCCTCGTCGAGACCGACATGGGCGAGCGCCTGATGAAGGCGCGTGGCAACGACATCAAAGCCATGGGACAGACCTCCCCCTTCGGCCGCGTCTGCCAGCCAGAGGACATCGCCAACGCCGTCCTCTTCCTCTGCTCGGACGCCGCCGGTTACATCACGAACCAGCGAATCCCCGTAAACGGCGGCGGCTTCTAGACCGCAACCGCTGTGACCCCGGTGAACAGCGTGCGCTCTCCACATCGCTCCCACCTTGATGCCGGGCCGGGCGCGGGCCGAGGCTTCGGACATCTGGCCTGCGCCGCTGCTCGGTGATCGACGGTCGTGCCCATCCCCTCGCACACGGTCCGGGCCACCCGGATCGTGGGCGGTCTTCGACGCCCGACAACCCGGAACCTGTCAGAGAGGACGCGCGGCCCGTCCGTGGCGGAAACGGTTAGGCACGGCTATAGCAACTGCGGCGAACACGGTCGCGCCAGTCAGCACGATCGCCGGACCGCTCGCAATGTCCTCGTAGTACGAGATGTAGAGGCCGACGACCCCGATCACGACGCCGAGGGCGATCGACACGGCGGTGAGCTGCCCGAATGAGCGGAATGCCAGGGACGCCGTCGCAGCAGGCAACAGCAGTGTCGCGGCCACGAGCAGGACGCCGAGGACCTGGAGCGCAGTGACCACCGCAAGGCCCAGCAGCAAATGGAACATCGCTTCGACAAGCCCAACCCGGACGCCATGGGCAGCGGCTACCACGGGGTTGTGAGTCACCGCCAGCAGCGGCTTATAGAACGCAGCAAGGAGCGCGGCCGTAACCGCCACCGCGCAGGCGACCAGGACCAAGTCGCCGCGGTCCACGCCCAGGACGTTGCCGAACAGGAGGTTGGAGATGTTGAGGCTGCGGCTCCGGTTGGCCGAGATCACGGCCACACCGGCTGCGAACATGGTCGACGCGACAATTCCGATCGCGGTGTCGACCGGAACGCCGCGGCGACGCACGAGGTAGATGGCCACGATCGCTATCAGCGTTGCTGCCGCTGCGCCAGAGTAGACCCCGGCACCGTACACCAGGGCCACACCGACCCCGCCCAGGACGCTCTGGGACAGGCCCTGACCGATGTACGCCATGCGGCGGACGATCACGAACGGGCCTAGCGCGCCGGCGATCGCGCCCACGAGGACCACGGCGATCAGGCCGCGTCCGAAGAACGCGTAATTGAATGGATCGGTCAGGAGGCTCATCGCCTCTCCGCAACCAGCGCTGCCTGGTCGACCACGACCGGGCGGCCATCGTGTTCGAAGACTGCCATCTCGGCACCGAACGTGCTGGCGAGCACGTCGGGGCGCAGCACCGACCGCGGCGGCCCGTCGGCCCGCACGGTCTGGTTGAGGCACACAATGCGCGGCAGGTGAGAAGCGACCCAGTTGAGATCATGGGTCGTCAGCACGACGGTGAGTCCGTCACGGGCGAGGTCGCCGACCAGGGTCAGCATCTCTGCCCGCGTCGCGAGATCGATCCCGCTGGTCGGCTCGTCGAGTAACACCAGGTCTGGGTCGGACACCAGCGCTCGGGCAAACAGCACCCGCTGGAACTGACCCCCAGACAACTCGTGGAGGCTGCGCCTCGCGAGTTCGGCAATGCCAAGGCGCTCCAGCGCTCGGCTCGCTGCGGCCTTCTCGGCGCTCGAGAACCACGGCACGCGGGCACTGGTGGCCGCCGCACCCAGCAACACGGCACCGTGCACCGTCAGAGGGAACGTACGCTCGCTCGCCTCGAGCTGCGGGACATACCCGACCGACCGACGACCATTCGACCGCACTGTTCCCAGCCGGAGGCGCCCGCGGGTCGGGGAGATTTCGCCGAGCAGGAGGCGTAGCAGCGTGGTCTTGCCCGCACCGGAGGGCCCGACGATACCGACCAGTTCGCCGGCCTCAATGCTGAGGTTGATCCCTACGAGCGGGACGACTCTGCCGAACCGGACCTCAACATCGGACAGCTCGATCATGGGAGTCATCGCCGTGCCGGATCCACAGCGTCGAGCCCGGACGCATTCCCGCCCAGGGCCGTGACAATGGTGCGGACGTTGGCGACCATCATCCCCACGTAGCTGTGCTCGGGATCACCCGGCCTGCCGGGCAGCCGATCGTCGGATAGGTCCGCGACGTAGGTGGCACCAGACTCCTGCTGGATCACCTTCAACACGTCCGAGGGGAAGACCTCGGACCCGAAGAACGCCGGTACCCGCGCGGCACGGACCTGGTCGATCGTCCGGCGGAGCTCCGCCGCGGAGGGCTCAGAGAAGTCCGTCGGCTGAATCGCGCCCACTACCGGCAACCCGTACCGGCGTCCGAAGTAGGACCACGAGTCGTGGTAGACCACCAACTTGCGATTGACCTCCGGGATCGTCGCGATCACCGCCGCGAATGCGGCGTCCAGCGACTTCAGTGTCGCCACGAACGCCGTGGCCCGCTCCTGGTAGCCCCGCGAGTCGTCCGGGTCCACCTCGGCCATGATCTGCGCGATCCGGTTCACGTAGGCCATCGCGTACACGGGGTTCGGCCAGAAGTGGGCGTTGAAACTATGGGCATGGCCGTGCGCGGCTATCTGCTCCGGCGTGTCTGTCGCAAGCACCTCCTGGGGCGGGATGACATCCGCCAGGGCGTAGTGGCGCGTCCCGGTCGGATAGTTTGAACGCGCGAACGAGGACACCGCCGTGTTCAGGCCCATGCCGTTCTCGATGAACACATCGGCCCGAGCGAGCCGCCGTGCATCCTCGGGACGGGGCTCATACGTGTGCCCAGCCACGCCCATCGGCACGACGCTGGTCACCGCCACCTTCGGACCAGCCACCCGGGCGACCAAATCTGCCAGCGGCGGATCCGACACCACGACCGACAATGCCTCCTCAGACGGCGATGACGACGGTCCGTCAGACCCGCTACAGCCGCCCACGACCACCGCGAGCACCGCCAGCACCGCGATCGCAGCCATCGTGTGCAGGGCGGGGCGGTGGCGTTGACTCGGGGCCGAGACTTTGTTCAATGTGTCCGCCTCCCCAACGTGAGTGCCTTCTGGCGTTGGTAGTCGTTCGCTCAACATTCGTACTGCCTCATCGATCACAGGCGCGCCCAGGTAGGGACGCGAGCCGGTCACCGACGAACATCATCAGCTGCCTCTTGACGGTGGATGGGCGAGCGCGGCACGGTGATGACTCGTCGCCTCGTGCCGGTCACCCTCGGCGTGGTCGGGATGCACATGTACGGTCACGTCCTGCACACCGGCCACGTCGTGCAACAGGGCGTGGTGGACGTCATCCGCGATCCGATGCGCGCTGGTGACGTCAAGGCGTGCATCGACTGCGATCTCGGCATCGACGTGAAGGCGATGGCCCGCCCAGCGCATGCGCACGCGCTCGACGCCCTGCACTCCTGCGACGCCGGCAATGACCGCTTCGGCCCGGTCGACCAGGCCGGCGTCCACCGCGTCCATCATCCGGCGGAAGATTGCGAGCGAGGTGTCCTTCAGCATCACGAGGATGAGAAGGCTGATGACGAGTCCAACAAGCGCATCGGCCTGCTCGAATCCCAGGAACACCCCGACGGAGCCGACCGCAACAGCCAGCGAGGTCAGCGCGTCGGTCCGCGCGTGGACGCCGTCTGCGATCAGTGCTTCCGAGCCGATGCGCCGGCCGACGCGGATGCGGTACCGCGCGACGAACTCATTCCCGGCAAACCCGAGCACGCCTGCGAGGAAGATCCAGGCCGGGTATTCGACATCGCGCGGGCTCAAGAGTCGAGCGATTGACTCCCATCCCGCGAGTCCCGCCGACCCAGCGATCATCAGGAGCACGAACAGTCCCGCAAGGTCTTCCGCCCTCCGGTACCCGTACGTGTAGCGGCGAGACGCCGCCCGCCTCCCGACGGAGAACGCGATCCACAGCGGTATCGCCGTGGAAGCATCTGCGAAGTTGTGAATGGTGTCCGCGAGCAGCGCGACTGAGCCGGTGAACCCGACGACTACCAACTGAAGGACTGCCGTCAGTCCGAGCGCGGCGAGGCTGACCTTGACTGCACGGATTCCCTCGGCGCTCGACTCAACAGCTGAGGCCACCGACTCAGCGGGGTCATGCCCGTGCGGGTGCAGGAAGGCCGCCAGCCATCTGGGGAAGATTCCGGAGCGGGATTCGTGCGGATGCGGGTGCGAGTGGTCGTGCCCGTGGTCGTCGTCCCCCCGGCCGCCATCATGCCCCTGGTCGCCACCATGATCGTGAGGGTGATGCTGTCCGCTGTGCCCGGCATGATGGGGAGCCATATCAGCCCCCTCGCTCGTTCCGTGGCGGCAGGCCCGACACGACGCGGAGCGGTAGCATTTGCGTCGCGCCCGTTGCATGGTCGACGTGCGACATCGCATCGCGCACCAACTGGCGAACGTGGTCGTTCTCGACGCGATAGAAGACACGTGTGCCTTCGCGCCTCGTCTGCACGAGATGCGCCATGCGCAACTTCGCGAGGTGCTGCGATACGGCGTTCGGAGGCTTGCTCAGTCCCCCGGCGAGGTCATTCACTGACTGCTCGCCATCCAGTAGCGCCCACAGCAGTCGAATCCGCGTCGCGTCCGCGAGCATTCGAAATACCTCGACGGCGAGGTCGAATTGGTCATCGGGGATCGGGCCTGATACTGCGTGTCTATCTGCTGACATGCACAGACATTCAGGCTGTGACATACCACGGTCAACCTGAGAAGGTCCCTGCTCCGGAAATTCTTCGCGGAAAGGCCTACCGCCCCGACGCTCGGACCGGCCCCCAGAGACCGGCTGATTGCCTGGGGCTACCGGCCCCCTACCCGTCGACGTCCTCGCCCCACTTGCGGTCGAGCGGGCGCCACAAACGCCGGTCCTCCGGCGACTGTGAGCAGCGGACGACGGACTTGCCACCCTCCAGCCGAGGTCGGATCCAGCCGAACGTCTCGATCCGGTCGTCCCGGTCGATTGGCTCCCCGGCCTCGCTGATGATCTGATCGATCGCCGTCCGCTCGCGCATCTGGCCGGCGGTCACGATTCCCTCGAGCTCACGGATGCCACGCAGGTCGATGAACCGGCCGTCGCTACCGCCCGAGCGCAGGCCGGCCGCGGCGAGCGCGCCCACCGCGCCTCGACGGTCACGCCCGAGGCCGCGCAGCGCGACGTTCGACTCGTTCGCGAAGGTCTGCGCCCAGTCCAGCCGCATGATCTCGGTCTGGCAGCGCCGACCAAAGGCGAGCACATGCGGAAGGTCCGCGTGCCTCCCCATGATCGCGAGGCCGGGGTCGCTCCCCTTCGCCGCCTCCCTGCGCAGGTAGGCGACCAGGTCGTCTTCGAGGTCGAGCACCGAGCGGTCGGTCGCGATCGTCAGCGCGTAAGAGAAGTTGTGGCCCGTGTCCTTGATCTTGTCGGAGCGCATCAGCTCGTGGCGTGTCACGCCGAGCGATGAGCCCCAGCCCTCCGCCTCGATGTGCGCGGCGAGCGCGCGCGCGAGGTCGCCCGTGCCACGTGACCCCTCTACGTCGGTGTCGTCGAGGCCGATGATGAACTGTTCTCGGATCGAACCATCCTGCGTCACGCCGCACCCCTCCCCGGCTGCCCGAGCCTCGCACGCCGCCCCTGGACCCTCATCTGCGCGGCGAGCGTTCGAGCACGTCCAGCCGCTCGTCCGAGATCCCAAAGTGATGCGCCACCTCGTGGTGCACCGTGCGCAGCACCTCCCGCGCCATCTCCGAGGAGCGGAACGCCCGCTCGTGCGGCCCCTGGAAGATCACGATCCGGTCCGGCAGTGTGTTCCCGTACGAATGGCGGTCCGTCAGCGGCACGCCCGTATAGAGGCCGAACAGGTCCCCCTCCTCGACCTCACCTGCCTGTAAGTCAGCGAGGGACGGCTCACGGCGCACGACCACCTCGACGTTGGACATCTGCTCGGTGAACTCGGGCGGCAGGGCGAGCATGGCCCGGCGGACCAGGCGGCGGAAGCGATCTCGGTCCATCGCCCGAGTCTACCCGCGACCCGGCGAAGCCGCCCTCCGAGGGGATTTTGGTAAATCTCCCGTCGCGGGGGTGGGGAGTCTGACGGCACTGCCGATACTCCCGCGTGAGGGTTTCCCCGATGGGGCCCTAACGGGGAAGCACCGTGGGATGGAGGTGGAGCGTGCTCGGTCACTGGCGACGCCCCGCCGACACTCCCCTTCGCGCACGCGTCGAGGCCTCCATCCGCGACGGCGTCGGACTGCGCAAGCACGAATGGCTCCTCGCTGCCCCCATCCAGCCCCACGAACTCCAGGCGCTCGCCGAGGAAGTCGTCGAGTGGACGCGCGTCGCAGCCGCCGAGGCCCGTCGACCGCACGGCATCGACCAGTGCGCACTCGCCATCGCCTGTGCCCACCCCGGAGGCGCCCCACTCGCATCCAGCACCTTCGGCGTCTTCCGCCCCATCGACCTCTACACCGAAGGCGGCATCCCCGACCGGGTGCACCTCTTCCTTGAGGGACTCCCGCTCCCGACCCTCAACGAGGCCGGAGAACCGATCCGCTTCGCCGCTGCCCTCTTCTCCTGGGGAGACGTCGCCCGAGCCACCATCTACGCCGACGACCCACCCACCTGACCTTCGCATCTGACCCACGCCCCCCGCCTAACCTCGAACCCAACCAGCGCGCCCCTCCTCAACCGATGAGGCACCAAGAGGTGGCAAGGGACACGCAAGGGACACGCATGCGCCGCGCCGCGGCCAACCGCCGTCGCGCTCCTCGTCATGCATCGACCGGGTCGGAAGGACCGCCGCCATCGAGGGCCTGGGCACCATCGAGGCTAGCCCGCGTCGAGCCAGCGTGCGGCCTACTCGCGGAGCGCCGCCATCGCGATGCTCTCGGCGAGGCGCTGGATCGGCCCGCCCTCGAC
>CAZVNJ010000088.1:0-3870 GCA_964628985.1 uncultured Dehalococcoides sp.
GGACGGCGTATTCCTTCTCCGTCCGGTCACGGCCGTAGCCGTGGTCCTGCGGGCGACCGTCCGAAACGAGGATGAGGATCTTTACCTTCGCGTCGTGCTCCTGGAGCTTGTGGATCGTGTGCCGGATCGCGGGGCCCATGCGGGTTGACCGGATCGGCTCGATCTTCGAAATGCGCCGCTCAACGCGGTCTGACATCTGCTCACTTAGGTCCTTGATGACGTGGAACTCGACGTTGTCCCGGCCGTACCCGGAGAAGCCGAAGATGCCGTACGAGTCACCGATCGCCTCGAGCGCCTCCACGATCAGGACCGTGGACTCCTTCTCGAGGTCAATGATCCGCTTCGGCGGCTCCACCAGAGCCTTCGCGCGCCGCGCCGCAAGCCATTGGAAATAGCGCCGCGGGTCGCCGTCGAAGTTGTCGTCGTCGTCGTCGTCCTTACCAGAGTGCTTGACCTTCTGCTTCTCGATCTCCTCGTCCGTCGAGGCAGACATGTCGAGGAGGAAGGCGACGGCGACGTCACGCTCGATCTTGTTACGGCGGTTGTAGATGCGCTGGGTCGGACCGGCGCCGGCCTTCTTGTCCACGTGGAACTCGATCGCCAGGTCCGTGTCGAGCTCGTCGCCGTCTTCGAGACGCTTGATCTTCTTGAACGACTCAGGCCGCATCATCTCGAACTGCTTGCGCGTCTCCATGACGAGGCCGTGGTGCTTGCGCAGGGTCTCCTCGTAAAACTCGCGGTCGCCCTCTGCCGACGTCCGCTCGCCGACGCGGGTCCAGCGAGGCCGGTAGTCGCCGGCGCGGAAGTCCCACTCGTCGTAGTAGAACCAGGTGACCTCGACCGGCAGTTCGCCCTCGTCTGGGCCTTCGCCCTTGCCGCCGTCCGCGGAGGCGTCCCCGTCCTTCTTCTCGCCCTTCTTGTCCCCGGCCGGCGTCCCCGCTTCCTTTTGGAGGTTGTCGAGGAACATGCCGAGGCTCTGGTCGAGGTCGCCCTCGGCCCATTCTGAGATCGAGAGTTCGACGGAGTTCTGGAGCAGTTCCATCAACTGCTCCTTGGTCAGGGCGCCGCCAGCGTCCGCTCCGCCCTCCTGCTGCAACTTCAGCTTGGCCATCAGCTGGACGAGCTCTGGCTTGAAGTCTCCGCGGAAGTCCGGCTGCGGCGGGTTCTCGAAGGCCATCTCCTGCGAGTTCCCCGGCATATCCGGGCCCTCACCACCGCCTGGCATCGAGGGCAGGACGTCCATCATCTCCTGAGTCGCGCCCTCAAAGTCGAACTTCCCGTCCAGCATCGGGGCGCGCACGTTCGGAATCGAGGTAGCGATGTCGTACAACGCTCCGGCCACCTCGGCGCTGTCCTGCACCGTGGCACCGGGCTGCTCGACCATGCGCAGCGCCGCGATGCCGTCCGTCATGTACTCGCGCAGCATCACCGGCCAGCGGATGGCCTCCACCTGGCCCAGCGAGGCGCGCAGCAGGTTCTCGACGAACGCCTGGCGGAGTGCCATCTCCTCCACTTTCGGACGGCGGCCGACTTCGTGGTCCTGCAGACGCTTCAGCCAGCGACGGATCCCGCCATACTCGCGCGAGACGAGGTAGTCGATGCGTGTGTCCTCAACGACTGTGAACAGGCCGGCGATGAGCGTGCGGTCTTCAAAGCAGTTGAACAGGCGCTGCACGGCCGTGACCGCCTCCGCCTTCGAGGCCGGTGCACCCTTCTCTGCGCGGCGCATCGTCGCGGCGACCTCGCGCCGGTGGCCGGTCGCAGAGACGTACGTCCCGGGGACGTCCCATTGGTAGTCGAAGGACCCGAACTCCATGCGGCCCGTCTGGTGCGTGGTGAACACCTTGTAGACCTGGAAGTTCGCCTCCTGCTCGGGGAACGTGGCCACGTACGGGGGCAGGTAGATCGAGGAGCCCTCGGTGGTCGGCGTGGACTCGGTGACCCAGCCGATGCCGCGGTCCACGAGTTCCTCCGCGGACTGTACGGAGACGGGCTCACCCGAGAGGGCCTTCGCGTACATGCGGAGCATCGAGTTGATCGACGCGAGTTCGACGCGCGAGGAGAGCGCCCGCATCCGCTCCTCGGCCCGCGTGGACTCCAGCCGGAAGTAGGCCTCGGCGCCCTCCGGGTTCCGCTCGACGGCGAGGATTTCGAGGCCCTCCTGCTCCCACATCGAGCGCTGGTCCGGGTTGAGGCGGGTGGCGACGAAGGGTGCGCTCTTCAGGTATTCCATCGCGGCCGTCGGACTGCCCGCGGCAATCTTCGAGGCGAAGGCGATGTAGTTCCCATGCTCCTCGGGCGGCATGCTGCCGAGCGCTTCGGCGGCGTCCGAGAAGAGCGGGAAGCCCTGGCGCCCCACTTCGGTTGTCACCCGGCCGGCCAGATCGAGGAAGGCCGCCCGCTGAGGCGCCTCGATCCGCTCGATCAACTTGGGGCCTCGTTCGAAATAGAGACGCGTGTCCGCCCACGACGCGCGCGTGACGGCACGAGCGAAGCGCAGGAAGGGCTCGCGGTCATGGCCGCTCAACCCCGCGAAGATCTGCCCGGACCCCTCCAGTGCCGTCGTGGCGAGTTCGTAGGAGCGTTCCGTCAACTGGTCGATGACATCCACAAGACGCCCGACCGAAGCCAGCGAGAGCGAGCGGAGCAGCGAGGGGCTGACCTGGAAGTAGAGCTGCGCGAGTGCAATGGACTTCCAGTTGCCGCGGCAGAGGCGGTCGCCTTGCTGCGCCCATTCCTCGATGTCCTCCGGCTGCAGGACGGCAAGCGCCTCAGGCGTGGACTTGAGGAACTGCGCCGCGATCAGCGAGGAGCGCGACGACAGGTCAGTCGCCTGCGCGACCCAGCGCGCAAGGCCCTCCGGCCCGAGCCGCTGGACGATGCTCGCGCTCGCCCGGAAGTACTCCGCCGCCGCCTCCCAGGCGCGCAGGCTGGAGTTGGCCAGTTCGATCCCTGCCCGCGCCCACGCCTCGAGTTCCTCGTCGGTGAGGTGTGCTGACATGGCGCGTGCGCCCGCGGCGAAGTCATCCGGCAGCGCAGCCCCGAAGCCGCGCAGGTCGGCCGCGTAACGTGCGGTGAGGTCGTCGGCGATGCTCATCGCATCCCCCGTGGTAGGCACTGGCGGCACGGAGGCCGCCGGTACCGATGGGCCTAGTCGTCGAAGATGGAGGCGACGACTTCCTCGATGGAGCGCTGGACCTCGCGATCGTCGGTCAGGGCCCAGACGATTGAGACCTGGCAGGCGCGACGCGGCGAGATGCCGCCGTGGATCAACTTCCCTGCGTACACGAGCAGACGGGTCGAGACGCCCTCGCCCAGCCCGTGCTCTTTCAGGTTACGCACCTTCTCCGCCAGTTTGGCAAGGTCCATCGCGATGGCCGGCTCAACGAGCGACTCGCGCTCGATGATGACGGCCTCCTGATCGCGTGGCGGGTAGTCGAACTCGATGGCGATGAAACGCTGCCGCGTGGAGTGTTTCAGGTCCTTGATGGCGGACTGGTAGCCCGGGTTGTAGGACATCACCAGCAGGAAACCGTCGGCGGCCTCCAGCAACTCACCACGCTTCTCCACGGGGAGCAGGCGGCGGTAGTCCGTGAGCGGGTGGATGAGGACGGTCGTGTCCTTGCGGGCCTCCACCACCTCGTCCAGATAGCAGATGGCGCCGTTCTTCACGGCGCGCGTCACCGGCCCGTCGATCCAACGAGTTTCGTCGCCCTCGAGGAGGTAGCGACCGACGAGGTCGGACGCGGTGAGGTCCTCGTGGCATGCCACGGTGATCAACGGCACGCCCTCTTCGTGGCCCGCGCCCGTCCGGTTGTGCAGCCGCCACGACATGTACTCGACGAAGCGTGTCTTGCCGGCGCCCGTCGG
>CAZVNJ010000088.1:3970-6904 GCA_964628985.1 uncultured Dehalococcoides sp.
GCCACAGGCTTCTTGGCCACGGGCTTCTTGGCCGCCGGCTTCTTCGCCACGGGCTTCTTGGCCACGGGCTTCTTGGCCACAGGCTTCGCCGCCGCCTTCTTGGCCGCGACCTTCTTCACGACCGGCTTCTTTGGTCGGCGGAGGTCGAGGCGGGCCTGCAAGGTCTTCCAGGCGCGATCGATCTTCTGTGTGAGCTGTTCCTCAGATCCCGAGTTGTCCACAACGACTTGCCCGTAGGCAGCCCGCTCCTTCGATGTCATCTGGGCGTTGATTCGGGCGAGAGCCGCTTCGCGCGTCAGCCCGTTACGAGACTGCAGCCGTTCAATCGCCGACTCGGGGCTGGTGGTGACCACCCAGACCTCGTCGCAGAGATCCTGCCACCCGGCCTCGATGAGGACCGCGGCCTCGACGACAATCACGGAGTCCTTGTCGTGCTCCCGGATCTGCGCGATCTCCTCTGAGATCAGGCGACGAATCTCCGGCCAGAGGATCGCGTTCAGCCGCTCCAGCTCCTGAGGGGCGCCGAACACCTTGCCGCCGAGCACACGGCGGTCGATGAGCCCATCCTTGCCGACGGTGTCATGCCCGAAGGCATTCACCACTTTCTCGAAGCCGGGCGTACCGGGCTCATATGAGCGGTGGCCGACACGGTCGGCGTCAATGATGACGGCGCCGTTCTTGCGCAACTGCTCCGCGGCTGTTGATTTCCCGGAGGCAATGCCGCCGGTCAGGCCAATAACAATCATCTGTGGTGCTCCCACCACTGGCTCGGGAAACAGGTCGGCGCCGTCCGGCCGCCGCCCGTCCGCTCCAGTGACGCCGTTTGGGGAGAAATCGCCCCACCTGGGCGCCGCGATTGTATTTCCGCCCACAATGCCCCGCAAGGAATCTGTCGGAATCCGTCAACTCAGATTCCCGTGGGGCTCCAAACAGCAGACGGGCGGCAGGCCTCTCGACCCACCGCCCGTCTCATTGCATGCATTATGTCGCCGTGAGGGCTAGCCCTTCTTGAGCTCCTCGATCAGGGCAGGGACGACGACCTTCCAGTCTCCGACGATGCCGTACTTGGCGAAGCCGAAGATGTTGGCGTCCTTGTCCCGGTTGATCGCGACGATCGTCTTCGACCCAGAGCACCCCGCCATGTGCTGGCTGGCCCCCGAGATGGCGACGGCGATGTAGAGGTCCGGGTTGACCACTTTGCCGGTCAGGCCGACCTGCTGGCTCGGCGGGTACCAGCCGAGGTCCACCGCCGCACGGGACGCCCCCACGGCCGCCTTGTCCTTGCCGATGGCCGCAGCCAGTTCCTCCACGGTCTTGAAGCCCTCGGGCGCGCCGAGGCCACGACCGCCGGAGACCACCACCTGGGCGTCGGTGATCTGGAGCCCGGACGAGACTGCTTGCTCCACGCCGGTGATGTTCGTGCGGGAAGCGCCCGCCGCCGGCAACTGCACGACCTCACTGGCACCACCGCCGGAGGCCGGTTCGAAGGACTTGGCCCGGACCGTCGCGATCGCCGGGCTGGTCGCGATCGAATAGGTCGCCATCGCGTTGCCGCCGTAGGCGGGGCGGGTGAACTTCAGGCCGCCGTTGTCCTCGATCTTCGCGCAGTCCATGGCGACCGCGGTGCCCTTGCGCGCGGCGAGGCGGGGGCCAAGCTCACGGCCAGCCGAGGACTGAGCGATGAGGACCAGGTCCGCACCGGACTGGTCCACCGCAGCCTCCAGCGCCGGAAGCCACTGCTCGGCCTTCACGGCGTCATAGTTCGCGTCGTCCGAGACGAACGCCTTGGAGGCGCCAGCAGCCTTCGCCGCAGCGGTGGAAGCCCCAGTCCCCAGCAGGGACACCGAGACGGTGCCGCCAGCCGCGAGGGCCTGGGCGCCGCCCAGCAGTTCCAGCGTGGTCGAAGTCGGTTCACCGCCGGCGAGTTCGCCGACGACCAGAATGTTGTGTGCCATCTCTTCGCTCCTCGTTCGGTCGGTCGGCTACAGGATCTTGTCGGCCTTGAGGCGGGCGACGAGCGCCGCGGCCTGAGCCTGCGGGGTGTCACCCTCCATCAACTCGACCTTGCCGCCCTTCTCCGGGATGAAGAGCCGCTCCAGCTTCAGGCGCGAACCGGCCTTGCCGACCGAGCCCGGGTCTAGCCCGAGGTCGCCGACCTTCCAGTTCGTCACGGTCTTCTTCGCCGCCGCCATGATCTGCGGCAGCTTCGGGTAACGCGGCTCGCCGAACTCGTTGGAGACGGTCACCACGGCGGGGAGGGGCGACTCGACGTTTTCGAAGCCGTTCTCCAGGACGCGCGTGACCTGCAGCCCGCTGCCACCGGTGGTGACGGCCTTGGCGATGATGGATGCGGGCCAGCCGAGGTTCTCGGCAATCAGCAGGCCCACCTGGCCCATGTCCCAGTCCGCCGCCTGGCGGCCGCAGAACACGGCGTCCACGTCACCGAGCTTCTTGATGGCCGCGGCCAGGACGGTAGCGGTCGTGTGCGAGTCACCGTCCTCGAAGGCCGGGTCGTTCAACAGGACACCCTCGTCGGCGCCCATAGCGAGCACCTGCTTGATGGCGGCCTGGGCGGACTCGGCACCCATCGAGACGACGGTCACCTTGCTGCCCGGGTTGGCCTCCTTGATGCGGAGGGCCGCCTCGGCAGCGATGGCGTCGAACTGGCTGAGCACCGGGGCGATGCCCTGGGCTGGGATCACCTTGTTGTTCGCCGCGTCGATCTTGAATGCGGACGGCGGGGTCTCCGGGTCCGGAATCTGCTTGGCGCAGACCACGATGTGCATGCTGGTCTCCTTCGTCCGGGGGCCGCCCCCGCGCGCTTTCGCCCGGTACGCCGTTCGCGTACCGGTGCGATGCTCCACTGAGTGAGTGCCGGGCCTCTGCAGGCAGTCCGCCGCACGGACCGCCGAGCCCGGACGATTCTAGCGTCCC
>CAZVNJ010000089.1:0-6634 GCA_964628985.1 uncultured Dehalococcoides sp.
CGGCGGCGGTGGCGGCTACGGCGGCGGTGGTGACCGCGGCGGTGGCGGCGGTTACAGCGGTCGCGGCGGCGGTGGCGGCTACGGCGGCGGTGGCCGCGGTGGCGACCGCGGTGGCGGCGGCGGCTACGGCGGCGGCCGTGGTGGCGGCGGGTACCGCTAACACGGACACATCACTCGACCCCCGCGCGCCGCAGCAGGTGTCGCGCACGGCACGGTCGAGGTCTGGGCAGGGCCCTGACAACGAGGCCCCTCCGCGGAGGGGCCTCGTTTCATGCTCGGGAGAGTGACTCGCGGTTAGGAATCGCTACCGGTCGGGCGCTGGTCGCGGTGGCGGCCGAACTTGGCCTTCTTCGGCCGCTGGACGAGGCGCAATCCCTCGAGTTCCTCTTCGGTGACTTCGTTCACGGCCTCTTCCGCGGAACGGCCCGCACGCAGCCGGCGAGCGACCGCGACGCCGGCAGCGATGATCACCGCCGAAGAGACGGCAGCGCCTCCGGCGATGAACATATGCTTGCGTCGCATCTCCGGGAACCGCTCAAGCACCTGGTGCGCCAGCGAGATCGCCTCGTGCGCCAGTGCGTCCACCTTCTCGCCGCCGCTTGCGGCGTTCAGGTCATCGGATGGCCATGCAGCCATAGTGCTTCACCCCTTTCCGATGCGCCCCGCCTGATAGTTCGTCCTGAGAGAGTATGCCGCTCCGCGATTACGCGGATGTTTCTTCGTCGATCTGCTTCAGGAGGCAGGCCGTGTGGAGCGCGGCATACATCGCCTCCGCACCCTTGTTGCCGATCGCGCCCCCCGCTCGGGCCTCAGCCTGGGCAAGGTCGTTGGTCGCGATGACCCCATTTCCGACGGGGATCCCCGTTTCTCGGCCAATCTCCATGAGCGCCCGGGTGGTCTCGCCAGCGACGAGCTCGAAGTGAGGAGTCTCGCCGCGGATCACCGCGCCGATGGCACACACCGCGTCTACTTCGCCGTCCTCGGCCAACCGCTGGGCGACGATCGGAATCTCGAACGCGCCCGGCACCCAGTAGACATCGATATCGTCGTCGCGGACGCCGTACTCCGCTGCAAGCGCCAGCGCCCCGTCAGCGAGCCGTCGGGTGATCTGGTCGTTGAACATCGCCACGACCACAGCAACCCGCAGACCCGAGGCGTTGAATCGGTCTTCCCCGAACGTTCGAGGCACCGCTACGCCTCGACCCCGGGCATGTCCTGCTCCAGGATGTGCCCCATCTTGTCTCGCTTCGTCGCCAGGTAGCGGACGTTGTGCGCGTTTGGCGTGACCTCGAGCTGCACCCGCTCGACGACGTCGAGGCCGTAGCCATCGAGGCCAGCGCCGCGCAGGGCGCCAAACGTCGCGAGTTCCTTGATCTTCACCGGGTTGTTGGTCATCAGGCGCATCTGCCGGACACCGAGGTCCACGAGGATCTGTGCACCGATGCCGTACTCGCGGTTCTCCGCCGGCAGGCCGAGGGCGATATTCGCTTCGACAGTGTCGAGCCCCTGCTCCTCCTGGAGCCGGTAGGCGCGGATCTTGTTGTGCAGGCCGATGCCCCGGCCTTCTTGGTCCATATACAGGATGGCCCCCCGGCCTTCCTGCGCGACCTTTGACATGGCGGCATCAAGTTGCTCGCCGCAGTCGCAGCGCATAGAGCCGAAGACGTCACCAGTCACGCACTTGTCATGCACGCGCACGAGGACAGGCTCCGGCGTCGAGAGGTCGCCCATCACCAGGGCGATGTGCTCCTTTGCGTCGATGAGCGTGCGGTAGGCGATCACCTTGAACGTGCCGTGCGCCGTAGGAAGGCTGGCCTCGTCCACGCGCTCGACCAGTCGCTCGTGCGACATCCGGTACGCGATGAGGTCCGCGACCGTGAGGATCTTCATGTGGTGCTTGCGCGCGAACTTCACCAGGTCCGGCATGCGGGCCATGGTGCCGTCTTCCTTGATGATCTCGCAGACCACACCGGCAGGCTCCAGCCCGGCCATGCGGCAGAGGTCTACCGCAGCCTCGGTCTGTCCGGCGCGCTGCAGGACGCCACCGGGCTTCGCGCGGAGCGGGAAGACGTGGCCAGGGCGCGTGAAATCTGCAGGTCCGGCTTTCGGGTCGGCCAGCAGCATGATCGTCCGCGCACGATCAGCGGCTGAAATGCCCGTCGTCACGCCTTCGCGTGCCTCAACGCTGACCGTGAAGGCGGTGCCCAGCGGCGCTGTGTTGTGGTCCGCCATGGGGTTCAGGCGGAGCGCGTCCGCGCGCTCCTCGGTGACCGGCACGCAGATCAGGCCCCGGGCGTGCGTCGCCATGAAGTTGACCCAGTCTGCCGTACAGAACTGGGCAGCGATGACGATGTCGCCCTCGTTCTCCCGGTCCTCGTCGTCCGTGACGATGATTGGCCGCCCGGCGCGGAGATCTTCCAGGGCCTCCTCGATGGAGGCCATCTCCGCGGGGCGGCGGGCCGCGCGCCGAGGTGCCTTCGCGGCTGCCGGCGTGGTCGCCGTCTTCCGGGGCGCCGGTCGCGGTGTCCCCGTGGTGCGGGCGGGCTTGGTGGCCATCTCCCCAACCTTCCTCGCGTGGTGTCGACGCCCTAATGGGTCGCCGCGCGCGACTCCAGAATCTGCTCTACATAACGAGCAATGATGTCCGTCTCGAGGTTGACCGCCGCGCCGGGCTGGCGTCGCAGCAGGTTCGTGTGCTCCTGCGTGTACTGCACGAGCGAGACGGAGAACGAGGTCTCGTCTCGGGCCATCACCGTCAGCGAGGCACCGTCCAGGCAGACGGGCCCCTTCATGACGATGTACTTCAGGTACTCCGGGTCGACGGTGTAGCGAGCGATGATGGCCTCGCCCTCCGGGGTGAACGAGTGCAGGCGGCACGTAGTTTCGACGACGCCGCGCACGAGGTGGCCGGAGAGCCGGGTCGCGCTGGTCACAGAGCGCTCGAGGTTCACCACGTCGCCTGGGACAAGCGCTTCGAGGTTCGACCGACGGTAGGTCTCGTTCATGACATCAAAGGTCATGCTGGACTCGTCCATGGCCCGCACGGTGAGGTCCACGCCATTTACAGCGATCGAGTCTCCCAGGCCGGAACCCTCGATGATCGTGGAGCACTCAATCACGAGGACGCCGCCCTCATGCCGGCGCACCGTGCCGACTTCCTCGATGATCCCCGTGAACATGCCTACCCCACGTCCTGCTGAGCCCCAGTGGCGTCCGGCCAGGCCGGTACACCCTCGACCAGCACATCCTCGCCGAGACGCGTCACCGAAACGTCGCGCAGGCGGGGTGCCTCCCGCATCACCTGCGCGCCTCGCCCGCTGATTGCGGATGGCGCGGTCGCGGCGCCGATCACAACCGGCGCTATGACAGCATACAGGCGGTCAACGAGTCGGCGGTCGAAGAGGGTCCCGAGCAGCACCCCGCCGCCCTCGACCATCACGTTTAGCATGCCGCGCTTGCCGAGGGCGTCGAGGAGAGATTCCAGTGCCACCCGGCCGCCTTCCGCACGGGCTTCCGTCGGGAGGACCAACGTCTCGCCTCCTGCCGCGGCGATCGAGGCGTGCCACGCTGCGGGGGCGGCGCTGGTCGTGGCGATGATCACCGGCCCGCCCGGCGTGGCAAAGAGATTCGCAGCCGGCGAGGTGCGCCCTCGGGAGTCGATCACGATGCGCGCGGGCTGGTGCACACCCTCTGGGGATCCTCCGGGACGGGCATTCAGCGTCGGATTGTCTGCGGCCTGGGTGCCCGAGCCCACGATCACAGCATCCACCCTCGTCCTGAGGCGATGCACCCACTCACGGGCCTCGGGGCCCGTAACCCAGCGCGCGTCCCCGGACGCGGAGGCGATCCGCCCGTCCAGGCTCATGGCCACCTTTGCGATGACGGCGGGGCGTCCGGTCCGGCGATGCTTCACGTAGCCCTGCAGGATGTGCTGTGCTTCCGCGCTCCCATCGCCGGCGAGGACATCGATCCCGGCAGCGCGGAGCCGGGCGTCCCCCGCGCCTGCAACGCGGTCGTCAGGGTCCTCAATCGCGTAGCGGACGGCAGCGATGCCCGCCTCAATGATCGTCTCAGTGCACGGGCCGGTGCGGCCGGTGAACGAGCACGGTTCGAGGGTGCAGTAGAGCGTGGCGCCCTGCGCCGCACCGCCGGCCTCGCGCAACGCCATTACTTCGGCGTGGGCCCCGCCCGGAGGCTGCGTGTGGCCGCGGCCCACCACCTGGCCATCACGCACGACGACCGCCCCCACCGGTGGGTTGGGCGAGGTTGTCCCCACCGCAGTCATGGCCTCTTCCAGCGCGAGCCGCATGAAGTCGGAAGGCATCGCCCCGCCTCGGACTATCGCGT
Organism: uncultured Dehalococcoides sp.; assembly: GCA_964628985.1. Classification (GTDB taxonomy): domain Bacteria; phylum Chloroflexota; class Dehalococcoidia; order UBA2979; family UBA2979; genus SURF-43. The sequence continues at coordinate 4,348 of CAZVNJ010000089.1, forward strand.
GTATGTCGTGTGGTCGCGACGGGAGGGGCGGGGCGCTTTCGATCCCTGCGCGCCACGGAGCGGCCCGTCTATCACGCGGAAGGCTCTGCCGCTCAAGACCACGTGGCTCACCTCGCGCGAGGGTGGCTCAATGAGGGTCGAGCGTATCACCGCCCTGCAGGGCGCGCGTCGTCAACATGGGACGTCGAGAACCCCATGCGGACTGGCTAGAGGCTGCAGAGCAGGACCATCCGGCGTCCGATCTCCGACGGCGACCCCATCAGTCCGGCGAGCACAAGGATGGCTGCGTTCGCGACAAGCAGGATCACGGCCAGTGCCGCAAGCCGCCGGCCTGCTCCGGGCATCAGGCAGCGCGCCGCTCGTGGTAGACGAGCGAGTCGTCCGCGTACCGAGCCTCCCACTGCGAGACGACGCGTGCGAACGCCTCCGCGCAGCGCGGGTCGAAGTGGGTGCCGCTGTCCTGCTGGATCAGGACCAGCGCCTCCTCGGCCGTCCACGCGGACCGGTACGCGCGGTTGGATCGGAGCGCGTCGTACACGTCGGCCACTGCGGCGATGCGCGCCTCGAGGGGGATCGCCTCGCCGGCGAGGCCGTCGGGATATCCCGTCCCGTCCCACCGCTCATGGTGATGACGGATGACCGCGCACTCGCCGCGACCGGAGAACGAAGCACCCAGCATGGTGTCGCCCCGCGTGGGATGTTCCTGGATGACGGCGAACTCCTCAGAGGAGAGACGCCCTGGCTTGTGCAGCACCGCGTCCGGGATGCCGATCTTGCCCACGTCGTGCAGCAGGGCCCCTGCGGCCAGGGCTCGAAGGCGCGTGGGCGAGAGGCGCATCTCCCGGCCGATGAGGATCGCGAGGGCGGCGACGCGTTCTCCGTGGCCCAGGGTGTAGCCGTCACGAGCCTCGAGGGCGGCTGCAAGCGAGACGATCGACTCCGTGTGGCCGCGACGCAGTTGCTCCACGACGTCGCTGATTGTGAGGTCCTCGATTGCCTGCACCGCGCGCCCGCGGCTGAACTCCCAGAAGAGGCCCCAGCCGATTGCGCTGAATCCAAACAGCAACTGAAAGTGGTAGAGCCAGAACGTCCCGCTCCAGGTGGATCCGAAGTGCATCGAGTACGTCGACTGAGCCAGCATCGTGGCGCCAAGCGCGATTGAACCGAAGAGCGGCAGTCCGGAGCGGACATATCCGACCGCGTAGCGCACGCCGGCGGTGACCGCGAGCACGGTGACGGCAGCCAGCGTCATGTCCCGGAAGGCTGGTGCCGTCACGAACATCGATGGGAGCACCTGCGGATATCGCAGCCCCACGACGGCATAGGCCACGAGGATCCCGCCGGCGAGCAGGAGCACCCCGCGTCGCCAGGCGATCATCCGCTGCGCGACCGGGGCGGGCCAGTCGATGGCGCTGGCGGCGAGGCAGACGGCGGCGGAAAGCACAGCCAGCCGGCTGGAAAACCCGGTGAGGTAGTAGTGGTTCTTGCCAACGAGAAAGCCCGGCGTGACGAGGCCGTGCACGAAGAAGAAGCCCGCCATGGTGAGGAAGGCAAGGGCGATCCAGAGCGTACGGGCGTTCGCCCGCCGCCAGGCCGTCGCTGCGGCCACGAGCCCGACGACGAGCGCTACGAAGGCCACCGAGGAGACAATCCAGACGTGGCCCGTGGGTGACTGCCAGCCAAAATCCTGGTCCAGGCCACCACGCCATCGGAACGCCGCGAACATCGCCGTGGATGCCGCGAGTCCCAGGACCCAGGTCGAAACCTGTGGCAATGCTCGGCGCATGAGACGCCATCTCTTCCCCGTGCAGAGCGGCAGAGCGCACACCCTCAACGGCTCGACTATCGGCGGCGTCGGCCTGCCCTGAAGGCCTCGCCAGGAGAACGTTCGAGGGCCGCCCCAGACGGGACGGCCCTCGACTGCTGGCCGGCGACAAGAAGGGCGGGGTAACAGGCGCCGGCCTGGCCTGGTGGGCGGCTCCCGGGGTTAGCGTTCGATCTCGAACACCACGTTCACGATCACCTCGAGAGTCTCCTGGCCGGGCGACACCGGGGTTGGCCCACCCAGCCCGCCGGGTGTCCGGGCCGAACGGGCATCGAACTGGGGGAAGGCGCCGCCGGACTCGGTGATGCTGCGCGCCGGGCCTACCTTCACACCAGCGGCCTTGGCCAACACCTCGGCGCGCTCACGCGCGTTCTGCACTGCTTCCTCGCGTGCCTTCGCCTTGAACTGGTCCGGCTTCTCCACGGTGAACTGCATCCCGTTCACCCGGATGCTGTCGCCGCC
>CAZVNJ010000090.1:0-6256 GCA_964628985.1 uncultured Dehalococcoides sp.
TGACCTGGGCAACCTCCATCAGGCCGGCCTTCATCGACTGCACCTCGTCGCCGCCGCCCGGATTCGCCACCAGCACAGTCGTCCCTGCTGCATTGGCGACCTCGACCTCGTCCTGGCCTGCGCCGACAGTTTCGATCATCACCACATCGAACCCAGCCGCGTCGAGGACATCGACCACGCCGGTCGCCGACTCGGAGAGTCCGCCGAGGTTGCCTCGACTGGCCATGGATCGCAGGAAGACGCCGCCATCGGCGGTCAGGTCTTGCATGCGGATGCGGTCCCCGAGGATCGCGCCGTGGGAAAAGGGTGAGGACGGGTCGATCGCGACGATGCCGACGGTCCGCCCGCGCTTCCGCTCCTCGCGCGCGAGTGCGCCGACGAGGGTCGACTTGCCTGCACCCGCAGAGCCGGTAATGCCCACCGTCTGGGCGCGTCCTGTGCGCGGATAGATGCGGGCCAGCACCTCACGCCCGGTGGCGCTGTCTGCCTCCACGTGCGTGATCGCGCGGGCGAGTGCGCGCCGGTTCCCCGCAAGCACCCCCTCGACGAGTTCGGTCGCGGTATCCCCTCCGCCGGACGGCGGGGTCATGCGCGGACGGGAGCGTGCTCGCGCACGAAGGCGATGATGTCGTTCGTGTCCGTGCCGGGCCCGAAGACGCCCTTGAAGCCAATCTTGTTCACGGCCGGGATGTCGTCCTGCGGGATGATCCCTCCGGCAAACAGCAGGACATCGTCAACCCCTCGGGCCTTGAGCTCTTCGACTACCCGCGGAAAGAGTTCGAGGTGAGCCCCCGAGAGGATCGAGAGCCCGACCACCTGGACGTCCTCCTGTAGCGCCGCTTCCGCGATCATCTGCGGCGTCTGCCGGATGCCGGTGTAAATCACTTCCATGCCGGCATCCCGGAGGGCCCGTGCGACTACCTTCGCGCCGCGGTCGTGGCCGTCGAGGCCTGGCTTGGCGATGAGCACGCGGATGGGGCGTTCCTGGGTCATCTGACGCTCCGACTCTCCAACCGAGACGTTGACCGGCCCTCGGCGCCATCAGTCTCTCTGAGGACGGGCCGCGGCGCTAGCCCGGGGCTCGCCTGCCCTACTTGTCGAACTGGATCAACTGGATCGCCAGGCCGAAGGACTGTTCGGCACTGATCGTGCTGGTACGGCTCTTCGGCAGTGCGCCCGCTGCCGGATCGGGGAGCGTCAACCCCTTGGCGCGGTACTTGGCCACCTCAGCATCCAGGTCCGCGACCTCGATGGCGACCATTGAGGACGCGCGTTCGCCCTGTTCGGCTATGCGCTGAGCGATCGGGGAGTCCGGGGAGGTCGCGGCGATGAGTTCGACGACCGCCTGGCCGGAGTGCATCTGGCCGATCACCATTCCTCGGCCCTCCGGGCGGACCTCTCCGGTGACCTTGAGTCCGACGAGCCGCTCCCACGTCGCCTTCGCGGCCTCGTAGTCCGCGACGGTGACCGCGAGGTGGTCGAAACCCTTGTCGTGCGAGGAGTGGGCGCCCGCCGGCGGCGTGGCCAGTTCGATGAGGACGCCGTGCGCCGCCTTCGGGTGAATGAAAGCGATGCGGCCTGCCAGGCCGTCGCGCGGTTCCTGGTCGATCAGGTCGACGTTGAGCGCCTTCAGGCGCGCGAGTTCGGCGTCCACGTTGTCCGTGTTGAAGCAGATGTGGTGGAGGGTCTGCCCGCGTGTCGCCAGGAAGCGCGCGACGCCCGTGTCGTCCCGCGTCGGTTCCAGGAGTTCGATCTCGTTCTCGCCGAGGCTGAGGAGTACGCCTCGCACCCCCTGCTCGTCGATCACCCGGTCCTCCGTCACCTTCAGGCCCAGCGTGTCGCGGAAGAAGCCGAGGGCGGCGTCCGCGCTGTGCACGACGATGCCGACGTGGTGGATGCGGTCGATCATGATCGGTACCCCTTGTCGCGACGCCATTCGAGGATGGCCTCGATGTGCTCTCGGTCGTGGTTGCCGGCATCGGCCAGACGGCGCGCAGTACGCCCCGCGGCGAAGCGTTCGACATCCAGGGTGCCGGGAATTCGGTTGACGACAGCCTCGTGACGCTCTCGGGCAGCGCGGAGGGCGCCCATCAGCACCTCCCACGACGTCTCCGACGCGCCCTCGGAAGCAGCGGCGTTGAACTGGTCAGTTGCCGTGTTGTCTTCCAGGGAGGGATCGAAACCGGGGATCACCGGCCGCTCACCAGCAAGCATTTGCTCCAGGGCGATGGCGAATCCGTCCTGCCAGGCGGCCACGTGGGCCATGATCTCATGCAACGACCAGGTGCCGAACCAGACCTCGTGGCGCTGCTCGGCGCTCAACGAGTCGACGGCAGACAGCAACTCCGCACGGGCGGCGCGATTGCCCTCGAGCACGGCGTCGACCTGGGCGCGGAGCGAGTCCGGCATCAGATCGTCATGACTTCCTGGTACTCGCCCCACTCCTCGCGCAGGACGGCGCAGATTTCGCCGACGGTCGCGTAGGCCTCCACCGCCTCGATGAAGAGGGGCATCGTGTTCTCGTCGCTGTTTGCGGCGGCGCGGATCTTCGCCAGGATGCGCTCCACGTTCGCGTTGTCGCGGCGCTTGCGGAGTGCCGCCAGTTGCTGGGCGCGGCGCTTGCCGAGCGTCGGGTCCACGCGCATCAGTTCGGGCTCGACCATCGAGTCCGTGACGAAATCGTTCACGCCGACGACGATGCGGTCCTTCGTCTCCGTCATTTTCTGGAGGCGGTAGGCGCTCTCCTGGATCTCGCGCTGCTGGAACCCCTGCTCGATCCCGACGAGGGCGCCGCCGATGTCCTCGATGCGGCGAAGGTAGGCCCACGCCTCCGCCTCCACGCGGTCGGTCAGCGCCTCGATGTAGTAGGAGCCGGCGAGCGGGTCGATCGTGTCGGCCACGCCGCTCTCGAAGGCGATGATCTGCTGAGTGCGGAGCGCGAGTTCCACGGACTCCTCGGTGGGGAGGGCCAGCGCCTCGTCGTAAGAGTTGGTGTGGAGCGACTGGGTGCCGCCGAGGACCGCGGACATCGCCTGGAGGGTGGTACGGATGAGGTTGTTCAGCGGCTGCTGCGCCGTGAGCGTCGCGCCGCCGGTCTGCGTGTGGAACCGCACCATCTGCGCGCGCGGGTCCTTGGACTGGTAGCGCTCCTTGGCGATCTTCGCCCAGATGCGGCGCGAGGCGCGGAACTTCGCCACCTCCTCGAGGAAGTTGGAGTGGCAGGCCCAGAAGAACGCGAGCCGCCCGCCAAACTCGTCGAACTGGAGTCCGGCCTTGAGCGCCGCGTCCACGTACTCGATGGCGTCCGCGAAGGTGAAGGCGAGTTCCTGTGCAGCAGTGCACCCCGCCTCTCGCATGTGGTAGCCGGAGATGGAGATGGTGTTCCACTCCGGCAGGTTGTCCTTGCACCACGCGAAGGTGTCCGTGATGAGGCGGAGCGAGGGGCGCGGGGGGTAGATGTAGGTCCCGCGCGCGATGTACTCCTTCAGGATGTCGTTCTGGATCGTCCCGCCGATCTTGGAGAGGTCGGCCCCCTGCTTCTTCGCGGCCGCCACGTAGAGCGCGAGGAGGATGGGCCCCGTCGCGTTGATCGTCATGGAGGTAGTGATCTTCTCCATGGGGATGCCGTTGGTCAGCGTCTCCATGTCCTCCAGTGACGAGATGGCGACGCCGACCTTGCCGACTTCACCTTCGGCCTCCGGGGAGTCGGAGTCGTAGCCGATCTGCGTGGGTAGATCGAAGGCGACCGAGAGGCCTGTCTGACCCTGCTCGAGCAGGAACTTATAGCGGCGGTTGGACTCCTCGGCGTCCGCGAAGCCAGCGTACTGGCGCATGGTCCAGAGGCGGCCGCGGTACATCGTGGGCTGCACGCCGCGGGTGAACGGGAACTCTCCGGGGTAGCCGAGTTTCTCGTGATAGTTCCACTCGGCGAGGGCTTCAGGGCCGTAGAGGGGGTCGACATCGGCGCCCGAGGACGACTCGAACTTCGGGCGGCGCTGTGGGAAGCGCGCGGTCGCCTTCCCCCATGTCGTCTCCAGCCACTCCTGGGTGCTCTTACTCACGGCTCACCTGCTCATCGAGGGCCGCAAGGCCCTTGCCCGTCCGGGGCGGCGATGCTCCCGGCAGGATTGGAGATTCCAAGGCTCCCGAGTGTACGGAGCGCCTCGGAGCACCGGCAAACCGGACCCCAGCGGGGCTGGGTTACGCCTGGGTCGCGACTGCCAAGCGTCCCTCCACGCCATGCTTCGCGATCAGGCCCGCCACGAACCCCGAGGTCTTCGCTTCTGCGACCACGGAGCGCAGGAACTCGGCGCCCGCTACGTTCGTCTTCGGTGTCCCCACCGCCTGCTGGACGACGGCGAAGTGGCCGTCCAGGATGCGTGCCCCGGGGATGCGCTTCACGTCCTCCAGCAGTCCGGGGCGCAGCGAGGCCATAGCGTCCAGGCCGTCTGCGACGAACCGGTCGATCACGCTCGCACCTGCGTCGAGGCCAATCAGGGTCGCATGTTTGATATTGCGCTCTAGCCAGAGTCCATAGGCACTTCTGGCGGAGACGACGATCCGGACTCCCGGCCGGTCCACGTCTTCGACTGTCTGCAGGGGCGAACCGGCCGGCACGAGGTACGTCGCCTCAATCTCGCAGTAGGCCGGGGTGAAGGCGATCTGCTCGGCACGCTGCGGCTCCGCACCGATGAGACCGATGTCCCACGACCCCGAGCCGGCAGCATCCGCCAGTTCACCTGGAGATTTGAACGCCACCAGCTTGAGCGGGACGCCGAGCCGCTCGGCAATCGCGCGGGCCATGTCGGGAGCCACGCCCTCCGGATCACCGTCGGGTGTGCGCCCCGTGACGAGAAGGAAGTTCCCTATGTTGATGCCAGCGCGCAGCATCCCACTGGGGACTAGCTCGGCACGGGCCTGATCGGTCAGCGGGACAGATTCAAAAGGATTGGGCATGCGCCAGAGTGTATGGAGTCCCGGATGCGGTCGTGGTGGGCGATGAGGGGTTCGAACCCCCGACCTTCCGGGTGTAAACCGGGCGCTCTACCGCTGAGCTAATCGCCCCCGCCGAGCCTCGATGTTCGCATACGGCTGATTCGGGCCGCCAGCAGGCTAACGAGGGACGACGGCTGGGATCTGGCTAGCGGTGCATGCCATCCATCGAGAGGCCGAAGAGAAAGAGGCGCTGGCCCTGGATCTGCGCCTCTTCGAGCCGGGTGGCGGCTTCGCGCTCAACCTCGGGCTCCTGGGCCGGCCGGACGTCGTGTCGGTAAATGTGAGGCTCGCGCATATCTCCCCCGAGCCGCAGCGGCTCTGCCGGTCTGCGTGCTAGCTCGACCAAATCTACGTGGGGCGAGGGCTCAGCCAGGCAACGTCCGCTCGCTCCTACGTGGCAAATCCGTGGCGAACGCTCAGTCGACGTGCCAGTCCTCGGCGTAGGCGACGAGGCCAAGTGATCGCGCAGTCGCGCGCGACGCCTCGTTCTCCCACCAGGTGCTGTACAGCGGCTCCCGGCCATCTGTGCGGGTGACGTGGGCCCAGCCGAGAGTGACAGCGCGGGCGAATCCGCGGCGGCGGTACCCCTCGACCACTTCGACGCCAGCCTCCGCGGAGGCCTCTCCACGCCGCGCCGAATGGCAGAACGCGACGGCCTCACCAGTCTCGCCGCGCGCGATGACGACCGGACGGTCTGTCTCGACGAACTCGGCGAGCCATGCGATGTCTACATGGGGGCGGGCGAGGTGCGGCCCGGCCAGCACCTCGATCGCCAACGCCGGGCCAGGCAGGGCATCCGGGAACGCGAAGGCCGGGCCCCGGAACTCGCCTGAAGGCGGACGCTGCTCTTCGAGCAGATCGAGGAGCGCCGCGCGGCAGGCAAGGGGGCGGTGCTCCATGGCATCAAGGGCGCCAAGGATCGGTTCGGAGGCGAGGAGCGCCTCGGCCGCCCCGCGGAGTGCGACGGGCAGCGCGGCCGCGAAGAGCCAGCGGTTGCCCTCGACCGTCCGGACCAGGTGGACGCGCGGGGGCGGGCGCGTCCCCCCACGAATACCGAGGATGAGTCCAGCCGCATCGCGCTCATAGAGCGCGTCGAGGTGCAGTTCGACCGTCTCTCGGAGGGTGAGGCTGCTCAACGGCGCTCGTCGTCCTTGCGCCGCCGCCACGGGAGGAAGAGCCGCATACCGATGACCGCGGTGAGATACCAGAAGATCAGGAGCAGTTCCGCGACGCTCCGTGCCCCATGGCCCCACCACCGCTC
>CAZVNJ010000091.1:0-5960 GCA_964628985.1 uncultured Dehalococcoides sp.
GCCGAGGAAGCGCCGCGCCTCCTCGGTGGTGGTGACCCCTCGGCGGGCGAGCAAGAGGCGCATGAGCGGCGGGAGCCCCGGCCCCGCGTCTGCGAAGCCGTCGAGGTCAGGGGGGGCATCCAGGCGCCAGCGCCCGCCCGATCCGGTCAGGACGCGCGACCGCGCCGCCTCTGGGGCGACCACGGCTTAGCCCTCGTAACGGTTGAAGATCAGGCAGGAGTTGTGGCCCCCGAAGCCCAGCGAGTTGGACATCGCGTACTTCAGGTCCAGGTTCCGAGGCCCGTCCGCCACGTAGTCGAGGTCGCAGTCCGGGTCCGGCTTGAGCAGGTGCAGCGTCTGGTGGATCTTCTGGTCGCGGATCGACAGCACTGCCACTGCAGCCTCCAGTCCGCCAGCCGCGCCGAGCGTGTGCCCGAACATCGACTTGCTGGAGGAGACCGGAATGCCCGGCGCCGCTTCGCCGAAGACGGCCTTGAGCGACATCGTCTCGAACTTGTCGTTCAGCGGCGTGCTCGTGCCGTGCGCGTTGATGTAGTCGATCTCCGCCGCGGAGATGCCGGCCTTCTTCAGCGCCAGCCGCATCGCCCGGGCCGCGCCCTCGCCGCCCTCGGAGGGCTGGGTGACGTGGAACGCGTCTGCCGACTGCGCGTACGAGGTGACCTCGGCCAGGATCGTCGCCCCGCGGCGCTCGGCGTGCTCGCGCTCTTCGAGGACGAGGATGCCTGCGCCCTCGCCGAGCACGAACCCGTCACGGTCGAGGTCGAACGGCCGGCTCGCCGTTTCCGGGTCGTTGTTGCGCGAGAGCGCCCTCGACGCCGCGAACGCCGCGATCGTCATCCTGGTGACCGAGGCCTCGGCGCCGCCCGTCACCATCGCGATGGCGTCCCCGCGGCGGATCGTCTCGAACGAGGTGCCAATGGCGTCGGCCCCGGAAGCGCAGGCGGAGACAGTGTTGAAGTTCGGCCCGCGCAGGCCGAAGCGGATCGAGGTCTGCCCCGCCGCCATGTCCGGGATGAACATCGGCACCAGGAACGGGGAGACGCGCGTCGGCTTCTCGAAGAAGACTTTGAACTCCTGTTCGAGCGTCTCCATCCCGCCGATGCCCGACCCGATCATGCAGCCGATCTCGTCCGCGTCCGCCGCCACATCGATGCCCGAGTGTTCGAGGGCTTCGCCCGACGCGATCACCGCCAGGTGGGTGAAGCGGTCCATCCGCTTCGCCTCCTTGCGGTCGAGGTAGGTCGAGAGGTCAAACTCCGGCACCTCGGCGGCGACCCGCGTGGGCAGGTCGGCCGTCTCGACACGCGTGATCGGACGGATCCCGTTCGTGCCAGCGAGCAGCGCCTGCCAGGTCGCCTCGCGCCCGGCGCCCACGCCGCTGAGCATCCCCACACCGGTCACCACGACTCGACGGTCCATCAGGAGTCCTCCCACCGCTTCAAGATCACGGCGGAGTTGTGACCGCCCAGGCCGACCGACGTGCTCATCGCGTACCGCACTTCGGCGCGGCGCGCCTCGTTCGGGACGTAGTCGAGGTCGCACGCCGGGTCGGGGTTCACGTAGTTGATCGTCGGCGGCACGATGCCGCGCTCGCACACGAGCGCCGCGATCGCCGCCTCCACGGCCCCCGCCGCGCCCATCATGTGCCCGTGCATTGACTTCGTGGACGAGACCATGAGGGCGTCCGCGTGCTCGCCGAAGACTTCCCGGATCGCCGTCGTCTCCACGCGGTCGTTGAGCGGCGTGCTCGTGCCGTGCGCGTTGATGTAGTCGATCGCCTCGGGCGTGATGCCGGCGCGCTTCAGCGCGTCCTGCATAGCCTGCGCAATCCCGTGACCGTCCTCCGCCGCCGCCACCATGTCGAAGGCGTCGTTGCTCGTGCCCGCCGCGACGAACTCGGCGTAGATGTGGGCGCCGCGCGCCCGCGCGTGCTCCAGCTCCTCCAGGATGAGGATGCCGGCGCCCTCGCCTAGGATGAAGCCGTTGCGGGTCGCGTCGAACGGCCGGACGGCCTTCGTGGGGTCCTCGGCCGTGGCGAGCGCCTTCATCGCGTTGAAGCCGGCGTAGTAGACGGGGGTCAGCGGCGCCTCGTAGCCGCCGGCAACGATCACTTCGCAGTCGCCGCGGATGATCAACTCCGCCGCTTCACCAGTCGTCGCGCCGCCCGTCGCACACGCTGCGGTCACGGCGAAGTTGGGACCACGCGCGCCAGTCTGGATCGCGATCAGCCCTGTCGCCGTGTCCGGCAGCATGTGCGCGATGAGGAACGGCGATACCCGCCGGGGCCCCTTCTCCGCCAGCACCGCCGCCTGCTCCACGATCAACTGCGCGCTCCCGATGCCCGTGCCCACCACGACGCCCACCCGACGCGCATTCTCGGGGGTGATCTCCAACCCCGCGTCAGCCAGGGCCTTCTCGGCCGCGGCGATGGCGAACACCGTCGAGCGGTCGATCCGGCGCAGCAACTTCGACTCGACGTGCTCGGCGGGGTCGAAGTTGCGCACCTCTCCGGCGATCGGGAATTCGTAGGCGCTGGTGTCGAAGAGGGTGATGGTGTCGATGCCCGACCGCCCGGCTACGAGGGCCTCCCAATTGGAGGCCACATCGTTGCCAAGCGGGGTGATGAGGCCCAGCCCGGTGACGACAACGCGGCGGGTCACGGCGTCGTGCGGCGCGGGGGGAGGACCGAGATCGGGATGGGCTTGTCGCGCGCGTCGTCCAGTGAGACCGCAGTGACTTCACCGGCGATCCGCTTCACCATCCGCGACAGGCTGTGCCCCGGGCCGACCTCGATGAAGGTGTCGACCCCTTCACGCGTCATCCGGCGCACGTTCTCCGCCCACAGCACGGGCGACTTCAGTTGGGCCTCGAACTCCGCACGCACCTCGGCGGCCGTGCGCAGCAATTCGGCGGAGATGTTCGAGACGATCGGGCGCTCCGGATCCGCGAACGGGATCTCCTGGATCACCTGCGCAAACTCCTGTGCCTGCAACGTGTGCAGCGGCGTGTGGCTGGAGACCTTCAACTTCAGGCGGATCGCCTTCCCCTGGAGCGCGCGAGCGCCCTCCATGGCCCGCTCGAGGGCGGTCACGTCGCCGGAGATCACGGTCTGCTGCGCCTCATTGTGGTTAGCCACGTCCACGCGGTCGTGCTCGCCGAGTGTGGCGTCCTCGCACAACTGGCGCACCGCCTCCGCGTCCATCCCGATGATCGCCGCCATGCCCACGGGCCGGTCCGCATTGAACGATCCCATGAGGCGCGAGCGCTCCATGATGATCAGCAGCGAGTCGCGGAACGAGATGGCGTTCGTGGCCACCGCCGCGCTGAACAGGCCCAGCGAGTGACCGCCGAACAGGCGAGGCCGCACGCCTCCGCCCACCTCGTTCAACTTCTCGCGCATCGCGCGCAAGAACGCGACCGAGGTGGTCAGCACCGCCGGCTGCGTGTTCTCCGTCGAGGCGAGCTCGTCCGCGTCGGAGTCGAAGCAGACTGAGGCGAGGTCGATGCCGGTCAGGTCGCTGGCCTCTTCGAAGGTCCGACGGGCTGCCTCGGAATTGGCGTGCAGCAACTTCCCCATGCCCGGCATCTGAGACCCCTGCCCGGGGAAGATGAGAGCGGTGGAGTCGTCCGAGGATGGGGTGAGAGCGTCGGTCACGCGGGTGTCCTCCGCGGCGTCCGCTTGCCCCCGCCGGGCCTGTGCGGACACCTGTTCGACCTCTGAACTATACCGCTTGCTCCGCCCGCACGCGTCAACGATCTATATGCCCGCAAATTTGAAGGGACCGGTGTTTCACAGCGGCAATCGGTCGCTTCGGTCGTCACGCCGGGGCGGTTCCAGCGCCTTTCGCGCCTCCGGGAGCGCCCGCACGAGGTCTGAGGCGAGGGTGGAGGCGTCGCCGTAGACCGCGGAAACCTGCCTGGCCGCCTCCGAGTGCACCCACACGGCGGCGCATGCCGCCTCGAAGGCAGCCATCCCCTGCGCCGCGAACCCGGCAACGAGCCCCGCCAGCACGTCCCCCGTGCCCCCGTGGGCCAGCGCCGAGGTCGCCGCCTCGGAGATCCGTGCGCGCCCGTCCGGGGCTGCGATGATCGTCCCGGCACCCTTCAGGATCACCACGCTCGTGGTGGCTTCGGCCAGTTCGAGGGCATGGGCCAGGCGAGCCCCCTGGATGGTCTCGATGGGCCGTCCGGTCAGGCGCGCCATCTCGCCCGGGTGTGGCGTCAGCACCCGGGCTGCCGCGAACCGTCGGTGCCAGTCGTGTTCGCCCGCGAGGACCGTCAGCGCGTCCCCGTCCAGCACGACCGTCTCGATGCCGTCCACCTGATCCAGCCCGGCGAGCAGGTGCTGCACGAAGCCCCGCGCGCCGTCCGAGAGCCCGATGCCAGGGCCCACGAGCAGCGATCGCGCGCGCCCTCGGCGCAGCGCCTGCAGCAGCGTCCGCGCCCCCTCAGGCGTGTGCGCGCCATCGATGTCGGGCAGGGGCTCGTGCGTCGCGTCGGGGAAGGCGACCACGAGCGGCTGGATCGAGGCAGGTGCAGCCAATGTCACGACGCCGCAGCCCGAGCGCGCCGCCGCCTCCACCGCCAGCCGCGCGGCCCCGGGGTACCGACGAGAGCCGGCGGCGATCACGGTTGTGCCGAAGGTGCCCTTGTGGCCGTCAGCCGGCCGCTCTGGCAGTGACGCGCGCGCCTCGCGCAGCATGAGCGTTCCAAGGCCGAGCCGAGCGCGGGCGTCGGCCGGTATCCCGATCTCTACTGGCACTACCCGTCCGGCAAGCAGCGCGCCGGGCGTGGTGACCAAGCCTACCTTCGCGCACTCGAACGTCACGGTCTCATCCGCGCCCGCCGCCAGCGGGTCTGCGAACCCGGTGTCGCTGTCCACCCCGCTCGGTAGGTCGACGGCGATCGATGGCAGGGGCGGCATCGAGGCCCGCGCCGCCTGCAGCCGCGCGAGCACCTCGGCGGCGTCGCCCTCGATTGGGCGTTCCTGTGGGCGCAGACCCGTGCCGAACAGGGCATCCACGGCCACGGCGGCGGTCGAGAGCAGTTCCTGCAGCGTGACGAAGCCGGCGTCCTCAGACGCCACGGTGTGCGGCACCCCAGCCTCGACGCACGCGCGCCATTCGACATCGTCGTCAGCGCGTGCTCGCAGCAGGTAGACGTGGACCGGCGCGCCCCATTCAGCGAGGCGTGTAGCCGCAACGAGGCCGTCGCCGCCATTGTTCCCCGGCCCCGCGAGGATCAGGATCGGGCGCTCGTCGGAGCCGCCCGCCATCATCCAGGCCTCCTGCGCGACGGCGAGGCCCGCATTCGCCATCAGTTGACGCTCGGATACGCCCGCCGCGATGGCCGCGGCCTCCAGCTCGCGCATCTGCGCTGCCGTCACCAGCGGCTCCAGAGGGCGGCCCATTGGCGTGCTCATGCCCGCGCCCCATCGCCCTCGGGGTCGTCCGTCATCAGCCCACGCTCGCGCAGGCGGGCAACGAGCCGGGCACGGCCCGCCATCGGGTCCTCCTCCAGCCGTTCCTGCGTGCACACGACGATCGCCATCGCGAACGACGCGAGATGGGTGAGCGAGACATCGATCGCGTCCAGCCCGATCGCGTCCGCGCGCCGCCGGGCACCCCCGTAGAGGTAGACCACGGGCTTGCCACGGCGGTCCGGGAGGACCTCGATGTCGCGCCAAGCGACGGATCGGGCCCCGGTCCCGAGCGCCTTCATCGTGGCTTCCTTCGCGGAGAAGCGGGCCGCCAGTTCCGGCACGCGGCCGCGGCAGAATGCGGCCTCGGCATTCGTGAAGACGCGCTGGATGAACCGCTCCGGGTGCTTCGCCAGCACCGCGGCCACACGGTCAATCTCGATCAGGTCGATGCCAATTGCGTGCGTGCTCACGGGGCCTCCGGCCCGCGAATCTAGCACGATCCCGTGTCATACTCGCCCGTGCTCACCACCGCAGGAGG
>CAZVNJ010000092.1:0-5896 GCA_964628985.1 uncultured Dehalococcoides sp.
CGCGGCTACCTCTTCCCGATCTCACACGGCGAGGGTCGCTATGTCGCGGATGAGGCGACGCTGCGCCTCCTTGAGGACACCGACCGCGTCGCCTTCCGCTACGGCACCGCCGATGGCCGGGTGACGCCCGAGGCGAATCCGAACGGCTCGCTGAACAACATCGCGGGCATCCTGAACGAGCGTGGCAACGTCCTCGGGATGATGCCTCACCCGGAACGCGCCTGTGAGCCGCTCCTCGGCAATGACGACGGCAACGCCATTTGGCGCGCCGTGCTCGAGTCGGTCGGCGTGCGGGCGTAAGCGACTTCAGCGGACCGGCGCTCGGTCCGGCCCCCGTTGCACGAGCGGTGGCGCGAACGCTCCGACGTAGACGCCGAGGACCACGAGTGCGGATCCGGCCGCGAACAATGGGCGGACTGGCTCGTCCAGCAGCACGGCGGCGGCGAGCACGGTGACCAGGGGCATCAGCAGCAATGGATAGGACGCGGCACTCGCACTCCAGCGCTCGATCACATAGAGCACGAGCATGAAGAGGCCGACCGAGCCGACGACGACCAGATAGGCGAGTGAAGCCAGCGTTCGCGTCTCACCAGGGAGATGCCAGGATTCCGCCGCGAGGGCGGAGATCGCGCCGAGGATCACGGTCCCGACCAGCATTCCAATGGCGTTCGCACTGACGGGGTGCCCGACAGGGTATTTCTTCACCACGATGCCGCTCGCCGCGATGCAGAAGGCAGACGCAAAGAGCGCCGCCATCGCCGCCACAGGCACCCCTCCACGCAGTTGGTCGCCAAAGACCACCACGATGCCAAGCGCTGCCACCACGGTGCCCCCGACGCGTTGCCAGTCGAACACCTCGAGCCCCACGGCGGCAGCGAGCAGGACGGTCAGGATTGGCGCGGTCGAGATCATGACTTGTGCTGCCCCGGCTGGCGCACTGACGAGCCCCCAGTAGACGAAGGCATAGGCACCGGCGAAGTTGAGCAGCCCGTACGCGACCACACTCAGAAGGGCCACCCCGCGCGGGAGCGGTGGCCGGCGCCAGGCCATCACCGCGAGGAGGACCATCGATGCGAGGCCGAAGCGCAGCGCCGCGCCCCAGAAGGGATCGAGATGGACATTGCCCACCCGGATCGCCACCGCATTCGACCCACCGCAGATCACGATGCCTGTCCAGGCGAGCAGAGTGGTCGAATCGGGGGTTGAGGTCTTCACGGATGCCTCCTGCCGGGGGCGTGGAGCCGCGAGTATAGCGAGGCCCCCGCGCCTCGCTCCCCCCTCCCGCCGCCCGCTGCTACCCTCGACGCATCCTCCCCGTGAGTGGCATCGAGGTAGCGCGTGGCGGTCGACGACCGAGCCCTGCAGCAGGTGGCCATGAGCCGCGAGGAGTACGGGCGCCTCGTCGACATGCTGGACCGCGAGCCCACCGAGGTCGAACTCGGCATGACCGGAGCGCTGTGGTCCGAGCACTGCGGCTATAAGCACTCGAAGCCACTGTTCCACTACTTCCCCACCACCGGCCCCTTCGTCCTTACCAAGGTGGGCGAGGAGAACGCCGGCGCCATCGACCTGGGCGACGGCTGGGTCTGCGTCTTCAAGATGGAGTCCCACAACCACCCGAGCGCCCTTGAGCCGTACGAGGGCGCCGCCACGGGCGTCGGCGGCATCCTGCGCGACATCTTCGCGATGGGGATGCGCCCGGTGGCGCTACTCGACTCACTCCGCTTCGGGCCGCTGACGGACCGCAACAACCGACGGCTCTTCCGCGGCGTCGTGGCCGGCATCGGCGGGTACGGGAACTGCGTCGGCGTCCCGACAGTGGGCGGCGAAGTGCAAATGGACCCCTCCTACAGCGGCAACCCGTTGGTGAACGCCATGGCCCTGGGTATTGGCCGTCGTGAGCACCTCCTCTCAGCGAAGGCTTCGGGGGTGGGCAACCCGCTCGTGCTCGTCGGCGCAGACACCGGGCGCGATGGCATCCACGGCGCGACCTTCGCCTCGGTCGAACTGTCCGAGGGGTCGGACGAGCACCGCCCGGCCGTGCAGGTCGGCAACCCGTTCATGGAGAAACTCCTGATGGAGGCGTGCTGTGAACTGGCCGAGCAGCACGGCGATTGGATCGAGGGTCTCCAGGACCTCGGTGCCGCCGGCCTCACCTCCTCGGCGGTCGAGGCGGCGAACCGCGCCGGGACCGGCATCGAGATCGACATCTCGCTCGTGCCGCGCCGCGCGCAAGGGATGAACGCCTACGAGGTGATGCTCTCCGAGTCGCAGGAGCGGATGCTCGTCATCCCGAAGGCAGAGCACCTCGACGATGTGCTCGCCCACTTCCGGCACTGGGAACTGCACGCGGACGTCATCGGCCACGTCACGGACGACCAGATGGCGACTGTCCGGGACGGCGACACGGTGGTGGCGCGGATGCCCGTCAAGATCTTCGGAGACCCGCCGCAGTACCCGCCCGCCGGCCAGCGCCCCGCCCACCTCGACAGGCTGCAGGCGATCGACCCCGGTGCGCAACCGGACGTCGCTGACCCCTCGGCGGCGTTGCTCCGACTGCTCGGTTCCGAAAACATCGCCAGCCGGCGGTGGATCTACCGCCAGTACGACCACATGGTGCAGAACAACACCATCCTGCGGCCCGGCGGCGATGCTGCGGTCATCCGCGTGCGCGGCACATCGAAGGGCGTGGCCGCCGCGACTGACTGCAACGCCCGGTTTCTCGCGCTCGACCCGCGCACGGGCGCGGCGATGGCCGTCGCCGAGGCCGCGCGCAACGTCGTCGCGACCGGCGCGACCCCGGCGGCGCTCACGGACTGCCTCAACTTCGGGAACCCGGAGAAGCCGGACGTCGCCTACCAACTGGAAGAGGCGATCATCGGTCTCTCCGAGGCGGCCCGCGTGCTGAACACGCCGGTGATCTCGGGCAACGCCTCGCTCTACAACGAAACCCCGAGCGGCGCCATCATGCCGACGCCCGGCATCGGCATGGTCGGCGTCATTGAGGACGTCGCCAGGCACCTCACGATTGCGCCCCGCCCGGGCGACCTCCTCGTCCTCCTGGGTAGCCCCGTCGCGCAGCCGGCGTCGACGCTTGCCGGCTCTGAGTACCAGCACGTCATCCACGAGACGCTCGGTGGGCTGCCGTCGATCGATCTCAACCTTGAGGCGCGCGTGCAGCGCACCGTCCTCGACGCCCACGCGCGAGGCCTGCTGAGCGCCGCCCACGACCTCGCGGACGGCGGGCTGGCGGTGGCGGTGGCGGAGATGTGCGTCGCGGCGGGGCACGGCATCACGGCAGGGGTCATCGATGTCGGTCCGCGGGTGGACGCCGCGCTTTTTGGAGAGGCGCCTTCCCGCTTCTTGGTCGGTGTGCGGGACGAAAACGCGGCCGCCACGCTCGCGGCGCTGGCCTTGACCGCGGGCGTAACCGCGACCCCGCTTGGCCGGATCGAGGGCGACACGATCGCCCTCGGGCCGATCGCGGTGGAGCTCGACACCGCGCGTGGTGAGTGGGAGACCGGCCTCGAACGCGCGCTGCGGGAGGGCTAGGCAGGTGGGCCAGGACGAGGACCGGATCGCGCTGCTGAGGCGTCTCTACGACGCCTTCAACCGCCGCGACATCGACGCCGTCATCCCGATGCTCTCGCCCGACGTCGACTGGCCGAACATGATGGAACGCAGACGGGCGATCGGCCACGACGAAGTCCGCGCCTACTGGACCTACCAGTTCTCCCAGGTCAACCCGAGCGTCGAGCCCGTGACGTTCGAGGTCGACGAAGACCGCATCCTCGTCGCCGTCCACCAGGTCATCCGCGCGCTGGACGGGAGCATCCGCAGCAACACCCACATTGCGCACGCCTATACCTTCGACGGTCCGCTGATCGCCTCCATGCACGTTTACGCGAACATGGACGATGCCTGGGCGGGCGAGAACTGACGTCCGTCCCCGAACGAAGGACGGAGGGTGCAGGCGAACCCGCACCCTCCGCATCGTCACTCGCGGTTCGTCACCACGAGGTGCTCGCTCAGTCGCGACGGCCCATCAGGCGGGCACCGCCCACTGTGACGAGGGCCATGGCGAGCAGACCCGCAAGCATCCAGGCTGAGCCGTCACCGCCCTCGAAGCCGGCGTTACCGGTCTTCGCGGGTGCCGGGGCCACCTGCCCCAGCGTGGCAAGCGTCAGCACGCCCGTCCCGGAGGCCGGCACGGTGAGCGTCTGCGGCGCCGCGGTGCCATTCACGGTGAACGTGATCGTCTGGCCAGCGTTGGCGCAGGTGACCGGGACCGTCACATTCGTCGTGCCCGTGCTCGACAGCGTGGTGGTCGCGCACACCAGGTTGCCGACAACGACCGTCACCGTACCCGTGCCGGCTGGGAGGGTGATCGTGAGCGGGTTGGTGGCGGCGAGGCTGGAGAGCGCGAGCGAGCCGCTCGCCGTCGTGATCGTTGCCGGGACCGTGAGCGTCTGGGCGATGGCCACGTTGCTGCCACCCGTGAACGTCAGCGGGAGGCCCGGGACGCTACAGGCGGGTGCGAGGGTGACCGTGGTCGTGGCGGTCGGAGAGACCGCGGCGGTGCCACACACGATCGTGCCGCTCATGATGGTGATGATGCCCGTCGGGGCCAGCGGCAGCGTGACCCGCATGACCGCGGGGTCAAGGTTGGTGACGGTCAACGTCCCGCCACCGGTCGCCGAAATGGAGGGAGTCGCAGCGAGTTGTTGCCCCGCGGCGTTCGTGAAGGAGACCGTGCCGTTCGTCGCAGCACAGGTCGCGGGAAGCACCACGGTCGTCGTGGTCCCGGCAACGAGGGTTGCCGTGCCACAGACCTGGCCGTTGACGCGAATCGTGTAGACACCGGAGCCGGCCGGGAGGGTGACACTCGTCGGCGTGGCCGCGGTCAACCCGCTCAGCGTGAGCGTGCCACCGGCGGCGGGGACCGTCACCGTCGCGGTGAGGTTGCCACCCGGCGTGGTGAAGGAGACGACCGCGTTCGGCGTCGCACACGTGGCGGGAAGCGAAATGGTGGTGGTGGCGGTGCTGGACACAGTCGCCGTGCCACAGATCTGGCCGCCGACCACTGCGTTCACCGTGCCGCTGCCACCCGGCACGGCCGGGATGGTGATGGTGACCGCGTTCGTCGGGTTCAGGTTCGCCAGGACGAGCGTCCCGGTGCCGCTCGCCGGCACCGTCACGGTCGAGGCGAGGCCGACGGTACCGCTGGTAAACCTCACGACCGCGCCCGGGGTGGCGCAGCTGGCGGGGAGGGTCAGCGTGATGGTTGCCGTCGCGGAGACCGTTCCGGCGGCACCACAATTCACGCCGTTCACGGTCGCCTGAATGGGGCCTGGAGGTCCGGAGGGGATGGTCACTGTCACGCCGGCGGTCTGGGCTGAGGCGGTGCTCATGACCAGTAGGGCGCAGACCGCGGCGGCGAGGACTGCTAGGGGCCGCTTCAGCGCCCCTCTCGGAGTCAGGTTCAAGGCCGGTTTCCTTTCGAGTGAATCCCGCCCAGGTCGTGGTTGATGTGTCTCAACCTACATTTCAAATAGTGGCGTCTTGGCAACATGCCGCTACGCCATATCGCTATTCCATTCCGTCATCGAAGAAGGCGGTTCAACCCGCCCCGGATCGTGCCGCTTGGGGTGCGGTTCGATAGGCACAGAACATCTGTTTGACAGATGAGAACGTGCGTTCTATCTTGATCAGGAGTGCCGCCGCCCGCGGGTGGCGCGAGGAACCCTAGCCCTTGGCAGGGCGGGTCGGGTAGGCTGAGTGGTCTGCGGCTGGTTATGAGCGGGTGTCCCACGTTTCTGCGAAGGCATCCACCCGTAACTGGTCGCGCATCGAACAGGCTGTTCGATACCGCTTTGACAAGTAGCCCGTTGGGTCG
>CAZVNJ010000093.1:0-5856 GCA_964628985.1 uncultured Dehalococcoides sp.
ATGGAAGGGCCATCGCTCAAAGGATAAAAGGTACGCCGGGGATAACAGGCTGATCCTGCCCAAGAGTTCACATCGACGGCAGGGTTTGGCACCTCGATGTCGGCTCGTCGCATCCTGGGGCTGTATCAAGTCCCAAGGGTCGGGCTGTTCGCCCGTTAAAGCGGTACGCGAGCTGGGTTCAGAACGTCGTGAGACAGTTCGGTCTCTATCCGCTGTGGGCGCAAGTGGCTTGAGGAGATCTGCCCCTAGTACGAGAGGACCGGGGTGGACAGACCTCTGGTGTGCCGGTTGTTCCGCCAGGAGCATCGCCGGGTAGCCATGTCTGGAATGGATAACCGCTGAAAGCATCTAAGCGGGAAGCCAACTTCAAGATGAGGCCACTCACTGGGTTAACCAGGTAAGACCGCGGGAAGACTACCCGCTTGATAGGCCGGAGGTGTAAGCGCAGCAATGCGCTCAGCTAACCGGTACTAATGGTCGAGGGCTTGACCCTCTATCAAGCACAACATGCGATCTTGTGCGAACTCTTCGGTGCGCTGTTCGTAGGTGTGCGCTCTCGCCGTATTCTGTGTGAAGGTGTTGCTTGGTCCGCCGTCTCCCCCAACCGGGGGTAGCCGGCCCGACTGAGCCGCGACGCGGGATGGAGCAGCGGCAGCTCGTCGGGCTCATAACCCGAAGGTCGGGGGTTCGAATCCCTCTCCCGCTACCAAGCATTCGGACAGGCGGAGCCACTCGGCTCCGCCTGTTTCGCGTCTGGCCGGATCCTCACTGGCGGAACCGCCGGCGATACACGTGACGCCGCGCGCCGATGCGTCCCACCTCCCGGAACCGTTGGCGCTCGAACGGCGCCACGAAGCCCATGAAGCGGTACGAGGGCGAGTCTGGGTCGACCGGATACGCCTCCACTGCGCGAGCACCGTGGGCTTTCGCGTGCGCGACGGCCGCCCGAATCAGGCTGGCCGTGATCCCCTGGCCGCGATACGCACGGGAGACGAAGAAGCAGGTGATCGACCAGAGGCCGTCCGCGTCTGCGACCTCGCCCTCGATCTTGCCGAGGCGCTCGAACGTGGCCTTCGGCGCAACCGAGCACCACGCGATCGGCTCGCCCTCGAGGTAACCGAGGATGCCGATCGGCTCGCTGTGCCGGACGCGCGCTCGGATGGCCGCCTTACGGGTGGCGGCGGTGGCGCCCGGCCGTTGATGCGCCCGGTTCGGCATGCACCAGCAGTACTTCGGGCCGCCGCGCGCCTCGAAGAGCCGCTCGAAATCACGCCAGCGGTCCGGGGTCACCTCGTGGAACTCGAGACGGTGCGGGAATCTCAAGGCCGGCCCCTCGGAGGGCTTGTCACTACCGCGGACGATGCGCGATACTGAACTCCTTGGTGGTTAGAGCGTGGTGGCCCCACCCGTTCCCATTCCGAACACGGAAGTGAAACGCCACAGCGCTGACGATACTCCCCGTGCGAACGGGCGTGGAAAATAGGCCACCGCCAGGACGATGCGAGCCATCCCGCTAAACGGGATGGCTCGCTGCTTCTCCCCCCGACACGACACCGCCGATGCTTCATCGAGTGCTGCGCGGCATCCGTGGGGCGGGACGGGATCGTATCGGGCAGGGCGATGTATCATCATCACTTGCGCCTCGGCTCGCCGACGCGCAGATCCATCTTCAATCCGGAGGCTAGTACCAACCTTGACCAACCAGACCACCACCGCTCCCACCGACGAATTCGAGTCCATGGAGGCGCTGCTCGCCAGCGTTGAGGCTCAAGAACCGCGCCAGTTGCGGCGTGGCGAGGTCGTCGAGGGCACGGTCATGGGCGTGGAGCGCGACGGCATCCTCGTCGACATCGGCTTTAAGTCCGAGGGTGTCGTGCCCGCTGGCGAGATGCACTCGCTCGGCGCCGACCCGCTGACGAAGGTGCAACCCGGCGACAAGGTTCTGGTGTACGTCTCCAATCCGGAGACCTCGGAGGGCCAGGTCGGCCTGTCGATCGACCGCGCACGCGGCGAGCAGGGCTGGCGGACGCTGCAGGAGCGCTTCGAGAACGGCGACATCTTCGAGGCCGAGATCACCGGCTACAACAAGGGCGGCCTGCTCGCGAACGTCGAAGGCGTCAACGCCTTCATCCCGATGTCGCAGGTGGTGGGCGCGAAGCCCGGCACGGACGGGACCAACCCGCTCTCTGCGCAGGTGGGCCGTGAACTCCGCCTGAAGGTGATCGAGATCAACCGCCGGCGGAACCGCGTCATCCTCTCGGAGCGCGCGGCGCTGCAGGAGTGGCGTGCCGAGCAGAAGGACCGCCTCCTCGACGAACTGCACGAGGGTGAGATCAGGCTGGGACGCATTACCTCAATCCGGAACTTCGGTGTGTTCGTAGACCTGGGCGGTGCCGACGGTCTCGTCCACCTGTCCGAGCTCTCATGGGACCGGAACGCGCAGCCGGAAGACCTGTTTAAGGTCGGCGACGAGGTCAACGTCTTCGTCATGCGCATCGACCAGGACACGAAGAAGATCGCGCTCTCGATCCGGCGCGCGGCACCGGAGCAGTGGGAGCAGTTGATCACGCGCTACCAGGTGGGTGACGTCGTCCCCGGTGTGATCACGAAGCTGGTCGCTTTCGGGGCCTTCGCCCGCCTCCCTGGGCCGGTCGAGGGCCTCGTCCACGTCTCCGAGTTGGTGGACCGCCGCATCGGCCACCCGGAGGAGGTCGTCGAAGAGGGCGACGTCGTCCCGCTGAAGATCGTGCGTATCGAGCACGACCGTCACCGCCTGGGCCTCTCGCTTCGCGAAGCCCGCACCGAGGCGATGATCCGGGGCTGGCAGTTCGACCAGGACGGCCGGACCACAGAGATGCCCGAGGACGCCGTGCGCCTGTTCCCGGACGAGGCGGTCAATCTCCAGCCCCGCTTCGCTGCTCGCCTCGAGCGGGCCGCGGAGGAGTCGCGCAAGGCGGCGGCTGCCGCGTCGGCCCGGCAGGAGTCGCGGGCCGAGGACCAGCAGGCTCGTGCGGCGATGCGCGATGACCAGCCAGTCCTGACGGCGATGCAGGCTGCGATGCAGCAGGCGCAGGCGGACCTGGCCCAGCAGCAGCCGGACGAAGCCCCGGCGAGCGAGGGCGTCACGGAGACACCGGCTGAGTAGCCCATAATGGGTCAGCACCAGACGGCGCGCCGCGGGGAACCTCGGCGCGCCTCTGTCTCTCCGGAGGGCAACCAGGCAATTCTTTGCGGTCATGTCACGGTCCGGCATCCGGGCTGACACGGAGAGACAACAGCGCGCGGGCGCGCAACGATGGATCACGAGGCCCAGCGGGTCTACGTTCGATGGGGTGCCAGTGCCCCGTGGTACTGTGGATCAGCAGGGGGAACGGACGGAGGCCGAGTCATGGCTGACCGATTCGACAAGTTCACCGAGCGGGCACGACGCGTGCTCACGCTCGCCCAGGAAGAAGCCCAGCGCTTCAACCACAACTACATCGGCACCGAACACCTGCTGCTCGGCCTTGTCCGCGAGGGCGATGGCGTGGCGGCGAAGGTGTTGGGCAACCTCGGCGTGGAACTGAACAAGGTCCGCTCGGCGGTCGAGTTCATCATCGGCCGTGGGGACCGCACGTCCTCCGCCGAGATCGGGCTCACTCCTCGGGCGAAGAAGGTCATCGAACTCGCCGTGGACGAGGCACGACGGCTGTCCCACTCATACATCGGCACGGAGCACCTGCTGCTCGGCCTCGTCCGCGAGGGCGAAGGGATTGCGGCGGGCGTCCTGGAGAGCCTCGGCGTGAACCTGGAGCGGGTGCGCGGGGAGACCACGCGCATCCTGCAGGCGCAGCCGCAGCAGGGCCAGCCAGCAGCGGGCGGCAGCCAGCCGTCCGGTCAGGCTGCCGCGGCGGCTGGCGGGCGATCCGTCCGTACCCCCACGCTGGATCAGCTGGGCGTAGACCTCACCGCCATGGCCCGCAGCGGTCAACTCGACCCGATCGTCGGGCGTGACCACGAGATCGAACGGGTCGTCCAGATCCTTTCGCGGCGCACGAAGAACAACCCCGTCCTCATCGGTGAGCCGGGCGTCGGTAAGACGGCGATCGCGGAGGGTCTCGCGCACCGCGTGGTCTCCGGCGATGTCCCGGACACGCTCCTCGGCAAGCGCATGCTCACGCTGGACATCGGCCTGCTCGTCGCGGGCACGAAGTATCGCGGTGAGTTCGAAGAGCGGCTGAAGAAGGTCATCGAGGAGATCAAGACCTCGGGCAACTGCATCCTGTTCATCGACGAACTGCACATGCTCGTCGGTGCGGGTGCGGCCGAGGGCGCGGTGGACGCGGCGAACATCCTGAAGCCGGCACTCGCCCGCGGCGAGATCCAGGCCGTGGGTGCAACCACCCTCGACGAGTACCGCAAGCACATCGAGCGGGACGCGGCGTTGGAGCGGCGCTTCCAGCCGGTGCGCGTGGACGAGCCGACGGTGCCGGACACGATCTCGATCCTCAAGGGCGTGCGCTCGGCGTACGAGGAGCACCACAAGCTCAAGATCTCGGATGAGGCGCTGAAGGCGGCCGCGGAACTCTCCGCGCGCTACGTGTCCGACCGCTTCCTCCCGGACAAGGCGATCGACCTGATGGACGAGGCTTCGGCCCGCGTCCGCATCCGTCGCCACGCGATGCCGCCTTCCGTGAAGGAAGTGCAGAGCGGCCTCGAGGCGCTGCGCCGCGAGAAGGACCAGGCGATCGCGAACCAGCAATACGAGTTCGCCGCGGAACTGCGCGAGCGCGAAGTGCGGCTGCAGAGCCGCCTCGAGGAACTCGAAGCGGAGATGCAGGAGCAGCGCGGCTCCGACCAGGCGATCGTCACTGAGGACGACATCCGCGACGTCATCTCGCAGTGGACCGGCGTCCCGCTGTCGCGCATCGCGGCGGAGGAGAGCCAGCGCCTGCTGGAGATGGAATCGTTCCTGAAGGAGCGAGTGATCGGACAGGAAGAGCCGATCGCCGCAGTCTCTCGGGCGGTCCGTCGTGCCAGCGCCGGCCTGAAGGACCCGAAGCGCCCGATCGGCGTCTTTATGTTCCTCGGGCCCACGGGCGTCGGAAAGACCTACCTCGCCGAAATGCTGGGCGAGTTCATGTTCGGGTCGCGCGACAACATCGTGCGGATCGACATGTCCGAGTTCATGGAAAAGCACACCGTCTCACGCCTCGTCGGCTCGCCTCCGGGCTACGTGGGGTATGACGACGGTGGCCAGTTGACGGACCTGGTGCGACGCAAGTCGTACTGCCTCATCCTGCTGGACGAGATCGAGAAGGCACACCCGGATGTCTTCAACACCCTGCTGCAGATCTTCGACGACGGACACCTGTCCGACGCGAAGGGCCGCAAGGTGGACTTCCGGAACACCATCATCATCATGACGTCCAACGTCGGCTCGGACCTCATCCGGAAGGACAGCCGCGTCGGCTTCAACACCGCGCAGGACGAGACGAAGGACGCCGAGGCGCAGTACAAGCGGATGAAGGCGCGCGTCGAGGAGGAGATGAAGCGGGTCTTCCGGCCCGAGTTCCTCAACCGTATCGACCAGTCCGTGGTCTTCCGTGCCCTGGGCGCCGCGGACATCCGCCGGATCGTCAACCTCGAGTTAGACGACCTGCGCGACAACCTGAAGACGAAGGAGATGCACCTCGAGGTGACGGATGCCCTCCTCGACCACCTGGGCGAGGCTGGCTTCGACCCGGTGTTCGGCGCTCGGCCGCTGCGCCGGGTGATCCAGAACCTGATCGAGGACAAGCTCTCGGACGCGATGCTCGGCGGGACCTACGAGCCCGGCGACACCGTGAAGATCGACATCGCAGACGGCGAGGTGAC
>CAZVNJ010000094.1:0-5594 GCA_964628985.1 uncultured Dehalococcoides sp.
CCTCGATGATGGGGTGGGGATCGCTGCTCGGCCTGCTCGCGCTCGCCTACCTCGGGAGCGCGCGGCATCGAGGGCTGCTGATGCTCGGCTGCTTCATCGTGTACGCGACGATCCTGATCGGCTTCTCGGCGTCGACGCAGTACTACCTCTCGCTCTCGATCCTCGCGGTGGGCGGCATCTTCCACTCCGTGGCGATGGCGCTAAACAACACGTTGCTCCACCAGGTGACGCGGAATGAGATGCGCGGTCGTGTGATGGCCGTGAACCAGATGTCGCACGGCGTGCAAGCGATCGGCTCATTCCCGATGGCGTTCGCGATCTCGGCCTACGGCGTGCAGACGGGCATCGGCTCGTTCATGGTCCTGGCGTCGATCGCCTTCGTAGTGTTCACGCTCGCGTGGACCTCGGTGCGCCGGCTGCAGTAGGCACCCTTCGGGCGCGCGGCGCGAGCGAGTTCCAGGTCACCGCTCCCCCTCCTTCCGGATAACTCGTCGCCTTCGGTTCGGTCCGCCCGCCGTTGCCGGTCCGTTCCGCCTCGGCCGGGGCGGGGGATGGCGAAATGTCATGGGACTGAAGCACCCGCGGAGCAGGGACGACCAAAATGCGACGCCTCCGATGCCAGCATGGCTTCCACGCCACGACCCCCGCCACACCGGCAGGGGTGCAGCGAAGGAGTGCAGCGATGCCAGAAAACCGCGACAAGATCGCCGGCAAGGCGAACCAGGCTGCGGGCGCCGCCCGCGAGAAGGTCGGCGACGCCATCGACAACGAGGAGATGGAGGCGAAGGGCAAGGCGCAGCACGCCAAGGGCGACGCGCAGGAGGCGATGGGCGATGTGAAGGACGCCGCCAAGAAGGCCGGCGACTCGATCAAGAACGCCTAGCCTGCCGGTTCCCGAGCTGACCCCTGGGGCCGCGAAGCAAGCGGCAGTGCGAGGAGCGACCAGATGTACATCGGCGGAGGTGTCGTCACAGCCATTGTCATCATCCTCTTGCTGATGTGGTTGCTGTGACCTCGTAAGGCCGTCAGGCCCCAGTCCGCGGGCGTCCACACCCCCTAGGACGCCCATTCGAATGCCCGCTCGCCGGCCACCCCCAGGCCGGCAGCGGGCGCTACTGTGTCCGCTCTTCGCTGGCCGAGTGTGCCGGCTCGAACACGCTGACTATGCCTCGACCCCGAGGCGCAGCGCGACGGGGGGAACGTCATGACGAACGCACGTCGCCGAGAGACAGTGGTGGGCGGGATCCGGGTGCGGGTCATCGACATCCACGCCCACTGCAGCGTCCCCGAGGCCGCCGCGGTCCTCGGCGTCAACGTGTCCAGCCCGAGGTCGCTCCCCCTCGATGGCTACGCGCATCGCCTCGAAGACATGGACGCCCAGGGGATCGATGTCGAGGCGCTGAGTATCAATCCGTTCTGGTACGGCGCGGACCGCGCCCAGGCGTCCGAGATCGTGGGCCTGCAGAACGAGCGCATCGCGGCCTTTTGCGCCGAGCGGCCCGACCGCTTCGTGGGCCTCGCGACGGTGGCGCTCCAGCATCCAGACCTGGCCGCCTCACAACTCGAGGACGGTGTCACGCGCCTCGGGCTGCGCGGAGCGCTCGTTGGCGGCAGCGTGGAAGGCGAAGAACTCGCCGACCGCAAGTTCGACGCGTTCTGGCAGAAGGCCGAGGAACTGGCCGTGCCGATCTTCATCCACCCACAGGGTGTGCCGCAGTTGGCGAGCCGGCTGCGCGGGAACGGCTTCCTGGAGAACGTCATCGGGAACCCGCTCGAGACGACGATCGCGCTGTCGCACCTCATCTTCGAGGGCACCCTCGAGCGCCACCCCAACCTGATCATCGTGGGCGCCCACGGGGGAGGGTATCTGCCGTCCTACGCCGGGCGGTCCGACGCCGGAGGCACGACGTTCCCCGCGCGATACACCCCGCTGCCTAAGAAGCCGACCGAGTACCTCAAGCAGATCTACGTCGACTCACTCGTGTTCACACCGGAGGCGCTGCGGCACCTGGTGGCCGAGATGGGCGTAGGGCAGATCGTGGTGGGGACGGACTATCCCTACCCCTGGACCCAGACTGCGGTTGAGCACGTGCTGTCGACGCCAGAGCTGACCGACGCCGATCGGATCGCGATCCTCGGCGGGACCGCTGCGCGTCTGCTCCGGTTGGACGCCTGACGAGCCGCCGGCGATCGCTGACGACGCGGCGAGGCGCCACGGACTGGCCGGCAGGTCAATGCAGGTATGGCGGGAGTGCGTGGGTGTCGAACCCACCCGGGACCGCAACGCGACCCCACGTCGGTTTTGAAGACCGCGGACATCACCGGACGCCATCCACTCCCACGCCATCCTAGAGCCCCCTCGATGCGCGCGGGAGTCGCCGCGTGCATGGCGTGAGGGCGCCGCGCGCGGTGGCGCCTAGGGACGCTTGCGTCGTGCAGTCTTCGGTCCACGCACACCTCGCCGCTCGACGGGCTCGACGTGCATGGGTTTGCGCGGTCGTACGGGACGGTTCTCGATGGCTGCGTCGATGACGGCGAGTTCGCTGAGGGTGGCCTTGCCGAGCTCGCTCGCGAGGGCGTCGCGGGCGCGGCTCCAGGTCTCGTGCAGCGGGCAGGTCTCGTCCCAGTCGCAGGGCCCCCCCCGGAGCACGCAGTGTCTCGCTTCGAGGGGACCCTCGGCGGTCTCGATGACCTCGAGGACGGAGATCTCGGAAGGGCTCCGCGCGAGGGCATAGCCGCCCTCAGGCCCAGCGGTGGCGACGAGGAGCCCGCGGTGGACGAGCGGCGCGAGGAGCTGGGGCAGGTAGCGGACGGGGATGTCCATGACGGCGGCGATCTCGCGGGCCTTGCGCCGGCCCTCGCCGTAGTGGCGCGCCAAATCGATCATCGCGCGGACTGAGTAATCCCCCCGGCGTTCCAGTGCGATCTGCATGGCCTTGTCGCCTTGTCCCTGTCTCAATGTGTAGTTCAGCACTTGACGATAGGGGATCCCCACACCAAGATCGATTGTGTAGTGGAGAACTACACAATCGGGGACGTGAGGGACAGTCCCGCGGCGCGCGTCGAGAGCGCGAGTGGGGCGGAGGGCCGGTGGGAGCCGGCGCGGACAGGCAGGGAGCCCTGTCCGCCACCAGGAATCAGTTGCCGGCCGAGGGCCGGACGGGAAGGACAGGCGGGATGGCAACGAAGCGTTGGGGTCGGGCAATGGTGGCGGCGGGGGTGATGGCCTCGGTTCTCCTGCTCGGGGCGTGTTCGGGCGAGTCGAACGGGTCCCAGCAGGCGGGGACGAAGCCGGCCGCCCAGCCGGCGAGCCAGGCGCAGACCGTCTCGGTGACGATGAAGGACAACGCCTTTGAGCCGAAGGAGATCACGGTCGAGAAGGGCGCGGTGACGTTCGAGATCAAGAACGCGGGCGCAGCGATCCACAACATGCACATCGTGAGCACGACGGCTGAGGGGAAGGACTTCTCCTCAAAGCCGGTCGTGGAGGCGGGCCAGAGCGACAAGTTCACGGCCACGTTCACGAAGTCCGGGACGATCAAATTCCAGTGTGACTTCCACCTGCCGGACATGGTGGGAACGATCACGGTGAAGTAGCGCGTGCCACGGAAATCGCCGGGGCCGCGAGCCCCGGCGCCAGGAAGAAGGCGTCGGATGCCACTGACCAGACGAGAACTCATCCAGAACGGCGCAGTGGGGGCAGCCGCCCTCGCAGTGGGCGGGATCCTCGGCAAAGGGCTCGGGGGTGCGGACCTCGACGAGTCGAGTGACGGGGCGAGCGGCCTGACGGGACAGGCGCAGAAGGTCGCGGACGAGCGGAAGCTCAGCCCCGACGATGTGACGCGGGCAGTAAAGACGTTCGTGCCTCCCGGGAACCAGCACGGGGACGAATTCCTGCTGTTCTCCTCGGGCGGGCACTCGGGACAGTTGTTCGTGATGGGCGTGCCGTCACTGCGCCTGCTGAAGACGATCGGCGTATTCACGCCGGAGCCGTGGCAGGGACACGGGTACGGCGCAGACTCGTCGAACCCGGTGATCGCGGGTGGGACCACCAACCCGGCGGCGGGGACGCTGACGTGGGGTGACACGCACCACCCGGCGCTCAGTGAGACCAAGGGCGAGTACGACGGCCGCTACGTCTACATCAACGACCGCGCCAACGGGCGGATCGCAATGGTGGACCTGCGGGACTTCAAGACGAAGCAGATCCTGGACGTGCCGAACCTACAGTCCTCGCACGGTGGTGTATTCGTCACGCAGGACACGGAGTACGTGCACATCTCGACGAAGACGCCGACGCTCGTCGACACGAGTAAGGCGGCGGGGGCGCTGGACCGGTTCGCGGACGCGTTCCGCGGGTACTCGACGTTCCTGGCGATCGACCAGAAGGGCCGGTTCGATCTGAAGCGGTCGTTCCAGGTGGAACTGCCGCCATACACGCAGGACCTGTCGGACTCCGGGAAGCTCGTGAGCCACGGTTGGGTCTTCCTGAACTCGTACAACTCGGAAATGTCGGCGGGCGGAAACATGGAGGGGAAGCCGGCGATCGAGACCGGTGCCTCGAAGGGCGACTACGACTTCCTGCACATCATCAACTGGAAGAAGGCGGAGGAACTGGTCGCGGCGGGCAAGACGAAGGTGATCAACGGGATCCGGGTCCTGCCGCTGGAGACGGCCGCGGCTGAGGGGGTCCTGTACCTGGCGCCCGAGCCGCGCAGCCCGCACGGCGTCGATGTCTCGCCGAACGGCGCATACATGGTGGTGTCAGGCAAGCTCGACCCGCACGTCACGGTGTACGGCTTCGACAAGATGCAGAAGGCGATCGCGGCCAAGGATTTCCAGGGGAAGGACCGCTACGGCGTTCCGATCCTGAAGTTCGACTCAGTCGTCGCTGGCCAGGTGGAAGTGGGCGCTGGCCCGCTGCACACGCAGTTCGACGCCGAGGGCCACGGTTTCACGAGTCTCTTCGTGGAGAGCGCGGTGGCGAAGTGGTCCCTGGGCGAGCCGTACTTCAAGGGCGACCGCGCGTTCAAGTTGGTCGACAAGGTCCCGGTCCAATACAACATCGGCCACCTGGTGGCGATGGAAGGGGACACGGTCAAGCCAGCCGGCAAGTACCTGGTGTCGCTCAACAAGTGGTCGATCGACCGGTTCCCGACCGTGGGGACGTTGAAGCCGCAGAACTTCCAACTGGTGGACCTGACCGGAGAGAAGATGAACGTCCTCTCGGATACGCCGATCGGGATGGGTGAGCCGCACTACGTGCAGGCGATCCGGGCTGACCGCATCAAGGCGTGGGAGGTGTACCCGCCGGGGACGAACCCGTTGACCATGGAGAAGGACCCGCACGCGATCGAAGCGGGCAAGGAACGGATCGAACGCCGCGGCAACGTCGTCGAGGTGTGGGCCTCGGTGAAGCGGAGCAACTTCAAGCCGGACAACGTGACGGTGAAGAAGGGCGACCGGGTCATCATGCATCTCACGAACGTCGAGACCACCCCGGACGCGACGCACGGGTTCGCGATCCCTCGATACAACATCAACTGCAGCCTGGACCCCGGTGAGGTCACGACGGTGGACTTCGTGGCGAGCGA
>CAZVNJ010000095.1:0-5555 GCA_964628985.1 uncultured Dehalococcoides sp.
CCGGCCGCGCCTGGCACCTGGGGAAGGTCGCCTTCGAGCAGTACTGGCTGCGCCGGTGGCTGTAGCGACGCTCCGCCGGCCTGTCACCCTTGCTTCCGTCATCCCCGTCGGGCGGCGATGATGGCCGCAGGGGGACAGCCGATGACCCTTGGACGCCCGCCGGAGATCTGGCTTGTCACCGGCATCCCGGGGGCCGGCAAGACCACAATCGCCCGAGCCCTCGCCGAGCGCCTCGACCGGTCCGCCGTCATCGAGGGCGACGCCCTGCGACGCTGGATCGTCCGTGGTGCGGAGTGGCCCGCCGGCGGCACCCTCGAGGGCGAGGCGGAGCGGCAGTACGAACTCGCCATCCGCAACATGTGCCTCCTCGCCCGCTCGTACGCCGAGGCCGGCTTTACCCCCTTCCTGGACCTCGTCGTCGTCACGCGCTATCACCTTGAAGCGTTCCGGGGCTACCTCCGCGGCGCACGCCTCCGGCTCGTCGTCCTCGCCCCCGGCGTCGACGTCACCCTTGAGCGCGATCGTGGGCGTGGCAGCACCGCTGGCGACGGCTGGACCCACCTCGACGCCGCGATGCGGGAGGAACTGGCCGGGCTCGGCCTGTGGGTCGACTCCTCGACGCTTTCGGTGGTGGAGACGGCGGATGCCATCCTCGAACGCCAGCCCGAGGCGCTGCTACCACCGCTCTGATTGTCATGCCCCTCGGCTTCGTCGCGGGCCCGATCTACACTGGGTGCCTATGTCTGTCTCAACTACGTCCGTCGAGGACGCAATCGACTTCCACGTCCCCGCCGAGGGGCCGTTGCTCCCCGACCAGGCCGTCGAGGCGTATCGCCGCGCTCTCCGCCGTGGCGACGACTGGTACGAGGCGCTGCTCCAGATCGTCTCGCGCTGGGTCGCACCCTTCGAGATCATCGATGGTGTCGAGCATGTCTACCTTGTCGGCGGAGAAGCCTTCGACTGGCTCCGGCTCGCCCAGCGCCTCATCGACGCGGCCGGAGACCTCGTGCCGGCCGCTGAGACTGAGCGCCTGCTGATCATGGGTCTCCCCCCGCGCACTGAGACTGAAGAGGATTTTGAGCACGCCATCGGACCCGCGAAGTACCGCGCACATCTGAACTTCCAGTATGGCGTCGTGATCGAGGAACTCCTCATGCTCGCCACCGAGCAGGAACTCCTCAAGGCCGGCGGCCTCACCCACTACGGCCGCCGCAACGCGGACATCGCCGCCTATGAGCACGTCTACGGCAAGCCGCTCGAGGAACTGAAGGCGCTCTACCTCCTTGAAGACGGCCGCGAAGTCACCGAGGAGATGGACCTCAGCGAGATGCATGCCTTCACCTACTGGCTCTCCAAGTACCGCCTGCGCGCCATGGAACCCGCGCGTGTCGCCTCGGACACCAAGAAGGCGATGCAGATGATGGCCCGCCTTGAAGGCAACCGCGCCCGCGCTGACCGCCAGGCCCAGGCGAAGCGCCGCGCCGCCAGCATCAACGGCTAGGCCGGTGGCGGGGCAGGCGCCACCTCGCACGGTCACCCAGTTCTTCCAGGGCCGTCCGAAGGCACGCGCGTTGTTCGCTCTCGTCCGCGCGCTGACGGAAGCCGACGACGGTGTCAGCGTCCGCGTCACAAAGAGTCAGATCGCCTTCGCGCGTCGCAAGGCCTTCGCGTGGGTCTGGACCCCTGACCGCTATCTCCGCGGGAAGACCGCGCCGCTCGTCCTCTCCGTGGCGCTGCCGAGGCGCGATTCCTCGTCACGATGGAAGGAGGTCGTGCAGCCAGCGCCTGGCCGCTGGATGCACCACCTGGAACTGCGGGAGCCGTCAGATGTCGACGACCAGGTGCGGGCATGGTGGCACGAGGCAGCGGGTCTGGCCGGGTAGTCCCTCTGGCTCGCAGAGGTCATTGCGCCGAGTCTGGGGAGGAAGCCCTGGCCATAGTGGCAGGACACCGGGACTACTCCGATGAAGTTGGTCGCAGTTCCCGGATCGATTTCGGTGGCACGGTACCCGCCTCGAGGATCTCGAGGAACGCGGACACGACTGTGGCGTCCCACTGGCTGCCGGCCCCCTCGTCGAGGATCTTGACCGCCTCGCCGTGGGAGAGGGCGCGCTCGCGATACGGACGCTCCTCGGTCATGGCGTCGTAGCCGTCTGCGACCGAGATGATGCGCGCCCAGAGTGGGATCTCCGTCCCCTTCAGGCCATCGGGGTAGCCGCCCCCGTCCCAGCGTTCGTGGTGGTGGCGGATCGCCTCCGCGAGGCGTTCCGGAATGTCTCGCATCCGGCCCGCGATCTCCGCGCCGCGGGTCGCATGCATCTGCATCTGCGTCGTCTCGATCGGCTCCAGGCGGGCTGGTTTCAGGTACACCGCGTCGGAGATGACGATCTTCCCGAGGTCGTGAATTTGGCCGGCAAAGGTGAGCAGGTCCAGGTCTTCCCCGGCGATGCCCAGACGGATGCCGATCTGCCGGGAGTAGCGGCCAACGCGGTCGCCATGCTGGCGTAGAAAGGGGTACCTCGACTCCACGGCCGTGGCGATGCTGGTGAGGAGTTCCCGGCCAGCAAGGACTCGTCGTCGATCGTGTTCGCTCACCTCGGAACGGAGCAACGCCAGTTCGTCGCCAGCCTGCGCGATCCATTCATCGAGGGCGTCCACCTCATCGCGGGTCAGGAGGTCGCTGGCGTGGACCTCCCGTGCTCCCACGTGGCCGTATGCCCGGCGGACTCGCCTCAGAAAGAGGATGTCTGCCAGGATCACCGCAGCGAGCGCCAGGCCGGCCACGCCTGCGATCTGGAAGCGGAAGCGCTTCGCGTCGGCGTCTGGCACAGCGAACACCTGCGCGGCGGGCTGGCCCACGGCAATGATGTAGCCGGTATCTCCCACCGGACTGCATTCCCAGGCGAGGCGGTCCACGACAAATCGCTCGCAGTGGCGTGTGGTGGCCGCGGCGGTGGACAACCGGGCGACGACGTCGGGCGGCAGGGGCGACGATGTGTCTCCCGTCGCCCCCACCTCGTAGGAGGCGCCCTGGGGACTCATGAGCACGCCGCGTGACCCATGCGGGAGCGACTGTCCGTTGCCGAGCAATTCCGTGGTGTCGATCGACAGCGTCGCCACGGCGCGCACCGTGCCGCCGAGGCGTAGTGGGTGGGCTACCACCATGGAGGCTCGGCCGGTCAGCACGCTGACGAGCGGTCCGTCGACCTGGTCGGTACCAGCGCCGATCGCTCCCTGGAAGTAGCCGCGTTGGCGGATCACGTCCGGTTGGTCGCTTGCATCCGGAATCGTGCTGCACAGCAGGTTGCCCGCGGTATTGAAGACGCTCAGCCGGCGGTACAGGTGACGGACCGCGTCCTGGGCCAGGGCGGGGCAGAGGTCGCTGACGGGGGTTCCGGATGCAAGCAGGATGTCGGCCGCAGACAGCGAGGTCAGCATCGCCACCAACCGGGTGTCGACCTCAGCCGCAGCGCCCGCAGCGGAGGACTCAAGCTGCGCGGCAGCGAGTTCGCGCCGGCGCTCGTCTGCACCGATGTTCATCAGCCAGAGGGCGAGCATGACGACCGTGGCCGCGAGAACGATCAGCCCATGGACGCGGAGGCGAAGCGGGGAGTCCGCTCCTCCCCGAAGGCCCGACCAGATGCCGGCGGGGGCTCTGCTCGTCACTTGTCCACGCCTGGCCCTTCCCAGCTGGATTACAAGCAGCATCCAGGAGTATGGCAGGGTGGCCTACCGTCGACGTGGGAAATCCTGACGGCGACCTGACGTGATCCTGCAAGTTTGGGCCGGTGGCTGCGCCGAGTAGCCTTACCGCCGCGCCATCCGCTGCAGCCGCGCCACTCGCTCCTCGGTCGGAGGGTGCGTCGAGAACAGATTGCGCGCGCTAAGGCCGGCAAACGGATTCACGATGAACAGGTGCGCCGTCGATTGTGGGACGTTCATCGGCACTCGGCGCGCGCCCATCTCCAGCCGCTGGAGCGCCGACGCCAGGGCCTCCGGGTCGCCCGACACCGCTGCACCGTCCGCGTCCGCCTCGAACTCGCGCGAGCGCGAGATCCCCATCTGGATCAGCGACGCCGCAATCGGCGCGATCAGGATCGTCAGCAGGTTCCCACCGCGGTTGTCGCGGCCGCCGCTGAACATCCCGATCCAACCGATCATCGAGATCGCGGACGCGATCGCCGCCACCACGCTGCTGATCAGGATGTCCCGGTTCTTGACGTGCGAGATCTCGTGGCCGAGGACCGCGAACAACTCGCGGTCGGAGAGCAACTGCCGGATCCCAGCCGTCACCGCCACTGCGGCGTGCTTCGGGTTCCGCCCTGTCGCGAACGCGTTCGGCTGCGGCGAGTCCATCGCGTAGACGCGCGGCATCGGCATGTTCGCCCGCCGCGCCACCTCCGCCACCATGTCGAACAGCGCGGGGTCCTGCTCCCGCTTGATCTCGTGCGCCCCCGACGTCTTCAGCACGATGTCCGCCGAGAACCAGTACGAGCCGGCGTTCAGGAGCAACGAGAAGCCGAAGAACAGCAGCGCCCCGCTGGCGCCTCCAATGGCCCCACCGACCGCGATCAGCAGACCGCTGAGCGCGGCAAGCAATACGGCAGTCTTGAGGTTGTTCATCTGGGTCAGGCCTCCACAGCGAAGGATCCGAGGTGTCCCGCGCTCCCTCGATGTTACATCGAGGCTTGCGGCCGGGTGCTACGGAAGTGCTAAGCCGCAAGGCTGGCGGAGGGCGCCGGAGCGGCACCCCCGCCCGGGAGGATTTGATCGCCGCTCAGGCCGCCGGCGGCCGCTGGATCAGCTCGATCCGCACGTTGTCGGGGCAGCGGATGAAGCAGATCCGTTGCACCGGCGGCGTCGAGGGCGGCGGTGGTGCCTGCAGGACCACCGCCCCCAGCCCCGTGAGCCGCTCTAGGTCCACCTCGAGGTTGTCCGAGTCGAACCCGAAGTGCTCCAGCCCCTCGTGCACGTTTGCGTCCCCCGGCCCCAGCGTCTCTCCGGTCCGCGCCCCGGAGATGTTCACCGTGATGCCGTTCTCGGAGCGGCAGGCGATGAAGCGGTCGCCCACGTCTCGCACGGTGTCACTCACGATCGTGAGGTTGAACGCCTTCACCCACCAGTCCGCGACCTGCTTCGGGTCGTTCGCCTTCAGGTGGATGTGGTTGATGTTGAAGGGCATCCGTCGCTCCGTCAGTCTCGATCTCGCGTGGAGCCGAGAGAGTAGCGCGCCCTTGGCGCTCCCCGTCTGTGACGGACAACCGAGGCCAGTCG
The DNA here is from genome assembly GCA_964628985.1 of uncultured Dehalococcoides sp. Taxonomy (GTDB): domain Bacteria; phylum Chloroflexota; class Dehalococcoidia; order UBA2979; family UBA2979; genus SURF-43. The sequence goes on from CAZVNJ010000095.1 coordinate 5,275, forward strand.
GACGTACCCTCACGTCATGCAGACACAGCGGCGCTGGTGGAAAGTCGTCCTCGGCACACTGCTCGCACTCATGGGAGCCGTCTGGGCGCTCCAGGGCGCCGGCATCCTCGGCGGCAGCGCCATGAGCAGCGAGACGCAGTGGCTCGTCATCGGCCTTCCCGTCGCCGCGCTCGGCCTCTGGCTCATCTGGCGCGGCCTGTCCCGACGCTGACTGGTCGCCCTCGCCCAACGAAGAGGCCGCCCTCTCGGGCGGCCTCTCGTGTGGCTGCGAAACGCGGCGC
>CAZVNJ010000096.1:0-5468 GCA_964628985.1 uncultured Dehalococcoides sp.
ACCCCCTCGTCATCTCCCACCGCACCCACATGGGCTCCATGCCGGAGAACACACTGGTCGGCATCGAAGCCGCAATCGCCGACGGGGTCGATGGGATCGAGATCGACGTACGTGCCACGCGCGATGGCCGCGTGGTGCTGCTGCACGATGCGACGCTGGCGCGCACCACAGGGGAAGCGCGCGTCCTCGTGGACGTCAGCGCCGAGGAACTGGCGAGGGTCCGCACGCGGCCGGCCGGCGACATAGCGCCGCAGCCGGTGCCGTCGCTGGCGGAAGCCCTCGACCGCGTCGCCGGGAGGGCCACCCTGGTCATCGAGGTGAAGCAGCGAGGGATCCAGGAGGCGGTGGCTGCCGAGGTGCGGTCCGCCGGCGCGGCTGACTGGTGCTGGATCTGGGCCTTCGACCCTGAGGTGGCGATCGCCTGCCGTGCTGTCCTACCGGAGGTCCCCGTCGCGTTGAACGCCAACACGGCCTCGCTCGCGAGATACCAGGTGCCAGACCCGATCCCCCTGGCAGTGCGATATGGGTTAGCGGGGCTGAGCCTTTCGCACGAGGTAGTGGACGCTGCCGCCGTCCTCGGGGCGCACCGCCGAGGGCTTGCGGTCTACACCTGGACAGTGGACGAGGTGGCGGACATAGTCCGCACGCGGGATGCCGGCGTGGACGCGATCTGCTCGAACTTCCCGCGGCGCCTGAAGACGGTGCTGGAGCCGGGACGCGCGGACGCGCCGTGACTGGTAGATTCGTAGAGCAGGCTCTTGGGGTTCCGCGTGCCGGGCTGCGTTGGTACACTCGGTCACCGGCGCGCAGGAGTGTAGCTCAGTTGGAAGAGCAGCGGTCTCCAAAACCGCCGGTCGGGGGTTCGAGTCCCTCCACTCCTGCCAAGTGTCGTCCGTGCCCAGGTGGTGAAATAGGCAGACACGCTGTCTTGAGGGGGCAGTGTCCGTAAGGGCGTATGAGTTCAAATCTCATCCTGGGCACCATCACACTTCTCTCCGTCTCCCGCTAACGACGCCTCCTCGCCGGAGGCTTGATCGCCCCGTCCAAGGGCGAGCACCCGCCGAGTATCCGCATAGGGAGTTGCCCGTGCCGGATCGGCTTCCCACGTCGTAAGGACACGCTCGTGCTGGCTGATGCTGGTCGCTGGATCGCGATCCGATGGTGCTTTTCGCTGCGGGCCAGACGTCGAAACGGGTGACGTCGCTTCCACATCCACGCTCTCGAGTCCCGTCGCCATCCACCACACCGTCGACCGGGAGGACCCTCGCCGCCCCAGCGGCTTCGCGGCGGAGCTCGACGCGGATGCCGGGAGCGCCGTCCTCGGACGGTGGGACGCGACGGGCACCCGTTGGGTGCGCTGTGAGCGCGAGGCGCCGGCGCGCTGTCCGTGCGTCACCAGTCCGGTCGAGCGAGGCGCCGCGGCGGTCGCGCTGGTGCAACCGCTGCCCGGACGTTGGCGCCCCATAACGCCCGTTGATAGTCCGGCGAGAAGTCTGACAGCTTTACTCGAACTTCACCATTTCCACCCTTTCCTCACCGATCGTCCCACGTAGCCTTTCAGACTTGAGGCGGGACAACCGTTTGGCTGACGATCTGCTGAAGGTCGGGGTGACCTTCGGGCACTCGTTATTCGCTGAGGACAGACATGCTCTTCTTCCGGCTCTTCAAGCGATCGTTTCTCCTCAGCGGGCTCTCCGGGATGGCCCTGGTGGCAGCCGGTGGCGCGGCCTTCACCGCCGCAAACACGGTGCCGTCCACGGTGGCGGGTGCCGGGAGCGGCGGGGTGTCCGGCTATACCGTGTCCGGCGTGGTCTACAACCTCAATGCCTCCAACCCTCAGAACATCGACTCGGTGACATTTACCTACTCGCCGGGATCCCCCGACCCCACGAAGGCCCGCGTCTCACATGACAACGGCACCACCTGGTTCAACTGCGACTCCGCGATCGTTGCGGGGTCGGACGCGGTGACGGCCTGCCTTACGTCTGGTGCCACGGTGGCGGCTGCTAGCACGCTCGTCGTTGTCTTGAGTCAGTAACGGACGGTTCTGGAGGCCTCTATGTTCCTGTTTGATCTGTTCGGGCGGTCATTCCTGATGACGGCCATGGCGGGGGCGACCGTGATGGCGGTCGGCGGCATGGCGTACACGGCCGCCAACACAGTGCCGACGACGGTGGCTGGATCGGGCTCGGGCAGCGTCTCGGGCTACACCATCTCCTCAATCGTCTACAACGTGAACGCGAGCAATCCAAACAACGTGGACTCCATCACGTTCGCCTACAGCCCCTCGAGCCCGGACCCGACCCGAGCCCGCGTCTCCGCCGACGGCGGGACGACGTGGTTCAACTGCGACTCCGCCATCGTCGGTGGGTCGGACTCAGTGACCGCGTGCGCGACTGCTGGTCTGACGGTGCCGGCCCTCACCAACCTCACCATCGTCCTGACGACCTAGTGACAGTCATCACCCGGGGGCGCCTCTGCGCGGGCGTCTCCGGAGACTGAGCAGAGGCCATGGCCAACACGTCCGCCACTTCGAAGCAGCCCGGCAGGCGCCTGAACCCGCTCACGGCGGGGATCTCTGGCGGAATCACGCTCATGGTGGTCGCCGCGCTCTGGCTCCTGTTCGCGCCGGTGAACATGGGCGGCAAGTTCGCCTACTTCTTCGTCGTCGGCAACTCCATGGAACCGCACATCACGGCGAACGACCTGGTCCTCCTGCGTGCCGCGGACCGCTACGAGGTCGGCGACGTGATCGGCTTCCGCGACCCGGACCTCGGCACCGTCGTCCATCGCATCCGTGCCATCGAGGGCGACCAGTACGTCACCCGAGGTGACAATCGAGACTCGGACGACCCGAATCGCCCGTTCCAGAAGGACGTCGTCGGCAAGGAATGGCACGTCCTCCGCGGCGCCGCGAGCTTCGTACAAACGCTCCAGAGCCCGAAGAGCGCCGTCATCCTCACGATCGCCTCGGTCGCCCTCGGGCTCATGTCGGCGAAGCCACAGGCCGCCTCCCGTCGCCTTCGGAAGTCGATGGCAAAGCGCACGCCGACCTGGGTGGGCCAGGTCTCGTACAAGTCGATGAACGGCGATCAGATCGTCACGGTGGCCAGCACGATGCTCTTCACCGCCGTTGCCCTCGGTGCCGTCATGTTATGGAACGGCTCCGAACGCACCGTGACACGGGACATCGTCCTCGAACAGACCGGGACACTGCAGTACACCGCTAACGCCGGCACCGGCCTCTACGACGAGGACCGGGTCACGACCGGGCAACCGATCTTCACGCAGATCGGGACCCAGATGCCCATCTCATTCACTTACGAGGTCACCCCCACCTCGAAGGACGCGGCAGTCGGCGGCGTCCGAGGCATGGTGCGCGTCGTGGTCGAGCTCTCGCAGGACAACGCCTGGAAACGCGAGTTTGAGATCGTGCCCCCTACCCCGTTCGCCGGGACGACAGCGACCGCCCAGGGCGTGATCGACATCAAGCAATTGCAGGACACTGCCGCGCGCATGGAGCAGGCCGCGCTCCTCAAATACCCCGTCTACACCATGAGCATCTACGCCGAGGTCAAGGCGAACGGGAATATCACCGGTCGCGCGCAAGACTTCATGTTCCGGGCGGACTACCCCTTCCAACTCCAGGAACTACAGCTGATCCCCGGCCAGAAGTTCGCGGCTGAGGTGGATGCGCCGTTGAACGTGAAGCGCGACGCCGTCGAGCTATGGTCGACGACGATTCCGGTCATTGGCACCAGGATCGGCTATCAGGCACTGCAGCTCATCACTGTTGTGCTCGGCGTCTTTGGCGCGCTCGGGATGGCTTTCGTCTACGCCTCCACCATGCTCGCCGCACGGGATGGAGAGACCGCGCTCATCCTTTCCCGATATGCGCCGCTGCTCGTCTCCGTGCAGGCCGCCGATGTCGACTTCGGGGGCCGTATCGTCGCCGTCCGACGGTTCGAGGACCTGGTGCGGATGGCCCGCGCGGACGGGCTCTTCGTCGTCCACGCCGAGAACGGCGTCGCCGACCACTTCCTGCTCGTGACCCCGGAGGTCACCTACCTCTACTCGGTTCCGAGGCCGCCCGAGAAGTTCCGCTTCGAAGGGGAAGACAGCCCCTCCCCGAACGAGGCGCTCGCGGGGCTCACACGGCCAGACGCGCTCCGCGCGCCCATAACGGCGAGCACTGCCGATCTGGATACGCGGGGGACCATCGTGTCGCGAGGCTCCCTGCCCGGCCCGATCCCTCAATCCGCCGCTCAGTCCGCTGCTCAGCCCGCCGCCCCGCCAGTCTCGGCCCCAGCGCTCTCCCTGCCGGCGGCGAGGCCGTTGGCGTCGCCTGCCCCGGCCCATCCGCAGCCTGGCCCCGGGGGCCCTGCCCTGGCCGGCCCCTCACCGGAGACGCCGCGCCGAGCGTCTGGCGCAGGTGTCGTGCAGCCCGCAGCGGGTCCTGCGCCCGCGCCGCCCATGGCTCCGTCTGCACCGGCCATGACGATTACGTCCAGCACCGGAACGCGCCCGCTACCGCCGATGGCCCCGCGCCCGACGGATCCGGACGCGCCCGCTGCGAAGCCAGCCGGCAGCGGCAAGATCCCTCCGCAGCAGCCACCAGCCGCGCCGCCGCGCGGCGGGAAGGCACTGGTCTAAGCATGTCAGTGCCTCCGCTCGGCACCGGCCGGTGACCCTATGAAGCGGATTGCGCTACTTTCGGTCGTCGCGCTGTTGCTCATTGTCTCTGCTTCGGGCGGACTGGCCTCCGGCGCGTCAAACAGCGTGACCGCAGGCCTGCTGTCGCGGACGACCGACTCCATCACAGCAGCGAGACTCGCGCCGCCAGTCTGCTCAGGCATCGCGTCGAGCCTCACCGTGATCCGGATCGGGGTCAGCGGCACCGCCAGCAATGAACTGATCCTCTCCGGGGGTGCCGGAGGAACGCTGAGCGGCAACGGCGGCGCTGACTGCATGGTCGGCGGCGTCGGGGCGGACACCCTCAACGGTGGCGCGGGTGACGATGTCCTCTTCGGGCGCGCCGGCAACGACACGCTCTCCGGCGGCAACGGGAATGACACCCTCCTCGGCGGACTGGGGACCGACACCCTCTCGGGGAACAACAACACCGACTCCTGCGACCGCGGGACGGACGCCCTCGGCACATTCGCGACCTGCGAGACCACGTCATCGGTGGGGCCTGATTAGCCCACGCTCCGCGCGGGCGATTCCGCCCGTCCCCGTCCCCCGCGCGGACCGGACGACACGCGGCTGACTCTCAGGGCACCGTCTGGTAACGTCCAGATTCGCGGAGTTGAACCCAACTGCGCGCTTCGGGCGGCCACCTGGCAGTCACCCGGTTCACCCGGGGCACCGCCAGCGGGACGCCCGATCTCGGCTGGCGCCGTAGCCAAGTGGCAAGGCAGAGGTCTGCAAAACCTTCACCGCGGGTTCGATTCCCGCCGGCGCCTCCA
>CAZVNJ010000097.1:0-5410 GCA_964628985.1 uncultured Dehalococcoides sp.
CCACCACGGCCTCGGCGGACATGAAGCAGTAGGGCCCCCGGCAGTACGCAATGATCTCCCGCCCGGCTGGGAGGTCCTGCAGTCGGTCACGCAACTCGGGGAGCGGCATCGAGAGCGCCCCGGGCAGATGTCCGGCTCGATACTCCGGTGCCGGGCGCACATCGATCAGCACCACGTCCCCGGTATCGAGTCGGCGCGCCAACTCATCCTGGCTGATGGGCTCGAGAGGGTCCGTGTCCGCGAACGCTGTCTGCACCGCAAGGTCCAGCTCCGAGAAGCGCTCCCGCGTGAGGTCGCGCAGGGCGAACCAGAAACGCAGCACTGAATCGTCCGCCAGCCGGTAATGGACCCTTGGAGGCTCGCGGCGCGACGAGACCAGACGCGCCTCGGCGAGGATCCGAAGCTGTCGGGATGCGTTGGGAACGGTGAGTCCCGCTGCCCGGGCGAGTTCTTCGACCGTCTGTTCGCCCTGTGCCAGGCGATCGATGAGGCGCACGCGGCTCCCCGCTGAGAGGGACGACGCCACCGTAGCGAACTGTTCGAACACATCAATTTGCATAGTCGCGCAAGTATGCATCTATCAGGGCGCATGGCAAGTCCCCTCAGAGGAAACCTACGCGAACCTCGAGGTCGTTCCTCCGGTCTTGGCGCTGAGTCGTGCGCCGGAGATGGGTGCTGGACGCGGCCGGAGAGTGGACTGGCACGCCGGCAGTCGCACGAGGCGGGGGTACCGTCTGCGTCCTTGAGGGCGCGGTGAAGCGAGGGAAGCGAGTAAAGCGAGTGGACGAAGTACACTCGGCCGGCAGCCGGAGGCTCCACATGCGACGTTCCTTGTTTGTGCTCGCGGTGTTGGTCACGGCGGCCATGTTTGGCGGCAATGCCGTCGATGCCGCCCCGCCGGTTGACCCGAAGCGTGCCGAGCATGAACGCATCGTCCGCTACTGGACCCCAGACCGGGCCGAGCGGGCTCGTCCACGCGAGTTCGAGCGGAATGTTCCTCGTGACGACCAGGCGAAGCCAGGGGGTGGCGGAACGAACAGCGGCGGTACGGGCGCGTACTGGACCGGTGGTGGACTCGTGCGGAAGACCACGGGCCGCGTCCTGTTCACGCTGAACGGCGCGGACTACGTCTGCTCGGGGTCCGTTGTCGCCGACGAGCGTACCGACGCCTCGGTGGTCCTCACGGCGGGTCACTGCGTCTTCGACGACGCGAGGGATGTGTTCGCGACCAACTGGATGTTCGTCCCGGACTATGAGACCGGACGCACATTCACCTGCGCATCGACAGCCTACGGTTGCTGGACCGCTGAAGCCCTGGTCACCACGGCTGCATGGGGGAACGGCGACTTCAATGAGGACTATGCCTTCGCCGTCATGCGCCCAGGAGGCAAGGACGGGGCGACACAGCTAGATGCGGCGGTCGGCACTCAGGCGATCACCTTCGCCGTGCCGCCGGTCGGACAGGCGATCTACGCGTTCGGCTACCCCGCAGCGAAGAAGTACAACGGCCAGCGGCTGGCCTACTGCAACGGCACCGCCATCGCCGACCCCTACGGGACCACCGATGGTGGTCTGGCCTGCGACATGACCGGCGGATCCTCAGGCGGTCCGTGGTTCACCGGCTTTGACCCGGCGACCGGGGCGGGGACGCTGACGTCTGTGAACAGCTTCAAGTACCGCGGCCTGTCCACCCACATGTGGGGGCCGTTCTTTGACGTGTATGGCGCGAGCACGTACAGCGCGGCGCAGAGCGCAGGCACGAACCTCCTAATCGCCGCTCCCTAGAGGAGTCGACGCACCCCGGGGAGGAAGCGCCCCGCCAGCGGCGGTGGGGGAGTGGCTATGGCCGTGCTTCAAGTCGAGCGCCTCCACGCCGACATGCTGAGGCCGCCATCAAGGCTGGGACCAGCGCCAGTGCTGCCGTCGCAAGCCAGCGCTGCCCAGCACCTTCACCGACCAGTCGAGCGGCCGTGGCTGGTGTCGATGCATGGGGGACACAGCAGCGAGGGCTCAGCACACGGCCGGAGCACGCTTTCGGAGATGCTGGACGCGGCGGTCGCGCTCGGGATGCGGACGTTTGGTGTCTCCAATCATGCGCCCGCGTCCGACGCCCAGTTCCTCGCACGCGATGAGGTCGAAGCAGGGTTCGACTTGGATCGGCGCCTAGCACAGTTCGAGGCGTACGCGGCGCTCTCGGCTCAGGCGGTCCGCGACTACGCAGGGCGCATCGAGGTGCTGCGAGGATTCGAGGCGGAAGTAGTCCCGGCCGCCACGTACGTCGAAGACGTGCGAGCGCTACGGCGGCGTTATGGATTCGAATACATCGTCGGCTCAGTCCACTTCGTCGACGAGATGCCGATCGACGTGTCCCGGGTCGAGTTCCAGGAAGCCGCGTCGCGCCTCGGTGGCCTTGAGCGGTTGTTGGTCCGCTACTACGACCAAGTTGCTGAGATGGTGGAAGGACTGCGCCCGGAGATCGTGGGCCATTTCGATCTTCCGCGCCTGATGTCAGAGGGGCATCCCGCACACGACGCCCCAGCAGTGGTTCAAGCGGCGGACCGTGCGCTGGAAGCGATCGCACGCCACAGCGCACTGCTTGAGGTGAATACCGCCGGGTATCGGAAGGGTCTCGATGGTCCCTACCCGACACGCCGCATCATCCACCGGGCGGTGGATCTTGGCATCGGCCTCACCCTGAGCGACGACAGTCATTCTGCTACGGACGTCGGCTCAGGCCTCGAGGCCGCTCGCGACCTCCTACTGGGATGCGGTGTCCGGACACTCAGTGCCCTGGGACGAACGTCGACTGGTTTGATCGAGCGCCGCGAAGTCGCGCTCTGACGCCAATCGAGCGGACTCAGGCGCTCAGTGGTCTCACGACTACCCCGGCGATCCGGGCGAAGGACGCTCACAAGTCTGCCTTCGATGTCCGGCTGCCGAGTATTCGGTATTGACGAATATAGGCGAGATCGAATATATAGGGAGCATGCGTCAGATAGCAGCGCTTGCCGACCGTACCCGCCTTGCGATCGTCGAGGAACTGTCCCAGGGCGAGCGAGCAGTCGCTGAGCTGGCTGCCACGCTTGACCTGCGCCAACCGACGATTTCCCAGCATCTGAAGGTGCTGCGAGACGCAGGCCTGGTACGCGTGCGGCCGGTCGCGCAGCGCCGCCTGTACAGCGTCGACCCCGCCGGGTTCGAGGTGATCGAGACGTGGCTCACGCGGCACCGGCGGCTCTGGGCGCAGCGGCTTGCAGAACTCGAACGGCACATGGACGAGCACCCATGACAGGAGGCGACGACAACCCATGAGCGAAGACATCGGCGAGATCACGAGATGCTACACGGTCACATATCGACGGCGGTCGAGACACTCGGCGGCACGTCTGTGGCGTGCGATTACGGCTGCCGGCGAGCTCGGTCTCTGGATGGGGGCGCCCGCCAGGGTCGACTTGCGAGTCGGCGGGGAGTATTTCGTGGACTTCCACGGCAACGGTGACGATGGGTTGGATGGGATCATTGTGAGGATCGAGCCGGAACGGAGACTCGGCTACCTGTGGGGGCGATCGTACGCCGAGTGGGAGATCGAACCCACCAGCGATGGTTGCCAGTACACCTTTCTCCACAACGGGCTCGCCGACCGCGGTGAGGACGAGGAGGGCCTTCCTGCCGGGTGGCATGAGTTCTTCGAGCGGTTGGACGATCATCTCGACGGTGTCTCACGCGCTGCCGATGAACATGCCGCACGGTGGCACACACTCAAGCCCTTCTATCGAGTGCAGATCGACGCTGTGGTCCGGGGGAAATGAGGACTACACGGCCAGGAGTCTTGACCCGGGCGCAGCCTACCGATCGGCTGGAAGCACAGGCCGACGCAGCTTTGCGGATTCTTCATGGTCGTTGAGCCGGTGTCGGAGTTGCCAGCGCAGGCGCTCGCGCGCCTCGGTGAGATTGACCGCACGGAGCACGTGACCGCGGCCTACCGGACCATCGGTGAGCGACTCCAGCGGTACGAAGTCGACTGGCACATCGGGCCGTGGGATGCAGCCCAGGTCGCAGGGTTCCAGGCTGGCCTGGCGCCCGAACTCGACGCCGGCGGGCGGCTCCTCGGGGTGGAGCTGTCGGGGCGGCTCGCCGGCGTTGCTGTGCTGGCGAGCCAGCGATTCGGCCCGCGTGATGCCCTGCTTGAGTTGCGGTTCCTGCACGTCAGCGCGGGGCACCGCGGTCACGGGATCGGTACCCGCCTCGTCGAGGCAGCGGTCGAACAGGCTCGCCATGCTGGGGCCGGAGGCCTCTACATCTCAGCCACCCGCACCGCATCCACAGTCGACTTCTACCTCGCGCGCGGCGCCATCCTTGCGGTCCCTCCCGATGCAGAGCGCTTCGCGAAGGAGCCTGTCGATATCCACCTCGTGCTCTGGTGGTGAGAGCGCCTGCGGTGGCTTCAAGTCCTCGATAGCGGACCTGATGGATCAGTCAACGAAGCCTTCGAGAACGACCAAGGCAAACCGCATCCGGGACCGCGGATGCTCCAGTCTTGAGAAGGGCACCAGCAGCAGCCGCTCGCGGGCCGCATCCCGGAGGGACACGGCCCAAACTCAGGCCGGTTGTGGTCGGCGGATCATCAGGTACGCCTTGCATCCCAGACACAGCCCAGTCAGTGCGTTGAGGGCCGCTACGCCGAGCGCGAGCGCAGTGAGGCCATAGCCAGCGGCGTCGAAGCCGAGGATGAAGCTGAGCAACGCCAGCGCCGTCAGCACGAACCCGACGAACTGCGCGAACCGGGGCGGACGCGCATCTTCCAACCCGCCCGGTGCTCCGAGCCGTGGCCAGACGACACGGGCGAAGACCTGCGCCCACACCGACCACTGAAAACTCACGAACGCAGTCAGAGCGAACACGACGATCTGCGATCCGAGGAGGCCGAGCGCCAACGGTCGTGCGACGCCAGCGACCAGCACCACGATGCCGAGCATGCTGGCGGTTGCCCCGGCGCTGAAGCGCACGAGGCGCGGATCGACGTGCGAGCGAAGCGGGCATGCTCCAAAGTTGGTGCGAGGCATGAGGTCCTCCAATCCGGCGCGAACTGCAGGCCTCTCACAGCCTCGACGGTCTTGGCGGATTCGACGAGACCTTAGACGACACGCCTCCACTTGGGGAGGTCGCGGGCCGGGCCTCGGCGTGGTGGGCGGACACGCAGAAGCGCGCTGAGGCGGAGCACGATCGATCGTGGATCGCCTGTGGCCAGACGTGTAGCAAGTCGGTCGCTGCTGGGCAAGTGTTGAACGATGGCTCGCGAGAACCCGCGGGCCGCCTGCGAGTGCGCTCGCGGCAGGTTAGGGTCGGATCGGAAGTAGTGGCTCCCCGACGTGGATTCGAACCACGAACCTACCGGTTAACAGCCGGGCGC
>CAZVNJ010000098.1:0-1557 GCA_964628985.1 uncultured Dehalococcoides sp.
ATCATCAACCTCTCCGGCCGAGGCGATAAGGACATGAACACCGTCGCGGAGGCGCTCGGAGTGAGGGTCTAGGGCAACGTCGAGCCGGCGGGCCGTGCGGAGAACGCCGGAAGGCCCCAGGCCTCAGGCTGGAACTCCTCAAGGTGGCTGATGGTCTCGTGCCCGCCGCCCATGAGGTGCTCGTAGCCGGGCTCCGGGATCGCAATGACCCACATGCCTGCGGCCAGCGCGCCCTGCACGCCTGCCGGAGCATCCTCGAAGACGAGGCAGTCCTCGGGTCGCGCGCCCATCCGGCGTGCGGCCTCCAGGAAGATGTCCGGCGCAGGCTTCCCCTCCGGGACGTCCTCGGCGGTCACGATCGCCTCGAACGAGTCAAACCAGTCGGGGTTGGACCGGTGCTTCGCGGCCATCGAGTGCCGGAGCGACGAGGTCGCGATCGCCTGGGAGACTCCGTGCGCACGCAGGTGGGCCGTGAGGGCCAGCGCGCCGCGCGTGGGGAGGACGGTCTGGAAGAGGGCTTCCAGTGCCCGATCCCGCTCCTCGGCGAACTCCGCGGCGGTCAGCGGGATGCCGGTGGCGTCCACGAGCACCTGTGCGGCAATCGGCGTCGGGCGGCCCACCATCCGAGATCGCAGTTCGAGCGTCAGCGTGACGCCGAAACGGTCGAGGATCTCCTGCGTCGCGACCTGATAGAGCGGCTCGGTGTCGAGCAGCGTGCCGTCGAGGTCGAAGATCACGTGGGTGACCGGGTGCATGGAGCCTCCTCGTCGAGCGTACCGCGAGTGCCTCCAAGACGGCCGGTGTAGCCTGATGGGGCGACGCACCCGGAGGCGCGGTGACTGACTTTCCATCTCCCGCGCCCCCGCTTGTCCGTCCTGCATGGCGCCTCTCGGACCTCGCGCTCGGCTCTGGGCTCGCCGCCCTCGGCTTTGCGGTCCTCATTGGCGTCCTGATCGGAGGATCGGTCGCGCTCGATCTCTCGCCCGACGACCAGAGCCAGGCCTCAGCCGTGCTCGCCGCGGTCGTCACGCTCCTCTTCGAGGCCTGGTTGGGGCTTGTCGTCTGGTGGCTGGCGAGGCGTCGCGGCGTCTCCGGTGCCGACCTCGGACTCGCGCAGGCGGGGCCGCTGAAGTGGACGGTCTATGCCGTCGTCGGGGCCTACGCGTCGCTCATCGTCTACGGCATCGTGGTAGCCCTGGCCGAGCGGCTCACGGGCTCAGACCTCGAGGTGCTGCGCCAGGGAAACGGGATCCCGGACTCCATGGGTAACACCGCGGTGGTGTGGGCGATCCTCGGCGTGAGTGTGGTGGTGGTCGCCCCGCTTTCGGAGGAACTCTTCTTCCGCGCCTTCCTTTTTCGGGCGGTCCAACGACACCTCGGCCTGGTGGCGGCGATGTTGCTCTCCGGGTTCGCGTTCTCCGTCTTCCATATGAACGTGGGGGTGGTGGTGCCGTTCTTCGCGATCGGCGTCATTCTCGCCTGGGCCTACCATGCGACCGGGTCGCTCTGGACGCCCATCGCGGCACACGCCACCATCAACGGCATCTCCTTCATCGC
>CAZVNJ010000098.1:1657-5337 GCA_964628985.1 uncultured Dehalococcoides sp.
GGAGAACTGGCCGACGGAGTGGTGATCGGGAGTGCCTTCGTCCGCTCCGTGGCGGAGGCCCCCAGCGAGGAGCGCCCGGCAGCGGCCCGGCGGTTCCTGGAGGAGATTACCGGTCGTGTGTCGTAACGCCGGCACCTGGCACCGCGGGCAGCGCTCTACGGCGCTCCGCGTCTCTGCGTCCTATACGCAGAGCCAGGCGTCCCGTGCCGTGACGACAGCGGCCGGGTCGTTTGGCTCGTGACCGAGGCCGCTTCGTGCGGCCGGCTGCATCGAGTCTCACAGACGGAGTCCACCACCCATGATGCTTGTCCGAGGTATCCGCGGCGCCACCACCGTGCGTTCCAACTCGCGTGAGGAGATCCTCGAGGCGACGAAGGAGCTGCTCGGCGAGATTGTCCGCCGCAACGGCCTGGACATGGACTACATCGCCTCGGTTGTCTTCACCACCACCGTGGACCTCAACGCAGAGTTTCCGGCGGTGGCGGCCCGTGAGATGGGGTGGACCTACGTCGCACTTGAGTGCATGCACGTCATGAACGTCCCCGGCTCGCTCCCGCGGTGTATCCGTGTGCTCCTGCATGTGAACACCGAAAAGGCGGCGACCGATATCAAGCATGTGTACCTGCACGAGGCCAAGGCGCTGCGCCGGGACCTCGTGGACGCTTCGGAGGCGTAACTGTGATCATTGTCATGAAGCCAGACCACACCCAGGAACAGGCCGACGCCGTCGCGGAGCGCCTCGCCAACTTCGGCCTGAAGGCACAGCCGATCCACGGCGCCACTCGCACCGTCATCGCGGCCCTCGGACAGGTCCTCCAGGACCACCGCGACGAGATGTCCATGATGCAGGGCGTCGACGAGGTGATCCGCGTCTCGAAGCCGTACAAGCTCTCTAGCCGTGAGACCCATCCGGCCGACACCATCATCGATGTCGGCTTCGGGGTGAAGATCGGCGGCGGCCGCCCGGTCTTCATGGCGGGCCCCTGCTCCATCGAGACCGAGGACCAGTTGTGGGCGTCCGCTAAGGGCGTCCGCGAAGCCGGGGCGCACGTCTTGCGCGGCGGCGCCTTCAAGCCGCGCTCCTCCCCGTACGCCTTCCAGGGCCTCGGCGTCCCGGGGCTGAAGATGCTGCGCAAGGCTGGAGACGAACTCGGCATGCCGGTCATCACCGAGTGTCTCTCCGTGCGCGACATCGACGCGGTCGCGGAATACGCCGACATCATCCAGATCGGTGCTCGCAACATGCAGAACTTCGTCCTGCTGGAGCAGGCCGGGAAGACGGGCAAGCCGGTCCTCCTGAAGCGCGGCATGGCCGGCACGATCGAGGAGTGGCTCCTCGCGTCCGAGTACATCCTGTCGCAGAACAACCCGAACGTGATGCTGTGCGAGCGCGGCATCCGCACCTTCGAGACGGCGACGCGGAACACCCTGGACCTCAACGCCATTGCGCTGGTCAAGCGGCTCTCGCACCTCCCGGTGATCTCGGATCCGTCCCACGGCACTGGCAAGTGGTACCTCGTCCGCCCGATGACGATGGCATCGGTAGCGGTCGGTGCGGACGGCCTCGAGATCGAGGTGCACCCGAATCCAGACCACGCCCTTTCGGACGGGGCGCAGTCGCTCACGCCGGCGAACTTCGCCGAACTCGCGAACGACGCCCGAGCGCTGGCTGCCGCCATCAACCGGCCATTCGCGGACGTCCCGGCGCCCGTCGCCGCCGCCCGCTAGCCACGACCTGATGACGTCCGGCCAGGACGCGGACACGCTGGCGTCTCCCCCCGCGGGGGAGACGCCCGGCGTGGCGTCCGTGGACGCGCCCGGCGAAGCACCCGAGGCCGGGTTTCAACTCGCCCTTCCCGCCTTCCAGGGCCCCCTTGACCTGCTTCTCCACCTGATCGAGACCAGTGAGCTGGACGTCACCGAGGTCTCGCTCCTGCAGGTCACGGACCAGTACCTCCAGCACCTCCGGTCCCGGGAGCAGATCGACATCGGCGCCATGGCGGAGTTCATCGCCATCGGTGCCCGGCTACTGCTGCTGAAGTCGCGCGCCCTCCTCCCGCGCGAGCCGGACGCCGTCGACGACGAGGACGAGGATCCGGCCACCGACATCCGAGGGCTCGTCGAGGCGCTGCGCGACTACCGGCGCTTCAAGCAGGCTGCCGAGTTCCTCCGCTCGCGCGACGGCGGCCACGGCACCTATCGCCGCGAGGTGGCGCCGCCGAAGGTGCCGATGCCCACGGGCCTGGACACCGTCACGCTCTCTTCACTCGTCGAAATGATCCGCGAAGTCATCGCCCGTCTCCCCGAGGAGGAGCCCGAGGGCGAGGTAGAACGGGAGCCGGTCCGGCTGCGCGACCGGATCACCCGCCTGGCAGACGTCCTCGACCGCGACGGACGCACCTCATTCCGCCGCCTGATCGAAGACGCCACGTCTCGCACGATGGTCATCGTCGACTTCATGGCGGTCCTCGAACTGATCAAGCAGCGCTACCTGGAAGCACGCCAGTCGGACGCGTTTGGGGACATCGAATTGGTCAAACTGGCCGGTGCCACCCGCGATGCGAGCGCTATCGCCGAGGCCTCGCAGGAGTTCAGCCGTGAATAGCCCGCGTGCCTGTGCGGAGGCCGCCTGATGCTGCTGGTCCGCGACGAACTCCAGCGCAGCGTCACCCCGGGCGAACACGCCCTGTCGATCGGCGTCTTCGATGGCGTCCACGCCGGCCATCAGGCGCTCATCCGGCGAATGCTGGACGAGGCAGCGGTCCGACGCCTCACGGGCGGCGTGGTCACCTTCCATCCCCACCCTCGCACGGTGATCCGTCCAGACCAACCGTTCCAGTACCTCGAGTCTCTTGAGCACCGCGTCGAACTGCTGCGCGCGTGCGGGGTCGAGTTCGTCTCAGTGTTGCAGTTCACGTCGGAACTCCAGCAGGTGAGCGCGGAGGACTTCTGCCGCCTCCTGGTGGAAGAGGCGCGCGTCCGGCTCATCGTCGTCGGCGCGGACTTCCGCCTCGGCCGCGGGGGCGAGGGCACCGTGGAGCGGCTCGCCGAGATCGGGCGCGACCTCGGCTTCGAGGTGCTCCCCGTCGGCCTCATCGATCACGGCGAGGACAGCACTGCGATCTCCTCTACCCGCATCCGCGAGGCCCTTGCCGGTGGTGAGATGGAGGACGTGCAGGCGCTCCTCGGTCGCCCCTTCTCGCTGCGCGGCCCGGTCCTGCGGGGCGACCAGCGAGGGCGGACCATTGGCTTCCCCACCCTGAACGTAGGAGTGAGCGCGGACCGCGCTCTCCCGCCGGACGGCGTCTATGTCACCCGGGCCTACCTCCCCACAGGCATCTTCAACGCCGTGACCAACGTCGGCACGCGCCCCACTTTTGACGGCACGGCCCGCCGCGTCGAGACGCACGTGTTCGACTTCGAGGGCGACCTGTACGGGCAGGTGGTCACCATCGAATTGCTGCACCGGCTGCGCGCCGAGCAGAAGTTCGATGGCGTGGACGCCCTGGTCGCCCAGATCAAGGTGGACGCGGCGGCCGCCCGGGAGTGGCTGCGATGAGCCGCAAGATGGCCCCGGTGGACGAGCAGATGCGCGTCTTCATGGCCGGCACCGATTTCGGCGACGACGCCACGCGCCGCACGATGGAGCGCGATCTGCGCGCGCGGCTCGAGGAGGACCG
>CAZVNJ010000099.1:0-5088 GCA_964628985.1 uncultured Dehalococcoides sp.
CGCGCGCCCTCGGGCGAGGTCTCCAGGAGCCACCGCCCCTCATTCCAGGGGCAGACCGGGTCGACAAGCGCGAAGCGCAGGCCGGCGGTCGCGGGGTAGGGGCGCAGCGGCAGGGCGTCGGCGACGGTGACCAGGCGCGCCATGATGCCGTCTCGACGCGAGACGTTGAGCCGGCGGGGCTCCACGAGCATCAGCGGCAGGGGGTCATCCGGCGGCGCATTGCCCCACTCAGCCTCGTCGACGTTGGCGTAGCCGCCGATCACCCGCCAGAGCGCCTGGTGGGCCGCGGGAGTGAGCGCCACGAAGTCCATCACCCGCAGCATCTGGCCACCGCCATTCAGGATTGCGCCGGCAGGCTTCGGTCCGTGGACGTAGACGACATAACCGAGTGGCTCGCCGCCTTCCTCGTAGGCGATCACGTTTTGCCGGAGCCCGCTCGGCACCTGCAACTCGCCCGCATCCCACATGGGGCGTCCTCGATGGATGAGGCCAGTGCGATCCTCCCGGTAGCGGCGGTACACCTCGACCAGCAGCCCGAACTCCTGCGCCAGGTCTACCTCACGGACGCGACCGTTGATCGGGACAGGGTGGTGATACGCCACGTCACGCGGCTCGAAGCGGTAAGTCAGGCGATCCGTGACGGTGGCATAACCGTAGCGCTCGTAGATTGCCGCCCAGGCCGGATGCAGTAGCGTCAGTGAGGCATCTCCAGATTCGTGGAGGTGGTCGAAGTGTCGCTCGATCACCGCCCGGAGGTACCCCTTCATGCGGGCTGCGGGATGAGTCGAGACGCACGTGATTCCTGGGACGGCGACCGCAGGACCGTTGAACCTGACCTGGAGCGGCCACCAGGCGTAGGTGGTGACCAGCCGTCCCTGCTCGAACGCACAGAGGGTCGCCCGAGGGTCGATCAGGGTCATCGTCTCCGGCGGCTGCGCGAGTTCCCGCGAGGCGATCCGGGCGAACTCCGGCATCTCCTCAGCGGTGGCGGGTCGGACTTCGACGTTCGGGGGCAAGGGGCGTCGGTGAGGTGTGAAGGCCATGCGGCAGTATATGGACGGACCGCGGAGCGGCAAACGTCTGTCATGAGGTGACAGCATCTGACATACTGCGCCGGACTTTCACGAACGCCGCTCTCCCCAGGGCGGTCGCGAAGGATGCTGACCTATGCGCCCGATCGCCGACGTGGCAGCCTCGATGGGGCTTGCCTGGGATGACCTGGAGCCGTTTGGGCGCGACAAGGCCAAGGTCCCGCTCCACCGCTTCCCCCAGACCTCGAACCCCGCGCGGCTCATCGTCGTCACGGCCATCACACCGACCCCGGCCGGCGAGGGTAAGACCACCACGACCCTGGGGCTGACCGACGGGCTCAACGCCATCGGGCGGCGTGCCGTCGCCGCAATCCGCCAGCCCTCACTCGGGCCACTGTTCGGCCGCAAGGGCGGCGGCACCGGAGGCGGGAAGGCGACCGCTGAGCCCGCGGTGGATATCAACCTGCACTTCACCGGCGACTTCCACGCGATCGAGTCCGCCCACAACTTCCTCGCTGCGATGACGGACAACGCCGTGCGCGAAGGTGTCGTCCCCGGCTTCCTTCCGGAGGGCGTGACGTGGCGTCGTGTGACGGACGCCGAGGACCGGGCGCTGCGCCGGATCGTGCAGGGCGTCGGCGGACGCATCGACGGCCCGCTCCGCGAGTCTGGGTACGACATCTCGGCGGCCTCCGAGATCATGGCGATCGTCGCCTTGGCCCGTGACTACGACGACCTACGCGCCCGCCTCAACGATGTCGTGGTCGGCTGGACTGGCAACCGGCGCGCGGTGACCGCCGGCGACGTCCGCGCCGTCGGTTCCATGATGGTGCTGCTGAAGGACGCGCTGAAGCCGAACCTCGTGCAGACTGCCGAAGGCAATCCCGTCGTCGTGCACGCTGGGCCGTTCGGAAACATCGCCCACGGCTGCTCCTCGATCCTCGCGGACCGGCTCGCCACCTCGGCGGCTGACTTCGTCGTGACGGAGGCGGGCTTCGGAGCCGACCTCGGCTTCCAGAAGTTCATGGACATCAAGGTCCGGCAGGGGGGCGTGGAGCCCTCGGCTGCCGTCGTCGTCGCGACCGTGCGTGGCCTGAAGTGGCACGGCGGCACCGAGATGAAGGACATGGAGAAGCCGGACGTGGCGGCGGTGCATCGAGGCTCGGCGAACCTGCGCCACGCCATCGGCATCGTGAAGCGCTACGGCCTGCCGGCCGTCGTCGCGGTCAACCGGTTCCCGGCAGACCACCCGGACGAGATCGCGGAGCTCTCCCGCGCGGCCATAGAGGCGGGGGCGCTCGCTGTGGTGGAGGCGAAGGGCTTCGCCGACGGCGGACGCGGGATGTGCGACCTCGCCCATGCGGTGGTGCAGGCCGCGGAAAGCGGCCAGGCGAAGGTCACGCTCGCCTACCGGGATGAGGACCCGATCGTGTCGAAGGTGGAGACGCTCGCCCGCAATCTCTTCATGGCGGGCGAGGTGCACTGGGCCCCCAACACGAAGACGACCGCGCGACGCTTCGAGGAGAACGGCTGGGCGTTCCCCGTCTGCGTGGCCAAGACGCACCTCTCGATCTCCGCGAACCAGCGTCTGCGCGGCGCGCCCGAGGGCCATGTGTTCCCGGTGACGGAACTGCGCGTTGCAGCCGGTGCGCGGCAGGTCATCGTGCTTGCGGGGGACATCATGACGCTGCCCGGGCTGCCTGCGGACCCGAATGCCTTCGACATCGATCTGAGGCCAGACGGTTCCGTGGTCGGGCTGCTCTAGACGATCGGGGCGTCGTCGGAATCAGGCGGAGCGAGGCGCGGGCTGGAAGAGTTCGACCGCGTTTCCGGACGGATCGTCCACGAGGACCTGTTTGCCGCCGTTGCCGTTAATGATCTCGCTCCGGAACGAGCAGCCGCCAGCCTTCAACTTCGCATAGGTCGCTTCGATGTCCTCGACTTCGATCTGGATGCGGTTCCAGCCGCCCGGCGCAGGCGCGGTGCCGTCCGGCATCGATGTCCCCGCACCGCCAGCGCCGGGTCGGTTGATCAGGAGACGGAGGTCGCCGCGGGAGAGCCCGGCGAAACCGGGTGCGGGGTGCATGTCGACCTTGAACCCGAGCATCTCGGTGTAGAACGGGATCACCGCGTCCACATCGTTCACGATGTATCGCACGCTGACTGGGCTCATCGCTTGACTCCTCCTCGGTTGGGAGGGGTCAGGATAGCAGCCGTCCCACGGTGACCCCGTCCGCGCGCAGCGCGTCGAGTGTGACTGCGTCATACCCGAGGACTTCTGACAGCACCTCGTCCGTGTGCTCGCCCAGCAGCGGTGCACGGCGCTGGGGCACGGCGCCGCGCATGCGGAGCGGATGCCGCATCAGTGGCACGCGCCCGTTCTCGGGGTGGTCGACGTACTGGATGAACTCGCGCGCCTTCAGGTGTGGGTCCGTGAACAGGTCCTCTGTGTCGAAGACGTACGAGCAGGGACAGCCAGCCCCGGCAACGATCTCCATCACCTCACGCTTGTCGTGCTGAAGCGTCCACTCCTGGATCACCTCGCGGAACTCCTCGGCATGCTGAGCGCGCGCCGCGGGCGAGCAGAAGCGGGGGTCCTCGAGGAGGTCCGGCCGCCCGATGGCGATGCAGAGGGCGTCGATCATCTGGGTGGTCGCCGGGAAGATGAACACCCAGTCATTCGGCTGGTCACCCTTGCACTGGTACAGGCCACCGCCGGCCCGCCCGCGCCGCACACCGTGACGCTCCGCGGGCCGTTGCTCCCAGAAGGAGGGGTCCAGCGTCCGCATGAACATCGTCACGGCCTCCTGCATGGAGACCTCGATCATCTGGCCCTGCCCCGTGCGCTGCTGCTCGACGTAGGCCGCGACGACGCCGAGCGCTGCCTGGATGCCGGTGCCGGAGTCGCCGATCGTAGGACCGACGATCATGGGAGGGCCGTCCGGGTCGCCGGTCGTGGAGAAGGAGCCGGCCGCGGCCTGCGCGACCCAGTCATACGCGTTGTAGTCCTTGTACGGGCCGCTCAGTCCGAACCCCTTGATGCGTACGTAGATCAGCCGTGGGTTCAGCGGTCGCAGCACATCGTCGGTGAGGCCCATGCCCTCGATGACCCCAGGGCCGAAATTCTCGACGAGCACATCTGACTTGCGCACGAGGTCGAGGAAGGCCTCGCGGCCCTTCGGCTGACGCAGGTCCAGGACGACGCTGCGCTTGTTGCCGTTGTAGTTCATGAAGTACTGCGGGTCGGCCTTGAACTTGCCGAGGCCCTTGCCGGTATAGCGGCCGGCGTCGCCAGTGGGCCGTTCGATCTTGATGACGTCGGCACCCAGCCAGGCGAGGTACTGCGCGCACGAGGGCCCAGCCTCGTACTGCGTCATATCGAGGACGCGCATCCCATCGAGTGAAGCCACCGGTGCTCCTTCCACGCTGGGGTCAAGGCGAGTCTACACCGCCCGGGCGAGCGCGAGGATAGGATGCGGGGACGCAGGAGGAGTCCGCAGATGTCGAATGTGCTTGAAGTCACAGACCGCGGCCACGTCCGCGTCCTGCGGCTGAACCGGCCGGAGAAAAAGAACGCACTCTCCCAGGAACTGGCGTGGGCCATCGTCCATGCGGTGCAGCAGGCGGCCCACGATGAGGGCGTCTGGGTCATCGGCATCACCGGCACGGACGACGCCTTCTGTGCGGGGCTGGATCTGACGCCTGAACCCAGTACTCAGTCCTGGACCGGGATGAATCCGCAGGATGAGTACCTCGATGACCTCTCGTGGGTCAGCAGATTCCCGCTCGCCCTCCGAGAGTGGTGCGACAAGCCGGTCGTCGCCGGGATCAACGGGGTTGCCGTCGGCGCCGGACTCTCGCTGGCAATGGCAGCGGACATCCGGCTGATGGCGGACGGTGCCCGCCTGATCGCGGGCTACCCGCGCATCGGCGGGTCGCCAGACGGCGGGCTCTCATGGACCCTGCCGCAGGTACTCGGCTATGAACAGGCGATGCGCTTCCTGCTGGAGAACCGCACGGTCTACGCCGACGAGGCCCTGCGCCTCGGCATGGTCGG
>CAZVNJ010000100.1:0-4771 GCA_964628985.1 uncultured Dehalococcoides sp.
CCGGCGGCCGCAACGGCGCGCCCGCCGGCCGCACCACCATCGGCGTCTCCGGCCCCGTCACCCGCACCGAGGTCTTCGAGACGGGCTTCTGTGACCGTGGCGCCAACATGGTCGAGTTCACGACGCTCGCCCTGCGGTACCTCCGCGACGCGATTACGGAGGCCGGGTCCGTAGGCCAGTGAGAGTCCAATAGCGAAGCGCCTCGAAGAGGACGGACGGCAGATCCGACCGGATCACATCGGCGAAGAGGGCGGCACCGAGTTGACGCGCCTCGAGTCCGACTGCGACATCGCGCTGCCCGAGGCCGCTGGCGGGCGCCTCAACAAGTCCTTCGTCACCGCGACCAAATCCCGCTCGGCCAGCCAGGGATGCAGTGTCGCCGATAGCTCGAACGTCACTTCGGCGGTGCGCCACCTAAGGTAAGCGATCTCGCTCCCGCTACCGGACGGACCTGCGAAGCCGGCGGCCGTTGCTCTCTCTCCGTCAACGCGGAGCCTGTGAGTCCCTTGCGGGATCTGCGAGAACAGCATGAGCGCTCGGGTTTGGCTGAGCGTGAATGCCGGCTGGCCTTGCCACTGGACGACGAAATGGACACGACGCTGGGCGCCCGGGAGTTCGTCCTCGAGTACGTCGGTCACCTCGAACCCTGAACGGGACACGCATGGTGGCTCCAGTCCGAAGTCGACTGACGGGGCTAGTACGGCCAGCTTGTTCGCGGCCAGCACCGAGAACGGCACCGGGACGCAGGCACCTGCCGGAGCCTCGCATCCTGCCAGCGCGATGAGCGCGAGTAAGGGCAGGACGGTGTTCCAGCCGCGAAGCATCGGAGTCCGCGATGCCTCACGGATGCTGAGCAAGACGTACGACCCGGGAATCTGTCGAGCCGGACGGGCGTAAGACCGAGTGCGCGTTCTCCAAGTGACGCCACTGGTCCATCGAGTCGTTGCCGAACTCGGACTGACCTGGGCGGTCAGGGATGGACTCGGCGCTGATCCGGGCTGGTCATCCTGCTCCGGTGCGACAAGAATCCCCAGTCATGTCGTCAGATTTCCTAACTACACCCGCTCGTAGCACCGCAGTTCATGCACTTGAGGCAGGTGCCGTTGCGCACCAGCATCAGCTGGCCGCAGTCGCCGCAGGGGTCGCCCTGGTAGCCCTTCTCGCGCGCCTCCGCCTGCAGCGAGGCGGCTGAGCGGACCTCGGGAGCAGAGGCGACGGCGACCGCGGTGGCGCCGCTGGCGGAGGCGGCGGCGACGGCCGGCGCGGGCTTCGAGGCCGGGAGCACGACGGCGGGCGGGGTCCAGGCCAGGGGCGAGGCGACCGCCGGGGCCGGGGCGACCTGCGTCGCCACGGGGGCTGCGGTTGGCGTGGGGGCCACCGCCGGCTGCGTGCCGGGCGCTGAGTCCTCGACCGGGTCCGTGGTGAGGTCGACCGGGCCGACGTGCGCCAGTTCTTCGCGGCCGAGGTAGGTCACGGCCAGTTCCCGGAAGATGTAGTCGATGATCGAGTTCGAGAACTTGATCCGGTCGTGGCCCTGGACCATCCCCATCGGCTCGAACTTCGTGAAGACGAACGCGTCCACGAAGCGCTCCAGCGGCACGCCGTACTGCAGGCCGATGGAGGTCGCGATCGCGAAGCAGTTCATCAGGCTGCGGAAGGCCGCGCCGTCCTTCGCCGTGTCGATGAACAACTCGCCGAGGCGTCCGCCCTCGGCGAACTCCCCGGTGTGGATGTAGATCGTGTGCCCGCCGACCTTCGCCTTCTGGGTGTAGCCGTTGCGGCGGTTGGGGAGCGTCTCGCGCTCACCCCGCTTGAGGCCGGCGCGCTCGCCCTGCTGCAGGTTGGTGATGGCCACCATCCGCTCGGCGGCGGCGACCGCCGCGGCTGCCGTCGCGGCCGGCGCGACGACATCGTCCTCCTCGAACTCGTCGATGTCCGCGAAGGCGGCGTTGGCGAGCGGCTGCGAGAGTTTCGAGCCGTCGCGGTAGAGCGCGAGCGCCTTCACGCCCGTGCGGGCGGCCTCGAGGTAGACCTCCTTGACCTCCTCGACGGTGGCCTCGGCGGTCATGTTGATCGTCTTCGAGATCGCGCCCGACATGAACGGTTGGGCCGCTGCCAGCGTGCGCACGTGCGCCATCGCCGCGATGTAGCGGGTGCCGTACTTGCCGCACTTGTTCGCGCAGTCGAACACCGGGTAGTCCGCGACCTCGAGGAACGGTGCGCCCTCGATGGTCATGCGGCCGAGGATGTGGTCGTTGGCGGCCTCGATCTCCTCCTTGGTGTAGCCGAGGGCTTCGAGGATGTTGAAGCCGGGTGCGGCCATCTGGGCGTCGGTGAAGCCGATGGCGCGGCAGACGTCGTCGCCGAGCGTCCAGCGGTTGAAGACGAACTGGATGTGGAACGCTGTCTTGAGCGCGTTCTCCAGCGTCGCGAGGGCGCTTGCGGGGAAGCCGGCGCCGACCAGCCGCTCTGTGTTCACGTGCGGGGCGCCCTCGAGCGTCTGCGTGCCGACGCAGTACTCGACGATCGCCGCGATCTGCGCGTCGGTGTAGCCGAGGCGCTTGAGGGCGGTGGGCACCGACTCGTTGATGATCCGGAAGTAGCCGCCACCGGCGAGCTTCTTGAACTTCACCAGCGCGAAGTCCGGCTCGACGCCAGTGGTGTCGCAGTCCATCAGCAGGCCGATGGTGCCGGTGGGGGCGATCAGCGTGGTCTGCGCGTTGCGGTAGCCGTGCTGCTCGCCGAGGACGAGCGCGCGGTCCCACGACCGCTTCGCCGCGGCAAGCAGGTCGGACGGGCACACGGCCTGGTCGATGCCCGTCGGCAGCACGGTGAGGTCCTCGTACTGGTCGGCGGGAGCGTTGTAGGCGGCGCGGCGGTGGTTGCGGATCACCCGCAGCATCGCCTCGCGGTTCTCCGCGAAGCGTGGGAAGGCGCCGAGCTCCGCCGCCATCTCCGCCGAGGTGGCGTAGGCGCCGCCGGTGAGGATCGCGGAGAGCGCGCCGGTCCACGCCAGAGCCTCCGGCGAGTCGTACGGGATGCCCTCGAGCATGAGCAGGGCGCCGAGGTTGGCGTAGCCGAGGCCGAGCGTGCGGTAGTCGTAGGAGAGGCGCGCGATCGGGTCGCTCGGGAACTGCGCCATCAGCACGGAGATCTCGAGGACGATGGTCCAGAGCCGGATCGCGTGCTCGTACCCCTCGAGGTCGAACACGCCGGTCTCGAGGTCGGTGAAGGCGAGCAGGTTCAACGACGCCAGGTTGCATGCCGTGTCGTCGAGGAACATGTACTCCGAGCAGGGGTTGGAGCCGTTGATGCGGCCGCCCGCCGGGCTCGTGTGCCACTCGTTGATCGTGGTGTCGTACTGCAGGCCGGGGTCGGCGCTCTGCCACGCGGCGAGCGCGATCTTGTCCCACAACTGGCGCGCCGGCACCGTGCGGTGCACCTTGCCGTCCGTGCGCCGGATGAGGTCCCACGGCCGGTCGAGTTGCACGGCCTCGAGGAACTCCTGCGTCACGCGCACGGAGTTGTTCGAGTTCTGGCCGGAGACGGTCTGGTACGCCTCGCCCTGCCAGTCCGTGTCGAACTCGGCGAAGTCGACCTCGGTGTGTCCCTCTTCGGCCAGCTGCAGCACGCGCTGCACGTAGCCCTCGGTGACGCCGTCCTTGCGGGCGAGTTTCACCGCGCGGCGCAGCGAGGCGTTCCGTGCCGGGTCGAGGCCGCCCGCGTTCACGTCGAGCGCGGCGTCGAGGATCGAGCGGAGGTGCTTGCGGGTGACGAAGGCGCCCGTCACGAGCGCGGCGACCTTCTGCTCCTCGCGCACCTTCCAGTCGATGAACTGCTCGATGTCCGGGTGGTCGACGTTGAGGATCACCATCTTCGCCGCGCGGCGCGTCGTCCCGCCGGACTTGATCGCGCCAGCGGCGCGGTCGCCGATCTTGAGGAAGGACATCAGGCCGGAGGACTTCCCGCCGCCGGAGAGGGGCTCGTCCTCGCCTCGCAGGTCGGAGAAGTTCGACCCGGTGCCGGAGCCGTACTTGAAGATGCGCGCCTCGCGCGTCCAGAGGTCCATGATGCCGCCCGGGTTCACCAGGTCGTCACTGACGGACTGGATGAAGCAGGCGTGCGGCTGAGGGCGCTCGTACGCGTTCGTGGAGACACGCAGTTCCCCGGTGGCCGGGTCGACGTAGGAGTGGCCCTGGGCGGGGCCGGTGATGCCGTAGGCCCAGTGCAGGCCGGTGTTGAACCACTGCGGCGAGTTCGGCGCGGCCATCTGCTTCGCCATCATGAAGGCGAGTTCGTCGTGGAACGCCCGCGCGTCCTCCTCGGTGTCGAAGTAGCCGTGCTTCCAGCCCCAGTAGGTCCAGGTGCCGGCGAGGCGGCCGAAAGTGTCGCGCGCGTCCGTCTCACCGCCCGGGGCGGAGTCGGGCGCCGGCACGCGGCGCTGCAGCCACTCCGGAACGCCCTCCTCGGCGACGCGCACGGTCGAGGCAGGGACACCGGCCTTCCGGAAGTACTTCTGCGCCATGATGTCCGTGGCGACCTGCGAGAATTTCGCCGGCATCTGGATGTCGCGCGCCTCGAAGACGACCGACCCGTCCGGGTTGACGATGCGTGAGGTGCGGGTGGCGAACTCGATCCCCTCGTACGGGTCGTGGCCGGCGGTGGTGAAGCGGCGCGAGATCTGCATCGAAGGAGCCTCCCGAGAGGGTCGGCCCCGCCGGCTCGTCGGCCCAAGAACTTGGGGAGGGGGAGCGGTGGGGGCACAAGATGT
>CAZVNJ010000101.1:0-4553 GCA_964628985.1 uncultured Dehalococcoides sp.
AGGCAGCCAAGGGCATCGTGCTCATTGTGAACAAGTGGGACCTGGCGGAGGACCGAGGCGCCAAGCAAGCGACTGCGGGCCTCGTAGACACAAAGTATAAGTTCATCCCGTGGGCTCCAGTGATCTTCACCTCCGCGCTCACCGGAGAAGGGGTCCAGGAGGCCCTCGAACTGGCCGTGCACATCGCAGAGGTACGCCGTCGACGCGTGCAGACCTCCGAACTAAACCGCGTCCTGCACCGGGCGATGGCGGAGCACGGCCCGCCGACCATCCGCCACAAGAAGTTGAAGCTCTACTTCGCGACGCAGCCAGAGGTGTCCCCGCCGACCTTCGTCCTCTTCGTGAACGACCCTGCCCTCGTCCACTTCTCCTACGAGCGGTACCTGGAGAACACCCTCCGCTCCGCCTTCGACTTCGAGGGGACCGCGATCCGCGTACTATTCCGCGGGCGGGCCGAAGGTGGCGAGGAGCCGACATGAATACCCCAGTTGCGGTCGCGCTCGGCGCGGTCGTCGGGTACCTGATTGGCGGGATCCCGTTCGGACTGATCGTTGGCCGCCTGGCCGGCGTACGGGACGTGCGCGAGTACGGCTCGGGGAAGATCGGATTCACGAACTCGCTGCGCACGCTCGGCGTGAAGTGGGCAATGCTCGTCGTTGTCGGGGACATCGCCAAAGGGGCCGGTGCGGTGCTCGTGGGGCGGCTGATCCTGGATGAGCCGTGGGCGGCCGCGCTGGCGGGGGTCGCCACGGTCCTGGGGCATATCTTCCCGATCTACGCAGGATTCCGAGGCGGGCGTGGCGTCTCGACGGCCTTTGGTGCGTTCCTGGCGGTGAGCCCCCCGGCTGCACTGGCGGTGGTGGCTTTCTCGCTCCTGATCCTTTACCTGTTCCGCTACGCCTCGCTCATGTCTGTGGTGGGCGTCTTCGTCGGTTTCGTGGTCGTCATGGTCCTGGTAGCGACGCAGCGGCTCTCCGGCCCGTACGCCGTCTTCGCCATTGGCACGATGCTGGCCGTCGAGATCAGCCACCGAGGCAACATCCGGCGACTGCTTGCGGGGACCGAGCCCAAGCTGGGCCAGGGCGGCTCACGCCGCCTCCCGGGAGCCTCCTGACGAGCAGCGCTCACCTATCCAGCGCGCTATAACCGGCGAATGACCGTCATGCCCCCCACCCATGGCGACACCATCCAACACGCGGCCGTGGTGGGTGCCACTGGCTGGGGTACCACGCTTGCGGTGCATCTCGCCCGCAACGGCGTGCCGACCACACTCGTCGTCCGCTCAGCCGAGGAGGCTGAGATCCTCGGACGCGAGCGCTCCCATCCGCGTCGTCTCCCGGGGGTGACTTTCCCGGCTTCCCTGGTGGTCGGCCACGGCGGCGCGGCCGTCTCCCAGGCCGACCTCGTGGTGTTTGCCGTCCCCTCGGCGACCCTGGAGACGAACGCCCGACTCGTGGCCGGCCACGTAGCGGCGACCGCTACGCTCCTCTCGGCGACCAAGGGGATCGACCTCGAGACCGGCCGCCGGATGACCGAAGTCCTGGCGGACGCGCTGCCGGGACGGGCGGTGGCAGCGATCTCCGGTCCCAACCTCTCGAAGGAGGTGGCTGCCGGCCTGCCCGGGTCGACTGTGATCGCCTCGGATGGTGGCCGACTGGGGGCGCTCCGCTCCGCATTTCATTCGACCGCGCTGCGCGTCTATACCTCTGAGGACGTGGTGGGTGTCGAGTTCGGTGGGGCGCTCAAGAACGTGATCGCCATTGCCGCGGGCATGGTGGACGCCCTCGGGTTCGGGGACAACGCAAAGGCGGCCCTGCTCACACGAGGGCTCGCGGAGATCACGAGGCTGGGGGCGGCCGCCGGCGCAGACCCGCTGACCTTCCAGGGGCTTGCCGGGATGGGTGACCTGGTCGCGAGTTCGTACAGCCCGCTCGCCCGTAACAGGCGACTCGGTGAGCTCATTGCCCGCGGGCACACGTTGGGGGCAGCCCTGGCGCTGCTCGGCGAGACCGCCGAGGGCGCAACCACCATTCCGGCTGCGCTCCGGATCGCCACCCGCCTGGGCGTCGAGATGCCGATCACGGAAGGCCTCCAGCGCGTCCTGTATGAAGGCCTCCCACCGCAGGACGCTATCCGCGCCCTCATGGTCAGGGAGCCTCGTCCCGAGCGCTGAGCCTCGGCGGGCCTACCCCGGGGGCCGCGGGGTAGAATGGACTCCTATGACCAATGAACTCGACGGACCTGACGACCTCGAAGACGAGGAAGCGACCACCGCCCTTCCCGCGGCGGACAGCGTGCTCGACGAGATCGAGCGCGGCATGCCGCTGCAGCCGGCACACCTGCAGGTGCTCTCGGAGCCAGGTCCGGACCTCTTGCTTCGCGTGCACCGGATGTGGGCGCGGCTGACCCCGGAGCGCCGCCGGGATGTCCTCGCGAGCCTCCAGCACGAGGCGGCGGAGCACTCGATCCTGGACTTCCACCGTGTGTACCTGACGGCACTGCGCGATCCGGACACCGCCACGCGCATCCTCGCGGTGCGCGGCCTGTTCGAGGAGGACCGGCCAGAGATCATGCGGTTGCTGCTGCCGATGCTCGCAGACGACCCCTCCACGGACGTCCGAGTGGAGGTAGCCCGCACCCTCGGCCAGCACATCCTGGCGATGGAGTTCGGGATGATGGCTGAGGACGACGCCGAGACGCTCATCGCCGGGTTGAGGGACACGATCGACGACGTCGAACAACCGGACGAGGTGCGCGGCGCGGCCCTGGAGGCCCTCGGGGCGGCGAGCGACGAAGCGACTGCTGAGCTGATCTCCGAGCAGTACGAGACCGGCAGCGGCAAGATGAAACTTGCCGCGATTCGGGCGATGGGCCGGAATGCGTCCGATGGGTGGCTGGACCTCCTGATCTACCACTTCGACGACGAGGACCCCGAGGTGCGTGCGACCGCCGCGGAGGCCGCGGGCCTGCTCTTGCTCGACGAGGCCGTGAGCCCGCTGTCCATGCTGGCGACGGAGGACAAGGACGCGGATGTGCAGGTCGCTGCCATCAAGGCGATCGGAGAGATCGCGAGCGACGAGGCACAGCGGATCCTGCAGCGCTGGCAACGCGAGCGGCACGAGCCTCATATCCGCGAGGCGGTGCGTGAGGCCCTGGGTTCGGTGCACCTCATGACCACGGAGATGCGCCATGGCATGGGGGGGCGGCCGGACTTCGCTGACGAGGAGCCGCCGCTGTGAGCCCCTCGAGGACAGGCGCACGCGACGAGTTCTCCGCGGGTGGCGTGGTCTACCGTCACGGTCTCGAGGGGATCGAGGTCGTCCTCGTCGGACGGCGTCGCGAGCGACTGTGGGCGCTGCCCAAGGGCAAGCCAGACGGAGCGGAGAGCCCGGAACAGACCGCGCTGCGCGAGGTCCGCGAGGAGACGGGACTCGAGGCAACAATTGAGCAGCCGCTCGGCGAGGTGGCCTATTGGTATACGGGCGTCGATGGCGTCCGTGTGCATAAGCGGGTGGTCTACTTCCTGATGCGCGCCACCGGTGGCAATACGGCTGACCACGACCACGAGTTCGACGACGTGACGTGGGTGCACCTCTCCGAGGCGGAGCGACTCCTGACGCACCGCAATCAGCTCCATATCCTGCGGCGTGTCGCCGAGCTCACGGAGCGGGCGGCGTGACTGCCACCCAGCCACGCGTCATCGCCACGGGCCGCCTCGTGCGGTTGCGGGAGAAGACGGTGGAGGACGCCGAGCGCGACTATGCGTGGCGCACAGACCAGGAATTGGCGGCGTACGATGCGGCGCGGCCCCTGACCGTCCGGTTCACCAACTTCGTTGCGACTCTGGCCGAGGAA
This sequence comes from uncultured Dehalococcoides sp., assembly GCA_964628985.1. Classification (GTDB taxonomy): domain Bacteria; phylum Chloroflexota; class Dehalococcoidia; order UBA2979; family UBA2979; genus SURF-43. The sequence goes on from CAZVNJ010000101.1 coordinate 3,856, forward strand.
CTGAAGTACCCCACCGCGCACCGGCGGACCTTCGCCATTGAGGATCTGTCCTCCGGACGTCACATCGGCAACGTCATGTACTACGGGTACGACCCCAACCAGCGTGAGGCGGAGATCGGCATCACCATCGGCGACCGCGACTACTGGTCGCGCGGTTTCGGCGTGGACGTCGTGCAGTCGATGCTGGGGTATCTCTTCGAGGAGAAGGGTCTCCGTCGGGTGTACCTGCATACCCTCACATGGAACTACCGGGCGCAGAAGTCGTTCGAACGGGCCGGTTTCGAGCGAATCCGGCAGGTGTCGCGCGGCGGGTACGAGTTCATCTACATGGAGGCGACACCAGAAACACTCGCGGCGTCTCTGCTGCCCTTCGTGCGCGAGGACCGCGACTAGCTCCGATGCATCGGGTAGGTGCGGTGATCGTGAAGGGGCCGCCCACTGGGCGGCCCCTTCGTGTGTCCGATGCCCTCGAGGGGCCGGTGCTTAGGCGGAGGCCTTCGCGACCGGGCGTCCCGGGAGGTCCAGGTCGGGCGGAGGCGGTGCAGGGTTCTGCAGGCCCGCCAGCAACTGGCTGGGGACCAGCGAGCGGAGTTCGTCCGTCGTCCACATGCCGGCCTTGGCAATGGTGCGGTTCGGCACTTCATCCGACGCCAGGGCGACCGAGCCGCCGGAGACGTAGAAGATCTTGCCGTTGATGT
>CAZVNJ010000102.1:0-4542 GCA_964628985.1 uncultured Dehalococcoides sp.
GATGCGCTTCTCAGCGAGGCGGCGGGACAACCGGAGCTCCATGTTCCCGGTGCCCTTGAACTCCTCGAAGATCACGTCGTCCATCCGCGAGCCCGTCTCGACAAGACAGGTCGCGATGATCGTGAGGCTGCCGCCCTCTTCGGTGTTGCGGGCCGCACCGAAGAAGCGCTTCGGCGGATAGAGCGCGATCGGGTCCATACCGCCGGAGAGCGTGCGGCCGGACGTCGGCATCGCCGTGTTGTAGGCACGGGCCAGGCGGGTGATGGAGTCCATCAAGATCACGACGTCGACGCCGCCCTCGACGAGGCGCTTCGCGCGTTCCAGGGCCGCCTCAGTCACGCGCGTGTGGTCCTCCACCGGCTCGTCGAACGTCGAGGCGATGACCTCGCCACGGACGGAGCGGCGCATGTCCGTGACTTCCTCGGGACGCTCACCGATCAACAGCACCATCAGATGCGCTTCCGGGTGGTTCGCCGTGATGCCGTGCGCGATCGACTTCAGCAGCATCGTCTTGCCGGCCTTCGGCGGGGAGACGATGAGGCCACGCTGGCCCTTACCGACCGGGGAGAACAGGTCGACGGTCCGCTGCGAGACCTCGTGCTGGACAGTCTCCAAGCGAAACTTCCGGTTCGGGAAGATCGGGGTCAGTGAGTCGAAGTCCGGGCGGCGCTTCGCCTCTTCGGGGTCCATGCCGTTGACGGCATCGACGCGGAGGAGGCCGTAGTACTTCTCGGAGGTCTTCGGCTGGCGCACCTGGCCGGTGACGTAGTCGCCGGAGCGGAGGCCGAAGCGGCGAATCTGAGACTGGGAGACATAGACGTCGTTCGGACCGGGGAGCAGACGCTCGCCGCGGAGGAAGCCGAAGCCGTCGTCCACGACGTTCAGGACGCCGCCGGAGAAGATCGTCCCGTTCCGTTCGGCCTGCGCCTCCAGGATGCGGAAGATCAGCTCCTGCTTGAGCATCCCACCCGCGCCATCGATCTCGAACTCTTCCTCGGCCATCTCGATGAGGTCTTCACGAGGCTGGACTTCGAGTTCGGCGATGTGCAGGACGGGGACCGTGGGGTCGATGTCGGGCAATTGTTCGAGGGAGGGATCACCCTGCGGGGGACGGCCGTTCCCGTTGCGGGTGCCGTTCTGGGGGCGGCGACCGCCGGGCCGGCGTCGAGTTCGGTTCGGGACATCCGAAGACGCGATCTCGCGTCCGCGCGGGGATGTGGTCATGGAACCACCTGAGTCTGTTCGGGTCTGGATGGATACAACCTGCTCGATCGCAGGCGCCCGGTGCGCAGGTAAGTCACGAGGGCGTTCGAGAGAGCGGCCACGACCGTGGCGGCTACGTAGACTGTAGGGGCAACCTCCCTTCGGCGGCAAGTGGCGTCCGCAAGCCCCGCCCGCTGCCCAGCGTCACCTCGCATACCGAGCCGCGGCGCCCGGCCTCCCGCTGCGACGCGGCGCTAGACCGGCGCGTACTTCTTCGCGTCGGCGAGGAAGATCTCGATGCCCTTGTCCGTCAGCGGGTGGTTCACCATCTGGAAGAGCACCGCAGGCGGGATCGTCGCGATGTGGGAGCCCGCGAGGGCAGCCTCCGTGACGTCGCGCGGATTCCTGATCGACGCCGCGAGCACCTCGCAGTCCAGTTCGAACGTCTCGAAGACCTGGACGATCTCTCGGATCACCTCCATGCCGTCGTGCCCGGCGTCGTTCAGACGGCCGACGAATGGCGAGACGAACGCGGCGCCGGCCTTCGCCGCCAGGAGCGCCTGGTTAGCGGAGAATACGAGCGTCGTATTCACCCGGATGCCTTCGAGGCTCACCCGGCGGATCGCGGCCAGGCCCGTCTCCGACATCGGGATTTTCACCACCACGTTCGGATGCCAGGCCGCGACACGCTTCGCCTCCGCAACCAGCGCCTCAAGTTCCGTCGAGATGCACTCCGCCGAGATCGGGCCGTCGACCACCGAGCAGATCTCGAGGACGCGCGTCTTGTAGTCGATCCCCTCGCGCGCCACGAGCGTCGGGTTCGTGGTCACGCCGTCGACGACGCCCATGGCCGCCCCCCGGCGGATCTCGTCGATGTTCGCGGTGTCGAGGAAGATCTGCATCGAGTGCCTCGGATCGGTGACGCTAGAAGGGCTTGAAGACGGGCAGCCAGACCATGAAGGGGATGGTGGCCACGATCAGCGTACCGAAGACGAGCGGGACGTTGTCGGCCAGGGCCGCCCGCAATTCTGGCGTCTCCTCGCCGTGCTTTCGGGCGGCCAGGGCCAGGTAGCGCACTCGGCGCAGGCCGATCCCCATCAGGGGCAGGAAGATGAAGATGTTGACCATCGTCAATACCTGCAACGCCACCAGCCAGCCTGTCGTGATCACGTTCCATCCGGCGGCCGTGGCCCAGAAGTAGCCCGTGAAGAACGTGGCGATGAGGCCGGGCAGCAGGAAGAACGTCTCGCCCCGCTGTGCCTCGTTCAGCAGGAACGACTTCTCTTCGGTCGTCGGGGCGGTCCAGGCCTTCCAGATCGGCACGATGGTGCTGCCCACCCCTGCCATCATCAGGAAGAGCGAGATCAGATGCAGGAATCGCCAGAAGGTCACGCGACGCCAGACGTGGTGCCGGTGGCTGCCGCCGAGGTCCGCGCGCGGTGGTACTCCACGGCTGCGCCGATGAAGTCACGGAACAGCGGGTTGGGCTGGTTCGGACGGCTGGTGAACTCCGGGTGGAACTGTGCCCCCACCATGAACGGGTGGTCACGCAGTTCGCAGATCTCCACGAGCCCGCTGCCGGCGTCGCGGCCCGCGACGACGAGGCCCGCCTGCTCCAACTGCGGTAGGAGGGCGTTGTTCACTTCGTAGCGGTGGCGGTGACGCTCGCGCGCGACCTCGGTGCCGTAGGCCGCCGCGGCCTTCGTGCCCGGCACCAGACGGCAGTCGTATCCGCCGAGGCGCATAGTGCCGCCGAGTTCGTGCACCTCCTGCTGCTCGGAGAGCAGGGAGATCACCGGGAACGGCGCGCGCGGGTCCGCCTCGGTGGTGTTCGCGCCGGGCATTCCCGCCACGTTGCGGGCGAACTCGACCACGAGCATCTGAAGCCCGAGGCAGTCGCCGAGGTAGGGGATCTTCCGTTCCCGCGCGTAGCGCACGGCCTGGATCTTCCCCTCCATGCCACGGTCGCCGAACCCCGGGCAGAGCAGGATGCCGTCCACGTCACCGATCACCTGCTCGGGCGCGCCACCCTCGAGGTCCTCGGAATGCACCCACTTGATGTCGAGCGCGGCGTGGTGATGCACGCCCGCGTGCACCAGGGCCTCTTTGATCGAGAGATAAGCATCGTGCAACTCGACGTACTTGCCGACGATCGCGACCGAGAGCGTGCGCTCCGGGCGGTGGAGCCGCTCGACGAATTGTGCCCACTCCTCGAGGTTGGGCCGCGAGACGCCGAGGTCCAGCGCCTTCGTGACGATGTCGCCGAGTCCGGTGGCCTCGAGCACCAGCGGCACCTCGTAGATCGACTCCGCCGTCTGGAGCGCGATTACCGCCTCCTTCTGAACGTTGCAGAAGAGCGCGAGTTTCTCGCGCAGGCCGTCCGGGACGGGGTGGTCGGAACGCGCCACAATCACGTCCGGCTGGATGCCGAATGAGCGCAGTTCGCGTACCGAGTGCTGCGTCGGCTTGGTCTTCAGTTCGTGCGTCGATCCGATGTGCGGCAGCAACGTCACGTGGATGGAGAGGGTCTCGTCCTTCGGGGCGGCATAGCGCATCTGGCTGATCGCCTCGAGGAACACCTGCCCCTCGATGTCACCCACGGTGCCTCCCACCTCGATGATCACGACGTCCGCGCGCGGGCTGGTGGCCGCGAGGCGCATGCGGCGCTTGATCTCGTTCGTGACGTGCGGGATCGCCTGGATCGTGCCGCCGAGGTAGTCGCCGCGGCGTTCCTTGCGGATCACCTCTTCGTAGATTTGGCCGGAGGAGGAGGAGTTTAGTTTGCTGAGGTCAGCTGCGAGGAACCGCTCGTAGTGCCCGAGGTCGAGGTCGGTCTCGGCGCCGTCGTCGGTCACAAAGACCTCGCCGTGCTGGTAGGGGGACATCGTCCCGGGGTCGACGTTGATATAGGGGTCGAGTTTGAGAATGGAGACGGAGAGCCCGCGCGCCTTGAGGATGCGCCCCAGCGAGGCGGAGACGATGCCCTTCCCCACGGAAGAGACCACCCCACCGGTCACGAAAATGTATTTGGCCATGCTGCCGGGCTGCCGATCGTCGGGGAGACGTCTGCGGATTCCCTACTCTACCCGGCCCCGCCGAGGGGTGTCGAACCCGCTTCTGGCACGACCTCTAAGATCCTGCCATGTCCCCCTCCCGGACCGATCCCACCATCTTCCGTGGCACGGCCACCTACTACTTGCGCGGCCGACCTGCCTATTCCGCCGCCCTCCCGCAGTTCTTCGCCACCCAGTCGGACCTCCGAGGCCGGCGGGCGCTTGATGTCGGCTGCGGGCCGGGCACCCTGGCCGTCGACCTCGCTCCGCACGCCGCCGAGGTGAT
>CAZVNJ010000103.1:0-4530 GCA_964628985.1 uncultured Dehalococcoides sp.
AAGTACGACGTGGGCCACGCCATCTTGGACCGGGTGCTGCCGTTGCTCTCGCCGAAGTAAGGGCGTTCGACCTAGCGCGCCGCGAAGCCGCCCTCGGCCTCCATGCGTTCCACCAGCGCCTCGAACTCCCTCCAGTGGCTGAGGTGATGGCGGACGTGCGCCTTTGGCTCCTGGGCTCGTGGACTGACGGTGGCGTTGAGGAAGAGCGCGGCGACGGTCGGATGGTCCTCGAAGTCGTCGAAGTTTTTCGCCGTGTCGTCGAACAGGACTGTCAGGCCGTGGTCCCGCGCTGGGCCAGACTTCAGGCCGCGGTCCGTCCAGATCACCTGCGCAGTGGGGATGTCATATCGCCGTAGCCAGTTGAGGGCGGAGGGCATCTCGCGTTCGTACCGAGCCGTCAAGATGACGATCTCGTGACGTCTGGCGAGGCGCTGGGCGATCTCCACGGCCTCGTGCTTCGGCGCCATCTCCACCGTCAGGTCTGTCTCCAGCATCTCCTTCAGCATCGCGTCCCAGCGCTCGGCGCCGACTTCGGGCTTACCGGGCTTCCCTTGCCGGTGGAGTTCGAGGAGGTCGATGCCGAACCGCTCGTGTGTGAGGCGCACGAGCATCTCACTGAAGTCGGCGAGGGTGTCATCGAAGTCGAGCCCGATTCTCATGGCTGCTTGATCGTGGCACTTGCGGGGGCAGGCTGCATCAACTGGACGTAATTCCCGTCCGGGTCCACCAATGTGGCCACGTACCCGCCCCACGGTTCTTTCGACGGCTGCCGGATGAAGGTCCCTCCTGCAGCCTTGATCTTGCTGGCGACGGGCTCGATGTCGTCGACGCCGAGGTTCAGGAGGTACCGGGCTGGCTCGGCTGTCTCCCCCTGCACCTCGCTGTGCACTGTGATTGTGAGGCGGCAGTCGTGCGGCGGCGTGCCCCACTGGAATGAGACGAAGCCTGCGCGGTCCGTCCGAGGCGTGAGCCCCAGGATGTCCACATAGAACCGTCGCATCGCCGGCCAGCGCTCAGCCGTCGTGTTCACCATCAAGCCAGCGAGGCCGAAGATGCCGCTGTCTGCCATCTGCCGCTCCTTACCGGGCCCGGCCAGCGACGAAGTGGACCAGCGTCCGCAGCGGGCGGCCGGTGTTCCCCCGCGGGTTGACGCCGGCCTCAGTCCCGGTCATGTCGATGGCGGCGATGTCGAGGTGCGCCCATGGCGTATCGCCGACGAAGTTCTGGATGAACTTGGCGGCAGTGATCGACCCTGCAGGTGCGCCTCCTGTGTTTTTCATGTCCGCCACCGGTGACTTGATCTGCTCGCCGTACTCGTCGTCCAGCGGGAGGCGCCACATCTTCTCGCCCGCGAGTTCACCCGCGCGCTCGATCTCTGCCATCAGGCGGTCGTTGTTGCAGAAGATCCCGAAGCGCACGGTGCCAAGCGCGACGCGGACCGCGCCGGTGAGCGTGGCGACATCGATGACCGTGGTGGCGCCGTTCGCGCGGGCGTATGCGATGCCGTCCGCCAGGACCAGGCGACCCTCGGCATCGGTGTTGATGACCTCGATCGATTGACCGTCCATGGCGTACACGACGTCGCCGGGCTTGGTGGCAGACCCGGATGGCATGTTCTCCGTGCATGGTGCGATGGCCATGACATTGACCGGCAGCTTGAGGCGGGCGATGGCGCCGATCGCGCCGATCACGACGGCCGCGCCGCTCATGTCGCCCTTCATCGCGTCCATGTCTGCGGCGGGCTTGATCGAGATGCCCCCCGTGTCGAACGTGATGCCCTTCCCCACCAGCGCGATCGTGCGGCCCCGCGGACCTCCACCTCGATAATTCAGGACGATGAATTTGGGAGGCTGGATGGAGCCGTTGGACACGGAGAGGTACGAGCCCATTTTCAGGCGCTCAGCCTCGGTCCGCTCGATGATCGTGCACTCCAGGCCGACCTCGGCAGCGAGTTGTTGCGCGCGAGCCGCCATGATCGTCGGCGTCATCAGATTGGCCGGCTCGTTGCCCAGGTCCCGGGCGAAGTTCTGGGCCTCCGCCATGATCGAGCCGCGTTCAACGCCACGACGTGCCGCGGCCACTCGACGTGCTGTCCCCGCGACGAGGGTGACGTCGCCCACGGCGTTCGACGGGCGGTCCGCGGGCCTGGTGTGGTGCTTGTCGAACCGGTAGAGGCCCAGGATGAACCCCTCGGCCAGCGCTTCGCCGGCCTGCTCCGGTTCGATGGTGTCCAGCCCTTCGATGGAGACCGCCACGGTGCCGCCGCCAATGTCCCGCAGGCGCCGAGAGAGGTTGCCCATCTGCGTGCGGAAGGTGTCCACTGTCCGCTTTTCGGGATCACCCAGTCCAAAGAGGACGATCCGCTTCGCTTTGGAACGGGCCGTCGAGGGGAGCACGGCCACCTCGGCTGCCTTGCCAGCGAACAGATTGCCGGTCCGCATCCGGGCGATTGCGCCGCCGGTCGCCCGGTCGGCGTCTGCCGCGTCGCCGGCCAGTCGAGCATTGCCCGGTGGAAGCATCACGACGTGGATGTCTGCTGCGACCTCGCTGAGTGATCCGCCGGTGACCGTGACTGCCATGTCGTCCACCCTTCTCGCGGCGCGAGGATAACGCACGTTCGTGATGGGCTCGTCAGGAGGGCACTTCGGCGGCGAGCGAGGCTACTATTTCAATCCGCCTGCGCGCTCGGTGCGGCGTGGCGCCGTTCGGGACTGGGCCACGCACCGAAGCGGTCTTTGCCGAGGATGACGGATGCGCCTGAAGCTCTACCGCTACCTCCACAGGGTCACCGCGCCCGAGCGGACCGGTGTTGCCTGGTTTGACCTGATCGAGTTTGGCCTCGCGGCGTTTGGGTTCCTCTGCTATTTCGTCGTCCGGGGAGGCGTCGTGGATGACGCCGGACGCGCGCTCGACCACGCCCGCTGGATCATCGAGACCCAGCAGACGTTTGGCGTCTTTATCGAACCGACAGTGAACCAGTGGGTGTTGGAGTCCGCCGGACGAGTCAGGTTCGTCAACTTCGTCTACTTCTGGTTGGACTTCCCGCTGATCGTTGCGATCGCAGTCTTCTTCTTTGTCCGCAGCCGCCGCCACTACACGGTGCTGCGGGACGCCCTGTTGATCTCCGGGGCGTTCGCCCTGGTCATGTACTGGACGTTCCCGGTGGCCCCGCCGCGTTACCTGCCCGAATGGGGGTTCGTGGACACACTCGCGGAGTTCGACAACCTGTCCTACCAGGCGCAGTCGATGCGGCCGTTCGTGAACCCGTTTGCTGCCGTGCCTTCGCTCCATGTGGGCTGGGCGATCATCCTGGCGATTGTGATCTTCGACGCCACGCGAGCCACCTGGGCTCGCGTTGCCATTTGCGTCGTGCTGTCGGCACAGGTGGTCGCTGTCATCGGCTCCGCCAACCACTTCATCTTCGACGCCCTCGTGGGAGCGCTTGTCTCGATAGCCGGTCTGGCAGTGGCGCAGTGGCTCCAGCACGGCGGCTACCCGCGCCTCCGCGAGTGGTTCTTCCAGCGTGCCCGAGCCATCGAGCGTTCGATGCGAGACATCGCCTGATTCAGCCGTTCGGGTCCCATACCCACGAGACCGCGACGAATCCCGGACCCAGCCGCTGCGCCGCGTGACGCGTGACCGCGTCCACACTGACCTCGGACGCCCCCAGCCGGCGCTCTGCCCAGATGGCCAGCGCCTCCGCCGCGGAAGCTGCCGCTGCGTGCACCACCGCCACGCGGAGCCGGCCCAGCCCCTGCTCGGCTTCGCGCGTGACATTCGAGGTGAACAGGTCGCGCAGCATGCCCAGGGCGGCGTCCCTCTGAGGGCGGGAGATCGCCACCAGCCGCGCGCCGTCCCAGCGGGCGACGCCTCGCACGGGCGCGGCGAGGTTGCTGGTGGAGGTTGGGTTCGAGAGTTCGGGATGGTCGATGACGCCGAACATTCCGGTGGCGCCGAGGACGTTGCGACCGGCTTCGAGGGCGGCTTCCAGATCCGCCCCGCGAGCCGCAGCCTCAGCGGCGATGACGGCCGGCCATCCAGCCTGGAGCAGCGTGGAACCCGTTGCGAGGTGGGCGAACCGGCGCCCCTCCTGCTCGACGGCCGTCCGGGCGAGCACGGCGGCATCCGCCGCGCCCCCATGACCGTCGTCTACCGACACAAAGAGGACGTCGCCTGCTGCGGAGGCCTGCCGGCAGGCCTCGACCACGTGCGCCGCCTCCGCAGGGGTGGCGTCCAATGAGAGGCTCGAAACGCTCTCATAGGTGAGCAGGCGGCGGGGTTGGGGTGGCGCGAGGACGAGCGGGTGAGCCTCCAGGAGGGCAGCGGGGACGCTAGCGGCCGCGTCCAGGACGACGGTGAGGAATCTGGAAGGCGCCATAGCGGCCTCGAAACTGGGCGACAGGCATGCGTGGCGGCTAGCACGAGGCCTGTGTTAGCGTGTTGACCGTATCGGGGACTCCGCGCACCTCGCGGATCCCTGAGACGGCGGTTCCCCCAGCGGACTGACCGGCGATGGCTGCCCCGGCTCGA
>CAZVNJ010000104.1:0-4455 GCA_964628985.1 uncultured Dehalococcoides sp.
AGGTGCGGCTTGGTCCGCTCGAATACGCCCTTGGCCATCAGTCCCCACTCCTTCGCCGGTGGCCCGGCCCGCTGTCGTCTAGTGCGCCCTCGGCCTGCCGAGGGTGCTGGAGCCCCCAATGAGACTTGAACTCATGACCTCGTTCTTACCAAGAACGCGCTCTGCCACTGAGCTATGGGGGCCCGGGTCGGCGTCCTGGTCGCCGGTGAATCCGTTCTGGTGCACGGGACAGGATTCGAACCTGTGTAGCCGTTAAGGCGGCGGTTTTACAGACCGCTGGAATTAGCCACTCTCCCACCCGTGCGGGAGCATTCGCTCTGCTGACCGTGCCGGGCCGAGGCCGCCGCCCCCGCTGGGCGTTGGAGCCCGAGGAGGGATTTGAACCCACAACCTTCCGCTTACAAAGCGGCTGCGCTGCCGTTGCGCCACTCGGGCACACCGCGAGCCCATCGGACGGGCGGCAGAGAGAATCAACCGCCCTTCCGGGCGGCCATCGAGAAGTATATGGAGCCCGGCTCGGCACGATCAATGACAGCCTCCGCCCGCACCGGCTGTCCGGTTGTCCGCCCGCCCCGCCTGGGAGCGAATCTGCGGGCTCTTCGGCACTCCCCCGGTCCCCCATCCCGGGGGATCCCAGCCCCCGGGGATGCCCGGGCAGGTCAGATAGGATGGGCGGACCACCCCGGGAGCCCTCGGGGAGGCGGGGGGTTCCCATGGCTTCATATGTCTCGATCGCCATCCTCGTGGTGGTGTCCCTCCTGCTCGTCTGGTTGCTCGCGAACGCCCTCTTCACCGTGGAGCAGCAGACCTCGGCCGTCATCGAGCGGTTCGGGCGCTTCCAGCGGCTGGCCGGGGCCGGCCTGGGCATCAAGATCCCTCTCATCGACCGGATCGAGGAGCGGGTCAGCCTGCGCGTCCAGCAACTCGACGTCCGGGTGGAGAGCAAGTCGAAAGACAACGTCTTCGTCGAACTCGCCATTGTCATCCAGTACCAGGTACGGGAAGACCGCATCCAGGACGCCGTCTACCGCCTGACCGACCACCGCCGCCAGATCGAGTCCTACGTCTTCGATGTCGTCCGTGCCCAGGTCCCGACCATGACCCTTGAGGAGGCATTCGAGAACAAGGACTCCATCGCCACCGCCGTGGACACGGACCTGACGGGCCGGATGGAGCAGTACGGCTACGAGATCGTCAACGTCCTGGTGAACGACATCGACCCGGACGACCGTGTGAAGGTGGCGATGAACGAGGTACAGGCGGCCCATCGCGAGCGGGAGGCAGCGGTCCAGCGGGCCGAAGCGGTCCGGATCACCCTCGTGAAGCAGGCGGAGGCCGAGGCGGAGAGCAAGAAACTGCAGGGCGAGGGCCTGGCGAACCAGCGGAAGGCCATCGCGCAAGGCCTGCGGGACTCGGTGGAACTGGTGCGCGGGACGAACGCGGACGACCGCGTGGACGAGCGTTCGCTGATGGACCTGCTGCTGCTGGGCCAGTGGATGGACACCCAGAAGGAGATCGCCTCCAGCGCGAAGTCGACGGTGATCTTCATGCCGAACAACCCCGGCGCCGTCTCGGACATTGCCCAGCAGATCCGCACCTCCATCCTCTCCGCGGAGGCGGCCAACCTCGGCGTGGACCCCGCGCCAGGGCGCTAGCCAAGGGCCATCCGACCAGCCGAAGGCCACTCGGACGTGCGCGAGGAGCGCGTTACTATTGGTAATGCGCGAGCCCCGTCCCCGGGGGTGGCGCGTGCCGCAAAGGCAACGCCCGTGGGATTCCTCGATGGTGTCCGCGAAGACATTCATGCCGCCCTTGAGCGCGACCCGGCCGCGCGCTCGGCGCTGGAGGTGCTGCTCACATACCCGGGCGTCCACGCCCTGATCGCGCATCGCATCGCGCAGCGGGTAGATGCCGCTGGGTTCCCCCTTGTCGCTCGCCTGGTGGCCCATACCGCGCGGCTCCTCACCGGCATCGAGATCCACCCCAAGGCGCGGATCGGGCACTTCCTCTTCATCGACCACGGCATGGGTGTAGTCATCGGCGAGACCGCCGAGATCGGTGACCGCTGCCACATCCTGCAGGGGGTGACCCTGGGCGGGACGTCCACGCGGCACGAGAAGCGTCACCCGACACTCGAGGACGATGTCCTGGTCGGGGCGGGCGCGAAATTGATTGGTGCCATCACCATTGGGGCGGGCGCGAAGATCGGCGCGGGCTCCGTCGTCGTCTCTTCCGTGCCGCCCGGCGCGACCGTCGTGGGTGTACCGAGCCACGTGATCGCGTACGCCAACCGGGGCAACGACACGATCGAGCGCCTGCCCGACCCCGAGTGGGACCGCATCGACGCCCTCGAGCGTCGCATCACGGCGCTCGAGGCCGAGGTGACATCGTTCGAGGCCCAGCGTAAGCACAACGAGCAGCAGGCGGCGGGCGACGGCCGGGAGCCGCTCGGGTGAGGTTGCAGAACACCCTGACCGGCGCACTCGAACCGCTCGTCCCGGTCGCCCCCGGACGGATCGGCCTCTACGTCTGCGGCGTCACCCCCTACGACTCCGCGCACGTGGGCCACGCGATGTCGCTCATGGTCTACGACGTGCTGGTGCGGTATCTGCGCTGGACCGGAAATCCCGCCGGCGGGTACCAGGTCACATTCGTCTCCAACTACACCGACGTGGACGACAAGCTGATCGAGCGAGCAGCGCAACAGGAGCGCGACCCCCTCGAACTCGCCAACGCAAACATCGAGCAGTGGGAGCAGGAGCAGCAGGCGCTCGGCCTCATCCTTCCGGACGTCCGCCCCCGCGTGACGCGCGAGATCGAGAACATCATCGGAATGATCGAGGAGATCATCGCCAACGGCCTCGCGTATGTGACGCCCGCGGGCGATGTCTATTACCGCGTGCGTGAGAAGTCCGACTACGGGAAGTTGTCACACCGCAACATCGATGACCTGCGCAGCGGGACGAGGTTCGAGCCCGGCGACGGCAAGGAGTTCGCACTCGACTTCGCGCTGTGGAAGGCGCAGAAGCCCGGCGAACCGGCATGGCCGTCGCCGTGGGGCCTCGGCCGCCCCGGATGGCACATCGAGTGCTCCGCGATGGCACGACGCTACCTCGGAGAGCAGTTCGACATCCACGGGGGCGGGGTGGACCTGATCTTCCCGCACCACGAGAACGAGATCGCGCAGGCCGAGGCGGCAACACACGCGCCTGGGCCGACCTTCGCAAACCTCTGGATGCACAACGGCATGGTCCAGCGCGACGGCGAGAAGATGTCGAAGTCCCTCGGCAACGTCGTGAACGTCGCCGAGGCGCTCGAACGCTGGTCGCCGGACGCGATCCGCATGTACGTGTTGAGTTCGAAGTACCGCCAGCCGAACAACCTCACCGATGAGGCGATGTCCGCGGCCGTCGCTGGCATCGAGCGCCTGCTCGCCGCGCTGAGGCCGGGAAGCGGGACCGGGCCGTCGTCGGTCGACGGGTCAGCAACCCGCGCCCGCTTTGTGGATGCAATGGAAGATGACCTCGGCACGCCTCAGGCGCTTGCCGCGCTCTTCGACCTCGCCCGCGCCATCAACCGCGCGCGTGACGCCGGGGAGGCAGTCGAGGTCGCACAGGCGACGCTGCGTGAACTGGCCGGCGTCCTCGGCCTCACCCTCGTCGAGCGGGCGACGGACGAGGCGGCGGCGCGCCTGGACCCGGCCCCCTTCGCGAAACTCGCCTCCCGCCTCGACGTGGTGTGCTCCGGCAAGGACGTCGCGAGCACGATCGACGCGCTCATTGCGCGACGAGTGGCTGCGCGCACGGAGAAGGATTGGGCCCTGGCGGACACGATCCGCAAGGAACTCGACGCCCTCGGGGTGACGCTCGAAGACGGGGCGCAGGGGACGCGCTGGAGCGTCAAGCGCTGACGATCGACACACGCGGCGCGCACAGCGAGGGAGTCAACGATGGAAGCGATTCTGGCGGGCGCATACGACCAGTTCAATGAGGCGGCAGACCAGATCGGCCTCTCGGACGACCTGCGCGCCTACCTCAGCTCCTTCAAGACCGTCTTCCAGACACAGTTTCCGGTGGAAATGGACGACGGCTCCGTCCGGATGTTCGACGGCATCCGCGTCCTCCACAACACGGCCCGAGGCCCGACCAAAGGCGGTATCCGCTACTCCTCGCACGTGAGCCTCGACGAGGTGAAGGCCCTCGCGATGCTCATGACCTGGAAGTGCGCCGTCGTGGACGTCCCGTTCGGCGGCGCAAAGGGTGGCGTGACGGTCGACCCACCTTCGCTGTCCCAGGACGAATTGCAGAACCTCACGCGGCGGTTCACCAGTGAGTTGATCCCCATCATCGGGCCAGACAAGGACATCCCCGCGCCGGACATGGGTACCAACCCCCAGACGATGGCGTGGATGATGGACACCTATTCGATGAACAACGGGTACACGATCCCCGGGGT
>CAZVNJ010000105.1:0-4268 GCA_964628985.1 uncultured Dehalococcoides sp.
GCCGTGGTGACGTTCGCGGACATCTCACGCATCGTCGACGGAGGATGACATGGGAGGGCGTACCCTGCGCATGACGCCACCCTTTCACGCTCGGAGACAGCGATGCCGGTGACCGCCCGACGCAAGCCCACTCGTGCAGTCCGCGTCGGCCAGACGCAGATCGGCGGAGGGGCGCCCATCGCCGTCCAGTCGATGGCCGCGACCCGCACCCAGGACATCGATGGGACCGTCCGCCAGGTGCGCCTGATCCACGCCGCAGGCGCCGACGTGATCCGGATCGCCGTCGACAGCCGGAAGGACGTTGAGGCACTGGCAGAGGTGCGCGCGCAGACGCGTGAGCTCGGGGCCACCCTCTCCGTGGACCTGCAGGAGAACTACCGGCTCGCCGCCCTCGTGGCTCCGCTCGTGGACAAGGTCCGCTACAACCCGGGCCACCTCCACCACCACGAGCGCGAGAAGAGCGTCCGCGACAAGGTCGCCTTCATTGCGGACGTCGCGGCGAAACACGACATCGCGTTGCGAGTCGGCGTGAACTGCGGGTCGGTCGACCCCGAGAAGTCCGCGAAGTTCGGGCACGACGACGTGGGAGCGATGGTGGAGAGCGCCCTCGAGCACGCCCAGATGCTGGACGACCTCGGCTTCCACCGCTTCGTCGTCTCCCTCAAGGACTCGGACTGGCGCAAGGTCGTCGAGGGGAACCGGCGGTTCTCTTCGCAGCGCCCGGACGTCCCGTTGCACCTCGGTGTGACCGAGGCGGGAATGCCGCCGGACGGCATCATCAAGACCCGTATCGCGTTCGAACAATTGATCGCTGAGGGCATTGGGGACACGATCCGGGTCTCGCTCACCCTCCCATTCGAGGACAAGGGCCAGGAGATCACGGTCGGCCGGGCGCTTTTGGACGACATCGCGAACGGGCGGTTCCGCTCCGTCCCGGCGAACTTCGGCGAGGGCCTCAACATCATCTCCTGCCCCTCGTGCTCCCGCGTTGAGAACGAGGCGTTCATCGAACTCGCCCGAGACGTGAAGACGATGTCGGAATACGCCTCGAAGTACCGAGTGACGATTGCGGTGATGGGTTGCCGGGTAAACGGCCCGGGCGAGACGGACGACGCGGACATCGGGCTATGGTGCGGGCCGCTGGGGGTGAACCTGAAGCGAGGCGAGGAGACGGTGGGACACTTCCCGTACGACTCCGTGCTCGGCCACGTACGGACTTTGCTTGACGACGTCATCGCCTCGAAGGGGCTGGCGCCAACTTCATAGACGGCAGGGGTGCCACCCGCCGCTAGCGTCCGGCGCAGCGGCGCGCGAGGATGCACGCCATGGCGGCCAACCCTCTCCATCCCTCACTGTCCACGATGTGGGCAGTCCAGCCACGCTTCGAGCGCTCGTTGGACGCGTTCATGGAACGAGCGGCGGAACTCGGCTATCGAGGCGTGGAGATCAATCACTCGATGACGGCGGAACAGGCCGGAGCCATCCTGGGCCTCAAGTCGCTGCCCGTCACCGGCGTCCACGCACCCGCTCCGCTTGAGCGCCACCCGTCCGCCGGCTGGAACCGGGACATGAACCTGGCCTCAATCGACGAGGCTGAGCGCGGCCTCGCCGTGGAGTTCCACCTCCGTTCGATCGCGCTCGCGGCTGAGGCAGGGGCTGCGGTCGTCGTCGTTCACCTTGGCGGTGTGGGGAGCCGCCTGCTCGCCGGCGAACGACGGCTGCGGTCGATGTACGACCGCCGCGAGGTGATGCTGGAGCAGTGGGAGGCAGCGATCGACGAGACCGTCCGCGAGCGGGCCGCCGCCGCCCCGCCATACCTCGATGCCGCCCACCGCAGCCTTGCCATCATTGCGGATGAGGCGAGCAAGCGCGGGATCACACTCGGTGTCGAGACCCGTCTGCACTACCACGAGATCCCCCTTCCCCAGGAGGCGGCATCTCTCTTCACGCCCTACCCACGCGAGGTCGTGGGGTACGTACACGATGTTGGCCACGCGGAAGTCCAGCACCGACTGGGTGTGATCGACCGATCCGCCTGGTGGGATCTGGCGGGGCCTCGACTGGTGCAGTTGCACCTCCACGACGTGCGCGGGCTGCTGGACCATCGCGCTCCCGGCAACGGCGATGTCGATTGGGCGTGGCTGGCGGCGCGGATCGCGGAGGCGAACCCCCGTGCCCAGCGCACCCTCGAGATCGACCAGGTGGAACCAGACGAGGACCTCGCGAGGGCTGTCCAGGTGCTGGCTGCGGCAGGCATCGTCGAGGTCGCCTGATGACAGTGACGTTCGAGGAGGTGCGGGCGATTGCGCTCGGCTCCCCGGGCGTCGAGGAACGCCCCTCACACGAGGCGCGGCCCGCCTTCCGCACCAAGAAGCGCGGCATCGTCTACGCGCGGCCGGAGCCAGATGTCGTCGTCGTGTGGATGCCGATCGAGGCACGCGACGCGTTGTGCGCGGAGCAACCGCGCGTGTTCTTCATCACCGACCACTACCGGGATTACCCCTTTGTCCTGATCCGGCTCAAGCGAGTGAGCCGCGGCCTCCTCACCGAGTTGATCGAGGACGCCTGGAAGACCGCCGCGACGAAGAAGCAGATCGCCGAGTGGGAGACTTCACGATGATCCTTGAAGTCGCGGTGCTCCCGGTGATCGAGGGCCAGGAATCAGAGTTCGAGGCAGCCTTTCGCGAGGCCTCGCCCATCATCGCGTCGATGCCCGGCTACCTCGGACACGAACTGCAGCGCTGCATCGAGGCGCCGTCGCGTTACCTGCTGCTGGTGCGCTGGGAGACGCTCGAGGCGCACACGGTGGGCTTCCGTGGCTCGCCGGAGTACCAGCGCTGGCGCGCGCTGCTCCACCACTTTTACGACCAGTTCCCAGTCGTCGAGCACTTCGAGGCGGTGCGGCCCGGCTAGGCCCGGACTCGCCTCGCCCGCGCCGGGTTAAGTGCCATGAGGGCCGACCGGATGCGCGGCGTGGCGACCGCCGAGGCGTCCACCCGCTCGACGCCGAGGAACGTCATCAGCCGGCGGACGCCGGCGGCGAGCGCCTCGATGAACCCGAGGTCACGAGCAAGCGCGGGATCCTCGAGCCACACTCCATTCACCACCAGCGTGCCGATCGAGCGGTCGAGTTTCGGGTCGAGCCGCCCGACGAGGCGGTCCCCCCACAGCAGCGGCATCGTGTACCGCCCGAAACGCATGTCTTCCGCCCGGTGGTAGATCTCCCACGTGTAGTCGAAGTCGAACAGCGCCTTCGCTCGTCCTCGTGCGCTCACCGGGTCGAGCGGGGAGAGCAGCGTGACCTCCTCCTCGGTAGAAGCATCGAGGGGACGCCAGCGGGCGGGGATGCGGCCGCGCGCCACCTCGTTCAACAGGCGGACGTCCTCGGACAGGATGTAATGGCGGCCGCTCCAGCCCTCGACCGCCACCGGGACAACGGCGCCGGAGTCGACCAGGTCACGCTCGATCGCGCGCTGCTCGAGCGGCGTAACACGGCGCGCTAGCCACGCTGAAAGGGCCGTGACGCGGCCGATGCCCTGGTAAGCCACCAGTTTCCGCGCGTGGAAGCGGTCCGCCTCTGCCTCCCCGGCCGGCGCGAGCAGGTGGGCGGGGGCGACCGCCTCGGCCAGCGCGTATACCCGCTCGAAACCCTCGCGGTGGTGTGTCATCGCCTCGCCGGTGCGCCACAGGTAGTAGAGGGCGACGGAGGTGTCTTTGCTGCCTCGATAACTCCTGACCGCCTCACGGTCAGCGGCGAGGAAGTCCCTGCCAGAGACGGTGCCACGTTCGCGGAGCGCTGCGCGTACTTCCTCAAGGGCATCGGCATACGTCTTCGCGGTCCGTCCAAGGTCCTCGTGATGCACGCGGCTCCGGTGCATGAGCGTGCGCCAGTAGGGCAGTTCCTCCATGGGACGGACGGCGAGCCAGCCGCCCCAGTCGAAGAACTCGCGACGGCGATAGGCCAGGTCGTCGAAGTACTCCGGCCGGTACTCGGCCACGCGGCTGTGCAGCATCAGGTCGTGGCTGCGGGCGACGATCACGAGGGGGTCGAGTTGCAGGTGCTCGACGGCGCGGGTCGCATGACGCGTCCCGGCTCGTCCGGTCCACCGCCGGCCCGGCCACAGCCCCTGCTTACCCAGGATGAAGCGTCGTGCGGTCTGCTGTGAGATCGAGAGCGGTTCGGCCATCGTGGCCGGCATCGTAACGCTGCCCGGAGCGACCTCGAAGGCGGCCTGGCGCTACTCGGTGGCCAGCGGGACGGGATGGCG
>CAZVNJ010000106.1:0-4264 GCA_964628985.1 uncultured Dehalococcoides sp.
TGGCTGGCGCGCTCGATGGCATCCGGGTGCTCGACATCTCCACCAACACGGCGGGGGCGTGGTGCACGCGCATGCTCGCGGCCCTCGGGGCTGACGTCGTGCTCGTGGAGCCGCCAGCGGGGCACGCCTTACGGGCCATCGCCCCGTTCGACGCAAAGGGCGCCAGCATCCCGGCCGCCTACTGGCTCGCCGACAAGCGCTCGGTGACGCTCGACCTCGATACGCCGGAGGGCCAGGGCACGGTGCGCCGGCTGGCCGCGCGCGTGGACATCCTCGTCTCTTCCTTCCGGCCCTCGGAACTCGTCGAGCGAGGCCTGCGCTACTCCGACCTTGCCACACCCTCGCTGATCATGGGGCACGTCACTCCGCACGGGATGGACGGACCGCTTGCCGAGGTCCGTGGGAACGACCTGACGGACGCTGCACGGAGCGGCTGGGCCTCGATCAACGGGAACATCGACCGCGAGCCGCTGAAGCCAGCGGCGTGGGGGGGCTCAATGTGCACGGGTGTGGCCGCCGCCGCAGCCGTCGTCGCCGCGCTCTTCCACCGCGACCGCCATCCGGGCGAGGGGCAGGAAGTCGACGTGGCGGAGGTGGAGGTGCTCGCTGGCATGTTCGCTCCGGCGCTGGCGCGTTCGACGTACGCCGAGGAACCTTACAAGCGGCGTGACGCGTCGGACACGCTCGCCGGTCCGGTGCCGGTGAAGGACGGGTACTTCGCGCTGACGCTCTCACGCGCCCACTTCTGGCGCGATGCGATGAACCTACTGGGCCTCGAAGACCTGGCAGAAGACCCTCGGTGGGGCGCCTCGTTCTACCGGCAGCAGCACCGCGACGAGTACGCCAGCCGTGTCACGGAGGCGATGGCCCAGTGGAACAAGGCGGAGCTGTTCGAAGAGCTCGCCGTCCGCCGCGTCGTCGCCGGTCCCGTCCTGACGATGGCTGAACTAGCCGCCAATGAGCATCTGCGAGAGCGGGGCTTCTGGATGCGCCCTGAATCCGACCCAGACGCGCCGGAGATGCCCGGCGCACCGTTCAAGTCGACCGAGACGCCGCTGACGCTCCGGCACGCTGCCCCGTCTCCCGGCGCGCATACCAGCGAGGTCCTGCGCGAGATCGAGGCCACCTCATGACGCCACCACCGACAGCCGGCCCCCTGCACGGCACGCGCGGCATCGTGCTCACCCAGGCGTGGGCGGGGAACTGGTGCACCGCGCTCCTCGGGATGATGGGCGCGGACGTGATCCAGATCGAATTCCGTGGTCGTCTCGACTCGTGGCGCGGTGACTACAGCGCTCCGATCATGGCGGGCATCCGCGACATCCCAACCGCGGAGCACGCCTGGAACTGCAACCCGCTCTACAACTCGGTGAGCCTGAACAAGCGCTGCATCACGCTCGACCTCGGCCGGCCCGAGGGCATCGATGTGTTCCGGCGGCTGGTGATGCACGCGGACTTTGTGGCGGAGAACTTTTCGCCGCGCGTCCTCGGCAACCTCGGCATCGACTACGACGCGCTCGCGAAGATCAAGCCGGACGTCATCGTCGCCAGCCTGTCGGCCTACGGCCACGACGGGCCGTGGGCGAACATCCCGGGCATCGGAGGCACCATCGAGCCGACGGCGGGACAGTCCGCGCTGCTCGGGTACGCCGACGGCGCCCCGCTCAACTCAGGCCAGATGTACCCGGACCCGATCGCCGGCCTCTACGGCGTGCTCGGCATCGTGGCGGCGCTCTACCATCGTGAGCGAACCGGCCGCGGCCAGTACGTGGACCTCTCGATGCAGGAGTCCAACCTCTCGATCGTCGGGGATGCGGCGCTCGAGTTCACGAGCAACGGGACACAGCGCCCCCGCCTCGGCAACCGCCACACGACGTTTGCCCCGCACGGAATCTTCGCGACGCTCGGGGCTGACCGCTGGATCGCCCTCGCGTGCGAGGACGAAGAGCAGTGGGCGGCGCTCTGCGAAGCGGCGCGCCATCCCGAGTGGCGTACCGACCCGCGCTTCGCAACGAACGTGGCACGCAAGGCGAACGAGGACGCCCTTGAGGCTGCGATCTCCGCGTGGACGGCCGAGGCCGACCGCGACGACCTCGCGGCGCGGCTGGTGGCGGCCGGTGTGATCGCGGCCCCTGTCCTCGACTCCCTCGAAGTCGCGCACGACCCGCATTTGCGCCAGCGGCAGGTGGTGCGCGAGATCGACCATCCCGAGGTGGGTACGCGCCTCCAGTCCACGCTGCCGATGCACTTCAGCCGCACGCCGGCGAAGATCGTCCGGCACGCGCCGCTGCAGGGGCAGCACACCTACGAGGTGCTGGAGGAACTGCTGGGCATGGGCGCAGGCGAAGTGGACGAATTGGTGCGCCTCGGCGTGTCGGGCATGGGCCCGCCCGATGGGGTCGATGTAGGAGCCGTCTGATGGAGTACGAGTACATCCGCGTCGAGCAGGTCGGACGGGTCCGTCGCCTCATCCTCAACCGCCCGCAAGCGCGTAACGCGCAGAGCCGCCGTCTGACGGAGGAACTGGACCACGCATTCCAGGCAGCCGAGGACGACCTCGGGACGGGTGTCGTCGTGCTGATGGGGGAAGGCGACCACTTCTCTGCCGGCCACGACCTCGGCACCCCGCAGGAGGTCGCGGACCGGGAGGCGCGTCCGACGCAGGCGGGGCTTCGCGGGCGATACGGCCGGTCGTACGACCTGAACATCGAGGCGAACCTGCGGTGGCGCAACCTGCGGAAGCCGACGATCGCAGCGGTCCAGGGCTACTGCATCTTCGCCGGGTGGGCGATCGCCTCAGCCTGCGACATCATCTTTGCCGCGGACGACGCGATGTTCCTGCCCGCGAACTTCCAGTACTTCTCCGTCCCGTGGGATCTCGGCTCCCGCAAGGCGAAGGAAGTGCTGTTCGAGTCGCGATTCCTCTCCGCGCAGGAGGTCCTCGACCTCGGGTTCGTGAACCGCGTGATCCCTCGTGCCCACCTCGACGCCGAGGTGATGGCGTACGCCGGGCGGGTCGCCGAGAACGACCCGTTCCAGTTGTGGATGACGAAGAAGGCGATCAACCAGGCCGAGGACGCCCAGGGCTTCACCACCCACATTCACGACGCCTTCAACCTCCACATGATGTCCTCGATCGGTGAAGGCGACCCGGACTACGCCCTGCGCAAGCCCGAGGGCCAACGCCGCCGCCCCATGGTGCAGCGGGCCATGGAGAACTACGAGCACTACCGCGGCCAGGCGGAGCGTCAGCAACAGCAGTAGAGGCGCCAAGGCACGAGCCGGCCTTCACCTGTCTATCCTCGATCCTGGGCGGCCATCAGCGTCGACGGGATCGAGGTCGGACGTGGCTGAGAGTGACGCGCAGGCGAGCGAGCGGGCCGAACAGTTACGCGAGCGGGCGCTGCACCGCCTCGCGGCTTCCATGAACTACTGGATCGCGACCACCCGGCCGGACGGGCGTCCGCACACGGCGCCGGTCTGGGGCGTCTGGCTGGACGGCGCGCTCTACTTCGGCACGCGTGGGCAGAAGGCGAGGAACCTCGAACACATGCCGTATGCGATCGCGCACATCGACTCCAGCGACGACGTGGCTATGGTCGCTGGCCCCGTCACCCCGGTCGACGACCGCGAGGGCATCCGCCGGATCAAGGTCGCGCAGCATCAGAAGTACGGAGTCGATGTGACGGATGATCCCGGTCCGTTCCGCTTCTATCGCCTGCAGCCTGCCGAGGGCTGGGCCTGGCTCGACAGCACGACGGTGAAGGTGGACGCGCGCTGGCGGGAGGGCGAGCGAGCCGAGCCGCTGCCGGAGCCGGCTCCTGCGCGGCGCGGCCAGTAGGGGGACGCCGGGCACAGGGCGGCCGCCCGAAGGCGGCCGTCTGACGCGGGCCTCGACCGCCGACTACGCGACGGGGGCGACGAACTTCGTGGTGAGTTTCGAGGCGTTGTCGAAGAAGACCTGCAGGCTGGGGTTGTAGCGGAAGAACATGTCCGCTTTGAACCCGTCTTGCAGTTCGTTGCGGTGGATCGGCTCGTCGAAGCGCAGGTCGAGCGTGTTCAGCGTCCAGTCCAGCGAGGCGTGGCCGTGCTGCTTGATGTCCTCGAGCATCCCGCGCCAGACATCCGGTTCCATCTCGATCACGAAGTCCGCGTCGCGGCGGGCGTTCTCCCCGACTTCGCGGATCTCGTGGATGTTCAGCACGTCGAAGTTGGCGCTGATGTGCTTGTCGCCGCACTTGAAGACGACGACGGCGTTGAGGCG
>CAZVNJ010000107.1:0-2177 GCA_964628985.1 uncultured Dehalococcoides sp.
TCCGACGCCAGGGCGACCGAGCCGCCGGAGACGTAGAAGATCTTGCCGTTGATGTTCCATGCCTGGTCCGACAGCAGGTAACAGACCATGGGCGCCACGTACTTGGGCTCCCGCAGCTGCTGCACGATCGACTCGGCACGCACAGGGGCCTGAGCAATGCCGGCGCGGGCCCGCATCTCGCGGGCGCTGTCCGGCACGCTGGCCGTCATGCGCGTCGCAGCGCCCGGCGCGATGCCGTTCGAGGTGACGCCGTAGCGGCCGAGGTCTCGGGCGAGACAGCGGACGCCGCCGGCGATGCCGGCCTTGGCAGCACCATAGTTGGACTGGCCCGCGTTGCCGTTCAGGCCGGAGCCGGACGAGAACGCGATGATCCGGCCGTAGCGGTTCTGGCGCATGATCACGGACGCCGGCTTGGCCACGTTGAAGTAGCCCGTCAGGTGCACGTCCACGACCTCGTCCCACTCGGACTCGGCCAGGTTGAAGATCATGCGGTCGCGCAGGATGCCGGCGACGTGGATGACGCCGTCCAGCCGCCCGAAGGCGTCCACCGCCTGCTTGACCATGTTCTCGCCGCCCGCCTCCGTGGAGACGGTGTCCATGTTCGCCACGGCCTTGCCGCCGGCGGCGGTGATCTCCTTGACGACCTCTGCAGCGGGGCCAGCGTCACCGCCGGTACCGTCCAGGTTCACGCCCGGGTCGTTGACGACGATCGAGCCACCGAGCGAGGCGGCCAGCAGGGCGACTTCACGCCCGATGCCGCGGCCTGAGCCGGTAATCACGTATGCGCGGCCCTCCAGGGGCTTTGCCATGTTCGGTTCCTCTCTTTCCGCGACTTACGCCAGCGCCCGGGCTGGGATGTCGCGGCCGGGGACTTCAACGTCCTCGCGCGGCGGGGCCGGGTTGTCGACGCCCTTCATCAGGATGGCGTTCACCGCGTCGTCCAGCTCGGCCTGGGTCCAAAGGCCCGGCTTGAAGATGGTGCGCTGCGCGATCGGGTGGTGCGCCACGGAGACGGTGCCTCCGGAGACGTTGAACACCCAGCCATTGACGTTCCAGGCGTCGTCTGAGGCGAGGTACGCCACCATTGGGGCGACGTACTCGGGCTCGCGGAGGCCGCCGAAGGCGCTCTGCTGGGCGGGAGCCGCTTGCGCTGCGCCCTGGATGCCCTGCGAAGCCCGCAACTGGCGGGCAGAGTCCGGCACCGTCTGCGTCATGCGTGTGGCGGCGCCCGGGGCGATGGCGTTACAGGTGACCCCGTAACGGCCGAGGTCCTTGGCGACGACACGCGTCATGCCTGCGATCGCGGCCTTCGCCGCGCCGTAGTTGAACTGGCCGGTGTTGCCGATGATGCCGGAGGTGGACGAGAAGTTGATGATCCGGCCGTAGCGCTGCTGTCGCATCAGGACAGACGCGGGCTTGATCGTGTTGTAATGGCCCTTCAGGTGGACCGCGATGACCGCGTCCCACTCCTCTTTGGCCATGTTGAAGATCATGCGGTCGCGCAGGATGCCGGCGACGTTGACCAGGATGTCGATCCGGCCGAACTCGTCCACCGCCTGCTTGATCATGTTTTCGCCGCCCGCGTACTCCGCGACCGAGTCCGTGTTGGCCGAGGCGGTGCCGCCCGCGGCCTTGATCTCGTTCACGACCTGCTGGGCCGGGCCGGCGTCACCGCCGGAGCCGTCCACATTGACGCCGGGGTCATTGACGATGACCTTCGCGCCCTCCTTCGCGAACAGCATCGCGATGCCGCGACCGATGCCACGGCCTGAGCCCGTGACGACGGCGACCTTGCCGTCCAGTGCGCCCATATCCCTAGTCCTCTCCCGCCCCCTCCCGAGGGCACTTCACAGATGCACATCTCCAACGACGGGAGATGCAGATCGTCCCTGTCCCTACCCGCGTGCCGGTAACGTCACCGTCCCGCTCCCGGGGGAGGTCTTCTGCCCGGACGGATTCTCCGTCCAGATCTCCAGGTCGACCAGGTGGTTCGACCCGTCGATGTACTTCTTGGTGACAACGCCCTTGCAGACGATGTCCTGGTTCGGATAGTCCATGCCGCGATAGGAGCAGCCGAACTTCCGCACCGCACCCCGTGGCGCCACCCAGTCGTGCAGCAACTGGCCGAGGAAGGCGTTCTTCAGGGCGCCATGGACGATAATGCCGTCCAGCCCGGT
>CAZVNJ010000107.1:2277-4229 GCA_964628985.1 uncultured Dehalococcoides sp.
CCGATCAGCGATCGCATCTCGTCCGTGACCACAGACTCCGCCATCGACTCCCTCCTCAAAGGTGAGTGAGTTGTCGGTTCTGGCGTGGCACAGGCAGGGGGACGCGATTGCGTCGGGCCCCCTCGCCGCGCGCGAACGATATCGGCGCCTCCACGGGGTGTCAAACCTTGCCGAGAACTCGGACCGGGGTGGCGGCAGGCCGCTACAGCCCTCGTTTCGAGGCGATCCGGGCGAGGTACTCCGCTCGCGCTTCGTCAATCTCCCGCCAGACGGCGTGGATGTCGGTCGGGAGTGCCAGGTATCGCGGATCGGTGCCCACTCCGCCGCCGATGAGGTCCAGCGGCCAGAACCGGCCGGCCCGGAGTTCCTCGATCAAGTCGCGCTCGTTCCGGACGTCCCGTTCGAAGTAGGTGGCGCACTTGCCGATATCGGTAGTCGCGTGGGAGTCCGTCCCGGCAGTGCCGTGGAAGTGCATCCGGTCTGCGATCCGCGCCGCCATCGCGTTCTCGTTTTGCTTCCCGCGTCCGTTGAGGACCTCCATGGCGACGATCAGCCGGAACCCCTCGTTCTCCTCAGCCCGGACGAGCGCGTCCTCCCATTCCTTCTCTTTGTCCCATTGCCACGGGTGGTGACGGCGGTAGGGATGGGCGGCCACCATGACGCCGTCGACCTGGTTGACGTGGCCGATCAGTTCATGCGCGCGGTGCATCCCGAAGACGTACTTGTGCATGCCGTAAACGAGCATGTGGCCGTCTTCGGTGTTGATCTCCATGGCGGGGATCACGGTGAAGTTGTGGCGCTTCGCGAGCGCGCGGACCTCTTCTGGATCCCATGCCCAGTCATGCTCGGAAAGCACGATCGCATCCAGGCCGGCCTGCTTGGACCGCTCGACGAGTTCGTCCGGGTTCAGGTAGGAGTCCCAGGACCCCGGGTGCGTGTGGGTATGCAGGTCGATCAGCATCAGTCCGCCGTCATTTTGATTTGTGTCCCTACACGCCCGTGTCCCAGCATCACACGTCGCGACGGGAACGGCGAGGGCGGCCCTGCGGTGGCGGGGCCGCCCTCGGGTGTGTCCGCTCGGGACTAGTCGTCCGAGACCAGCACCAGGGTGCCGGTGACGGAGAGGAGGCCACCGGTGCCGTTGACGATGGCCGTCTTCGCGCTCGTCTGCTTGCCCGGAAGGCCGTTGACGCCGTCCTCGGCGGTGCCGGACAGCTGCCGGTATGCCTCGATGAGCAGCATCATGCCGTACATGCCGGAGTGGCTGAAGGAGAGGCCCCCACCGTTGGTGTTGACCGGGATGCCGGAGCCGCCCGGGCCTGCCTTGCCACCCTCCCAGAGCGAGGGGCCCTCACCGCGCTTGGTCAGCCCAAGCATCTCCGCGGTGATGCCCGCAGTGACGGTGAAGGAGTCGTAGATCATCGCCATTTCCATCTCGCCAGGCCCCATGCCCGCCATCTTGTAGGCGGTGGCAGAGGACTCGGGAGCGGAGGTGCGAGTGAAGTCGCCCATCTCCAGCATGTTCTGGTGGCTCATGTTCTCGCCCGCGCCGGCAATCCAGACCGGCTTGGTCTTGAACGAGCGGGCCCGCTCCGCGGAGGCGACGATGACGGCGCCACCGTGGTCGGTCACCAGACAGCAGTCGAGGAGCTTCAGCGGCCAGGAGATCACGCGCGAGTTCATCACGTCGTCGACCGTGATCTTGCCGCCGTACGGGTTGGTCTCCTTGGAGTGCATGACTGCGCGCGGGTTGAGCGTCGCCCAGTCGCGGGTCGTCACCGCGATCTGCGCGAAGTCCTCCTGCCGTGCGCCGTACTGGTGCAGGTAGCGAGCGAAGGCGTGCGAGTAGTAGGACGGTGGCCCGGACGTGCCGTAGGGACCGTCGAACATCGCGGCTGGCTGCCACGGGTCGCCGCCGCCGGCACCGCGGTTGCGGCCTCGGCCACGGTTCT
>CAZVNJ010000108.1:0-4199 GCA_964628985.1 uncultured Dehalococcoides sp.
AGCGGTGCGAGGTCGCGCGCATTCGTCCGTTCCACCACCTGCACGCGCTCGTCGTCGCGGATCTTCGCCGCCAGTTCCCCATAGGCGACGTCGACGGTGACCACCTCAGCTGCACCGCGCTGCAGCAGGCAGTCGGTGAAGCCGCCCGTGGACGCGCCGAGGTCGAGGCAGCGCAGCCCCTCCACAGAGATGCCAACGCGAGCGAGCGCATGGTCGAGCTTCTCGCCGCCCCGGGAGACGAAACGTGCGCCCTGCTTCACCTCGATGGCAGCGTCTGGGGCCACGGGCTCCGCCGGGCGCAGCGCGAGTTGCCCGTTCACCATCACCTCGCGGGCGAGCACGAGGGCGCGCGCTCGGTCACGGCCGGAAGCCAGCCCGCGCTCGACGAGCAGCGCGTCCAGGCGTTGCTTCTTGGCGGGCTTCGCGGTGCGGGAGGTGGCGGAGGCGGTCATCGGCGTGCCGTCCGGCTCGACGCCGGTCGGCGTCGCAGAGCCGCAGGATAGCGCAGGGCGGGGCCTAGGCCGATTCCAACCGCTCGCGGTCCACGTCTACCTGGCTGCCTGAGGCCGTCAGAAGGAGCGGACGCTGGCGATTGATCACGGTCTCAGCCGAGACGACGCACTTCTTGATGTCGGGACGCGAGGGGATGTCGAACATCACGTCCAACAACGTCTCCTCCAGCACCGTGCGGAGGCCGCGGGCGCCGGTCTTCTGCGCCAACGCACGCTCCGCGACGGCCTTGAGGGCGTCGTCCGTGAACGAGAGCTCGACACCGTCCAACCCGAAGAGGCGCTGGAACTGACGCGCCACCGCGTTCTTGGGCTGCGTCAGTATCGCGATCATCATCTCGACGTCCAGCGGGTCCAGGGTGGACAGCACCGGAAGACGTCCGACGAACTCCGGGATCAGGCCGAACTGGAGCAAGTCATCGTGGGAGACGTGCGTGAGGATCGCGGCGCGTTCTGCCTCGATCTCCGCCCGTGTGCGCGTGTCCTGAGCGAAACCGAGGTTGCGCGCGGCGTGCCCGGTCCGCTTGCCCACGATTTTCTCGAGGCCCTCGAACGCGCCACCGCAGATAAAGAGGATGTTGGCCGTATTGATCTGGATGAAGTCCTGGTGCGGGTGCTTGCGCCCACCCTGCGGCGGCACCGAGGCGATGGAGCCTTCGATGATCTTGAGCAGCGCCTGCTGCACCCCCTCGCCCGAGACGTCTCGCGTGATCGAGGGGTTGTCAGACTTCCGCGCGATCTTGTCGATCTCGTCGATGTAGACGATGCCGCGCTCGGCCTTCTGGATGTCGAAGTCCGCGGCCTGGATGAGGTGGAGGAGGATGTTCTCCACGTCCTCCCCCACGTAGCCGGCCTCCGTGAGTGCCGTCGCGTCCGCGATCGAGAACGGCACGTCGAGCATCCGGGCGAGGGTGCGAGCGAACTCGGTCTTGCCGGTGCCGGTGGGGCCGATCAGCAGGATGTTGGACTTGTCCAGTTGGATGTCTGCCTGCGCCGGCGAGTCAATCCGCTTGTAGTGGTTGTAGACCGCGACCGCGAGGACGCGCTTGGTGCGCTCCTGGCCCACGATGTACTCGTCCAGAAGGCGGACGACCTCCTGCGGCGTGCGGAGCTTGCTGGAGCCCTTGGCCGCCTTCGCGTTGCCGGTGGCCTCCTCGTTGATGATCTCCTGGCAGAGGTCGACGCACTCGTCGCAGATGTACACCGCGCCGGGGCCCGCGATCAGCCGCTTGACCTGGTCCTGATTCTTGCCACAGAAGGAGCAGTTGTACTGCACCCGACTGCCACGTGTGGTGCTACCGGCCATAGATCACCCCGGACTACCCCGCACGCTGGCCGGAATCCCCGGCCGGGCCATCTCCCTCGGCCGGGCCTGCGCCCGGCCGCGCGTCCTACCCTACGACGCCTGCACCGGCCGCGAGAGGATCTCGTCGACCAGGCCGTAGTTCTTCGCCTCTTCGGCGGTCATGTAGATGTCTCGGTCCGTGTCCGCCTTGATCTGGTCGAGCGTCTGCCCGGTCGCGTCCGCGAGGATCTGACGGATCTTCGCGTTGTTCCGGAGCAGTTCCCGAGCCGCAATCTCCACGTCCGAGGCCTGGCCGCTGCCACCGCCGAGGGCCTGGTGCATGTGCACCGTGGCATTCGGCAGTGCGTAGCGCTTCCCCTTCTGTCCCACCGAGAGCAGCACCGTCCCCATGGAGGCGGTGACGCCCACGGCGATGGTGCTCACGTCCGCACGGACCAGGTTCATGGTGTCCATGATCGCCAGTCCCGCGTAGATCATCCCACCCGGCGAGTTCACGTAGATCGAGATGTCCCGGTCCGGGTCCTCCCGGTCCAGGAACAGCAACTGGGCGACGATCGAGTTCGCCACCTGGTCGTCGATCGCCGTCCCCAGGAAGATGATCCGTTCCTTGAGCAGCAACGAGTAGATGTCATACGCACGCTCACCACGAGCGGTCGTCTCTACCACCATCGGCACAATGTTCTCCGGCTTGAGGAAGCCGGGGGAGAAGTCAGTCAACTGAGGGGCGCGGTAAGTCATCGGTGCATCCTGTCCAGTCCGTCGTGCCGCTCTACTGCCGTCATTACCGCCTGCTGGACGCGACCGAAGCCGCCCGCAAATCTAGCTGTCTGAATCTGCCGTGCCCGCAGCAGGCTCGTCCTGAGCCTCCTCCGAGGACTGCGCCGGCTCGTCGGCGCCGGCTTCGGCTCCGGCACGCCGGCGTCGGCTCTGGCGCTGCGGGGCGGCCGTGCTGTCCTCCGGCTGTGAGCAGATGGCCTCGAGGCGTTCCACCGCGAGGCGCGTCTGGAGCTGGTTGCGGATGGACACCCGCCCGTCCGGCGTGTCGAAGAGGTTGCGGATGGCTGCCTGATTCTCAGGGGTGGATCCAGCCATGCCGGTCACCAGTGAGTCGATCTCCGCGTCCACCTGCTCGTCCGTGGGGACGAGGCTCTCCTGCTCGACCAGCTTGGCGAGTACGAGCGAACGGCGCACGCTGAGGTCCGCCTGCTCGCCGAAGGCCTCTCGCACTTCATCCTCGGTCTGGCCAATCGCGGCGAGCCAGTTCCGCAGGCCCTCCTCGGAGTGCGACGCGTGATTGGACTCGCGGTCAATCAACCGGTCGACCTCCCGGCGCACCAGCACCTCGGGGTAGTCGATCGTCGCCGTGGCCACCAGGAGGTCAATGATCTCGTTGTGGTAACCCTCGTTGGCGTTGTGCTCGAGGTTCTTCCGCAGATCCGCCTCAACCCGCGCCTTGAGCGCGTCCACCGTCTCGATCGCCTCGTCACCAAGCGACTTGGCGAACTCGTCGTCGAGGTCCGGCAGGACCTCGCGCTTCACCTCGTGGATGGTGAGCGTGTAGGTCGCCTTCTTACCGCGCAGTTCCTCCGCGGCGAAGTCGTCGGGCAGGCTGAACTCGATGGTGTGGGGGCCGCCGGCGGAGAGGCCAATGACGCGCTCCACAAAGCCCGGGAGGGACACGACGGAGTTCTTCCGGATCGGGAACTCGGCGTCCGTCTCCTCATGCGGCTCGCGCTGGCCCTCGACGCTCACCGTCACGTCCGCCCGGATGTGGTCGTCCCAGTCCACGGCCCGTTCGACGGGTTCCAGGACGGCGTACTGGCGGCGGAGGTTCAGGAGCGTCTGCTCGACCTGCTCTGGGTCGACGGTCACCTCGGGCTTGGGGGCTCGGAGCGCGGTGTAGTCGCCGAGGTCGACTTCCGGCCGGACGGGGACGATCGCGGTGACCACCAGCGGCTCGGTCGACTTCAGGTCGAACTCGGGCTGGTCGATCGCGTCGACTTGCTGTTCCTCGATGGCCTGGGAGTAAACCTCGGGCAGCAGCTCCTGCAGTGCCTCCTGGAGCAGGGCGGCCGTGCCGACATGGCGCTCCAGCATCTTTCGGGGGACGTGGCCCGGACGGAACCCGGGGACGCGCACCTGGCGGGAGACCCGGGTGACCGCGCGCTCCATGTGGCGCTCGACGGTCTCGGAGTCGACGGTGATCTCCAGGGAGACACGCGCATTGGGCAGACGTTCAGCGGTGATGGTCAACGGCGTGCGTTCCCTCGCTCAAATCACGACCGCCGGGGCACCTCAGTGCCTCACGACGAACGTGATTCCCCTGTCCGCGCGGGCTGCCGCGGTGAATCCAATATAGCACGCACACTGATTCAGACCGCCGT
>CAZVNJ010000109.1:0-4177 GCA_964628985.1 uncultured Dehalococcoides sp.
CCTCATCACGGACACGGTCTGCTCGTCCGCCTAAACGGGCGGCAAGTAGCCTCCCGGCCCTCGACGGCCAGACATACCGAAGCGGCGGCCCTTGCGGGCCGCCTCTTCTGTGTCGAGACACTTGAGATGCGGTGACAGGATTAGGAGGCATTGCAGAGTGCCGTAGTCTCCGGGGACATCGGGAGGGTCGAGCTATGCAAAGTGCATCCGAAAAGTTGCCGTCTTCAGAGGTGATGGAGCACGCGACGCTTGTCGCGTTGGATCGCCTAGGGGGGAAGGCGACAGTTCGGGAGATTGACTCTCTGGCTGCAGACGTCATCGGATTGAACCCAGTTCAACGGACAATCGCTCACGGAGTTGGTTCGCAGCTCGAGTTCGAGTACCGGCTGGCATGGGCCCGGACCCGTCTCAAGGCGCGTGGTCTGATCCTCAGCGAGGGCCGCGGGCTGTGGCGGAAGGCTGATGCTGGCACGGAGGAGGCGAAGATTCCTTCGACCGAGACCCTGACAAAGGCCACGGTCGAAGCGCTACACTTACTTGGCGGTAGCGCGACGATTTCTGAAATAGCGTTCAAGGTGGCGGAGATTCTCAGGCTCAATAGCGCACAACAGACGGCTCTTCACGGAGCGGGGCCAGCAACGGAGCTTGAGTATCGACTCGCCTGGGCTCGAACGCGATTGAAGGCCGAAGGCGCGTTGGCCAGACAAGGTCGGGGTGTCTGGGCTTTGACTGCCGGCGCACCGAGGGTCGCAGGGGACGTTCGTAAGGGCGCCGACAAAGTCGACGGCAACACTCCGCCGGGGCGCGTCGCGTCTCGCCTGACTGTGGCACGCCGAAAGAACGATGCGGTGGACGGCCTCAGTGCGTCAGTGTTCTACAACTTCTTCGAGAAATACCTTCAGGGGCAGGATCGGCCGCTATTTGAGGCGGTCTTCCCCAAGGTCCTGACATCGCTCGGGCTGTGGTTCAGGCCGTCGCTGTACGGTCGGCTGCCGCTCCTGCTTCCTCATGCGGCCCGCTCTAAGGGGTCCCGGGGTGACGCCTCTAAGGGGGTCCCGGACCAGTGGGGATCCCCGGACGAGGCGGGATACTTTCGCGACGACAACAGCCTAGTGAAGAGTCTCCCCAAGGGCCTCGTTATTAGTGGCCCAAACGAGACGTATCACGGGCGCCGTATGGGGAATGGCTTCGTGGCCTGCCATGTTTGGAGGAAGCTCAGCGATTCTTCTGATGCCCACGGTGGCGCGTATGACCCCTACACGTACTCGTTCGTCCCGAATCTAGTGTGGCTTCCTCGGAGCGTGGCCGGGCTAACGGATCGGGAAGGGTCGTTCGCGCAACGCTACCTTCAGGCACTCTCGATGAAAATCTATCGCGAGCAACCGGTTGCCCCCGGTATGCAGCGGTTTGTCCGTGCCGCATGGGAGCGACTTCCGCCGCCGCCGGGTGTGCCAGCCGCTTCGCTTCCTCAGATCCAGGACCTCAATTTTTTTCAGGAGACCGACGCGTTCGTGGCGGAACGCCGGGGTGTGGTTGAGTCTCTGTGCGAAGCGCTGCCCGGGCTGATCCGTGGCGAGCCACCGGCCCAGAAAATCGTCTCAACGAGGTACGGTCAAGGGTTACTGGAGGTCGAGCCTGCCCGCTTAGACCAGTTGTACGAGATGCTTCATGCATACGCAGAAGCGATCACCAGATCGTGAGTACGGTTGAGCCGCTCGTCAGCGCGTGAACCCACTCCCGCCCAATGCAAGGGGCACCTGCAGTTCCGCGGGTGTCAGCCCGGAGTGGGACGAACGCATACGCAGGTACCCATCCCGACCGTTGAAGCCGGCGTATCGGAGCACCGCCGACCCTCGCGCGACCGAGAGGTAGTCGCCCAGGCGGGCGCGGGCCTCTGAGGTCAGGGCAGAGGGCCCGAGCAGGCGCAGTTCCTCCACCGTGGACGCGGCGAGGAGGAAGAAGTGCTCGCCGAAGCGCTCACGGAACGCGGCCTCGAACGCCTCGTGGGCGCCTGCCTTCACGTGCCAGAACTGGGTGCGCAGATCGCCGGCGGGCGGCGCGGTCAGCAGGACGCAGAGCGAGTCGCGGTCGGCGACCTCGAACCGAGTCCCGTCCTCGATCCCGAGGTGGCCGTGGTCGGCGATGAGCAGGATGCGGACACCACCGCGCACCTCCTCGGTCGCCTCCTCGAGCGCCTGCATCTGTCCGTCGAGAGCGTCGATCGCCTTGCTCGACGCAGTACTGTCGAGGCCGGCTTCGTGGGCGATCGTGTCAGGCATCGGCGTGTAGACATAGGTGAACGTCGGAGCCTCGGCCTGCCGCACGCGCTGGACGGTCGCGCTCACCATCTCGGCGTGCCCGTGGTACCCGATTCGCTTTGCCTCGCCCGCCATCCAGCGGGTAAAGACGGAGTCGATGATGCCCGCGGGCATGATCAAGGCTGTGTCCCGCATGAAGCGAGGCAGCACCTGGGCTCCGGGGAGGAGGGTCTCCGGGGACACATCGAGGTCGCGTAGGTCTCGACCGTCCGTAGCGCGCTCATGTGCGAACACGGTCACAGGGCCGGCGGCTGCCGGGACATGAGTCCACCACCCGAGGACTCCGTGTTGAGCCGGATACTCGCCCGTGGCCAGCGAGGTGATCGCGACCGGCGTGGTTGCCGGGAACGGGGCCCGAATGGCGCGCAGCATCCGCCGGCGCAGCCAGGTATTCCGTGGCATGCGGTCAACCGCGTCCACTCCGAGCCCGTCCGCGAGTACCAGGATGATGTGCCGCGCGTCCCGCAGGTGTCCGGCGATCGCCCTCGCGTGGTCGTCCAGCGGCACGTCGGCGCCACAGGCGTGGGCAACGCCTCGGATCACGTCTACCACGTTCATATACGTGGTGTCGGGACGCAGCAGGGAGCCTGCGGCGAACGCCTCGAGCAGCCGGTGGCGGTCAGGCAAGCGCTTCTCCTCGCAGCCAGCCTAGCGGGCCGGGGCGGGCGTGTGTACTAAAATTGTGAATTCGAGGAGGCGAGGCTACGAGGGCCGATACAAGTACTGCCGCAATTCGCGCATGGCGCGCCACACGACGAGCGTGATGGCGATGGACGCGAGGCCACCGAACTGCATCGTGCGGGCGGCTCCGATTTCGGAGGCGAGGAAGCCCACCCAGACCGTACCGATGTTGTTCGCCGTGTTCGCGGCCAGGTAGCCGAGGCTGACGGTCCGGCCGCGCATGGCGTCGGGTGTCTCCAACTGCACCATCGTCTCGCGCATGGTCACCGAGACGCCGTCCGTGCCGCCCATCAGCAGGATGACGATGACGCCCATCCAGAGCGAGGTGGCCGTGCCGAACAGGAAGACTGCGGCGGAGAAGCCCAGCGTCGCGTAGACGACCAGCATGCCCTTTCTGGGGTATCGCTCGAACCCGACGACCGTCAGGGAGCCGAGGACGGAGCCCAGCGAGTTCGCCGCGGTCAGGATCCCGACGGCGCCCGGTCCGCCCCGGAACAGCCCGCTCGCGAGGGCTGGGAGCACCTGCCGGTAGAACGTGAACACGGTCATGCCGATGTCCAGGATGTAGAGCCCTGGCAGCAGCCGGTGCGTGCGCACGAAGGTGAAGCCCTCCCACGCGCGCCGGACCACCTCGCGCGGGCCGCCGGTGATCACCTGGCCGGGGGCCAGCACGGCGCGCGTGTCGGCACGGATCGCCAGGGGCATCAGCACACTGGGCACGGCGGTCACCGCGGCCATCACGAATGCGGCCGTCAGCCCGAGGTACTCGGCGACACCGGCGAACATCAGCGGCGCCAGGACGGAGCCCACCTGCCTCGTGATGTTGTCAGCGCTGACCGCATGCATCAGGTGCGAACGCGGGACGACGTTCGCCGTCAACGCCCCACGCGCCGGCTGCACCAGCACCGTAGTAATGCCCAACACAGCCGTCCCGGCGTAGATGTGCCAGGGGACGAGCGTGTCGGAGACCGCCAGCAGCGCGAGGATGGTGAGCATCGCGAGTGTGATCGCCTGCGTCCCCGCCAGGAACCGCTTCCGGTCCAACTGGTCGGCGAGGGTCCCGCCCCAGATCAGGGCGACGATCTGGACCGCGAGCAGCACGACGCCAAGAAGCGCGAGGCGCGCCGCCGACCCGGTCTCCTCGAACAGCCAGACCGCCGTCACGAGGACCGAGAGTT
>CAZVNJ010000110.1:0-3959 GCA_964628985.1 uncultured Dehalococcoides sp.
ACGTCCTCGTGGGCCCGCTCGTCGTGCAGCAGCGTGTCGGTCATCGTGGTGGCGGAGGTGTTCTCCATGCCGCCGAAGATGAAGTCCGCGATCGCGACCGTCGCGTACTTCGCCCACGGGTACTTCGTCCCGATCTTCTCCTCGAAGTAGGTGACCATGTCCGGTGTGCGGCCGAACGCCCGGCGCAGCGCGGCGGAGGAGCCTGGCGCACCGTAGTACTGCACGGGCACGTCGCCGGCCTTCGCGCGCACCTCGTCGAACTCGGCGGCGGCGACCGTGATGAGGTAGGCCGGGTGCGGACGCTCCTGCAGCCAGTGGTAGGTCTTCGTCTTGCGGCGCCGGTCCTCGGTGACCTCGTCCAGCCGCCCGTTGGAGAGGGCGAACCAGGTGGCTGGCACCGTCAGGTGCGCCTCGCTAGTGAACTTCTCTCCGGGGAAATCAAGGCAGGGGAAGTAGCAGGCGGAGTCCTCCGCCTGCCCCTGCGTCCAGATCTGCTCGGGCCGATCCGGATAGCCCTCGTCCGGCGCGTTGAAGTACAACCCGCGGCGCGGGGTCGCTGAGTAGGTGACCACGATGTTGACCGACTGGCTGGCGCGCCGCGCGCGGCCGAGGTTCACCTTCAGCGTGCGCTCGCCGGTGCTCCACGCGAGGTCGTTGCCGTCACCGTCCGTGACCGAGGCAATGTCGAGGTCGACGGCGTCGAAGATCGCCTCGCGCATCCCGTCGTGCCTCGGACGGATCGTGAGTGCGGCAGTGCCGCTGACGGATCGTCGCTTGAGGTCGAAGGACAGGTCCAGGCGGAGGTGCTGCATCCGGTAGGCCCGGTCGCGGCCCCAGACGGGACGGTCTCCGGTCAGCCGGAACGGCTCGCGCGCCGCCATCGCGGCCACCCCCCACCCGACGTCCAGCCCGTGGCAGGCAGCCTCAAAGATGCGGGCGTCGATGTCGCTCATGCGGCCTCCTGGGCGGCGGTGCGGGGTCGGGAGTGCGAGCCTACGCCGAACGCGCGGGCGTTACGAGGGGGGCTAGCGGCGGTCGAGCGATCCGAGCACGAGCCGGAGGCAGGCCTCGGCGGCGGCGATCTTCGTCGCCTCCCGCCCGCCGGGGAAGACGTGGCGCTCCGCCTGCTCGCCCTCCGCCGTCACGAGCGCGATCCAGTACAGCCCGCTCGGGCGCTCCGGGTTGCTGCTCGGCCCGGCGATACCGGTCTCAGCGACGCAGAGGTCTACCTGCAGCGCTGACCGGCCACCCCGAGCCATCGCCAGCGCTGCCTCCTCGGAGACCGATCCGTGGTCGCGCAGGGTCTCGGCCGGCACGTTCAGCAGCGCCATTTTCGGGCGCCCGTGGTAGGCGGTGATCCCGCCCACGAACACCTTCGAGGAGCCCGGCACGTCCGTCAGCAGGTGGCCGATCAGCCCGCCGATGGTGGACTCGGCCGTGCCCAGCGTCTGGCCAGCCGCAGTCATCCGCTCCACCACTTGTCGGGCGAGGTCGTTCATGTGGGGAAGCCTTCCGTGGCCCGGATCTGCGCGATCTGGCCGGTGTGGTCGGTGTCGTGGAGACGCTGGAACAGGAACCAGGCGCGGGCGTTGAGCGGCCCGAACCAGCCGTGCGGCACGGTCACCTCCAGGTTCGGCTCGGCTGGCAGACGACCGATCAGCCCGGCGAGCTGCAATGAGACATCGATCAGCGCCCGTCGCGTCTCCGCGAATGTGGCGTACTCGATGTCACCCATCGTGGCGATCGGGTCCTCCGGGGCGGTGCCGCCAGCGGCTGTGGCCTCGATGATCGCGAGGACGTGTTGACTGGAGGCAGTGATGTGGCGCGTCACCATGGCGATGCTCCATGGCTGCTCGCCGCCCGGCTGCCCCATGGGGCGGAAGGCCGCCTGCGCCTCGCTCACGTCCGCGACCGCGGCGAGGAGCGCACCGCGCGCCTCCATCACACGAGGCCATGCGGCCACGAAGTCCAGCTTCTCGGCCTGGCCGACAAGGTAGGCCCGCCCCTTCGCCCACGCTTCGTGCTGCTCCGGCGTGGTCATCCCCCGACGATCCGCTGGGTCGCCTTCGCGAAGCGCGCCACGTGGTCCGCACCGCCGCGCAGCAACTGGTCGGCCTGCAATTCCATACTGCGGGCGTCGCCCCCGCTCACCGAGGCGTCGATCGTCTGCTTGGCCCAGCGCAACGCCAGCGGTGAGGCCGCGGCGATCGCATTGGCAACCTCGTCCACGGCGGCGGAGAACTCGGCCAGCGGGACGACGCGGTTCACGAGGCCGAGGCGGAGTGCCTCGTCCGCGCCCACGGCACGGCCGGTGAAGATCAGTTCCTTCGCGATTGGCGCGCCGACGATCTTCGGGAGCGCCGCCGCACCGATCACCAGGCCGTACTCGGAGCCGGGGAACCGGAAGCGGGCGCGGTCCGAGGCGACGCGAATGTCCGCGGTGCAGGCGATCAGGGCGCCAGCGCCGTAGGCGGGGCCGTCCACAGCCGCGACAATCGGCTTCGTGGAAGCGGCGATGCGTTGCGCGGCGCGGGCCGATGGGTCGAACCGCCGGTTGCCCTTGAGGTTTTCGGCGTTGGCCTCTGCCATGTCCGCGCCAGCGCAGAACGAGCCGTCCGTGCCCTCGATCACGATGACGACGACGCTGTCGTCCTCGTCGAGGACGACCATCGCCTCCGCGATCTGACTCCCCATCTCGGTGGTGATCGCGTTGCGCTTGTCGGCGCGGTTGAGCCGCATCCGGCCGACACCGCCCGCCACGGTGGTCACCACGAGCGCCTCGGCCATGTGGCATCTCCTCAACTGAGCCTCGGGGGTGCCTACAGGATGGCACCTTCCGAGCGCATGGCGGCGATCTCTGCGGCGGTGAGTCCGGCCTCGCCCAGGACGGCATCCGTGTCCCGTCCCAGCGGCGGTGACGCCTTCGTCGGCGTCGGCGGCGTCTTGCTCATCTTCCACGGCGGCGCCTGCATCCAGACGGGCCCAGCGAGTTCGTGGTCGTGTTCGACCACGTAGTCGTTCGCGACGATCTGCGGGTGATCCAGCAGTTCCTGGACAAAGTTCACGGAGCCACACGGGACACCGCCAGCGGTGAGGATGGCGTCCCACTCCGCGGTCGTCTTCGTCTTGAACAACTCCTCGGTACGGGCGATGAGCGCCTTGTCGATCGCAATCTGAGCAGGATCCTGGGCGTTGTAGCCGGGCTCGTCCCGGTTGTGCTCAAAGCCGAGCGTGGCACGGACCTTTGCCCGGAGGGCGGCGGAGAGTGCCCCAATGGCGATCGCGCCGTCCTTCGTGATGAAGCAGCGGTAGTAGACGTTGCCTCCGGCAGCCGCGCGAAGCATCGCCTCGCGCACCTTCAGGAACTCGGCGTATGGCGTGCCGTTTTCCCGCGCCTTCTGCAACGCGTTGAGGAACCCTTCGCGGACCGCGGCGTCCGCGGCGGGGATCGAGGCGAACTGGCTCATGTGGATGGTGAGCGCGTTGATGAGGAGGGATGTCTCCACCATCTGGCCCTCGCCGGTCTTGGCGCGGTGGTAGAGCGCGGCGAGCGTCCCAGCGCAGAGGGCGTAGCCAGTGGTGGTATCCGCCACTGCTGGCCCAGTCAGTGGCTGCCCGTTGTCGTCCACCTTCGCGACCGCGCCGGTGAGCCCGGAGAGCGCCTGCACCACGATGTCGTAGCCGGGACGGTCCGCGAGCGGGCCCTCGCGGCCGAACGCCGTGTTGTCCACGTAAATCAGGTCGGGCTTAATCGCGGAGAGGGTGTCGTAGTCGATTTTGAGTCTGCGCGCGACATCCGGGCGGTAGTTGATGACCACCACGTCCATCTGCTTCACCAGCCGGTGGATCGCGGCCTGGGAGGAAGCCTTCGACACGTCGATCGCAAGCGAGCGCTTGCCTCGGTTCAGGCCCATGAAGGTCTTCGATTCGAGCGGCATGAACGAGGCGTTCAAGCGCCA
>CAZVNJ010000111.1:0-3831 GCA_964628985.1 uncultured Dehalococcoides sp.
CAGCGCGGGATCACGCTGACGCAGGCGATGCAGGCGTTCACCTTCT
This sequence comes from uncultured Dehalococcoides sp., assembly GCA_964628985.1. GTDB lineage: Bacteria > Chloroflexota > Dehalococcoidia > UBA2979 > UBA2979 > SURF-43. The sequence goes on from CAZVNJ010000111.1 coordinate 47, forward strand.
TCCGCCAGTCGCTGGACCAGGCCGCGAAGCAACTGGCCGAGCGGAGCCGGATGACGCCCGAGGAAGGCCAGCAGGCGCGCGAGCAGATCGCGGGGCTGGCTGACCGCGTACTGCTGGCCCTCGGCGAGGTGTACGAGCCCTCCGGCAGCGCGACCGCCGTCTCTCCGGGCGAGGCGTCTGGAGGCCCTGGCGCCGCATCGGGGCGAGCGTAGACCTTCAGGAGACACTCGATTTCCCGCAGGGCTTGTCGCATCGCGGGTAGACTGCGCGCGCCATGGACGACACGCGACCCTTCGACCCGAGCGCGATCCGCGCCGTCGCCTTCGATGGGTACGGGACACTGTTTGACTTCACGATGACGCACTTCCGCGTCGAGGTGACCTCGCTGCTGCTGGCGCAGGGGATCGAGGTCGAGCACGAGGCGTTCTTCGACACGTGGACGAAGGCGTACGCGCAGGCGGACGTGTGGCAGCGCGACCCGGACGACCCTCGACCGATGCTGGAGAAGATGCTGGCGGGGCCGCTGCCGGACTGGCACAGCCAGTGGGAGATCTGGCGGCGGCAGTTCGCGCACGCGCTGACGACGCACTCGCTGCATGGAGACGCCGAGGCGGCCGCGGACCACTTCCGGAGGCGGCTGACGGAGACACCGCCGTACGCGGACGCCCTCGAGACGATCGAGGGGTTGCACGCGAGGGGGTACGCGCTGGGGCTGCTCTCGAATGCGGACGAGGATTTCCTGCAGGGCGCGCTCGTGAAGGGGCGGCTGCGGTTCTCGGTGATCCAGTCGTCCGAGTCGCTGCGGGCGTACAAGCCGCACCACGCGGTCTTCGGGGCGCTGTGCGAGCGGTTGCACCTGGAACCTCCCGAGGTGCTGTACGTCGGTGACTCGCCGATCGCGGACGTGACGGGGGCGCATCGCGCGGGGCTGCGGACGGCGTGGGTGCGCCGGACGGAGACGCCGTATCCGGAGCGCGCGCCCCAGCCGGACCTGAGCCTGGAGAACCTGGCCGGCCTGCTCGACGCGCTGCCGCCGAGGGGGTAGCGCGCCTCTGTCCGGGCCCCGACGCCTCGAGCGCCGATACCGCCACGCCGCCCGGAGGGCGCCGCCGGCGCATTGCGATGCGGCTCGGCGCGCACGTATACTTCCGTGGCTAATCAGTGTACCTGTGTGATCGGTTGAGCATGCGGATCGCCTGCCAGCAGGAGGACCTGCACCGCGGCCTGTCGGCCGTCGCCCGCGCCATCCCGACTCGGACCACGCTGCCGATCACTCAGCACGTCCTGCTGGAGGCCGAGGGCGACCATCTGACGCTGTCGGCGACGGACGCCGAGACGATCGCCATCACCTACCGCATCGAGGCGAAGGTGGAGGAGGGCGGCTCGATCACGCTCCCCTCGCGCCTGATCTCCGACTTCGTCGCGACGCTGCCGCGCGAAGAGATCACGATGAAGCTGGCGGAGCGATCGCGGCAGGTGAGCCTGGCGTGCGTGCGCAACACCGCCTCGATCGGCGGCATGGACCCCGACGACTTCCCACCGATCCCCACCGTCGAGGGGAGCGACTCGATCACGATCGAGGCGCCCCGACTGCGGACAGCAATCGCGCAGACGGTCTTCTCGGCGGCGACGGACGACTCACGGCCGGTGCTGACGGGCGTGCACTTCCACTTCGGCGGCGGGTCGCTGCGCCTCGCGGCGGCGGACGGCTTCCGGCTCTCGGTGCACACGATGCCGATCGAGTCGAAGGTAGAGCGCGCGGTGATCGTGCCGGCGCGCGCCCTCGGCGAACTGGGCCGGCTGCTCGGCGAGGCGGCCGAGGGCAAGGTGATCATCACGTTCAACCCGGCGGGGACGCAGGTGCAGTTCGACGTCGGCCACGCGCGGCTGACGGCGAACCTGATCCAGGGGACGTTCCCGAACTACGAGCAGTTGATCCCGGCGCAGCGCGCGACGCGCACCGAGGTGGCGGTGGGCGAGTTCATGCGCGAGACGCGCATCGCCTCGATCTTCGCGCGCGACGGCTCCGGCATCGTCCGCATCATCGCGACCCCCGGCGAGGGCTCGGACCCCGGCCGCCTGGTGATCACGGCGCGCGCCGAAGAGGTGGGCAACAACGAGGGCATCCTGGACGCCGTCGTCGAAGGCGCGGAGGCAAAGATCGCCTTCAACGGCCGTTACCTGATGGATGTCCTGAACGTCCTCGACGCCGACCGCGTGGCGATCGAGACGACGTCGCCCTCGTCTCCGGGGGTGCTCCGCCCCGTGGGGAACGACCGCTTCGTGCACGTCGTGATGCCGATGTTCGTGCAGTGGTGAGAAAAATTCTCACCAAAACTGTGCGGAATGACCCCTTCAAGCACGCCTGAGGTCTGATCACCCGTGCAGGCGATGCGGGCCGACAACTGGAATGCCTCGGCGATCTGCTTGAGCCTGCCCGCCTCGACTTCGGCCAGTACGAGCTCTCGCAGCGCCGCGCAGGTGCTCGCAAACTCCTCAGGGTTCCTGGGCAGAGGCACCGATGTCACCGCGCCCTGCCGATCGATGGCTGCTTCCAACGAAGCACGTTGCGCCCGGATCGCGACCACCTCCCGCTCGAGGTAGGCGTCATCCACCTCTCCGAGTTGGTACAGCCGCAGCAGCCGCTGATGCTGCTTGTCGAGCGACGTCAGGCGCTGCCTCGCCGCGCTGCGCTTGCGATCCGTGTCGGTGCCGTTCGCCGCGCGTTCCAGCTCAGCCAGCACAACTTCCGGACTTGAAAGCGCAGCAGTGAGCTTGCTGACGACCGCGTCTTCGAGGTCCGTCGCGCGCACGTACCGAGTCGCGCACCGGTCATGGTGCGGGCCAGCGTAGGCCCGGCGACAACGGTAGTAGCGATACTTCCCAAGCGAAGTCTGTCCCACCATCGACGCTTCACAGACGTCGCACCGGACGGTGCCGGCCAGCGGGTAGTCGTACTTCCGCTGAGCCGCGCGACGGCGTTCGGGATCGGACAGCCGATCTTGTACGGTCTCGAAGAGCGCATCCGACACGATCGCGGGTGTGGCGTCGGGAACCTCGATCCACTCCGAGGGATCGCGTGTCTCGACGACGCGGTGTCGCTTCCCGGTGATCGGGTCGCGGCGGTAGGAGGCCTTCGTCCGCCGAAAGATCGTGCGTCCCGCGTACGCCGGATTGCGCAGCATGTTGCGGACGGTCCACGCGGACCATGTCGCTCCGGTGAATGAGGGCACGCCTTCGTCGTTCAGCGCGTTGGTAATCCCCAGGATCGAAGCGCCGCCGGCGAACTGCTCGAACACCCGGCGAACGATGCGTGACTGCGTCTCCTCGACCGTGCGGCGCCCCGTCGCCGCGTCGTACCGGTAGCCGAAGAAGCCGCGACCCGTGGCCTGCGGAATGCGGCCACTGCGCGCTCGCTCCTCCTTGCCACGCATGGTGCGCTCGGCGATCTTCTCGCGTTCAACCTCGGCGATGAACGCACGCGCCGCCAGGATGAAGCGGCCGACCGCCGTGTCCTCGAAGCGCTCCGTGACGAACTCCATCTGGATCCCGGCCTGCTCGAACTCGTCGAACAGGATGCCGATGTGGTTCTGATTCCGGGAGAGCCGGTCGACGGCGTAGGCGAGGACGACGTCCGCGTCGCCGCGTCGCAACATGCCACGAAGTTCCTCAAGCCCGTCGCGCTCAAGTGCTCCGCCGCTGGCGGCGTCGCGGATGCAGCGCACGACATCCCAGCCGCGTTGCGTCGCGAGCTGGACGCACGCGCGCTCCTGCGTCTCAAGCGA
>CAZVNJ010000112.1:0-3736 GCA_964628985.1 uncultured Dehalococcoides sp.
TTCTCCTCCAGCCCGCCGAGGAGGCCACCGAGGTGGGCCCCGTGGACGACGACCGTCTCCGTCTCATCTTCACCTGCTGCCACCCCGCCCTCGCGGCCGAGGCACAGGTGGCGCTTACGCTGCGGCTGATCGCCGGCCTGCAAACACCGGAGATCGCCCGCGCCTTTCTCACGTCCGAGACCACGATGGCTCAGCGTCTCGTCCGCGCGAAGAACAAGATCCGCGATGCGAACATCCCGTATCGCATACCAGCGGAGGCAGACCTGCCTGAGCGGCTGCGTCCCGTCCTCGCGGTGATCTACTTGGTCTTCAACGAGGGCTACCTGGCGACCGTCGGCGACGACCTCGCGCGTGCCGACCTCTGCCGCGAGGCGATCCGGTTGGCACGACTGCTCCTTGAACTGATGCCGGACGAACCGGAGGTGCGCGGCCTGCTGGCGCTCCTGTTGCTCACGGAGGCGCGCCGTCCCGCTCGGACCTCGGCGGATGGCGCCCTCGTCCGCCTCGCGGACCAGGACCGCTCGCTCTGGGATCGCGCGCTGATCGAGGAGGGCCACGCCCTGGTCCGCCAGTGCCTGCGAATGAACCGGCCCGGCCCATACCAGGTGCAGGCGGCGATCGCAGCGGTACACGCGGACGCGGCTATGGCGGGCGCCACGGACTGGTCGCAGATTGTGGCTCTGTATGACCAGTTGCTCGCCCTCACAGCGACGCCGGTCATCGCCCTCAACCGCGCGATCGCGTTCGCGGAACTCGCCGGGCCTGCGGCCGGCCTTGCCGCCGTGGACGGCCTCAATCTTCTTGAGTACCACCTCTTTCACGCCACGCGAGGGGATCTCCTTGAGCGCCTCCGGCGGCCGCGGGAAGCGTCGGATGCGTTTACTCGCGCCCGCGACCTCACGAGGAACGAGGCGGAGCGGCGGTACTTAAACGGGCGGATCGCGGCACTCAAGGACCAGTAATCGGGCGATCGGGGCGAACGCCGAAACGGGCTCACGCGTTACGATTGGCGACCGTGGCGGCCGTGCGACACCTCTGCGCATGACATGGAGTCATCAATGCCCCGGCGCACACACGTTCTCGCCGCCGCTTCGGCTGCCCTCATCGGCCTGATCCTGGCGGTCCCAGCCTTCGCCGCCCAGTCGCCGCGAGGCGCGGCCGAGGCTGATCCGCTCCTGCAGCAGGCCACGGGGACTCCAACCCCCACCGCCTCCCCCGGCCGGGGACCGCAGGGCAGGGGGCCAGAGAACGCGCCGGGCCGCCAGGACGCGACCGCAACCGGTACCCCCACGCGAGGTACACCGGGAAGACCCGCCGCGAAGACCCCACCCACGCTTCCCCCGAACGCCTCCGAGCGGGCCCGCACGGTCGTCCAGGCCGTCTTCGAGCGAAACCAGCAGGTCCGCGACCTCATCGCCAGGATGCGGGCGGCGCGAGGCCTCCCAAACGCCGGGGCCGACGAGGAGGTCACCGACGACTTCGCGCGGGGTGCCCGCCAGAAGCGGACGGGGGACGCCGTCGTCGACACGCGCGCGCTCACGCCCGAGCAGCGAGAACAGTTCCAGGCGGAATTGAAGGCGATCATGGCCGCCTTCGCCGAAACACTCCGCCAGGCCGCCGGCACGGCCAGCGATGCCGCCGCGGCTCCGACGGCAACGCCCACGGCATCGCCGACCCCCACGACCACGCCGACCGCGCAGCCGTAGCAGGGAATCCCGATGCGTCACTTCACCTGGATTGCACCCGTCCTCATGAGCATCCTCCTCGCGGGCTGCAGTTCCGACGAGCCGGCAGCCGCCACGGCCACTGCATCAGCAGTCGCGGCGACGGCGACGGCATCGGCGACCGCCGGAGCGAGTTACGCGGTCTCGGCCCGCGCGGTGCTGGTGGACCTCGCAGCGGCCCAGCGGGGCCTCGCAGATGCGCTCGCCGCGGAGGCGCCGCTCTCAGACGCATGGAAGCAGCGAGTCGCAGCACGGATCGCCGAGCTGGCAAACCTTGAGGAACGGGCCTCGAAGCTCGAGGTGCCGGCTGACCAGCGTGCTGCGCACGTGCAACTCACCCTGGCAATCAGGCGCACGAGAGAGGCAGCGGACACAGCCGCCACAGCCGTTGCCGAGGGCAATGTCACGATGCTCGAGCGGGCCAATGCTCTGTTGTCTGACGCCGCGTTCCAGACCACGGCCGCCGTAGCGGTGCATTCGCGGTAGTGCCGCCTCAGGCTACCTCGGGGCTCCTCCGGAACCGCGCCGGCACCTCATCGTATCCGTGATGCAGGACAGGAATCGAGGGCCGATCTAGATTCAGGAGAGCACAACGCGGCCGCTCTTCGGGGTCGTTCGGAAGGCCCCGGACTGGTAGACTGAGAGGCCTAGAAACCCCTCCGCACGACTCCCCCGTCGGACCCCCGCGAAGGGTGCCTCATGGTTCAGGAACCGCCCGACCGGACTCAGCCGCGCCGCGTCGAAGAAGAGATGCGCGCGTCCTACCTCGACTATGCGATGTCGGTCATCGTCTCCCGGGCGCTGCCGGACGCACGGGACGGACTGAAGCCGGTCCAGCGGCGGATCCTCTTCGGGATGCAGGAGTTGGGCGTCACCGCCACGGGTGGCTACAAGAAGGCTGCCCGCATGGTGGGCGACGTCATGGGGAAGTTCCACCCCCACGGCGACAGCGCGATCTACGACGCGCTCGTGCGGATGGCTCAGGACTTCTCCATGCGCTACCCGCTGGTCAGCGGGCAGGGGAATTTCGGCTCGATCGACGGCGATCCGCCGGCCGCGATGCGATACACCGAGGCCCGCCTCGCCCCGATCGCGATGGAACTGCTCGCCGAGATCGACCGCAACACGGTCGACTTCTACCCCAACTTCGACGAGTCGCTGACGCAGCCGTGGGTGCTGCCAGCCCGCCTGCCCAACCTGCTGCTGAACGGCTCCTCCGGCATCGCCGTTGGCATGGCGACGAACATCCCCCCACACAACCTGAACGAAATCTGCGACGCCGTGGTCATGGTCCTCGAGAACCCCGACTGCACGGTCGACGACCTGCTGACGGTGGTGCAGGGGCCGGACTTCCCGACTGCCGCGATGATCTTCAACCGCAGCGAGGTGCGGGACGCCTACATCAACGGTCGCGGCCGGGTGACCATGCAGGCGCGCATGGAGGTTGAGGAAGCCGCACGCAGCGGCCGCTCCCAAATCGTCGTCACCGAGCTCCCGTATCAAGTCAACAAGGCGACGTTGCTGGAGCGCATCGCCGACCTCGTCCGCGCCAAGAAGATCGAAGGCATCTCCGACCTCCGTGATGAGTCCGACCGCCACGGGATCCGCATGGTGATCGAACTCTCGCGCGGCGCGACCTACGCCGCTGTCAAGAACCAGTTGCTGAAGCACACAGCGCTGCGCAGCAGTTTCGCCGTGAACATGCTCGCGCTGGTGGATGGCCAGCCGGAGACGCTCTCGCTGAAGCGCGCCCTCGAGGTGTTCATCGGCCACCGCCGCGAGGTCATCCGCCGCCGCTCCGAGTTCGACCTCGAGAAGGCGCGCGAGCGGGCGCACATCCTCGAAGGTCTCCTGAAGGCGCTGGACGCCCTCGACCTCGTGATCAAGACGATCCGCGAGTCCGCCTCTGCCGAGGCTGCGAAGGCCGCCCTGATGGCGCTGCCGGTCGTCCTGCCAGCGCGTCTCATCGAGGCCCACCCCTTGGCCGCCGAGGGCGCCACACCCGGCCTCAC
>CAZVNJ010000113.1:0-3719 GCA_964628985.1 uncultured Dehalococcoides sp.
ATCCGGTACACTCGCGGCCACGTCGCTTCGAGCGGGGGCGTCCGTTGGGCGCACCGGTACGCGGCCAGACGTCCGAGCCACGGACGGGGCAGCTGCGGGGACTGGGGAGACGGTGGCGATCCAGCGCCGCGCCCTGGTACTGAACCAGAACTACGAGCCACTCAATGTGTGCTCGGTTCGGCGCGCGTTTGTCCTCGTCCTCCACGGCAAGGCGGACGTCCTGACCGAGGGCGAGGACCCGCTGATCGGTGCGCAGGACGCCCTCTACGCCACCCCGAGCGTGATCCGTCTGCGCCACTTCGTACGGCGCCCCCATCCGCGCCCGCGCCTCACGCGGCGTGAGGTGTTCCAGCGCGACCAGGAGCGTTGCCAGTATTGCGGGCGCCGCGGCGGCGACCTCACCCTGGACCACGTGCTTCCGAAACATCGGGGCGGCCCCCATGTGTGGGAGAACCTCGTGACCGCCTGCCGCGAGTGCAACCACAAGAAGGGCGGTCGGACGCCGCAGGAGGCGCGCATGGAGTTGCTCAAGCAGCCGGCGCGCCCGTCCACGCACCCCGCCGTGCTCTTCGCGCCCTACCTGGACCGGTACCGCGAGTGGGCGCAGTTCGTGCTGGGCTGGGGCAAGGCCCCGGCGTCCGTGCTGACAGCCATCGAGGGCGCGGACGCCGCGTCGTAGTACGACTAGGCGGAGGGCTGCCCCCGCGCCGGCCCGTCACGTTCCGCCACCCACCGCTCCCAGGCTGCGCGCGTCTTGGTTCGTGCCGCCTCGAACCCTTTCCGGTCGCCGAAGTAGCCGCCCAGGATGGCGGGAAAGACCCTCATGCCAATGAACAGCAGCGGCGCGTACACGGCCGTGCCGAGGATTAGGCTGTCCTTCAAGGTGGGGATCCCCAGCACCGCAGCCAGCGGCAGCACCATCGCGATCAGCACGCCGATGTAAGCGAACCCGTTGACCCAACGACCCTCCGTGGACCGCTGCACGCGCAGGGCCTCCGTGATCGGCGCCGGGACGATGTCCACCGGCGGCCGCTGCGCCGTGGACTCTCCGCAGTGGGGGCACGTCGTCGTCTCTCGGCTGATTGGCGTGTAACAGTTGCCGCAGAACGTGCCGCGTTCCGGTGTTTCGCCGCGCGAGACCGCAACGAGGTGCGCCTCCAGCCGCGGCGAGAACAGCGGGCAGCCGTCGTCCGGCCGGTAGCGCTCCTCGGGAGACGGTTCGGGTAGGCGATAGCGGCTCATGCTGCTGCTTGCTCCCGCAAGGACGCGGCGAGGGCTTCGAGCACCCCGGCGATCTCGCCGCGGTAGGCGGCAGCGCGTCCGGAGGTGGAGGGGATGACCCACGTCGCTGCCCCATCGAGTTCGACGGGCTGGCGTCCCCAGCGGTTGCTCGGGCGCACGCCGGGGAACAGGCTGTCGAACTGCCGCCCGCCCGTGAAACAGACGGCACGCGGGTGGGCGAGGCGCAGGCGGGCGCGGAACGCATCGATGGACGCGCGGACCTCGGCAGGGGTCACCTTGGTGGAGTCCGTCTCCACCCGCTTCACCACGTCGGTGAAGCCGATGCGGTACGGCGAGGCATGGGCGAGCCGCCCATCATCCTCGAAGGTGACCATGCGCGAGACCAGCGGTGAGGCGGAGATCAGCCGCCAGAAGGCGTTGCCCGGGTTCGCGTAGTAGTGCCCCGCGCGCGCCGAAGTCTCTCCGGGGTTGATCCCGACGAAGACCACGTCCAGACCCGGGACCAGCAGGTCCGGCAGCGTCGGCGGCGGGGGGCTCGGCTGGTGCGACACGGGCTAACGCTGGACGTAGGAGTAGGACGCGTCACCCAACGTGACGCCGAGGGCGAGCGTGGCGAAGGTCACGAGCAGCAAGATCAGCGAGACGAGGAATGACTGTGAGCGTGCGAGGTCCAGCGCTCCCTTCTGCTCCTCGTCTCCGGCAATGACAGCGTCGGAGAGTCGCGCGATCTTGCGCGCGAAGAAGATCACGTGCACTGCGATCAGCGTCACGATCAGTGTCACGCCGCCCATCTTGGCCGCGAAGATCATCCCGAAGCGATAGTCGTTCGGCGCCTCCCGGATCGGCTCGGGTACCACCGAGTAGTACTGGTAGAGCCCCGTGACGAGCAGCAGGACGAGGGCGATCACCGTGAGTTGCCCGAACCGTCCCGCGATCACCTTCACGACAGCCCGACGGACTTCCTCGTTCGACAGGATCCACGAGGCGGGCGTGACCGCGTAGAACATGAGCACCTGCGGCCCAAAGAGGATCGCTGCCGCCGTGACGTGGATGATCAGCGAGGTCGTGTGCATGGGACTCCTCGAAAGGGCCGCGCCGCCTAGGTCAGCGACGCGCCGAAGATGTCGCGCGTGACAATCGCCTGGTCGCGCTCAGGGCCTACCGAGATCATGTCGACCGGCGCCCCGATGATCTGTTCGATGCGGCGCACGTACTGGCGGGCCTCGATCGGCAGGTCGCCCAGCGAGCGGGCGTGTGAGACGTCCGCCTGCCACCCCGGAAGGTCCTCGTAGACAGGCTGGGCCCGCTCCATCTCGGCGAGCGTGGCGGGCAGCGCCATCACGCGCTGGCCGTCCACCTCGTACGCCACGCAGATCTTGATCCGGGGCGCGTGAGAAAGCGTATCCAGCCGCGTGAGCGCGACCGAGGTCACGCCGTTGAGGCGCGAGGTGTAGCGGGCGAGGACGCCATCGAACCAGCCGATCCGTCGGGCCCGGCCCGTGGTGGCTCCGTATTCCGCCGTCCCTGCGACCCCGCCACCACCCTCGCGGATCTCGTCCGCCTCGGCGCCGAACATCTCCGTGGGCATGGGGCCGTTGCCGACGCGCGTCTGGTACGACTTGTAGACGCCGACCACCCGCTGAATGGCCGTCGGCCCGAGGCCGATGCCAATCGCCCCACCGGCCGCGACTGAGGCCGGCACGCTGGAAGTGACGAAGGGGTACGTGCCGGTGTCCAGGTCCAGCAGCGCGCCTTGCGCGCCTTCCAGCAGGATCATCTCGCCGCGCGAGTCCGCGTCCTGCACGAAGGTCATGGTGTCTGCGACGAACGGACGCAGCCGCTGCCCGTACTCCAGGTACTCGCGGTAGATCGCGTCGTACTCAAGGGCCGGCAGGCCGTACAGCGACGTGAGCACCCGGTTCTTGTATTCGAGGGCGGAGCGCAATTTCTGCGCGAAGACGTCTTTGTCCAGCAAGTCAGCCACGCGGATCCCGATGCGCGAGACCTTGTCGTGGAAGGCAGGGCCGGTGCCCGTCCCCGTCGTTCCGATCGCCGCCTCGCCGCGCAGTTTCTCATCCGCGCGGTCGATGATCGGGTGCCAGGGCATGATGATGTGCGCGCCCTGGCTCACCATGAGCCGGGACACGCTCACGCCTCGCTCGGTCAGCATGGCGATCTCTTCGAGGAGCTTCGCAGGGTCGATCACGCAGCCGTGGCCGATCACGGCGGCCTTGTCACCCCGGAAGATGCCCGCCGGCACCAGGTGCAGCGCGAACTTCCCTTGGTCGTTCATGATCGTGTGACCGGCGTTGTTGCCCGCCGAGTAACGCGCGATCACCGAGCAGTAGCGCGAATGGAAGTCGACGACCCGGCCCTTGCCCTCGTCGCCCCACTGGCCGCCAATCACCACCACTACGGGCATGGAATCTCCCGGAACACCCGGCATGAGCGGTACGTTAGACATACCGGGCAGAAGG
>CAZVNJ010000114.1:0-3717 GCA_964628985.1 uncultured Dehalococcoides sp.
TTTACGGCGTGGACTACCGGGGTATCTAATCCCGTTTGCTCCCCACGCTTTCGCGCCTCAGCGTCAGGTCATCCCCAGAGAGTCGCTTTCGCCACTGGTGTTCCTCCCGATATCTACGCATTCCACCACTACACCGGGAATTCCACTCTCCTCTAGGTGCCTCAAGACTGACAGTATCAAAGGGCCCCTCCCAGTTGAGCCGGGAGATTTCACCTCTGACTTATCAATCCGCCTGCGCGCGCTTTACGCCCAGTGAATCCGGACAACGTTCGCCACCTACGTATTACCGCGGCTGCTGGCACGTAGTTAGCCGTGACTTATTCGCGAGGTACCGTCAGATCTTCTTCCCTCGCAAAAGGGGTTTACAACCCGAGAGCCTTCATCCCCCACGCGGCGTTGCTGCATCCGACTTGCGTCGATTGTGCAAAATTCCTTGCTGCTGCCTCCCGTAGGAGTCTGGGCCGTATCTCAGTCCCAGTGTGGCTGACCATCCTCTCAGACCAGCTACGGATCGTCGCCTTGGTAGGCCGTTACCCCACCAACTAGCTAATCCGCCGCACGCTCCTCCGGTGGCGCCTTTCGGCTTTGGTCCGTAGACCGTATGCGGTATTAGCTTCCCTTTCGGGAAGTTGTCCCCCACCTCCGGGCAGATTCGTACGTGTTACTCACCCGTCCGCCACTAGGGCCGAAGCCCTCGTGCGACTTGCATGCATTAGGCACGCCGCCAACGTTTATCCTGAGCCAGGATCAAACTCTCCAAAACAACAGACACGAGTCGCCGAAGCGGCCCGCTTAATATCTGGTTTGGATGTCAGTCGAGTACCGACACATCGAGCCTTCACCGTCGCGGTTGCCCGTCACGGTTTGCGACCCGACCGGTACTCCCTGACGGGGTCCGATTCAGATTCTGCGCGCTATCCAGGTGTAAATGTGCGTTGCGTCCGCTTCGCGGGCGACAAACGGAGATGCTACGGATTCTGGCTACCTGGGTCAACAGGCGCAGAAGGGATTCGCGAAGAGTTTTGAACCTTCGCTGGCGTGATCCGGGCACCCACTGTCGGGCCGACCCGGTCAGGCTCTTCGCCGCAGCCGAATCACTGTACCACGGACTTCCACGGACCCGCGAGCCAGCGCCACGGCTCCACCATGCGAGCCCGAAATCAGCCTGGACAGCGTCTGGATCTGCCGGCTGCCGAGCGCCAACCCGATCCGATCTGCAGCCTCCTGCAGCACGCGGCGCCCCACCGGACCGGGCAGCGCGGAGAGTGCCTTCCGAGGGATGGCAGCCTGCTCATCGGTCAGCGTGCCGTGCTGCTCCAACCAGTCCCTTGCCCACTCCGTCAGCGCCTCGTCGTCTTCCGCCTGCCGCTGCGCGAAGGACGCGAGGTGAGCCGAGGCCTGCGCGTTCACCTCCGCCAGAGCCGGCAGCACGGCCTGCCGCACCCGGTTGCGGGCATAGTCCAGCGTCGCGTTCGAGGGGTCTTGGACCGCCTCAATGCCGAGGGCAGCGAGGTAGGCCTCCACCTCATCCCTGGTCACGCCGAGGAGCGGTCGCACCAGTTGGAGTCCGCGCGTCCCGCGGCCCGGCACCGGCCAGGGCGAGGCTGGCGCCATGCCGGCGGCCCCGCGAGCCCCTGCCCCTCTGGCAAGCCGCAGGAGGACCGTCTCCGCCTGGTCATCGCGTGTGTGGCCGGTGACGCAGACATCTGTGCCTGCCTCGGCGCAGGCCCGCGCGAGCCAGCGGTAGCGGGCGGTCCGAGCCGCATCCTCCCCGCGGAGGGTCGATGCTGCCCGACCTTCGAGCAGGGGGAGGCCGAGGTCGCAGGCCACGCGGCGTACCACTTCGGTCTCGGCCTCGGCGCCAGCACGCATCCGATGGTCAAACGTGGCGGCAATGACTGGGCCGGGATGCGCTCGCGCGACAGCCACCAGGGTGGCAGTCGAGTCAGGCCCGCCGGAGCAGGCCGCCACGAGCGTGACAGTTGCCTCGACGTGCGCCCGAAGCGCCACCCCCACACGGCGCTCGAAGGCCCCGGTGAGGCGAGTGCGGGGGTAGGTGTCAGCCGTGTGCTTCACGGCCGCGAGCGTAGCGCGGCGCCGGTGCTAGGATGCCGCGCATGTCAAACTTACACATCGCCACTTCCCGCCGAATCGCATTCGCCCTCGCCTCGGTGCTGCTACTCGCGACGGCAATGCCCGCAGCGGCGCAGACCGCTCCCTACACCGCGTACGGCGTGGGGTTGAAGGCCGGTGCGAAGATCACCGCCAGCGTGGGCGGGGTCTCCTGCGGTCCCGGCGCGACGACCGATGTGGCAGGGAACTGGATCTTCCGGATCACGACCACTGACCCCTGCTCCCCGAAGGAAGGCGACACGATCTCGTTCGCCATCGACGGCGCGCCGGCAGAACAGACGGTGAAGTGGACCGCCGGCGGCGCTCCCGCCAACGTCACCACCGGCATCGCGCTTACCGCCGCCACGAGTGGCTTCTCCGGCGGCACCATTGCCCCCACCGGGGTCTCGATCGTCGCGTTCACGGGCACCACGGCGCAGTTGAACGCCGCTGGCGTCGCGGCTAAGGCGGTATCTATCACGGCCACCAGCGGCGGGAAGATGCTCACGTTCGTCGTGGGCGCACCGGACTTCGTGAACTCGGGCTTCACGACTGCGTTCCCCAGCGGCCTGACCGGCGCGCTCGTGATCGTGAAGACCTAGCGCGGGACCCAGCGGGATCTCGACTAGGGACTGGCCGGCGAGACTGGTTCGGACTCCGCAGCAGCGATGCCGAAGGCGGCCTCCCACCAGCGCTCGCCAGCGCGACGCTGCTCCTTCGCGGCCGCCGGAGCGGTGACTTCCACCAGCGTCTCGCCTGGCTTCACGTAGCCGAACTGCTGTCGCGCGAAGCCCTCGATGTACTCGTCGGACTTCAGGTACGTGAGCAGACCCTCGAGCTCCGCGCGCTGCCGCCGTAGTTGCTCAACCTGGGCGAAGACCTCGCGCTCCTCCTGCCCCAGGCGGTGGGCCTGGACGGCCGTCTGCGCCATGGCATAGAGAAACAGCCCCAGCAGGAGGAGGGCGATCGCCAGCACCATCTGTGCCGGGCCGAAGGTGGGGAGGCGAAACGACACGGTGCTGGGGCACCCTCAACCGGTCTCACCCGAGGAGACCATCCCGCCCGAATCTGGACACTACTGGATCAGGTGATCGAGGACAAGCGCAGGAGACGTGTTACGCGCCATTACGTCTCGCCCCAACAAACCAGGGCGTGCTATTCGCGCGCCCACTGGGCCTTCACGGCATCCAGGAGCGCCGCCGCCGCGTTCCGTGGGTCTCGCTCCCGGCGGGCGACGGAATCCACCAACGCCTCGAGCGCGCCCGTGGTCGAGGCGGCTGCGAGGGCCTCCCGGTGTAGCGCTGCCCGCGCGAGGGCGATCAGCTGCCGGGTCGCCTGCGCCCGGCGCTCCTCGACGGCGTGCACGGATGACGTGATGTGCGCGTGGTGGCGGTCGATCGCATCCACCAACTCCGGGACGCCTTCACCCGTCCGGGCAACCGTCTTCAGGATGGGCGGCTCCCAGGAGCCGAGATGAGCGATCGCCAGCAGTGCCTTCAGCTGCGTGAGCGCGGTGTCTGCCCCGGCCAGATCGGACTTGTTCACCGTCATGACCTGGGCAACCTCCATCAGGCCGGCCTTCATCGACTGCACCTCGTCGCCGCC
>CAZVNJ010000115.1:0-3677 GCA_964628985.1 uncultured Dehalococcoides sp.
TGCTCGAAGACGTCCTTGCCGAAGGCCGCCTGGCCGAACAGGACGATGCGCATGCGGCCTCCTCCACGGGTCGCCCTCAGATGGGCGCCGGACACCGAGTATAGGCGGGCGCTTCCCTAGAAGCCGCGCCGAGGACCTCCTAGTCCGGGTCCTGGGTGTCCACGGCGCGGTACATGTACCACCCGCCGACGGAGCGGTAGGGCGCCCACGGTGCGCCGATGACGAGTGCCTCCTTCGGCTTCGGCGTCTGGGGAAGTCCGTAAGCGATCTTCATGCCGTTGCGGATGCCGAGGTCGCCCACCGCGAGGATGTCCGGGCGGCCGAGCGTGAACATCATGAACATGTGGGCGCTCCACTCGCCAAGGCCTTTCACCGCGGTGATGCGGCCGACGATCTCGTCGTCCGACATCGCGTCGAAGCCTCGGAAGTCGAGGGTCTTGTCGAGCGTCTTTTCCGCGAGGTCGCGAAGGTAGCCAGCCTTTTGGCGCGAAACACCAGAGGCACGAAACTGCTCGTCAGTGGTCTTGAGGACCTCCCTGGGTGTGGGAGGACGATCGTCCTTCGAGTAGAGCGCGAACCACTTGCGTTGGATTGAGCGCGCTGCGGGGCCAGCCAACTGCTGGAACAGGATGGTGCGCTGCAGGGCGCGGTAGTACGCCTCGGGCGTGTCCTCTTCGAGGGGGCGGGGGCGGTACGGCCCATGCTGATCAATCAGGGCGCCCACGACCGGGTCAACCGCGCGAAGGTGGGCATAGGCGCGGGCGAGCGAGAAACGGACGCGAGCGGCCATCGAATGTCCTCCCCTGACCTCGCGATCGTAGAGGCGTGGCGGCCGACTGCGGTGCTGCCGTACGGCAGCCGGTGCTGCGTCATACTCTCCGGGGGTCGGGGACTGAGCTCGGGTGGGGGTGCACCGTGACCGACGCGATCCGCGTGGCAGGCCTCGTCAAGACATTCGGAGCGACACGAGCACTGGATGGGCTCGACCTCTCGGTGCACGCCGGCGAGGTGCACGGGTTTCTGGGGCCGAACGGATCTGGTAAGACGACGACGCTGCGTGTCCTGCTGGGCCTGCTGCGGCAGGACAGCGGGACGGCAGAACTCCTGGGCGGCGACCCGTGGCGAGACGCGACGGCTCTGCATCGACGCCTCGCCTACGTGCCGGGAGATGTAGCGCTGTGGCCGGGGCTGTCCGGTGGCGAGGTGATCGACCTGCTGGCGCGGCTGCGTGGCGGCCTGGACGCGAAGCGGCGGGTGGACCTGCTCGAGCGATTCGACCTCGACCCACGCAAGAAGTGCGGGACGTACTCGAAAGGGAACCGCCAGAAGGTCGCGCTCGTCGCGGCCCTCGCATCGGACGTGGAGTTGCTGCTGCTGGACGAGCCGACCTCGGGCCTCGACCCGCTGATGGAGGATGTCTTCCGCCAGGTGGTGGAGGAGGAACGCGGGCGCGGGCGGACGGTGCTGCTGTCCAGCCACATCCTGGCGGAGGTGGAGGCGCTCTGCGATCGGGTGACGATCATCCGCGCGGGGCAGGCGGTGGAGACGGGGACGCTGGCGGAGATGCGCCACCTGACCCGGACTTCAATCGAGGCGGAGGTGCAGCGAGCGCCAGAAGGCCTGGAGGCGCTCGCAGGCGTACACGGCCTGGTGATCGACGGGCAGCAGATCCGTTGCGAGGTGGAACCCGAGGCGTTGGACGCGCTACTTCAGCGGCTCAGCGCCGCGGGCGTCCGGGGGCTTGTGAGCCAGCCACCGACGCTCGAACAGATCTTCCTGCGGCACTACGAGTCGAGTGCTGACGCCGCGACGCGAGTGGCGAGGGCCGTCCGGTGAGCCACCTCGTCGGGATGGGTCAGTTGATCCGGCTGATGCTCCGCCTGGACCGCATCACCCTGCCGCTGTGGGTACTGACGCTCGCCGTGCTACCGGCCGTGACGGTGATGGGGTTTGCCGAGCTCTTCCCAGAGGAGGCGCAGCGCGTGCAGTTCTTCACCGCGACCGCGACGCAGCCAGCCTACGTCGCGCTGGTCGGTCCGGGGTTTGGGCCGGGACTGGGCGCGCTTGCCACGCAGCGGTCCGGGATCGTCTTCGTGCTGGTGGCGCTCGCCAGCATCCTCACCGTGGTGCGGCACACGCGTAGCGAGGAGGACGCGGGCCGTCGGGAGTTGCTTGGTGCGACGGTGGTCGGCCGGCACGCGCCGCTCGCTGGGGCATTGGTCTTCACGCTCGCCGCGGACCTGGTCCTGGGGGCTCTGCTGACGGCGGGTTTGCTGAGCCAGGGGCTCGCCACGGGCGGTAGCCTGGCGTTCGGGGCTGCGGTCACTCTGACGGGGTGGGTGTTCGCCGGGGCGGCGGGGTTGACCGCGCAACTCGTGGGGAGCGCCGGTGGCGCGCGGGGGCTGGCACTCGCGAGCCTCGGGGTGGCGTTCGTGCTCCGAGCGGCAGGCGACGCGGCCGGCGCCACGAGCCCGTTGCGCTGGCTCTCCTGGCTCTCTCCGATCGGCTGGATGCAGCGCACTCGCGCGTTCGCCGGTGAGCGCTGGTGGGTGTTGTTGCTGGGTGCGAGCGCGAGCGCCCTGCTGGTGGCCGCGGCGTTCACGGTCTCTTCGCGTCGGGACGTTGGTGCTGGAGTCTTCCCGCAGCGCCTCGGGCGCGCCGCGGCGAGCGATGGCTTCCGCAGCCCAATGGCACTTGCGTGGCGGCTGCAGCGGGGTTTGTTCTGGGGCTGGACGGTGAGCCTCGCGACGTTTGGCGTGGTCGTCGGGGCGATCACCGAGGCGGTGGCCGACGCGCTCGAGGGGAACGAGCAGCTGCGGGCGATGATGGAGCGCATGGGTGGTGCCGGACTGCTCGCGGACGCATACCTCGCGGCGACGGTGGGCTTTATGGGGATCGTGGCGTCCGCGTACGCCGTGCAGTCGGCCTCCCGGCTGCGCACGGAGGAGGAATCGCTGCGGGGCGAGTTGCTGCTGGCGACCGCGACCGGGCGTCTGCGCTGGGCCGCGAGCCACCTGGTGATCGCGCTGGGCGGTCCGGCGCTGGCGGTGCTTGCTTTTGGTGCTACTGCTGGACTGGTGTACGGGTTGACGGTGCAGGACGTCGGCGGGCAGTGGCGTCGAGTGGTGGCGGCGGCGGCCACCCAGATCCCGGCTGTGTGGTGCTTCACCGGGATCGCGGTCGCGGTGTTCGGACTCGTCCCGAAGTGGACGAGTCTCGCGTGGGGCGCGCTCCTCGCCTGCCTGCTGCTTGGGCAGTTTGGGGCCATCCTCCAACTGCCGGAGTGGGTCCTGCGCCTCTCGCCGTTCACGCATCTCCCTCAGCTCCCCGGCGGCGAGGTGTCCGTGACGCCCCTTGCGTTGTTGACGGCAGGCACGCTCGCGCTGCTCGTGGTGGGACTGGGAGCGTTCCGACGTCGCGACTTCGGCGTGTGAGGCTCAGCCGGACGCCCGTGTCCCCAGGCCGGCCTCGACGGCCGCGACGAACTCGGCCACCTCGCGCGGCGAGCGCAGGCGGTGGAAGCGGATGTGGGACCAGCGCGGGTCGCGCTGCCACGCCTCGAACTGGCGGCGCCGCCGACGAGTCGTGGTCAGGGCGAAGTGGATCAGGGACTCACGGGACCAGAACTTCAGTTGAGGCCAGAAGGTCTCGCGGTTGGTGCCCCAGAGGAGCACACC
>CAZVNJ010000116.1:0-3666 GCA_964628985.1 uncultured Dehalococcoides sp.
ATCGGGATCATCGCGTCCACGGCCTTTACGCCGGTCTGCAGCGGCTGGTTCACCTCCACGCGGGACACCACGTCCGGGGCGATGCGCTCGACCGGGTACCGCTCGGTGGTGTTGATCGGCCCCTTCGCGTCGATGGGGTCACCGAGGGCATTCACCACGCGACCGATGAGGGCGTCGCCGACGGGGACGGAGGCGACCAGGCCGGTCGTCCGAACCTCGTCACCTTCCTTCACCTTCTGGTAGTCGCCCATGATGATGGCGCCGACGGTCTCTTCTTCGAGGTTCAGGGCCAGACCGCGCAGCGGCTTCCCTTCGTCGTCGAAGGTGGAGGTGAACTCAATCAGCTCCGAGGAGAGGCACGAGCCCAGGCCGTGGATGCGGGCGATGCCGTCGCCCGCCTCGATCACGGTGCCGACGTTAGCGGAGGTCGCCCCCACGTCGAAGTGCTCGATCTGCTCCTTCAGGATGGAAGCGATCTCTTCAGGTCGAACGGCCATCGTCGCTCTTCCAATCTCCCCGCCACGCTCGGCGGTTATCGGTCATTCCGCCGGCCAGTGCCGGCCATCGTGCCCGCCTAGAGGGCGGCGCGCTCCAACGAGGAACGCAGGTTACGCAAGCGAGTGCGGGTGGAGCCGTCCACCAACTGGTCGCCCACGCGAACGGTCATCCCACCGAGGATGCCCGGGTCCACACGCGTTTCAAGCTCCACCGTACGCCCCGTCTGCTGCTGCAGACGCTGCTTGATGGCGGCCTCGCGCTCAGGGTCCAGGTCGATGGCCGTGGTGACCACCGCGCGGACCACACTGCGCTCTTCGTCCAAGAGGTCTCGGAAGTACGACGCAATCGAACGGCCGAGACTGAGCCGTCCCTTTCGTCGCAGCAACCGGAACAGGTTCAGCTGCTTCTGCGTAATGTCGGGGGCCACCCGGCGGACGATGGCGACAAACGCCTCGTCCGTCATCCCGTCCGCCTGCAACGCGTCCACAAACCGGGACTCGGCCGTCAGTGACTCAAGCGCCTCCACGGCCGTGAGCCAGGAAGGCGCGTCGCCGTCCGCCCGCGCAATCTCAATGAGCGCGAGGGCGTAGCGGCGGCCGGCCGTGTCGCGGGTGTTGGCGGCAGCGGGCACGCTAGTTCCCGTCCCGGCCGAACGTGCTGGTGGCCAGCGTCTCGTCGATCAGGCGCTGGTGCGCACCGCGGTCCAGCGACTGCCCGACGACGCGCTCGGCAGCCCGGACGGTGAGGTCCGCGAACTCCGCGCGCAGTGCCTGCACCGCTTGCTGGCGTTCGCGGTCGATCTCGGCGCGGGCGCGCTCGACGATCGCATCCGCCTCCCGGCGGGCCTGCGACTCGAGTTCGGCGCTGAGACGGGCGGCGGTCTCCTGGGCACGACCGATCAGTTCTCGCCCCTCGGCGCGAGCCTGCTCGAGGGCGCGGCGAGACTCCTCCTGGCTGCTCTCCGCAGCGTGGGCTGCCGCCTGTGAGGCCTGGAGGCCCTCCTCGATCTTCCGCTTGCGCTCGTCCATCACCTTCATGATGGGCTTGAACAAGAAGAGCCGGAGGATGAGGAGCAGAATGCCGAAGTTCACCAGCTGGGCGATGAGGCCCGGCAGGCTGATCCCCAGCGCGGCAATGCCGCCGGCTTCCTCGGCCGCGGACGCGACCACGGGCATGACGCCCGCCCCCGTGCCGATGCCGAGCGCGACGAGGCGCGGCCGCGTGAGCAGCCGGGCGATGCCGGAGCGCTGCCTCTGCGTGTTCACTGGTCCACTCCTCGTCAGGATGCCGGCCCGCGAGGCCGGACGGACCCGGATGGGTGCGTCCGACCTCTGACAGTCATCCGTGATGCAGTCTCCCGAGGGCGCGTCTTAGAAGACGAAGCCGATCAGGATGGCGACGACCAGGCAGTAGATGCCGATGGCCTCCGCGAATGCGACCGCGAGGATCATGTTGGTCTGGATGGCGCCGGCGGCCTCCGGGTTACGACCCAGGGCCTCCATCGCCTTCCCGCCCAGCATGCCGATGCCGAGTGCCGGGCCAAGTGCGCCCAGGCCCATGGCAAGTGCCGCGGCCAGGAACTTCATCGACGCCACGGTGGACTCGTTGTCCGCCGCACCCACTGCCTGCTGAGCGCCGGCAACGCCGGCGGTCAACACGAAGAGGGCGCCGGTGATGGCCGTGGCGACCAACGAGCGACGTGCAATCTTCATCTACTTCAACCCTCCCCTGGGTGTCCCCGGATCCGCCGGGGGCCTCACGGATGACTCACGCCCCCGGGCGGGGCAACGTGCATTGATTAGTGGTGCGCCGGCTCCATCGCGTGGCCCTCGGCCGCACCGTGTTCCTCGTGCTCACCGTCACCGTGGTGCGAGACCGCGGTGACCGCAAACACCAGCGTCAACATCGCGAAGACGAAGCCCTGGATGAGGCCCACGAAGAGCTCCAGGCCGTAGAACGCGTCCACCAGGACGAACGGCACCAGGAACGTCATCATGAGCAGGAGCACTTCGCCCGCAAAGATATTGCCAAACAGACGGAAGGTGAATGACACCACCCGGGACAACTCCGAGACGAATTCGAGGATGCCCACGAACACGTCGATCAGACCCATCGGACCCTTCTTCAACGCGCTGAACGCGAAGAATTTCTTCAGGTAGCCGGGCCCCAGCGACTGGAGGCCCCACATCTCCACGAAGACGAAGGAGAACAGCGCGATCGCCAGAGGTGCGTTGATGTCCGTATTCACGGAGCGGAAGTACGGCGCCAGTGCGCCCGAGAAGGAACCATCGTGAGATCGTTCGATCTCCTCGCCGGCCTCGGCGCGAGTGACCACGGCGGCGCCCGTACCCGAAGTCACGTCCGCCACGAAGGTTGTCGCCGGTGCAGTCAGGTCAGCGGTGTGCCCGCCTGCAGGCGTCGGAGTGGCGTCGTGCTTCTCTTCAGCCGGGCTGTGCAACTCGACGCCCTCAGGCAGGAGGGCGTGATCGCCTTCCTTGAGTTTGCGCTGCTCGGGCTTGAGCGGGATGTAGGCGATGCCGCCGGCCTGCCGGAAGACAACCTGCGTCGTCCCGTGTGCCGGCTCGGGCTTGCCGATGATGTTGTTCATCGGCAGGAGGCCGAAGTAGTTGTAACAGACGATGGTGAAGAAGATGGTGCCGACGAGGGGGAAGAATCGCCGCCCGTTCACCTCGCCGGCCACCTGGACGACGACTCCGTAGAATGCGGCCACCATGCCCTCGACGAAGCCCGAGAAACCGCTGGGGACTTCCTTCACGCCTCGACCCGCGATAATCGCGGCAAGCGAGATCAGCGCGACTGCCACCCAGCCGGTGATCATGGTGTTGGTGATCTTCACGCCACCGACGGTGGTGATGGTTTCCGGCGCGACGACGATCACGGGGGAGACGCCGCCGACGAAGAGGACGCCGACCATGATGAGCGCAATGACGCCCGCCGCGATCAGCAGCTTCTTCACCCACGCCTCTTTCGTTCAATGCGGACCATGACCGCCCTCAGCCGCCGGACCGCGTCCGTAAGTCCGATGGCCAGGCCCGCCAGGAGCATCAGCAACGTCAGCACCGGGTCTGTATCGAACTTCCCGTCGAGCCAGCGCCCGAACAGGGTCCCGCCCACAATCCAGATAGCGAGTGAGAACCCGATACCCAG
>CAZVNJ010000117.1:0-3613 GCA_964628985.1 uncultured Dehalococcoides sp.
CAACGAAGAGGCCGCCCTCTCGGGCGGCCTCTCGTGTGGCTGCGAAACGCGGCGCTGCGAGCCGCGCGCCCCTCGGCTAGAGGCCGAGCTGCTGGGCGACCAGTTCGCGGTGGAAGTCCGCGTCGCCGAAGGCGAGCTCCGCACGCTTCTGGCGGCGGTAGAACAACTGGATCTTGTAGTCCTTGGTGAAGCCGATACCACCGTGGATCTGCTGGCCGTGGGCGACCACGCGGCGCGTCGCCTCCGAGCACCACGCCTTCGCCATGTTCACGGCGATCGAGGTGTCGTTCGCCGGCTGGCCGGAAGCGATTGACCACGCCGCCTTGTACATGATGAACCGCGAGCCATCGACGTCCGTCACCATGTCAGCGCACTTGTGCTGGATGGCCTGGAACGAACCGATCGGGCGGCCGAACTGCACGCGCTCCTTGGCGTAGTCCACCGCGATCTCGAAGTCCATCTGCGCGAGGCCCACCAGGTAGGCGCACTCCGCGACCGTGTACTTCTGGATCACCGGCTGCAACGCCGCCCAGCCCGCACCCTCGGCACCGAGGAGCTGGCCCTTGGCGTTGTTCAGGACGACTTCGCACTGCTTGTCGCGCGCGATGGTCTGCAGGACCGTCGTCTTCACGCCGTCCTGCTTGGTCGGCACGATGGCCAGCGTCACGCCCTTGGGCGAGCGCGCCGCCACGACGAGGTAGTCCGCCACGTGCGCGTCCGGCACGAACAGCTTCGTGCCGTTGATCGTCACGTCGTTCCCGGACACCGTCGCCTGCGCCTGCACGCCGGCCTCGTCGAACCGTGCGGACGGCTCGGTCAGCGCCAGCGAGAAGATCAGCTCACCGGCCGCGATCTTCGGCAGGAACTCCTGCTTCTGGGCGTCCGAGCCGGCCTCGAGGATCGGCACCGCGCCGCCGAAGACGGACGACATGTACGGCCCCGGGACCAGCGCCCGGCCGAGCTCTTCCACGAGGACCATCTGATCCACGAAGTCGAAGCCGGCGCCGCCGTACTGCTCGGGGACAAGAAGGCCGTGCCAGCCCTGCTCCGCCATCTTCTGCCAGAGGACGGGCGAGTAGCCCTTCTCGTCCTCTTCCATCTCCCGGACGTGCGTCTCCGGGCACTCGTTCTCGAGGAACTCGCGGGCGGAGTTCTTCAGGAGCTCCTGCTGTTCATTCAGTCCCAGGTCCACAGTGCGTCCCTCCCAATCGCGTCCGGCGAGACTGCCGGTACGCGTGATGCTCTGTTCGTGCCCTCAAGGGCTAGCCGCGCGGCAGCCCCAGGCCCCGCGTCGCGATGACGTTCCGCTGGATCTCGTTCGAACCCGAGAAGATGGAGTGCGGCACCGAACCCACGTAGTCGTGGATGTGGGCCGCCTGCATCGGAGCGTACTTCGAGGTGCGGTCCCATACGTTCGCGTACAGGCCCCACGCCTTGCTCTGCGTCCGGGCCAGCCGCTGGTGCAGCTCCGAGCCAAACGTCTTGTTGACCGAGGCCTCGTAGTTCGGCACCAGGCCGCGGTTCTGGATCGTCACGATGCGGAAGGCGAAGTTGAACAGCACCTCGGTCTCGATGGCCCGGTCGGCCAGTTCGAGGCGGGTGGTGTTCCAGTCCTGGCGGCGGTAGGACTTGCCCTTGCCCGCCAGGAACTCCTTCATCTCCCCCATGCCACGGCGGTACGAAACCGCACCGGCGATGCCGGACCGCTCGAAGTCGAGCAGTGTCATCCCCACGTACCAGCCGCGGTTCTCCTCGCCGATCAGGTTCTTGGCCGGCACGCGGACGTCCTCGAAGAACGTCTCGTTGAACCCGTGCTCCCAGCCCATGTTGATGAGCGGGCGGACGGTCAGGCCCGGCGTCTTGATGTCCATGATCATGAAGGAGATGCCGCGGTGCTTCGGCGCCTGCGGGTCCGTCCGCACGAGGGCGAACAGCCAGTCAGCGAAGTGCGCGCCCGACGTCCAGATCTTCTGGCCGTTGATCACGTACTCGTCACCGTCGCGCACCGCGCGCGTCTGCAGAGAGGCCAGGTCCGAGCCCGCGCCCGGCTCCGAGTACCCCTGCGCCCAGGCGACCTCGCCCGAGAGGATGCGCGAAAGGTGCTCCTTCTTCTGCTCTTCGGAACCATGCACGATCAACGTCGGCCCCAGCATCGAGACGCCCATCCCACCCACCGAGGGGGCGGCCGCTTCGGCCATCTCCTGGTTGTAGATGAACTGCTCGATCGTCGAGAGTCCGGCTCCGCCGTACTCCTTGGGCCACGCCGGCGCGATCCAGCCCTGCTCGGCAAGTGCCGTCGCCCACTGCTGGGCGGTTGCCACTCGCTTCGGGTCGGTCGACTTCCGGTCGGCCTGCCAGCCGCCCGCGAAGCCCTCGCCTTCGCCGGTTGCTTCGCCTGCCTTCGGCCGGTAGGCCTCTGGCAACTTCGTCTGAATAAAGGTGCGAACTTCCTGTCGGAACTTCGCCTGCTCCGGGCTGTCGCTCCAGTCCATCGGGTGTCCCTTCTTCCTCGCGGTGGTACTGCGCCAAGCGCTGCAGTCCAGCCGAGGACACGCGGCGGACGCCGCGTCGCTCACAATCCGTGATCACCCCATGGTGAGGCGATCCGTCAGACTTCGGGCATGCGCTGGAGGCACGGTGGGGCGTGCGCGACGTCCCCGCCTCCCCCCGACCGCCGCGGTCGGGCGCGCGAGCGCACTATCCTCGGATTCCCGTGGCGGGTCAACCTTGCCCGATCCACCCTCCGAGACCCGAATCTGCCGGGTTGACCCGCGTCTCCCCGGGCGCCATCATCCGGCTGGGGGGCACAGGGGAGTCCGCTCATGCGATTCGGATCACGCGGCCGTGACGACGACGGGCGTTCGGCTCCGTCTACCACCCCCCAGCCGGTCACTCCGGCCCAGCCCACAGCACACCCCGCCACTCCCCAGGCGCCCTCCATGGAGCGCGCCGTCCCACCCAGCAAACGCCTCCAGCGAGTTGCGGAGCACTTCCACCAGCAGGGCGAACTCCTCGCTGCCATGCGCGAGCAGTTCGAGGCCGAGATGCGGCCCATGCAGGAACTCCTGCTCCGCCAGGCGCAGGCCATGCAGCGCCTCATGGCCAACCTGGACGAACGCCTCCGCCCCCTCAACGAGTACGCAGACGGCGAGGAAAGCAACCTCCACGCCCTCGAGGCACGCATTGCCGCCGGGGGCCCGGACCACGTCGCCCGCGCCTTCCAGCCCTACCTGGAAGACCAGCGCAACCGCATCAACTCCACCCGCACCCAGATCGAGCAGCAGCGCACACCCTTCGTCCAGTACGGCGAAGACGCACGCGAGGCCGTCGAGGTCGCCCTCTCCCGTTTCGACCACGACATGGAAGCCCTCGAACAGAACCTGGCCGAGCAGCGCCGCGTCATGATGCGCATGCTGGACGCCATGCGCTCCGAGGCCTTCGCCGCTGTCAAGGCCTACCTCGACGGCCGCCAGGAGGCGATCGGCCAGATCGCCAGCGCCGGCTCCACGGATCCGCAGGAGATCGGTCGCGCCATGCAGGCACTCCGTGGCGAGATCGAGGGCATGGCCCGCCAGTCCGACCACATCAAGCAGGTCCTGGACAAGACAGACCT
>CAZVNJ010000118.1:0-3355 GCA_964628985.1 uncultured Dehalococcoides sp.
GCGACAGATCGACGAGGTGATATCGTCCGGCGACGCCGGAGGGGGACTCGATGGATCGACCGCTAGAGGGCATCCGTGTGCTCTCCATGGAGCAGGCCGCTGCGCTCCCCTTTGCGACGCGACACCTGGCGGACCTCGGCGCGGAGGTGATCCGGGTAGAGTCGCACCGGCGGGGCACGGCGGCGCAACCGGAGCCGGACCTCTTCCGCAGTAAGCGCCGGCTCGGCCTCGACCTCGGGACTGAGGGCGGCCCGGAGTTGTTCCGCCGCGTCGCCGCCGGATGCGACATCGTGGCGCACAACTTCACTCCTCGCGTGATGCGTCAGTTTGGCATCGACTACCCGTCGATCCGAGCGATCAAGCCGGACGTGATCTATCTGTCGCTCACGGGCTTCGGCACCACCGGACCCTGGGGGGAGCGGCCGCTCTTCGGGCCCGGCGCGGAGGCAGTAAGCGGACATAACGAGATGATTGGGCCGGCAGATGCATGGCCGGGGCGCCCCGGCACCATCGTCTACGCCGACAACACCTGTGGGCTGAACGCGCTCTTCGCCATCCTCGCCGCCCTCGATCACCGGGACGCGACTGGTGAGGGCGCCCACATCGACATCTCGCTCTACGAGACGCAGATCAGCAACCTCGGGCCGGTCGTGGCGGAGCGCGCGTTCGGCGCGCCGCCACCGGTGCGCATCGGCAACGCGGACCGACGCTTCGCCGTGCACGGGGTCTTCTCGACCCGCGGCCGGGACCGCCACGTCGCCGTCTCGGCGACGCGCGAGCAGATCCCAGCACTGGCGGACGCCCTCGGCGTTGCGCTTTCCGAGGACGGGGCGGGGGCCGAGGCGGCGCTCGCAGCGGCCCTCACCGATCGCGAGGGTGGCCAGGTAGTTGCGGCGCTGCAGGCGGCGGGCATCGCCGCAGCAGAGGTTGCGGACGTCGCCGACCAGTCGAGTGACGAACACCTCTGGGCGCGCGGTTACTTCGGGATGCTCAGCACGGGCGATACGTTGCTGCCCGTGGCTGGTCCCACCTTTGGCGGCGGGCGGGAGATCCCGCTGTCGCCCCCCCACGGCCTCGGCGAGGACAACGAGTGGGTGCTTTCGACGGTCGCCGGGATGTCCGCGGCGGAGATTGCAGCCGTCATCGAGTCAGGCGCCGCGGGGGCTCTTCCCGCACCGAAGCCGCGTCCGCGCGCGACGCCAGAGCAGGTGGCACTGCGTATCGACCGAGGAGAACTGAGTCGGGTGGACGAAGTCTTCGACGGATGGCGGAGGTTCGCCCGATGACGGCGGCGCAACGGCGCCCTCGCGCGCTCGATCTCGCGACCGGGGTAGGCGCCGCGTACACGACGAAACTCCTCGCCGAGGTTGGCTGGGATGTCGTGAAGATGGAGCCGAAGGACGGGGAGCCTGGCCGGCTGCGCGGCAGCCGCTGGGGCGGAGGCGAGGGCGGTGCGTTCGCCTTCGTGAACCACGGGAAGCGCTGGGTGGAGGGCGACGACGAGATCCTCGTAGGACTCGCGAACGCCGCAGACCTGGTGGTGGGCGACTTCTCGGTCAGTGGCTGCGCCGAGTCCGGCCTCGACCCGTCGCTGTTTAACTCGCTGGAACCGAGTGGCGCTGTCGTCTCGGTCTCTCCGTTCGGGCTGCGGGGCCCGCGCGCGTCGTGGGCGGCGAGCGATCTCGTGGTGCAGGCGGCAAGCGGCCTGATGTTCCTCACCGGCGAGTACGACCAGCCTCCGATGCAGTTGCCGCCCTATGCGGCGGCGATGGCGGGCGGGACCGCCGCCGCGTCGGCGGCACTCGCGGCTAACCGTGCTGCGCGAAAGGACGGCGTCACACGACGCGTCGATGTCTCGATGGTGGAGGCGTTGGCCGGGCACACGTACTCGCAGACCTCGGGCTATGTGAGCCGCGGCGAGGTCTTCCGGCGCGAGCAGCGCGTGAAGCAGGGGCTGCGGATGGTGCCGGCCTCTGACCGCTTTGTCTACTGTGCCCCCGGCGCGGTTGCGACGATGGACATGAAGGGCGTGGCGGTCCTCCTCGAAGAGCCGCGGCTTGCGGAGGATCGCTTCCAGACCGCCGAGGGCCGGATGCAGCATTACCAGGAGTTCTTGGATCTCTTCGTGCCGCCGTTCCAGCGGAAAACGGCACAGGAGTGGTTCGAGGAAGCGGAGAAACTGCACCTCACGTTCGCGCTCGTGCAGACCGTGGACGACCTCTTCACCTGCCCGCAACTCGAGGCGCGCCAGTTCATGCGCAGTATCCCGGGCCCGCGCGGTTTCGACGTCCGCGTGCCCGGCCGGCCGTTCCGCCTCGAGGGCGGCCCCCCCGAGGCAGAACGGCCGTGGTCAGAGGACCCCGGCGAGCACACGATCGAAGTCCTGCATGAGTGGCTCGGCGCACCCAGCGAGTAGCCAAGGTCGTAGGAGGCGAGTGATGACGACAGAGCAGAAGAGCGGGGAGCGGCGGATTACCGCGTTCCTCGGCAACCCGGACCGACCTGACATCGGCAACGCGATCCACTCGACGGACGGCGCGAAGGAGTACGGCTACCAGGCCGCGCTCGTCGGTGGTGCAACGGTGTGGGGGTGGGCGTCTCCCGCCATCCTCGATGCGCTGGGCACCGGTTGGCTGGACCACGGCTGGGTGGAGATTGCGTTCCGCCGCCCGACCTACCCGGGCGAGGACCTCGTGATCACCGTGACGCCCGAGGCGGGCCACTGGCTCCTGCGGATCACCGGGCCGGACGGCCATGACCGCATTACCGGTGAACTTGGCCTCGGCGACGCCCCGTGGCTGGGCGAACTGACGAAGACGCCGTTCCGGCCGGCGGAGCCAGAGCTGCGAGTCCACCCCACCTTAGTCCCGGAGATCGCCCCGGTCGGCCGGCAATTGGCACCTCTCGGCGGGCCCGAGGGCATCCGTGGCTCGGAGGAGTACACGAAGGCGCACCAGGAAGCCGACCACGAACTCTTCCGCGGGCCGGACGCCCGGCTACATCCCGCCTGGGTGGCCGCCCGGCCGATCCGCGTGCTCCACCACTCGTACGACTACGGTCCGGCGATTCACGCGAAGAGTCACATCCAGTGGCTCGCGCCCGCCGCCGGAACGCCCGACCTCGTGACGACGGCCACGTTCCACGAGACGTACGAGCGCAAGGGGCACCACTACGGCGTCTTCGACTGTTCGACGTACGATGGCACTGGCCGTGAATTGATCCGTCAACGTCACACGACCGTCTTCGCCGTCGCGAAGCGCGGGAGTGGCGGAGCCTAGGCGGGCGGCGAGGAGATCGCGATGGCTGGCGCGCTCGATGGCATCCGGGTGCTCGACATCTCCACCAACACGGCGGG
>CAZVNJ010000119.1:0-3303 GCA_964628985.1 uncultured Dehalococcoides sp.
ACGCCACGCGCCGCACGATGGAGCGCGATCTGCGCGCGCGGCTCGAGGAGGACCGGCCGCTCCGGGTCTACTGCGGCTTCGACCCGACCAAGGTCGACCTCACGCTCGGCCACGCCGTCCCCATGCGGAAACTCCGGCAGTTCCAGGAGTTCGGGCACGAGGTCACGTTCCTCATCGGCAACTTCACGGCGCTCATCGGCGACCCGACGGGCCGCGACACGACGCGCCCTGTCCTCACTCGCGACGAAGTCGCAGCGAACGCGAAGACCTACACCGACCAGGCGTTTGTCATCCTCGATCGCTCGCTCACAAAGGTCGCGTACAACGCTGACTGGCTGGACGGCCTCGGCTTCGCCGACGTCCTCCGGCTCACCGGCCAGTACACCGTCGCCCAGTTCCTCCGGCGCGAGAACTTCGGCAAGCGCTATGACGAGGGCACTCCGATTTACGTCTCGGAGTTCCTCTACGCGATGCTTCAGGCGTACGACGCCTTCCATATGCAGACCGACGTGCAGATCGGCGGCTCCGACCAGCTGTTCAACCTGATGGCCGGCCGCCAGTTGCAGGAGGCATGGGGACAGCGACCGCAGGTCTGCCTCACACTCCCCATCCTCGTGGGCACCGACGGCCACGAGAAGATGTCGAAGTCGCTCGGGAACTACATCGGTCTGACCGAGTCACCGAACGAGATGTTCGGCAAGGTCATGTCGATCCCGGACTCCGCCATGCTCAACTACTACACCCTGGCGACGCCCCTCCGTCCGGACGAGGTCGACGCGATCGCGCGTGAGATGCAGGGCGGCACGCTTCGTCCGATGGACGCAAAGAAGCGCCTGGGCGAGGAGATCACCGCGGTCTTCCACGGCCGGCCGGCCGCAGAGGCGGCCCGGGCCTACTTCGAGTCCACCTTTCAACGTCGAGAGACGCCAGACGAGATGCCTGAGCACCCGGTCTCGGAGCCGTCCTCATTGACCGCGGTGCTGGTGGCCGCCGGTCTTGCCGGGAGCAACGGGGAGGTGCGCCGGCTGGTCGCACAGGGCGCGGTGTCTGTGAACGGCAACGCCGTGACGGAGGCCTCAGTGCCCGTCCAGGCGGGCGACGAGATTCGGGTGGGGCGGCATCGGTTCCTGCGGCTGGTACAGGCGTAGCGCCGAAGCCGGACGCCTGCGACACTGCGGAGAGACCTCACCGGCGCGGGCGAAGTGCGTCGGGGAAGGCCAGGGGAATGATCGACGACGGCGCGGAACTCGACCTCGAAGCGGTCTGTCAGAACATCGCCGAGGCCGAGGTGATCACCCTCTATTTCCCCTTGCTCGGCCGGACGCTCCTGGTCGACGCGCGACGCTCCATGGATGCCGGGACAATGGTGCGCGTCGTCCCGATGGCGCGGGACACCGCCGAGCGCCTCCGCTCCCTCCGCCGCCTCCGCCCGACTTTCCCGCGACCGGACTCCATCACCATGATCCCGTGGCAGATGCGTGTGCAGTCCGTTGTCCCCACCGGCGTCTGGGACTGCCTCCTGCGCCGCATCGATGACGCAGCGGAAGCCGAGGCGTGCCTCTCACAGTTGAAGATGCTCGAACGCACAGAGCAGGTCGACGCGATCCTCGGACGGCGCTATGAAGCGATCTGGTCGCGCGAAGGCGCGCGTGAGCCGGCTGAAGAGGACGACCGCTAGCGCCGCACCTTCCGCGCTACGACGGCTCGAATCCCTCGTCCGATGCGGGACGCAGGTCGAGCACCTCTAGTTGCAGCCGCGCCTCCCCGCCGAACTGGTCGGAGCGGAACGTGTACACCACATCCGCATCC
This sequence comes from uncultured Dehalococcoides sp., assembly GCA_964628985.1. Taxonomy (GTDB): domain Bacteria; phylum Chloroflexota; class Dehalococcoidia; order UBA2979; family UBA2979; genus SURF-43. The sequence continues at coordinate 1,810 of CAZVNJ010000119.1, forward strand.
TCGCCGGCGGGCACGGCCGAGGCGCCCTGCCGGAACGCGATCGCCCGCCACGTCACGTTCCCTGCCCGAAGTGCCATCTGCAGGTGGGCGCCCTCCGCACCCACCGTGCGGCTGTCCGTCACCCGCACCCGGCGTGCGAGGAAGACGGGCGCCGGGTTGCCGGCGCCGAACGGGCCGAGGAGCCCGAGCCATTGCACCATCCGCCGGTCCACATCCGCGAGCGGCAGTTCGGCGTCGACCTCCAGCGCGGCGACCAAATCCTCGGCGGTGAGGTGGCGCGCGGTGTCCTCGGTGAGCCGGGCGCGCATCTCTGGGATCCGCTCCGGCGCGATCGAGAATCCGGCAGCCGCGCGGTGCCCACCGTAGCGGAGGAAGAGGTCGCTGTTCCGCTGGAGGAGCGCCGTGACGTCGAACGCCGGGATCGACCGGCAGGAACCGCGCCCCTCGCCGCCCTCGATGCCGATGGCGATCGCGGGCCGGTGGAACTCCTCTGCCAGCCGCGCCGCCGCGAGGCCGATGATCCCAGAAGACATCGCGCTGGAGTCCACCACGATCAACAGCGGCGGTGGGTCGCCCGCGAGGGCGCGCGCCAACTCGACCGCCTGCGTCGTCGCCGCTCGCCGGTCGTCGTTCAGCCGCTCGATCTCGGCCGCAAGCGTGCGCGCCTCCTCGAGGGTGGGCGCCAGCAGAAGGTCGAGCGCGATCCGGGCATGCGCCATCCGTCCCGCGGCGTTGATCCGCGGCCCGATCACCCAGCCGATCCCCTCGGCGTCGATCAGGTGTGGCTGGATACCGGCCACCTCGCAGAGCGCGAGCAGGCCGGGCCGCGTCGTCGTGCGCAGCGCGTCGAGGCCGATGCGCAGCAGGTCGCGGCACTCGCCCAGCAGCGGCGCCAGGTCGCAGACGGTGCCGAGGGCCACGAGCGCGCGATGCGGCGCGGGGTCGTACACCTGCCCCAGCCGGTCGTGCAGGTCATGCACCACCTTGTAGGCGACTCCGACGGCTGCCGGTTCCGATCCGTAGGCATTGCCATTCAGCTTCGGGTTCACGATCGCGAGGGCGTCCGGCAGGTGGTCTGGGATCGTGTGGTGGTCGATCACCACTACGTCCATCCCCAGCCCGTTCGCCTCGGCCACCTCGGTGACCGCCGAGGTGCCGGTGTCCGCAGTCACCAGCAGCGTCGCCCCCTGGTCCGCCAGCCGGCGGATCGCGCGCACGTTCGGCCCGTAGCCCTCCGTGAAGCGGTCCGGTAGGTACGGCATCGGCACGGCGCCGAGGGCGCGCAGCCCTTCCGTCAGTACCGCGGTCGCCGTCACACCGTCCACGTCGTAGTCGCCGTACACGGCCACCGTCTCGCCCGCTCGGCAGGCGCGCGCCAGCCGTTCGACCGCGATGTCGAGGTTGGGCATGAGCGCTGGGTCAGTCAGGTCGCGCGGGCTGCCGAGGAAGCGCCGCGCCTCCTCGGTGGTGGTGACCCCTCGGCGGGCGAGCAAG
>CAZVNJ010000120.1:0-3243 GCA_964628985.1 uncultured Dehalococcoides sp.
TCCAGCGGCGGTACGGCAAGACCCAACGAGTCGACCGCTGGTGGTTCGAACCGGCACTTCTCGGCGGCGGCCTTCTCATCTTCGTCATCTACTCCACCGTCTCCGCCCTCATCCTGGGCAACTCGTGGCACTACGAGGCGGGCCCGTACCTCTCGCCGTTCTTCGAGCCGCTGATCAAGCCAGGCTGGGTGCCTGAGTGGATCTCTCCCGCGGTGTTCATCCTCTGGGCCCCGCTGGGCTTCCGGACGACCTGCTACTACTACCGCAAGGCGTACTACCGCTCCTATCTCCTGAGCCCGCCTGCCTGCGCGGTCATGGAGCCGGCGAAGTCCTACTCGGGCGAGAGTAAGTTCCCGCTCATCCTCCAGAACGCCCACCGCTTCTTCCTCTACGTGGCGCTGCTGTTCATCCCCGTCCTCTGGTACGGTGCCGCCAAGTCGTTCTGGCTGGAGGGCGAGGGCTTCGGAGTCGGGCTCGGCTCGCTGATCCTCGTGGCCAACGCGTTCTTGCTCATGATGTTCACCCTCTCGTGCAACTCCTTGCGCCACATCGTGGGCGGTGGCCTGAACTGCTTCTCATGCAACGCAGTGACGCGGACCCGACGGAAGGTGTGGGAGGTCCAGACACTCTGGAACGAGCACCACCGAGGGTGGGCGTGGGCGAGTCTGATCAGCGTCGGCGCGGCCGACCTGTACGTACACCTGGTGGCCAACGGCGTGATCACCGACCTGAACACCTGGACCAACTTCTAAGACCTGTAAGCGGACGGCCGGCAAGCCTCGGAGGCGTGATGGCGGACATCGAGACCCACGAGTACGACGTGCTCGTGATCGGCGCGGGCGGCGCCGGGCTGCGCGCGGCCGTGGAGTCCTCTGCCATGGGCGCCCGGACGGGCCTCATCTGCAAGTCTCTCCTCGGCAAGGCGCACACGGTTATGGCGGAAGGCGGAATCGCCGCCGCCATGGGTAACGTGTACTCGGAGGACAACTGGCAGGTCCACTTCCGCGACACCATGCGCGGCGGCAAGATGCTGAACAACTGGCGCATGGCTCAGATCCACGCCCAGGAAGCCCCGGACCGGGTGAAGGAACTCGAGGAGTGGGGCGCCCTCTTCGACCGCACGCCGGACGGGCGCATCCTCCAGCGCGACTTCGGCGGCCACCGCTACGCCCGCCTCGCGCACGTCGGCGACCGCACGGGCCTCGAGATGATTCGCACGCTCCAGCAGCACGCCGTCCACCGCGGCATGGACGTCTACCAGGAGTGCACTGTCAACCGTCTCCTGAAGGACGGCGACCAGATCTCCGGTGCGCTCGGCTACTGGCGTGAGTCCGGCCGGATGGTGCTCTTCCGCGCCAAGGCGATCGTGGTCGCCACGGGCGGCCTCGGCAAGGTCTTCGCGATCACGTCCAACTCATGGGAAGGCACCGGGGACGGGCACTCGCTCGCGATGCAGGCCGGCGCCGACATGATCGACATGGAGTTCGTACAGTTCCACCCCACGGGGATGGTCTGGCCGCCCTCCGTCCGCGGGATCCTCGTCACCGAGGGCGTCCGAGGCGACGGCGGGACGCTGAAGAACACCAGCGGCGAACGCTTCATGTTCAACTACATCCCGCCGATGTTCGCGGCAGAGACCGCCGACACTATCGCCGAGGCGGACGCGTGGTACGACGACCGCTCCAAGCGCCGCACCCCGGACCTGCTCCCGCGAGACGAGGTCGCCCGCGCGATCAACTCCGAGGTGAAGGCCGGCCGCGGCACCCCGCATGGCGGTGTCTACCTGGACATCGCCTCTCGGCGCAGTGCTGAGTACATCAAGCGCCGGCTCCCCTCCATGTACCACCAGTTCATGCAGCTGGCCGGCGTGGACATCACCAAGGAACCGATGGAGGTGGGCCCGACCGCCCATTACGCCATGGGCGGGGTCCGCGTGGACGCGGAGACTGCTGCCACCACGGTGCCCGGGCTGTACGCAGCCGGCGAGGTTGCGGGCGGCATGCATGGCTCCAACCGCCTCGGCGGGAACTCCCTCTCTGACCTGGTGGTCTTCGGACGGCGAGCCGGGGAAGCCGCCGCGAAGTACGCCCTGGGCCTATCGAGCCTCCCGTCCGTCGACCAGGGAGAAGTGGAAGCACGCTCCGCAGCGATCCTCAAGCCCTTCGAGGGAGGCCGGGAGAACCCGTACACACTGCACCGCGAACTGCAGGACAGCATGCAGGAGAACGTGGGCATCATCCGCACCGAGTCCGAGATGCGCGTCGCCCTCGACAAGATCGCGGATCTGCGCGAGCGCCTCGCGCATGTGCAGGTCGAGGGGAACATCCAGTACAACCCTGGCTGGCATCTGGCGCTGGACATGGAGCACATGCTCTTCGTCGCCGAGGCCATCACGCGCGCGGCCATCGAGCGCAAGGAGAGTCGCGGCGGGCACACTCGCGACGACTTCCCCGGTCCGAGCGGCGACTTCGGCAAGGTGAACGTGGTGGTCCGTCTCCGAGGTTCGGAGATGGGCGTTACCCAGGAACCCCTCCCCGTCATGCCTGACGAACTGAAGAAGCTGTTCGAGGAGTAGTGCCATGCCTCAAGCACATCTGAACGTGTGGCGCGGCGACGACAGCGGCCAGTACGTCGAGTATGACGTCGAGTACGAAGAGGGCATGGTGGTCCTCGACGTCGTCCACCGGCTGCAGGCGACGCAGGCCGGGGACCTCGCGGTGCGGTGGAACTGCAAGGCCGGCAAGTGCGGCTCCTGCAGCGCCGAGATCAACGGCAAGCCAAAGCTGCAGTGCATGACTCAGATGGGCAGTTTCGTCCCAGGCGAGACGATCACGATCGCGCCCTTGAAGACGTTCCCGCTGATCCGAGACCTCGTCACGGACGTCTCATGGAACTACCGCGTCGCAGAGACGATGCCAGAGCTCAAACTGAGCGCCCCGGACGCCGACGGCCACCGCCGGATGCAGCAGATCGACATCGACCGCGAGCAGGAATTCCGCAAGTGCATTGAGTGTTACATCTGCCAGGATGTCTGCCACGTCATCCGTGACCACCCGGAGAACAAGGGCGTCTTCGCGGGCCCCCGCTTCTTCGTCCAGCTCGCCAACGTGGCGATGCACCCCCTGGACCAGAACCCGAGTTCCGCCACGGTCGCCCACGGCTTCGGCCTCGACTATTGCAACATCACGAAGTGCTGCACCGAGGTCTGCCCGGAGGGCATCCACATCACGGACAACGCGATCA
>CAZVNJ010000121.1:0-3208 GCA_964628985.1 uncultured Dehalococcoides sp.
GGCGCTCTGCCACTGAGCTACTTCCGCACTGGCCCTGCCAAGGTTAGCGGAGTCCCGCGAACCCGCAAGTCAGAGGCGGCGGCCCCCGCTCAGGAGGCGCCGCCCTCGGTCTTCGCCTGGGCTGCAGCCTTCTCGGCGGCGGCCTTCGCCGCGGCCTCGCGCTCCTCGCGCGTGTCCTCGAACCACTGGGTGTAGCGAATCGGAGGCAGGGTTCCCGCGCGGAACTGTGCCAGCGTTTCCTGGACGGCGGTATCGATCTCCTGCTGGAGTTCCTCCAGTGTCCCGTTGTTCATGAAGATGCGGTCCGCCGCAGGCGCGCGGTCCTGCCACTTGCGCGCGGCGTCGAGGCGCTGACGCGCCTCCGCCTCCGTGAAGTTGTTGCGGTTCATCAGACGCGGCAGGGAGACGTCGTAGTCCGCCCCAACAAGCCAGGTGGCGTCGCACCACGCGGAGTAGCCGGCCTCAATCAGGTTGACGGCCTCGAGGATGGCGATCTGATCCTGCGGGAGCGTCGCGCGCCACTCGTCGATCACGCGGTGCATCTCCCCGCCGATGTCGCCGATCGCCCTCGTCAGCGCCCGCATCCGTTCAGGGTTCCCGAAGACCTTGGAGCCGATGATCTTGCGGTCGATCATGCCGTCCGCTCCGACGACTTCGGGCCCGAACTCCGCGACGATGCGGTCGAAGCCGGGCTTTCCCGGGTCGTACATGCGGTGGACGAGTTTGTCCGCGTCGCCGTGGACGGCGCCGTACTTGTCGGCGATGTACTGGCACAGATAAGACTTGCCGGTGGCGATCGATCCGGTGACCCCGAGAATCAGCGGCATACGGCAGTCCTCCATCGTCCTGCGCGTCGTCTGATCGCGCCGCGGGAAGGCTACCGCGGCCCGCCCGGGGGCGTCGAGACGCTGCCACTGGGTGCCCGGGGCGCGGGCGTACACTGCCCGGCGCAAAGGCCATCAGGCTGACCCGGGCATCACACGATCTGTTCGAGGGGGCATCATGTCTGCGGTGAAGGAAGCGAAGGACATCGTCTACGCGCAGGGTGGTGGTCGCGACCTCCACCTCGACTGCTACGAGCCGACCGGTGCCCGGTTGGACACTGCCGTCCTCCTGGTCCACGGCGGCGGCTGGACCCGCGGCGAACGTGGCCAGTTGGCGGACCACGCCCGCGCCCTCGCAGCGGAAGGCTTCGTCGCCTTTTCGATGGAGTACCGCCTGACCGGCGAGACTCCCTTTCCGGGCATGATCCATGACGTGAAGAACGCGATCCGATGGGTGCGGGCCAACGCCTCGAAGTACCAGGTGGACCCGGCGAAGATCTGCCTCCAGGGCCACTCGGCCGGTGCCCACCTCGCGCTGCTTGCCGCCGGCACGCCGGACGATGGCCGCCTCGATGACCCGGACGCCGACCGCAGCATCTCGGCAGCCGTCGCGGCCGTCGCTGCCGTCTATCCGCCTGTCCGGTTCCACCTCGGTGACGAACGGCCGTCAGGCAGCCTCCCCGCACGCCATCTCCTCGGCGACGGCGCGACTCAAGACATGGCGCTGCTGGCCAGTCCGATCACGCACGTCACGCCAGGGTTCCCGCCGACGGTGCTATTCCACGGGGACGCGGACAAGGTCGTGCCGTTCTCGGCGTCACTGCGGATGTGGGACGCGCTCCGCGAGGCGGGCGTCGCCGTCGACGCGCACCTGCACTCCGGCTTGCCCCACGGCTTCGCGAACATGCCGGAACTGCGCTCCGCGCTCATGGCTGCGGTTGCGACCTTCTTCAAGCAGCATGTGGCTCAGAAGGAGCAGTTCGAGGCTGCGATCGCCGCCCGCGCAATCCCGGCCCCGGCGCGCTAGCGGCCGCGGCGCCTACTCGAACGCCGGCATGACCTCGCTGGCGAAGAGGCGCATCGAGTGCGCCGCCTCGTCGTGCGTCAGGTCGCCCCACTGGAACGATCCTACAAAGTAGTTGGCGCCGGTGCCGCGGTACTCCTGGGCGAACTTGCGAAGTGTGGCGGGCGACCCCGCCAGCAGGGCCCCTACCTCGAGCGCTTTCTCGGGCTCGATGCCTGACGGCCCGCGGCCAGGGGGAGGTGCACCCGGACGTGGGTTAGCCGGCGTCGGCTTGGCATAGTGCGTCCGGTAGTTGTGGTACGCGCGCAGCGCGACCGCGCGGGCCTCCTCGTCTGTGTCGGCCACAACGAGGTGCTTCATGCCGCCGTAGAGCGGCGCCGCCGGCGGCGTTACGCCGGGCGGCAGGTCGCGAGCTGTCTCCTCGCGCTGCTTCAGGTAGGTCGCCACTGACTCTGTCAGCCCTCGGACCGATCCGGTGCCGATCCAGTTCGCGCCGCGCGACGCAGCGGAGTCTGGCTGCCCGGCCCACCAGAAATCGGGCGGTTGCTGCACGGGCCGCAACTCCATCCACAGGTCGCGGTACTGGAAGAACCGGCCTTCATGGGTCAGGAACTCGGCGCACAGTCCCTTCCGCAGGATCTCCAGTGTCTCCTCGAACCGTGCCCGGTTCTCTTCAGCGTCCCCGCCCCACATGGCTAGTTCCGTGCCGCCGCCGGTGCCGGGACCGACGCCGAGCATGAAGCGACCGCCCGACATCTGGTCGACCATCGAGACTTCCTCGATCAGCCGGATCGGGTGGTGCAGCGGCAGGACGTAGACCAGCGGTCCAATGCGGAGGCGCTTCGTGCGCTGCGCGACGGCCGAGAGGTAGACGGCCTGGTTCGGCGCGAGGCAGAGCGGGGAGTGGTGATGCTCGGCCACGTGGTAACCCGTGAAGCCTGCCTCGTCCGCGATCTCCATCAGCCGCAGGCGATCTTCGTACTGCTGCGCCAGGCCGACGTCAGAGCGACGCTCGAGGTGGTCGAAGATACCGAATCGCATGAGGGTCTCCTGCCTCGATCACGTCGCGGGGTGACGGCGCGCGGACTATACGTCGTCCTCCGGGCCTACCAGGTGTGCTCCTGCTCGTGGGGCGGGTGCTTCGTCCGCAGTGCCGCGTCCCACCGCGGAAGCGCCGAGGCGTCGTGGACGTCGAGGAGCCCCGCCTGTGCCGCCACGCTTGCCGAGGTGTAGCCGAAGACGAGCCGTGCCAGCGTGTCCACCGTCATGGTGACATCGGGCGTCGCTCCCTCAGCAGAGGTGACCCGCGCGCCCTCGGGCGAGGTCTCCAGGAGCCACCGCCCCTCATTCCAGGGGCAGA
>CAZVNJ010000122.1:0-3207 GCA_964628985.1 uncultured Dehalococcoides sp.
CGCGCCGCCTCCTCGTCGATGTCGGCGCACATGACGGCGGCGCCGTCACGGCCCAGGCGGAGTGCCATCGCGACGCCGATGCCCGACCCGGCGCCGGTGACCAACGCGAACTTCCCTTGCATGTCGGGCATCGGAGACCTCCCAGGCGGCGGACGCCCGCCAGCGCGGGTGACAGTATCCTGCTGGAATGAGCGAGACCATGGACCGATTCGCCGTGATGGCCGGCACCGCCCTCCTCGTCATTGGCTTTCTGACCTGGATGGTTGGGTCAGGGCTGAACCGGCCGATGTCCTTCCGCTTCACCGTGGCGCCGGTGGCCGTCGGGGTCTTGCTGATCGGCGCGGGCGTCCTCGGCTGGGCGGTGGCGGCGTGACGGCGCGGCGCATCCAGGACTACCGGCTCTACGCGGCAATCCGGCGGCAACCTGAGGAGCTCCGCCGCCTCCTCACTTCGAGCGAACCGATCGATCTGGCGGCGGACGCGATCGAAGCGGCGCGCCGCGTGTTCTGCATTGGCATCGGCACCTCGTGGAATGCGGCCAGCGTCGCGGCCGACCTCCTGGGCCGGGCCGGCATCGATGCGCGCCCGTGGTCCAGCGCGGACTTCGTCCACTACCCACCCGGATTCACGCGCGACGACGTCGCCGTGGTGTTCACGCACACCGGGACCAAGCAGTTCTCCCGCGCGGCGATCGAGTTGTTGGGGCGGAAGCGCTCGCCGGTCATCCTCGTCACCAGCACCGAGTCCGAGATCGACGCAGGGGCGCTCCCCATCGGTACGACGGTGCTCCGCACCGTCGCGCGCGAGCAGAGCGCGATGTTCACGGTGTCCCACACCGCGGCCATGCTGCTGCTCGCGCGGGTCGCAGACACGATCTCGCGGACCTGTGTGGGCGACCTCGATGCCGTCCCGTATGCAGTCGAGGCGGCGCTTGGACTGGAGGACGAGGTCGAGTCCCTCGCTCACCAGTGGCACGGCCGGCGCCTGCTCATTGCTCTCGGCGCTGGCCCGCACGAGGCCTCCGCGCACGAGGCGGCGATCAAGATCGCGGAGGCGGCGAGGAGGCCCGTGCGCGGCTACGCCATCGAGCAGTTCCTCCACGGCCCCCAGGTGCAGGTGCGTGAGGACGACGCGGCCCTCGTCTTCGCTGGGCCCGGCCCCGCCCTCGGACGCACCGGAGAGGCCGCGGCGTTTCTCCGCCGGATCGGCAGCGAGGTTGCCTGGGTGGCACCCACCGCACCCGAGGGCGCGCTGCATCTCCGCGTCCCGGATGTCGGTGAAGCCCTCGCGCCGATTGTGGAGATCGTGCCGGCACAGTTGCTGGCCGGGCACCTCGCAGCCATCGAGGGCGTGGACGCTGACAACTTCCGGCGAGACGACCCAGCCTTTGGCGCGGCGCGTGCCGCGATCGACCTCTAACCGTGGCGGGCTACTCAGGCACCCCGCTCGTGCAGAAGCTCGGGATCAAGCCCGGGCACCGGCTGATGCTGTTGAACGCCCCTGACAACTTCGAGGACACTCTTGGGCTGCCGGACGACGTGACGGTACGGACAGCCGCACGTGGCACCGCGGATGTGGCGGTGCTCTTCGCGAAGCAGCGGGCACTGCTCGAGGGTCGCATCGACGCCCTTGGTGCGGTCATCTTTCCGGACGGCGCTCTGTGGGTCGCGTGGCCGAAGAAAGCCTCGAAGGTGCCTACCGACATGACCGAGGACGCTGTCCGCGACATCTGCCTTCCGCGCGGCCTGGTAGACAACAAGGTGTGCGCGATCGACGACGTCTGGTCTGGCCTCCGCCTCGTCCACCGCGTCGAGCGGCGGACGCGCCCGGTATCACGCTCGTAGTCCTGCCTCGACGCCAGCCGTCGCTGGCATCGGATACGCTCAGGGCCAGGGTGACGCTCTCCCGACTGAAGGCGAGGATGCAATGGCGATCGACGGCACGTGGACGCTCAAACTGCAAACGCCAATGGGCGAGCGGCCGGTGACGGTACGCCTCGCAGCCGCGGGAGACGCCCTCAGCGGTGCGATGGTCGGGACCGCCGGTGAGACGGAGATCTTCGACGCGTCCACAGACGGCACCGCCCTGAAGTGGAGCGTGATGTTCACCGGTGCAATGGGCGAGATGAAACTCGACTTCGCCGGAGCCGTGAACGCTGACGCGATTGCGGGGACCGTGCAGTTCGGTGGCTTTGGCACGGGCACGTTCGAAGGCTCGCGTGGATAGCCTCGATACCTGTCCGCCAAACAGAAGGGGCTCCCTCGCGGGAGCCCCTTCGTTGTCTCCCCAGAGAGGGCTAGCCGCGAGGGAGCCCCAGGCCGCGGGTGGCAATGACGTTCCGCTGGATCTCGGACGTGCCGCCCGCGATCGTCGACGACACGCTCGACAGATACATCGTGGCCCAGCGACCACCCATCGGTGTGCGGTCACTCTTCTGATCCCGCAGGCCGCCGTAGAGGCCCAGCAGCTTCGTCGAGGTGCGCGCGATGCGCTGGTTGAACTCCGTGGAGAACACCTTGGTCATCGAGGCCTCGTAGTTGGGGATGAGCCCTCGCGCCTGCATCGAGATCACCCGCTGCGACAGCGTCTTCGCCACGGTCGCCTCGATGTAGCGGTCCGCGAACTCCAGCCGGGGCGCGTCGGCCTGCCCCAGCCGCGTCTTCCCAGACTTCGCGTCCCGCTCCTGGATCAGGTACGACCGCAGGGTGTCCAGCATCTTCCGCTGGCCCACCGCCGACCCGATCGAGGACCGCTCGAAGTCGAGGTGCGTCGCGCCCACGTACCAGCCACGGTTGATCTCGCCCACCGCGTTCTTCACCGGGACGCGGACGTCCTCAAAGAACGTCTCGTTGAACCCACGGGCGTCGCTCATCTGCACGAGCGGGCGCACCTCGATGCCGGGGACGTTCATCGGCGACAGCAGGTAGGTGATGCCACGGTGCTTCGGGGCTTCCGGGTCAGTCCGGACGAGCATGAAGATCATGTTCGCGAGGTGGGCACCGGACGTCCAGATCTTCTGGCCGTTCACGACGAAGTCGTCACCGTCGCGGACGGCGCGCGTCTGCAGGGACGCGAGGTCGGAACCAGAACCCGGCTCCGAGTAACCCTGGCACCAGCGCGTCTCGCCACGCACCATCGGCGGCAGGAACTCAGCCTTCTGCTCCGGCGTGCCGTGCACCATGATCGTCGAACCGACGTCCGGGACGC
>CAZVNJ010000123.1:0-3155 GCA_964628985.1 uncultured Dehalococcoides sp.
AGCGCGTCGAGGACGGCGTCGATGCGTTCCTGGCGCTGTGTGTCCCCGCGCCCGATCGGGGGCGCTGCGCCGTTCGCCGCTTCCAGCAGTTCGAGCTGCACGACATCCTCGACCAGGTTGGTGACGCCGAGCCCGATCAGACGCACCGGGTGGAAGCCCTCGGCACGCACGATCTCGTCGAGGAGCACGTTCGCGGCGTCGAGGATCGCGCTTGTCGCCTGCGCCGGCCGTTCGAGCGTGTGACTGCGAGAGAGCGTGGTGAAGTCCTGCCACCGCAGCTTCAGCGTCACCGTGCGTGCACGCCGGTCGCGCGCCCGCAGGTCCGCACCGACGCGCTCCGCGTGCTCGTGCAGGACGCCCCTCAGCGTCGCGATGTCCGTGATGTCCTCACTGAACGTGACCTCGCGTGAGATCTGCTTCCGTTCGCGCCCGCCCGCGAGTACCGGCGCGGGGTCGATCCCGCGTGCGCGGTCGGCGAGCATCGCGCCGCTCGACCCGAACTGCGCCACGAGCCATCGCGGGTCTTGCGCCGCCGCCTCACCCACCGTGCGGATGCCGGCCAGCGCAAGCGCCTGCGCGAACTTCGGGCCCACGGACGGAAGGTCGCGGATCGGCAGGGGTGCGAGGAACGCTGCGTCCCCTCCGACCGGCACGTCGATCAGGCCGTCCGGCTTCGCGCGGTCTGAACCCACCTTCGCCGTGGTGCGCGACCCTGCGATGCAGACCGATACGGCGATGCCAAGGTCGTTGTGCACCCGTGCGCGCAACGCCTCCGCAGCCGCGCGGCCGCCGAGGCCGTCCACCCCAATCCCGGTCAGGTCCGCGTACGCCTCGTCGAGCCCGCCGGACTCGACGACCGGCGAGACTTCTCCAAGCATCGCGTGGAAGCGACGCGAGAAGTCCAGGTACGCCTCGAAGTCCGGTGGCACGATCGTCGCCTGCGGGCAGAGCCTCAGCGCTTGCACCATCGGCTGCGCCGACCGGCACCCGAAGACCCGGGCCTCGTACGAGGCGGTGGCGACGACGCCGCGCCGCCCCGGGTGCCCCACGAGCACGGGCTTCCCACGCAGTGTCGGGTCCTTGACTCGCTCGACTGCCACGAAGAACGAGTCCAGGTCGAAGTGCGCAATGCGACGCGGAAGGGACGGCCCTGCGCCAGCCATGACACTCCTCGGGCGGCGGGAACACCGCGACCGCTACGCTCGTTCCCATGAGTATGAGGCACGTCCCTGCGCTGATTCTCCTCGCAGCGGCAGCCGTGCTTTCGGCCTGCGATCGCGGGGGACCCCGGGAGCCTGCGCCCGAGGCTTCCCCCACCGAGACCTCCGGGCTGGGCCGGGAGACGGCTACGGCTGGCCCGAGTGGCTCCGCGACTCCCTCGATCCCCGCCCCGGCGCCAGGCAGTATCGAGATCGCATCCGTCGTGAGGCTGGTGGACGTCCGCACGGGCGCGGTGCTGACTCTCTTCGAGAGCCGCGAACAGCGCGCCTTCGCCGCGTTCGAGGGTGACGAGGTCGTGGTCTCAGTGGCGACGGAGGTCCAGCGCTATCGCCTCGACGGCTCGCGCGCGCCCGAAGTGCAGCGCTCGCTGACCTGTATGAATCGCAACGGGGACGCGGAGATCGGCGGACGCCGGTATGGCGGCGTCCAATGCGGATCGATCTCCCCTGACGGCGGCCACATGGTCTACCTGGTCCAGACCGGTGAAGTGACCGTGGGCGGCTCCGGCTACCGCGTGCCGCAGCACGACATGCGCATGCTCGACATCGGTTCAGGGACGACCACGCGGTTGCAGTCGGGGCTGGTCCACTGTGGCGGCTGCGACGCGCGCTATGGCCCTCGATGGTCGCCGACGAGTCGCTACGTCGCGTATGCGGAGTCTGGCGGGGAGGGGCGTCGTTTCCTGACCGATCGCACGACCGCGGCGACCCGCGTCATCGGTCGCGGCAACGAGGTCAACGACGCGCCGGAGTGGTCGCCCTCGGCTGACGTCATCGTGTACCCCCCGACACCGCACGGCACGGCGGCGCGGATCGAGAACCTCGCGAATGGGACGGCTCGCGACCTGGACATCGCATGGCCCCTCCGCTTCGATGCGACCGGCACCTATCTGTACTCACCGGCATGGGCGGCGCAGCCGAAGCAGGGGCCATCGTCTCTCACGACGACCATCGTCGAGGTGCAGACGGGTCGGATCGCCGGCACCGTCGCGGGAGCGCCGCCGCAGGACTTCCTCTGGACCGGCACTCGTGCCGTGACCCGATTCGGCGCAAGCCAGGGGTACCTCGCCGTGTTGCAGGGAGCCTCGGACTGTAACGGCACGGCGATTTACGGCCAGGGCGTGCCTCAACCGATCTGCGTGCGTGGGGGCGTGCAGGGTCTGAGTAGTCAGGACGGATTCCGTGTCGCCGTCGCTCGGCAGGCAGGAGAGGTGGGCCCGGTCCACGGTCCAGGATTCTCGTCGATGTCGCTGCCCCGATTCGACGTCGAGGTCGTCAACATGGTCGGCGGCGGCAGCCGGACGGTGGCCAGCGGCATCGTGTCCTTCGCCGCCCCGTCGATGGTGTGGAACGAGGCGGGCACGCATCTCCTCTTGGTCTGGCCGCACTCGGTCGGCCTCTGACCCCGGCAACTGCCGATTGGTGTCACCGAGCGAGGATCGGCGAGGATCTACGGTGTTATCATTTGCGCGGGCTCAGTGGACCTCGAGCGGCGTCAAACACCTGCACGTCTCCGCGGTATCTGAGATTCGGTGGCTGTGCCGGCCACCCCGGGCCGGCGTGCTGAGGTGCCGGGGAGTCTGTCCCGGCTGGAAGTGTTGGACGTGACGCAGAGGATCTATGTCGGGAACCTGCCGTTCTCCGCAACGGAGGAAGAGGTTTCCGGTCTGTTTGCCCAGTACGGCGAGGTTGTGTCGTGCAGCCTCCCGAAGGACCGCGAGACGGGCCGCCCACGCGGCTTCGGCTTCGTGGAGATGGAAGACGAAGACGCCAAGAAGGCGATCGCGGCGCTGGACGGGCAGCCCCTTGGGGGCCGCGCCCTCCGCGTGAACGAGGCGCAGCCTCGTGAAGCCCGTGGTGCCTACGGCGGCGGTGGCGGTGGCTACGGAGGCGGCGGCGGCGGCTACGGCGGCGGCGGCGGCGGCTACGGCGGCG
>CAZVNJ010000124.1:0-3145 GCA_964628985.1 uncultured Dehalococcoides sp.
TCGGGTCGAGCAGGCGGATGTTCCGGATAGTCTCCGGGTTCTCCTCGAACTCCTGCGGCGTCACTGCCTGGTTCGCCGGATACTGCGACTCCTCGATGCGGTCGAGGCCAAACGCGAAGCGAGTCGCCGTAATGTTGCGGCCGATGTACTGCTCTTCCTTCTGGCGCTCGTTCGGGTCCACCACAAACCGTTGGATCGTGGAGGGATAGAGCACGCCGCCGACGATCCCGGCGAAGACCCAGAGCCCGATCGCGAACCCGGGCGCGCGGTAGCCCTGCTCGGAGAGGAACGGGTTCGCTATGGTCACGATCGCTGCGAATACGCCGAGGGCCACGAGCAGGTAACGGACCGGGAGCCGTGCCTCGATGTCCGTGTAGGTGGCCCCGAAGACGATCCCAGAACCGTTGGTGACCAGGTCGAAGGTCGCCAGGTAGTGACCGGCGGATATGAGCAGCAGCATGACCCCGCCGAGCAGGGAGAGATGAATGCGCATCGGCCGGGTGATATTCAACTCAAAGCGCTGCAGGGAGAGCGTGAGGGCATACACCGCGCCCGCCCCCAAGATGGACACCGCGATGACGCCCAGCAGCCAGGCGCGGATCGCGTGCCAGGCGGGCAGCGTGAACAGGTAGAAGGAGATATCCCGGCCAAACTGCGCGTCCACCCGGTCGAACGGGACTGCTTGCTGCCAGGCGGCCAGCGTGCGCCATCCGCCAGCAGCCGCCGCACCGAGGATCAGCCCGAGGAAGAGCGTCCCGGCGATCAATGCGATGGTCGCCAGCTTCCGAATCGCCTCGGGGTCCACTTCCTCCAGGAAGGACTCGTCCACACCCGTCGGCGCGAGCCTCCGGGCGAGCCAGATGTTGCCTCCCACCGCCACGACCGTGATGACCGCACCGATCCAGAAGAGCGCCACCTGCCAGGTGACCACCGTCCGATAGACAGAGCCATAGTCGACGGAGGAGAACCAGAGTGCCTCGACGTAGATCGACTTCAGCGTGTCGAGCGTGAGGAAGAGGACGACGCCCGCCGCGGCGAGCCCGATCCACCGGAGCATGTTCCCCTGGGGCCGCCGATCGCCGGCGGCCGTGCCGAAGCGGAACATCTCGGGGGGCGGCCCGAGGTTTTCGCGGCTGTCTCCGTCGTCATGAAATCCCATGCGTCTCCCATACGTCTCGTGGCCGCGCGGCGCGTTGCCGCTCCCCCTACGCCACGATGCGAGTGCCGACCCGTTCGCCCGCGGCGACCCGGCGCAACATCCCCGGTACCGTGCCGTCCGCCATCGTGGCAGTGACACCGGCCTCGGCTGCACGGAAGCAGGCCTCGACCTTCGGAATCATACCCCCCGCGAGGACGCCCGCTTCTCGTAATTCAGCGGCGCGCCCTGGTGTCAGTTCTGGGACCAGCGCATGCGCCGCGTCGAGCAACCCTTCGACGTCTGTCAGGAAGACCAGGCTGTCCGCCTGGAGCGCCCGCGCGACCTCCCCGGCGACCGTGTCGGCGTTGATATTCAGAGGCTGCGAAGGTGCCTCGAGGCCAATGGGTGCGATCACGGGGATCACGCCGCTGTCGAGCAAGCCGTGCAGTACCTCCGCGTTCACGCCGGTGACTCGCCCGACGAAGCCGAGTCGCTCGTCGTATCGCTCGGCGGTGACGAGGCCACCGTCGACTCCACTCAGGCCGACGGCCCGTCCCCCCAGCGCCACAATTTCGCCGACCAGTTGTGTGTTCACCACACCGCGCAGCACTCCGACCACGACGTCGATCGCCTCGGCATTCGTTGACCGAAGTCCATCGACGAACTGGGACGGGATATCCAGTCGGCGCAGCCAGTCGGTGATCATCGCGCCCCCTCCGTGCACCACCACCGGCCGGTCCCCCGCGCGATGCATTGCCACCACATCCTGCAGCGTGGTGTCCTCTGACCCGAGGGTGGAGCCGCCAATCTTCACGACGGTCGTGCGTGCCATGCGGGTCTCCTTCGGACGCTAGGTGGTGTAGTCGGCGTTGATGCTGACGTACTCGGCCGTGAGGTTGCAGCCCCAAGCGGTCGCGGACTCGCGTCCCGCTCCGAGGTCGATGCGCAGCTGCACGTCCTCGGACGCCATGGCGCGAGAGACGGCGGCGAGGTCCGCCTCTGTCGGCTGTCCCTCGCGCAGGACCTGGATATCGCCGATCCAGACTGAAGCGCGCGCCCCGTCAAAACGGGCACCGGAGCGCCCGGCGGCCATCATCACGCGGCCCCAGTTGGGATCCCGTCCAGTGACCATCGTCTTGATCAGCGGAGAGGAGGTGATCGTGCGGGCTGCGATCCGTGCATCTTCCACACTTGCGGCACCGTCCACGACTGCCTCGATGAGGCACGTCGCGCCCTCGGCGTCCCGCGCAATGCCGCGCGCGAGGTGACGGGCGACCGCCTCGATTGCGCCGGCGACGGCCGGGGCGGCCGGATGGCCCGCGGCGAGTGGATCGCCGCCCGCGAATCCGGAGGCGAACAGCAGCGCGGTGTCGCTCGTGGAGGTGTCCATGTCCACGTCGATCATGTTGAGGGAGCGCGAGGCGATGTCGCGCAGCGTCGCGTCCAGCCACTCCGGCGTGGCGGGGGCGTCAGTGGTGATGAAGGCGAACATCGTCGCCATGTCCGGATGGATCATCCCGGCACCCTTGGCGCAGCCGCCCACGGTGTAGGTGCGCCCGGCGGCCGTCACGCGGACGGCCACCTGCTTTTCGTGCGTGTCCGTCGTCATGATCGCCCGCGCGAAACGCGGCCCCCCGTCTGAGGTGAGCGTCACCGCGGCGAGGCCGCCCTCGACCTTCTCCATCGGCAGGAGCCGGCCGATGACGCCCGTAGAGCCCACGAGGACCTCGCGCGGGTCGCAGCCGAGGCGGGCAGCGGCCAGCGCGGCCATCTGTTCGCAGTCGCGGTCGCCCTGGTCGCCGGTGACGGTATTGGCGTTGCCAGAATTGCAGACGAGGCCGCGCACGATCCGGCGCTCCGCAAGGATTGCCTTGTCCCGCTTCACCGAAACGCCCGTGACAGCGTTCCTCGTGAAGATTCCCGCGACAGTCAGCGGCCCCTCGCCGCCGAGGATGCCGATGTCCAGGCGCGGCTCGTCGCCGTAGGTCTTGATGCCGGCGTAGGCGC
>CAZVNJ010000125.1:0-3125 GCA_964628985.1 uncultured Dehalococcoides sp.
TGGCGTGGATGATGGACACCTATTCGATGAACAACGGGTACACGATCCCCGGGGTGGTGACGGGGAAGCCCCTGGCACTGGGCGGTTCAGAGGGGCGCTTTGAGGCGACCGGACGCGGCATCTTGAATGTGCTGGAGGAGCACCTGCGCGGCGAGGGCGGCGTCGTCGGACGGCGGGTAGCCGTCCAAGGCTTCGGCAACGTTGGTGGCGTGGCAGCGAAATTGATCGCGGGGGCCGGGGCCAAAGTGACCCACCTGTCGGACAAAGACGTCGCCCTGTACCACCGCGAAGGCATCGACGTGGCTGCTGCCTACGCGTTCGTCGCCCGTGGCGGGACGCTTGCGGGATGGCGCGAGGAGTTCGGACGAGACACCGAGCTGATCAGCGGCGCGGACGTCCTGACCGCGGACGTCGACGTGCTCGTGCCGGCCGCGCTTGAGTCTGTGATCACGGAGGCGAATGCAGGGAGCATCCGCGCGCCGCTGATCGTGGAGGGCGCCAACGGGCCGACGACCACGGAAGCAGACGCGATCCTGCGGGAACGCGGCATTGTCGTGATCCCGGACATCCTGGCGAACGCTGGAGGAGTGACCGTCTCCTACTTCGAGTGGGTGCAGGCGCGGCAGTTCCAGCGCTGGTCAGAGGACCGGGTGAACCAGGAACTCCAGCGGATCATGGCGCGGGCGTACCAGAACGTCAGCGCGCGGTGCCCAATCGGGAAGCCCGGGTGCACCCTCCGCCAGGCCGCGAACTGGATCGCGATCGAACGCGTGGTAGAGGCGATGACGCTGCGGGGCGTGTACCCCTAGTCCTTCGGCAGGACCGCCGGCCAGTTACGCGGATAGCGCTCGGGCAACTGACCGAGGACGCGCATCCGCTCGTGTTCCCGCTCATGATCGGCCGCGGCATAGAAGCCGCCTCCGCAGATTCGGCAGCGCTGGAGCGGCCGGCCATGTTCGTCGTGGACTGGCATTGCCTGACGGAACGCTTTGGAAGGCGTCTCTGGACGGGTAACCTCGGCCGGGGCGCGGTGCTCGCATGGCCAGTAGCAGCCATGGGCACAGAGTGGGCGGGCGACGCTAGGGTCCTCGAGACTCACTGCCGATCCTCCAACTACGTGGCCGCCCGTCGCATCCTGAATGTTATAGTGATGGAGCAACGAGGACATCCCCGTGATCATCCTGGGACTGCTGGCCTCCACGGGACTGGGACTGATGGCCCTCCGAGGAGTCACGATCCTCTTTGCGCCGGATGACGCCTCGACGTTCTGGCTCCCGATCCAGTTCCTCATTCCGACCGCCCTGGGCTTTGGCCTGGCGATGACATACGGCCTGGGCCGCTTCCTCGGCCTGTTTGGGATGCGCACACTGCGCGACTACGAATCTCGTCGCCGCGTACGTGACGAGGTCCTCGGTCGGCCCGAGGACCGGGCAGCGGTCCCGGAGGCCACGATCGAGTACTAGCCCGAACGCGCCGCGCACCGCCTCGCAGGCACTGCCCGGCGGCGGCGGGGTAGGATGGCCCCGTGCCACCCACCGACTCCACCTCCGGCGGCCTCGTGGTCATCGTCCTCGCGGCGGGCACGTCTGCCCGCATGGGTGGCGTCGACAAACTGTGGGCCGACCTCGGAGGACGCCCGCTGGTGGGACACAGCATCGCCACCCTCGGCACCCTCGACGGCCTCCAGGTGATGGTGCTCACCGGACCTCAGGAGCGTCACGCCGACCTCGCCGCCTGCGCCGCAGCGGCGTCCGCACGCGGGGTCCTCGTGCGATGCGTGCCGGGCGGACGGCGGCGGCAGGACTCCGTAGCGGCAGCGATCGCAGCGGCCCCGGACGCCGCGCAGTACCTCGTGCACGACGGCGCCCGGCCGTTCGTCACCACGGCGCTTGCCCGACGCGTCCTCGAGGGGGCGCGACGCCACGGCGCGGCGATCCCCGGCGTCCCGGTGACGGACACGATCAAACACATCGACGGCGACGGCCGCATCCTTGCCACCGTCGAGCGAGCCTCACTCCGCGCCGTGCAGACGCCACAGGGGTTCGCGGGAACGCTGCTCCGACGGGCACACGCCGAGGTGTCCGGCGACGTGACGGACGACGCGGCGATGGTGGAATGGCTGGGCACTCCGGTCGTCGTCGTACCCGGAGACCCGGCCAACATGAAGGTCACAACGCCGACCGACCTGACGGTCGCGCGCGCACTGCTCGCCGCCGGCGCGCACCAGGAGGTCTGACATGCGCGTCGGGATTGGGTACGACGTCCATCGATTCCGCACCGACGGCAACACCCGCCTCCGCCTTGGCGGCGTCGATATCGAGGAGGCCCCCCAACTCGAAGGACACTCCGACGGAGACGCGCTGATCCACGCCTTGATTGATGCCCTGCTCGGTGCCGCGGGCGAGGGCGATATCGGCCGGCATTTCCCTCCTGGAGACCCCGCTACGCTTGGCATCGACAGCCGGGAGTTGCTCAAGCGGTCGCAACGGCTGGTGGGCGCGCGCGGATTCCGCATCCAGAACGTGGACGCCACAGTCATCGCGGAGCGCCCGCGTCTGGCCCCACATATCGAGTCGATGCGCGAATGCATCGCCCAGACCCTCGGCGTCCCGGTCGGCTGCGTGAACGTGAAAGCGACGAC
Source organism: uncultured Dehalococcoides sp. (assembly GCA_964628985.1). Classification (GTDB taxonomy): domain Bacteria; phylum Chloroflexota; class Dehalococcoidia; order UBA2979; family UBA2979; genus SURF-43. The sequence continues at coordinate 2,642 of CAZVNJ010000125.1, forward strand.
CAACGAGCGCTTCGGCAGCCTCGGGACAGGCGAAGCGATCGCTGCGATGGCGGTCGCGCTGATCGACGAGGACGGCCGAGAGTAGGCGTCGCCCGCGCGCGTCAGTCTCGGCTTGCCGCGACGGGATTGCGCTCATCTCGCACGGACACCGTCCGAGCGTGCGGTGAAGCCCTCGATCAGGAGGATCCCCTCGGTCCGCCTACCGATGGCCGCTTCGCGATGGCCGTCACACGCACAGAGCGGCGAGATACACGAGCTGCCCACATCGGACAGGTTCTGTCAGCGACTGCCAGATCCAGCGGCAAGAGGAAGGGCCCCCTGTCGGGGGCCCTCCCAATCAGCCACGGAGCCGGCTAGATCGGCTCGGCGACGTATGAGGCGGCGGCGAGTGCGGCCTCGGGCTCGTAGCCCTCGGCAGCCAGCTCGGCCCGCTCGAACTCGAACATGAACGGCAGGAGCAGCGACTCCGGCATCGCGATCTCGG
>CAZVNJ010000126.1:0-3106 GCA_964628985.1 uncultured Dehalococcoides sp.
CAGGAGTTCGAGGAGAACCCGGAGACTATCCGGAACATCCGCCTGCTCGACCCGATCCCGCTGCTCGACACGTTCAACCAGATCCAGGCGATCCGGCAGTTCTACACGTTCCGCGACGTCGACGTGGACCGCTACACGCTCGACGGCCGCGTGCGCCAGGTCATGATCGCGGCACGCGAGCTCGACGTCACCCGGGCGCAGGACCGGAACTGGACGCGCGAGCGGCTACAACTCACGCACGGCTTCGGCGCCGTGGTCTCTCCCGTCAACGAGGTGCGCGAGGAAGGGCTCCCGATCCTGCTCACGGCGGACATCCCGCCGAAGTCGGACGTGTTACCGCTGACGCCCGACGGGTCACGCATCTACTTTGGCGAGCTGACGAACCATTACGTCGTCGGCCGCTCAAGCGAGCCTGAGTTCGACTACCCGCTCGGCGAGGGCAATGCCGAGACGTTCTACCAGTCCGACCGGGGCATCCGGATGGACTCGCTGCTGAAGCGCGCCGCGTTCGCCTGGGAACTCGGGGACCAGAACCTGCTGATCTCCGAGCGGGTCACCTCCGAGTCGCGCCTCTTGATGCGCCGCAATATCCGGGAGCGCGTCTCTCAGGTGGCGCCGTGGATCACCCTCGACAGCGACCCGTACGTCGTGATGGTGGACAACAAGCTGATGTGGGTGATGGCGGCCTACACGACTTCGACCCGGTTCCCATACTCGCAGCCTCGCGACGGTGGGGTGAACTACATCCGCAACAGCGTCTCCGTGACCGTGGACGCGCAGACCGGCGACATCCGGTTCTACCTGCAGGACCCAAGCGACCCGATCGCCCAGACGTGGTCCAAGGTATTCCCGGGACTCCTGCGGCCGCTCGAGGAGATGCCGGCGGCCGTGCGGGAGCACCTGCGCTACCCGATCGACATGTTCAAGATGCAGTCGCAGACCTACCTGCGGTACCACATCACGGATCCCAACGTCCTCTTCATCGGCGAGGACGCCTGGAACATCCCGACGGAGCGCTTCCGCGACCAGGAGCAACCGGTCGAGCCGTACTACGTGGTGATGGCCTTGCCCCGCGCGGACGGCCGACCTGAGAGCGCCACCGAGTTCGTCCTGATCATGCCGTTCACGCCTCGGCAGCGGCAGAACACTGTCGCCTGGCTCGCGGGGCGCTCAGACGGAGAGTCCTACGGGACCCTGCGCGGGTTCCGCTTCCCGACAGAAACCCTGGTGTTCGGCCCGGCACAGATCGAGGCCCGTATTGACCAGAACCCCGGCATCTCACAGCAGTTCTCGCTGTGGAATCAGTCCGGCTCGCAGGTCATCCGCGGCAATCTGCTCATGATCCCGGTCGGTTCGTCCTTCCTCTTCATCGAGCCGGTCTATCTCCAGGCCGAGAACTCCAGGCTGCCTGAACTCGTGCGTGTTGTGGTCGCCAACGGCAACGCGATCGCCATGGAGCGCACGCTGCAGGAATCGATCGACGTCATCCTCGGGAAACGTCAGTCGTCGCTGCAGTCCGGGCCGCAGCAGGCTCCGCAGCAGCCGGGACAGCAGCCCGGGCAGCCCCCGGCGACACCGACGCCCGCTCCCGGGCCTGCCACGCCGACGCCCGCCATTCCGACGGGTGACCTCCAGCGGCTGCTGCAAGAGGCTCAGCGCAGCCAGCAGGTGACACAGGCGGAACTGGACCGCCTGAAGCAGATCCTGGATGCCATCCAGCGCCAACTGGGCCAGCCGGCACAGACGCGCTGATCCGAGGTGGACGCGGGACAACGGCGAGCAAGGAGCATCGGGTGAGCGACATCCCAGCACGGGACGCGGCAGTCCACATGACGAACTACCGGCGAATGCCGGTGACCGTGGTCCGCGGCGAAGGCACGCGCGTGTGGGACGCTGACGGACGCGAGTATCTCGACTTCATCCAGGGAGTCGCGGTGAACTCGCTGGGCCACGCCCATCCCGGCCTCGCGGACGTGATCGCGAAGCAGGCTCACACGCTGATGGCGACGTCCAACCTCTTCTATACGGAGGAGCGCACGAGGCTCGCCGAACTGCTCGTCCAGCACTCCGCGCTGGACCGCGTCTTCTTCTGCAACTCGGGTGCCGAGGCCGTGGAAGGCGCGATCAAGATCGCCCGCAAGTGGGGCATCCAGCACCGCAACGGTGCCTACGAGATCATCTCGACCCACAACTCATTCCATGGGCGCACCCTCGCCGCCGTAGCCGCGACGGGGACTCCCCACTACCGGGAGCCATTCGGCCCGTCGATGCCCGGCTTCGTCTTCGTGGACTACAACGATGTCGAACAGATCAAGGCCGCGACCAGCGGACGCACCTGCGCCGTCCTGCTCGAACCGATCCAGGGCGAGGGTGGGGTGAACGTGCCGGACGCCGATTACCTCCAGCGTGTCCGCGCGTGGTGCGACCAGCAGGGCATCCTGCTGATCCTTGACGAAGTGCAAACAGGCTGTGGACGGACGGGCACGATGTGGGCGTACGAGCAGGCTGGTGTCGAACCCGACATCCTGACGTCTGCGAAGGGCCTCGGCGGCGGGATGCCGATCGGCGCCGTCCTCGCGAAGGAGGCGTGCGCGGTCTTCGAGCCCGGCGACCACGGCTCTACGTTCGGTGGGAACTCGCTCGCCGTCGCCGCAGGGGCGTACGTGGTCACGCAACTGACCGAAGGTGGCGTGATCGAGAACGTCCGGGCCCGTGGCGACCAGCTCGGGCGCCGGCTCGCCGCCCTTGAGGATGTCTCCCCGCTGGTCGCCGGGCAGCGCGGAGCGGGCCTGTTGCGCGGACTCGAACTGACTGAGGACGTAGCGCCCGAGATCGTCGCACGGGCGCTTGAGCGTGGCCTCATCCTCAACCCGGTGCGCCCAAACGTCGTGCGCTTCATGCCTCCCCTGAACGTGACGGCCGAGGAGGTGGACCGCGCGGCCGAGATCGTGGGCGGCATCGTCCGCGAGCTCTCGGCCGAGCGCGCGACCGCAGGACAGGCCTCCACCCGCTAGTCGACCCAGTAGGATGACGGCGGCGGGGTAATCAGGGGGCGCGATGGGCGGGCTGTTCAACCGGCTCGCGGTGCAGACCGCGCTCCTCGCCA
>CAZVNJ010000127.1:0-3033 GCA_964628985.1 uncultured Dehalococcoides sp.
TGCAGCAGGCGCTCTCGATGAGCGGCGGCAGCGAGGACTACTCGGCGTACCTCAACGGCATCGTGACCGCGGTGGGTGTGGCGACGCGCGACGCCGAGTGGCGCGCCCAGTCGCAGGAAGTGCGGATCGGCTACCTCGAATCGATGCGGCAGAGCGCCTCGGGCGTCAACCTCGACGAAGAGATGGTCACGATGGTCCAGTACCAGCGTGGTTACGAGGCGGCCGCGCGCATGATCCGAGCGATCGACGAGATGCTCAACAGCCTGCTGCAACTGGCATAGGGAGGGGGGCGATGATGTTCCGGATCACCAACCGCGGCACGACCGCCCGTCTCATGGAGCACCTGCAGACGTCGCAGGCGCGCCTGGCCGAGACCCAGGACCGTATGGGCAGCGGGAAGCGGATCGCCAAACCTTCGGACGACCCATTTGGCAACAGCCGCGTGATGTCCATGCGGACGGACCTCGGCCTCGTCTTACAGCGCCAGCGCAACATCGAACTGGCCCGCGCCGAGCTCGGCGTCACGGAGGCCTCGCTGGAGAGCCTCGGACGCGTGCTCTCGCGCGCGCAGGAGCTCGCTGTGCAGGCCGACTCCACCACCGTGGACGCGAGTGGGCGAGCGTCGATCGCGGCCGAGATCGACCGGCTCCTGCAGGAGGCCGCGACGATCGGGAACACCTCGTACGGGGGGCGCCGGATCTTCGGCGGCTACCAGAGCACGACCCAGCCATTCACACCCGACGCGCCGGCCAACGCGACGACCGTCACGTTTGCCGGGGATGCTGGCGTGATCACGCGCACCATCGGTAATGGCGAACAGATCGAAGTGAACCTGGACGGCCAGGCCCTCTTCGGCGGGATCTTCACGTCGCTGATTGCCTTCCGCGACGCGCTGACAGCGAACGACCGGACAGCGATCGCCGCCGCCACGACGGCGTTGACGGCGGACGCCGAGCGGGCCTTGATGGCCCGTGGCGAGATTGGCGCGCGCGTGCGTCGGGTGGACCTGGCGGCCGAGCGCCTCGAGGGTGACGGGGTGCGGCTGCAGACACAGATCGCCTTGCTGGAGGACGCCGACCTGACCCAGGAGATGGTGGACCTCCAGATGCGAGACACGGCCCTGCAGGCAGCGCTGAGCGCCACAGCGAAGTCGCTGTCGAACAGTCTGATTGCGTTCTTGCGCTGACGGCCTCGCTGCCGCCGGCGCTGACGAGAAGGAGTTCGGAATGCGTGTGACCACGACCCTGCTCGGCACGGAGGAAACCCTCGACGTGTCGGAGGAGCAGATCTTTGCGTTCGAGCCGGGGATCGGCGGTTTCGAGTCGCTGCGCCGGTTCGCGCTGGTGCGCGAGCAGGACTCGCCAGTGGAGTGGCTGGTGTCGCTGGACGACCCGGATGTCTCCTTCGCGGTGCTGGAGCCGTTCCTGTTCGAGCACGACTACGCCTTCGAACTGTCAGACCGCGACGTTGAGTCGCTGGGGCTCCACGAGGCCGGGGATGCCATGGTGCGTTGCCTGCTGACCCTCAACGAGGACCCGGAGCAGATCACGGCCAACCTGCTGGCGCCGCTGGTCTTCTCGCGCCGGACGCACATGGCGCGGCAGGTCATCCTTTCGGAGACCACCTACTCGCTGCGTACGCTCGTCTTTGCCTCGGCGGCCACGGTGGAGGAACCGCTCCGCGCGTCGGCCTGACGGAGAGATACGCCCTGCGGACGCGCTCCCCGTCTGCCGATGATCCCTCGGGCGGCCCATGCCGTCCGCCCGCGGCGCCCCTGCACGGGACGGCGCGGACTTGGGGCAAGGAGGCCACACCGTGCTGATCCTCACACGCAAGTTGGAGCAGGGCATCGTCATCGACGGCCAGGTGGTGGTCCGCCTGCTGGCGATCGAGGGTGAGCGTGTCAAGATCGGGGTGGAGGCGCCCCGCGCGATTGCCGTGCTCCGCGAGGAACTGCTCCGCGAGGTGGCGGACCAGAACCATGCGGCGGCCGCTGCCCGTGACCACGCGGACTATGCCCGGGCCCTCGTCTCGCTCGCCCGCACCTAGCCGGCGCCGTCCGGACCCGCCAGGCGTGATGAGACCCCGTCCTCCGGATCTCGCACACTTTGTTTACACTTCCCTTAAGGAACGCCAACCGGGCCCCGGCATCCTCATCTTCAGGAGAGGGGCCGCCCGGACGGGGTGGTTCGCAGAAACAGGTTGTGGTGGGAGCGGTTGCGAACCGCTCCGGCGTCCCCTCGGGGGCACCGGGCCGGCCCCGACCCTTTCCTTCCCCACCCGCCAGCCACCCAGCAGTGGCACGCCGAGGACCGCAGGCTCACGATGACCGCGAAGATCCTCGTCGCCGACGATGAAGCCAACATCATCAAGTTGCTGCGCCTGTACCTCCGTGAGGCTGGGTACGAGGTGGTGGCTGCCCACGACGGCCGCGAGGCCCTCGAACGGTTCAAGGCCGAGTCGCCTGACCTTGTGGTCCTCGACCTGATGATGCCGCACCTCAACGGGTTCGACGTGTGCACGGAGATCCGCAAGGAATCAGACGTCCCGGTGATCATGCTGACGGCGCGCTCCGACGACGTCGACAAGATCGTCGGCCTCGAGATGGGCGCGGACGACTACATCACCAAGCCATTCAACCCCCGCGAGGTCGTGGCACGTGTGAAGGCAAACCTCCGCCGACGCGATTGGGACAAGACCTCGGGCGCTGGCGACGCAGAGCCCCAGGCGGTCACCATCGAGGACCTGACCCTGGACCCCGCGTCGCGCGACGTGGTGGTGGCGGGCGAGCGTGTACGCCTGCGCCAGCGCGAGTTCGACCTGTTGGAGGCGTTCATGCGCCATCCGAATGTCGCGATGGACCGCGAGCGACTGTTGTCGATGGTGTGGGGTGAGGACTTCTACGGCGACGCGCGCACGATCGACGTGCATGTCGCCTGGCTGCGTGAGAAGTTGAAGGCCGCCCGCCCAAAGATCGAGACGGTCTGGGGTGTGGGTTACAAACTGGTGCCGCAGCCCTCGAAGGCGTAGGCC
>CAZVNJ010000128.1:0-3005 GCA_964628985.1 uncultured Dehalococcoides sp.
TGGTGGAGATGAGGGGACTCGAACCCCTGGCCTCCGCGATGCGAACGCGGCGCTCTCCCAGCTGAGCTACATCCCCACAGGACTCGCCTCCGCGGGAGGCAGCATGACCGAGTATACGGCCCGAGGCCGGAGCGGCAACGCGACTACTCGCGGTCCTCGGGCGACCCGCTGAGCAGCCCCTTGACCGGCTCAATCACCATCCGCTTCCCGGGCACATCCACCTCGATCACGATGTGGGCGATCGCGGGGATGAGTACTTCTCTCCGGTCTGGAAGCCGCACGAGGTACACATCATTCGCGCCGGTCACCAGGACCTGCTCGAGGACGCCCACAGGCTCGCCGGCAGTCGTGATCACGGCCATACCGATGAGGTCGTGTGCGTAGTACTCGCCCTCCGGGAGCGGGGGGAGGTCGCTCTCCGGGATCTCGATCATGAGGCCGCGCAGCGCCTCGGCGGCATTGCGGCCTTCATGGCCCTCGAAGAGCACGCAGGGGAAGCCGAGCGGCGTCTCGATGTCCAGGATGCGGGTGCGCACGTTCTTCAGGATGACCGTTGCGCCCACCACGATGCGGTCCGGGTTCGAGGTCAGCGGAGTGACCTTCACGTGCCCCTTCAAGCCCCAGGGCGCGTTGATCCGGCCGATCGCCACCCGCTCGTCGGGCGGCGGCACGGGTGTCTCGTCGATGGGTGGCCGCGCGATGCGGGGCATGACGCGTGGGGTCGGTCGGGAGCCACCGCGCGAAGGCGCACCCGGCCGTCGGGGACGGCGGGCAGGGTTGGGCCGAGAGCCTGACACGGAGGGCGCGCTACTCGATGTTGAGCGTCGCGCGGACGCCGGCGCGGACGGCGGCCACGTGGAGGAGGGATCGCATCGCGTTCGCGCAGCGGCCGTCCCGGCCGATCACGCGTCCCTTGTCCTCGTCGTTCACGTAGAGGTAGAGCAAGATGCGGTCGCCGTCGTGCTCCTCCTCGACGACCACGTCGTCGGGGTGCTCAGCGAGGGCGCGGGCGAGGTACTCGATGAGTGCCCGCATCGGTTAGTTCGAGCCTGCGGCGGCCTCGGCGGCGGCCTTTTCAGCGGCAGCGGCTTCTTCAGCGGCGGCCTTGGCTGCGGCAGCCTCAGCGTCCTTGCGGGCCTTGGCTTCTTCGGCGTGGGCCTTCTTGGCGGCCTCGGCGGCCTCGCGCTCGGCCTTCGTCGGCAGCGTGGGGCGCTTCTTCGGCTCTACGGTGGTGACGCCGGCGCTGAAGAGCAGGCGGGAGACGGTCTCCGAGGGCTGTGCGCCCACCCCCAGCCAATACTTCGTGCGCTCCTCGTTCACCTGGAGCGTGCGTGGCTCGGTGCGCGGGTTGTAGTGGCCCACGATCTCGAGGAAGCCGCCATCACGCTTCGTCTCCTTGTGGGCGACGACGATGCGGTAGGAGGGCTGATGCTTCTGGCCGGTACGGCGGAGACGGATACGGAGCACGGGCAAGTTCCTTCAGGGGGCGCTGCGTCATTCCGGACGCTCGGTCGCCGTGGGCTGGCAGGTCAGTGTCGGGCGGTTCGGGGGTCGGGTCTAGTGGGGGCGCCCAGATTCGGGCCGCCCAGATTCACAGGCCCAGCATCCGACGGATGCCGCCGGCGTTCTTCCCGCCGCCGCCAGCCATCGCCTTCATTAGTTTGCGGGCTTCTGCGAACTGGTTCAAGAGGCGGTTTACATCTGCCGGATGCGTCCCAGAGCCCCGCGCGATCCGGCGCCGTCGGGAGCCGTTGATCACGTCCGGGTGCCGCCGCTCCTCAACCGTCATCGAACGGATGATCGCCTCGGACTGGCGGATGAACTTGTCGTTCATCTCCACCGCCCCCAGTTGCGCCTTCATGGCCCCGGCCCCGGGGAGCATGTCCAGGATCCCCGAGAGCGGCCCCATCTTCTTCAACTGCTCCATCTGCCCCAGGAAGTCCTCCAGGTCGAACTGCCCGGTGCGCATCCGGCGGGCGACTTCCTTCGCGTCCCGCTCACCGATCGCCTGCTTCGCCTTCTCGACAAGCGTGACCACGTCGCCCATGCCGAGGACGCGGGAGGCAAAGCGGTCCGGATGGAATTCCTCGAGGGCTTCGAGGCGCTCACCGGTGGTGATGAACTTCACGGGGAGCCCGGTCACTTCGCGGACGGAGAGCACCGCGCCGCCGCGCGTGTCCGAGTCCACCTTGGTCACCACGATTCCGGAGCCCTCAAGCACCTCGTGGAATTCCTTGGCGAGGGTGACAGCCTCCTGGCCGGTCATCGCGTCGACCACGATCAGCAACTCAGTGGGGTCGACGGCGTCCGCCAGGGCCGCGAGGGCGTCCGCCAGTTCGTCGTCCAGGACGACGGCGCCGACGGTGTCCACAATGATCGCGTTGGCGTTGATCTTTGCCGCGTGCGCGAGCCCGCGCTTCGCGACCTCTACCGCCGGCGCCTCCCGTTCCTCTACGTACACCGGCACATCGATGGACTGCGCGAGGACCTGCAACTGCTCGGACGCCGCTACGCGCTCGAAGTCCGTGGAGATCAGGAGCGGGCGGAAGCCCTCGGATTTGAACCTGAGGGCGAGGCGCCCCGCCAACGTGGTCTTGCCGGAGCCCTTTGAGCCGACCACCATGATCTTGGTGGGCCCGCCCTTGGCGCGCTCGAGCGGGGCATGGTCTCTCCCCAGTGTTTCGATCAGCACGTCCTGCACGATGCCGATGACCTGCTGGCCGGGTGTGATCGACTGAAGGACCTCCTGCCCGAGCGCGCGCTCTCGCACTCGGGCGATGAAGTCCCGGACCACCTTGAAGTTGACGTCGGCCTCGAGGAGCGCGATGCGCACCTCGCGCAACGCCTCGTCGAGTTCCTTCTCGCCGATCCGGCCAGAGGAACCGAGTCGACGGAAGGTGCCGGAGAGCCGTTCGGTGAGCGCGTCGAGCATGATCCGAGTGTACGAGGCGCCGGCTCGCTAGCGCTTCCTGGCAGCGGGTTTCCTGGCGGCGGGCTTCTTGGCA
>CAZVNJ010000129.1:0-2984 GCA_964628985.1 uncultured Dehalococcoides sp.
GTGGCGCTCGTTCCGAGTCGCCAACCCCGTACCCAGGACAGTCGAGGGCTGACGACGATGGAATCGACCATGCACCCAGGCATCGAGTCTCAGATCCGGGAGTGGCGGTCCTACCTCCTGCGCCGCAACACGACGATTCACCCCGTCGACGTCGACGAACTCGAGGACCATCTGCGCAGCCAGATCTCAGAACTCGGGGCGGCGGGGCTCAGCGAGGACGAGTCATTCCTCGTGGCGATCAAGCGCATCGGAGGAGTGAACGACCTGTCGCGCGAGTTCGCGCGTGAGCGTTCGAGCCGCCTCTGGAAGCAGTTAGTCCTCGCAGGCGACACCGTGCGCGAGCGATTGGACTATCGCGCGTTTGTCATCATGGCGTCTTTCGCGGTCGGTGCGGCACTCGCGTTTAAGGCTCCCGCCCTATTCGGCCTCGACCCGTTCACAGGCAACGCTTCGGACGGGGACGTTGAGGCGTCGTTCTATCTGCGCAACGCATCACTGCTCGCGCTGCCGTTTCTCGTCGGCTTCCTGGGCTGGAAGCGAAGCCTGCCCGCGCGGGTGATCGCGTGGCTCGCGCTGCCCTTCCTTGGCGCGGCGGTCCTGATGAACGCGTTGCCGTTCGAGCCGGGTGGAGACACGGAGGTGCTCGCCTCAATCCATCTGCCGATCTTGCTGTGGTTCGTCGCGGGAGTGGCGTACCTCGGCGGTGCGTGGCGCTCAGATGCCCCGCGTATGGACTTTGTGCGCTTCACGGGCGAGTGGTTCATCTACTACACGCTGATCGCCCTCGGGGGCGGCGTCCTCACAGCCATGACGATCGGGGTCTTCGAGGCGATCGACCTCGACGTGCAGCCGATGATCAGCGGCTGGGTCCTCCCCTGCGGGGCGGTGGGCGCGATTGTCGTCGTGGCCTGGCTGGTCGAGGCGAAGCAGAGCGTGATCGAAAACATGGCGCCGGTGCTGACGAGCGTCTTCACGCCGCTCTTCGCCCTCATGCTCGTCGCGGCGATCGTCGGGATGGCGCTGACCGGCAACGTCATCGACGCCGAGCGCGACGTCCTCATCCTCCTCGACCTGCTCCTGGTGGTGGTGTTGGGGCTGGTGCTCTATACGATCTCCGCTCGCGATGAAGAGGCACGGCCCACGCTCCTGGACATCGTGCAGCTGGTGCTACTGGTAAGCGCGCTCCTCATCGACGTCGTCGCGTTGGCGGCGATCCTGCGCCGCATCACCGAGTTCGGTTTCACACCCAACCGGACGGCAGGCCTTGGGCTCAACGTGGTGCTGCTCGCCAACCTCGCGTGGTCGGCGTGGCTGTTGACGTCATTCCTGCGCGGACGTCGCTCGTTCTCCGACCTCGAACGCTGGCAGACGCGATACATCCCAGCCTATGCAGCCTGGGCGGCCATCGTGGTCATCGCCTTCCCGCCGCTCTTCGCCTTCGCGTAGCACCCAGGAGTGCAGGGGATGACGGACTGGAAGCCCGAGGGCTGGCACAGCGTGACCCCGCGGCTGGTGGTCACGGATCTCGCGCGGGAGGTGCGGTTCCTCAAACAGGCGTTCGGTGCGGTCGGAACGCTCAGACGGGCGCGGCCAACAGAACTCTTCGTCGGGGACACCGTCGTCATGGTGAGCGGTGCCGGCGTGCGCGAGGCGATGCCCGCCATCCTCTGCCTGTACGTCGAGGACGTCGACGCCACCTATCGAGCGGCGGTCCGGGCCGGAGCGGCTGTGGCGGAGGAACCAGTCGAGGTGCCCTACGGGGACCGGCGGTGCATCGTCCTCGACCCTTGTGGAAATACCTGGCAGATCGCAACCCGAGTGGCTTAGTGCCTCGCTGCCTCGAAGGGGGTAGGGGGCGCCTACTGCCCCAGTAACGGAAGCGCCTCGCCGTTCATCGAGTGACTGATGAGGCGGCGCTCGATGATCTCGATGTGGCGGGGCACGGTCGGGTTCGGGGCGCCCTCGGAGTGGCCGAGGCTAATGATCTCGGCATGCAGGCGGCTCGGCGTCAGGTCGAGGAGCGCGACCGTCCCGAGCCGAAACTCCTTGTGGTGAGGGAGCGTGGGGCTCCCAGAGTTGATGACGACCACGCCCTCGCGGTACTCGAGGCGCTCGACGTGCGTATCCCCGCCGATCAATACGTCCACCTGCTCCCCGCCCAGCGCGCGGTCGAGCAGTACCGGCACCGGACGGTCCTCCGGGCGGAGTTCGTGCACCATCCCGACGCGCCAGCCTTCGAGGTCGAGAATCTGCCGCTTCGCCATCCTTCGGTCGTGGAAATCGTCATTATTTCCCTGCGCAACGACCACGGGGGCGAACTGCTCGCACCAGTCGAGGACGAGCGGCCGGACCACGTCGCCCCCATGCAGGATGAGGTCGACCCCGGTGAGGAAGGCGGCCAGTTGGGGGCCGAGCTCGTCGGGCGTGCGGATCAGCGAAGGCAGGTGGGTGTCCGAGATGAGGGCGACGCGCATCCCTGGATGCTAGCGCGTGAGTCTGCAATACGGACGTGTTGACGGCCTGTGACGGCGGAGCGTAGAAACCGCGAGCACGGGAGGCACACACATGAACCAGGCGCGCACCGCAGCGATCGTCGGACTGTACGAGTGGCCGAAGCGACTCGACCCGGATGTTTCGGCGATGGAGATCAAAGCGAAGTCCATCCATCGCGCCCTCGAGGACGCCGGACTGTCCTGGAAGGACGTGGACGGCATCTACGACGCGGGCGACGGCGAGGGCGGGGGCGGCCTCGGCCTGGCGCCCTACCTCGGCCTTCATCCGAAGGTGATCGACACCACGAGCGTGGGCGGGACGTCCTACGAGTTCCACGTCGCGCACGCGGCGCGAGACATCGCGGCCGGCCGGGTGAACGTGGCGGTGCTCTCGTACGGATCGAAGGCGGCCTCGCAGCGCATCCCGATCGGTACGGGCGGGCCGCGTGCGGCCGGGACGTGGCAGTCCAACATGGAGAACCCGTACGGCTC
>CAZVNJ010000130.1:0-2967 GCA_964628985.1 uncultured Dehalococcoides sp.
GCGGGCCACGGTCACCGCCGCCGTTGCGCGGCGGGCCACCGCGGTCGTCGCGCCGCGGGCCCCGATCACCGCCACGGCCACCGCCGCCGCGCGGACCACCACGGCCGCCGCCACCGCCCGCACCGCGAGAGACGACGCGCGGCTGGCCGCTACGGTCCGCGTCCTCGTCGGACAACCCGACCGAACCCTCGTCGTCCACACCGCGCATCGTGAGGTTGATCCGACCGAGGTTGTCGATCTCCATCACCTTCACCTTGACGTGGTCACCGACCTGGACGACGTCCTCGACACGGTCCACACGCTCGTCAGAGAGCTCCGAGATGTGCACCATGCCGTCCTTGCCCGGAAGGATTTCCACGAAGGCACCGAATGACATGATCCGAGACACCGGTCCCTCGAACACATCCCCGATCTGCAGTTCGCGGGTCAGGCCCTCGATCTGACGGATCGCGGCACGCACCCCATTGATATCGGAACCACCGACGAAGACGGAACCGTCCTCTTCGATGTCGATGGAGGCGCCGGTCGCTGCGATGATGCCGTTGATGACCCGGCCGCCCGGCCCGATGACCGCACCGATCTTGGACGGGTCGATCTTGACGATCGTGATCTTCGGCGCGAACTCGCCGACCTCGGCGCGCGGCTCCGGGATCGCTGCCAGCATGACTTCGAGGATCTTCATCCGGGCGACGCGGGCCGCCTCGAAGACCTCCTGAAGGAAGTTCTGCGGCAGGTGGCCGAGTTTGATGTCCAGCTGGACGGCGGTGACGCCGTCCGGCGTGCCGGCCACCTTGAAGTCCATGTCGCCGAGGGCGTCCTCCACACCGGCGATGTCCGTGAGCAGGACGTACTTGCTCTCGTCGTCGCTGGTGATGAGGCCCATCGCGATCCCGCCGACCGGCGCCGCGATCGGCACGCCGGCGTCCATCAGCGCCAGCGTCGAACCACAGACCGAGGCCTGCGACGTGGAGCCGTTGGAGGAGAGCACGTCCGACACGAGGCGGATGGTGTAAGGGAACTCGTGGAACGGCGGCAGCACGGGCTCGATGGCCTTCTCCGCGAGCATCCCGTGGCCGATCTCACGCCGCCCTGGCCCGCGCAGCGGGCGCGCCTCCCCGACCGAGAAGGACGGGAAGTTGTAGTGGTGCATGAACATCTTCCACTCGGTGGGGGCGATGTTGTCCAGTTTCGCCCGGTCACGGAGAGCGCCCAGTGTGGCGACCGTCAGCACCTGGGTCTGGCCGCGCTGGAAGAGGCCGGAACCGTGCACGCGAGGCAGGACACCCACCTCCGCGCTCAACTCGCGGATCTCGTCAGCCTTGCGATTGTCTGCGCGGAGGCCCGTCTCCAGGATCCGCTTGCGTAGCGTCTGCTTCAGCACGTACTCAGCGGCAGCGCGGACCTGGCCGCCGTTCGCAGGCGTGCCATCCTCCTTGCTGATCTGCTCGGTGACCTGCTTGCCAATCTCGTCGATGCCGCGGAAGCCCTCGCCCTTGAGCGCGGACATCAACTCCTCTTCGCGCCCCGCAAGGATCTTCTTCACGCGCTCACGGAGGGCGACTTCCGCCTCCTGGTTCGGAGCGACCCATTCCATCTTCGGCTGGCCGATGGCAGCCATGACCTCGCGCTGGAGGGCGTTCAACTCGCGGCAGACCTTCTCGCCGTACTCGATGGCAGTGATGAGGTCGGCCTCGGAGATCTCCTTCGCGCCGACCTCGAGCATCACGATTGAGTCGTCCGTGGCGGCGACGGTCAGTTCGAGGTCGGACTGCTCACGCTCCTCGTACGTCGGGAACGCCTTGAGCCGGCCATTGATCCGGCCGACCGACACCGAGGAGACCGGCTGCTCAAACGGCAGCGGAGAGATGTTGATGGCGGTGGATGCACCGATGGTGGCGAGTGGTTCCGCTGGGTTCATCCGGTCCGAGGCGATGAGCAAGCAGGAGATCTGGACTTCCTGCTTGAAGCCCTTCGGGAACAGGGGACGGATCGGCCGGTCCGTCATGCGGGCGGCCAGCGTCGCGTCCGTTCCCGGGCGGCCTTCGCGTCGGAAGAACGACCCCGGCACCTTGCCGATGGCGTACATGCGCTCTTCGAAGTCCACCGTCAGCGGGAAGAAGTCGATACCGGGGCGCGGGTCGCCCTCGCAGACGGTCACGAGCAGGACGGTGTCGCCGTAGCGGACGGTGACGGCGCCGGCGGCGTTCTGGGCAAGGCGTCCCGCGCCGATCTCGAAGGTCTGCCCCTCGATTTCGCGCGTGAAGACCTTCGTCTGCGCGCCCGTGGTTTCTGTGGTCATGGTGCCTCTATCTCTCTCGTCGTCTCATACGACATCGCCTCGTCCACCTCGGACGCCAGGCGTTTACGCGTGCGAATGGGTGTGTGGGTGTCCCCACACGAAGGACGCACCCGTGCGGGTGCGTCGAGCATGCCCGGCCGGACCGGGCATGTGGTGCTGAATGGGGGAAGAACGACGCATGGCCAACTGCCTCGGCCGGACGCAGGACATCCGGCCGTGCTCCAGGGATGCCCTACCGGCGCAGCCCGAGCGACTGAATGAGCTTGTGGTAGCGGTCGACGTCCACCTTGCTGAGGTAGCGCAGCTGGCGACGGCGCTGGCCGACCAGCTTCAGAAGCCCGCGGCGGGTGGAGAAGTCGTGCTTGTTCTCTCGCAGGTGCTGCGTGAGGCGAGTGATCCGATCCGTCAGCAGGGCAACCTGGACTTCCGGCGAGCCGGTGTCCGTGCCGTGTGTGCGGTATTCGGAGATGATCTCGGTCTTGCGTTCGAGGGTCTGCATGCGGCGTTGTGATCCCGTGTCTGACTCTTGCGTCTCGTCGTCTCTACACTCAGCGGCGAACCCGGCAGCCGAGCCGGGCGTCCCACGAGGACAGCGGAGAGGTGCGCGCGCTCATCGAGCCGGGGCAGCCATCGCCGGTCAGTCCGCTGGGGGAACCGCCGTCTCAGGG
>CAZVNJ010000131.1:0-2962 GCA_964628985.1 uncultured Dehalococcoides sp.
TGGTTGTCGCAATACAGCGCCCCACACCGGGCGCACTCCTGCGTCGCCTGTTCGTCGCACGCGTAGCAATGCATCGCTAGAGGCTACCACCGAGGGATGCGCAGGCGGCAGCCGGTCCGGACTCGATTCTGTGCATGGGGCAGGGACTACGGGTCGAGGTTGACGAGCGCGCCGGTCGCGAAGTCCAGGGTGCGGTAGTAGCAGTTTCGGGCGGCACCAGCGGCGTTCTTCGTGTGGCAGATACCGCCTCGACGCGGGCGCACGCGGTAGAGCAGGGAGTTCTGCTCGCAATTCACGCGCACCTCCAGGAGGTCGAACGTCTCCCCGGAGGTCTTTCCCTTCTCCCACAGTTCGTTGCGGGAGGTGCTCCAGAAGACAGCGGACCGCGTCTCCAGGGCGACCCGCAGCGCCTGCTCGTTCACGTAGGCGACCAGGATGACATCGCCTGTGTCCGCGTCCTGGACGGCGCAGGGGACCACGCCGCCGACCGCGGCCACCTGCTCAAGTTTGGTCCAGTCCAGGGTCAGGGCAGTGCCCTCTTCGAGATCCGACGCGGCCATGGCGACCTCCTGCGGTGGATGGGACGGCGAAGCGCCGGCTAGGACGGCCGGCGCTTCGCGAGTGCAGCCTGCGCGAGCCTCGAGGGCTACGCGGCGTGCGAGCGCAGCGGGCGAACTACTTGAGCTCGACCTTGGCGCCAGCCTCTTCGAGCTTCTTCTTGGCTTCCCCGGCCTCAGCCTTGGGCATGCCTTCCTTGACGGTCTTCGGGGCGGCCTCCACCAGGTCCTTCGCCTCCTTGAGGCCCAGGGCGGTGAGCTCGCGGACGACCTTGATCACGTTGATCTTGTTCGCACCGAAGTCCGTGAGGACCAGGTCGAAGGAGTCCTTCTCTTCCTCGGCGGCAGCAGCGCCACCACCACCAGCCGGAGCGGCCATCATGGCGACCGGCGCCGCGGCGGACACGCCGAACTCGTCCTCGATCGCCTTGTTCAGGTCCCGGAGCTCCAGGAGGGTCATGCCCTTCAGGACTTCCATCACCTCTTCGACCTTCGCCATCTCAGTCCTCCTCAGCCGCCATCATCGGGCGGCGCCGCTTCCTCGTTGTGGGCGTTCGCGGGCTTACGCCGCGGCGCCATCCTCCAGCTGTTGAGCGCGAGCCTCGAAGAGGACGACGAACTTGCGCTGTGTCGCGAGCACCAGGTTGTTGAACTCCGCCACCTTGCCGATGACGTTGCCCGCGATCTTCGCCACCAGTTCCTCGCGAGAGGGCACGGTGGCCAGGTCACGGACGTATGCCGCGTCGACGAGGCGGCCCTCGACGACAGCGCTGCGGATGGCGATCTTCGTCGCCACCTCGTTCGCGCGGACGAACTCGGACAGCGCCTTGGCGACGCCGACCATGTCCGAGAAGCCGACGACCATGGCGGTCGGGCCCTCGGTCAACTGGGCGAACTCAGGACGCCCGGCCCGGTCCGCAGCAATGCGGAGCAGGGTGTTCTTCACGACGTGCATCTCTGCACCGGCCTTGCGCAGGGTGGTGCGCAGTTCAGTCTGCTTGGCCATCGGCATTCCGGCGTAAGACGTCGAAATGGCGATCTCGGCACGCGAGACCACGTCTGTGAGTTCGGCGACCTGTGCCACCTTGCGGGTTGTCGGCACGCGATCCTCCATCCGGCGCGTCGTCTCCCCGAGGATCCCCCCGGATATGACTGACGCCCTCCACCGCCCGGACTGATTCCAGACGAGAGGGCGCATCGCGCCACCGGCGACGCCGGTGGGAGGTGCGGAATTCCTCGCCTGGACGGGTGGGCCGGACTCGGCGCCGTTATCCCGCGATCGGGACCCGTGGTCTATGGCGGTCGCCCCACGCCGCTCGTGGGACTCGTCCAGTGATGATGCGGGGGCCGCCCGTTGGGGTCAACCGGGGGCTGGGACGGGGGCCCCGCACGGAACCGCCGAGGTCGGCTGGATGCCCGCACGCTCGCCTGCGAGGGTGCCCCGATCGCCAAGCCCCTAGTGGGGGCCTTACCTCAGACCAGCTGGTTGCCCCGGGTTACGGACGCGGCCCCCAAAAAGGCTCCAGCGAGACTGCGAAAGCTACGGCGAGCTCAGTGTCCCAAGTTAGCGGGGTCCGCTGGCTGAACCTGCCTCAATCGCAGAAGTACAGCCTCTTGTGGGTTCTCACCAAGCGCGAAGCCCTGTGCCGACTCACGATAGGTCCAGAATCGCCGCCCGTCAGGAGCTCGATATTCCGCAGCAACTCTGGCCACACTGAGCGGCGGGATCGGCTCGTCGATGTCGCTCGGGAACTCTGGTCCACGAAGTTCGATCTCTCTAGAGGTGTCGCCTGCTCGCAGATTGGCGATTTCTGCCCGGTGAGTGGACGACTTCTTGAGACGCCGACGCGCCCGCCACGTCAGCCGAGGCGTTTCCATTCCGTCGACCCGATCGTGGGACAGGATGTTGCCGTAGATCCTGATGTCGCGGGCCCGGACTTCACCAAGATTCGTCACGGTCACAACGATCCGACGTGTGTAGTGCGGGACGAACGGGTCGGCCGCACTCGCGCGAACTTGCAATTCATCTCTCGGGAGCCGAAGGACTGCGATGGAGATTTCCGGGCGATTTGCACTGCGGAACTTATAGCCAGTCCAGAGCGATCGAAGGAAGCCGAGCACCACCGCGCCTGCGGTCAAGAGGGTCGGCCCGTCCCATCCCTCCGCGACCCAGTCTGTAACGTCCGATGGCATGCCAAAGAGTCTAAGTGGTACGAGGCGGGGGGAGTCCATGAATAGGCGCGACCCGGACCTACATCCCGCGCCCCGGCCCGCCCTAGGCGGGCCCACGAAGAGGGGCGGCCATTGGCCGCCCCTCCTGAGTCCGAAGAGCCGAGGCGCTTAGTTGTTGGCGCCGACCGGGGTCTTGAGGTCCTGCAGTTCCAGGCGGACGCCCGGGCCCATGG
>CAZVNJ010000132.1:0-2960 GCA_964628985.1 uncultured Dehalococcoides sp.
ATCGACGACGTCAAAACCCGCCTCGATATCGTCGAGGTTGTCTCCGGGTATGTGCCTGAGCTGAAGAAGGCCGGGCGCACCTGGAAGGCGCGGTGCCCGTTCCACAGCGAGCGGACGCCGTCGTTCGCTGTGGACCCAGAACGGCAGACCTGGCACTGCTTCGGATCCTGCTCAACTGGCGGGGACGTCATCGAGTTCGTCCGGAAGATCGAGAACCTGGACTTCAAGGAGGCGCTCCAGCGGCTCGCCGAGCGAGCGGGCGTGGAGTTGCGCCCGCAGTCGCCTCGGGAGCGCGAGGAGCGCGAGCAGCACGAACGCCTGCTCGCCGCCAATGAGGCCGCCGCCGTCTTCTGGCAGGCCGCCCTCAGCGGCGCCGAGGGCGCGGAGGCGCGTGCCTATGCCGAGCGCCGAGGGTTGGACGACGCGACCGTACGCGCGTGGCAACTCGGCTTCGCCCCGGACGGCTGGCGCAGCCTCACGGATCACCTCGTCGCACGCGGATTCAGCGAGGACGACCTGATCGAGGCCGGCCTGGCGATCCGCGGCGACCGGGGCGTGTATGACCGCTTCCGCTACCGGCTGATATTCCCCACGCGGGACGGCCGCCGCCGCCTGATCGGCTTCGGCGCGCGGGCCATGCGCCCAGGCGATGAGCCGAAGTACCTCAATACACCGCAGACGCCGCTGTTCGACAAGAGCGGCAATCTCTACGGCCTGGACCGTGCCGGCGACGCGATCCGTCGACTCGACCGCGCAGTCGTCGTCGAGGGTTACATGGACGTCATCGCCTGCCACCAGTACGGCTTCGAGCACGTCGTCGCCTCGAACGGCACCTCGATCACGGAGAAGCAGATGGCGCTGCTGAAGCGCTACAGCCACAACGTCATCCTCGCGCTGGACGCGGACGCCGCCGGCTCCGCCGCCGCCCTGCGCGGAATCGAGGTGGCCGCCGGGGTGTCCGACCACACCGCCGTCCCCGTGGTGGACTGGCGCGGCCTCGTTTCCTATCAGGATGTGCTGGAGGCGGACATCCGCGTGGTCACCCTCCCCGCGGGGGACGACCCGGACTCGATGGTGCGCCGGGACCCCGAGGCCTTCCGCGCGATGCTGGACTCCGCCCTCCCTGTGACCGACCACCTCTTCCGTGCGATCGAGGCCGGGACGGACGTGAACGACCCGCGGTCACGCTCGAAGGCGCTGCAGGCGCTCGCGCCGACCGTCGCGGCGATTGCCGACCCTGTGGTACGTTCGCATTATGTCGCGCGTATGTCTCGACTCGGGCAGGTGGACGAGCGCACGGTGATCGCGCTCCTCGCCGGCGGGGCCGCCCAGAACGCACCGGGACGGCCCGTGACCCCGCGTCCGGTGGCCACGCCGCGCGAGGTGCAGCAGGCAAAGAAAGCCGCGCCAGCCGTCCTCGATGGCGAGGCGCAACTGCTCTGCCTGCTGCTCGCCCGACCTGAAGCGCGTGCCGCTGGCCTCGACCTTGCACCCGAAGTGTTCGAGGACTCTGTGAACCGCGCGCTGTGGGAGGCATGGGTCACGGATGCACACCTCGGCGAGCGGCTGGGCGAGCTCGATGACCTGGTGCGCGCGAAGTATGACGAACTTGCGGCGGTGCCGTTGCGCGACTTCGAGGCCCGTCACGTCCCCGCGATGGTGGACGACATGGCACGCACGATTCGTTTGCGCCGGCAGAAGTCACGGACACGGCTTGCGGCTGAACAGCGCACTGCCGAATTCGTTGAAGCACGTAGAGGGGGTGCGGCCGTCCTGGACGCCGCGCTCCGGGCTGCACAGAGCGGCCCCATGCCGGAGGGTCCCGCGAATGACGACGCGGTCCTCGCAGGAGAGTTTGTTGCAACCGTCGACCGGATGAAGGAAATCGTCCGGGATGAGCGCCGAACGCAAGCCGGCGACTCTGACGTGATGAGGGGTGAGTAGATGACACAGGCATTTGAAGAGACCACGCTGGCGGACGCCGGCCTGGACGCGCTCCTGAACAAGGGGCGGCGATCAGGCTCTGTGACCGCGGACGACGTGCTCGAAGCGATCCCGGACGCGGAGATCTCCGCGGAGAAACTCGCCTCGATCATTTCGCAACTGGCGGAGAACGGGATCACCGTGAAGGTGGACCCGATCGCTGCGCGCGAAGAAGGCGGTATCCACGAGGCGACGAAGCGCTTCGTGGACGAGGTCGCCGGCATCGACGACCCGGTGCGCATGTACCTCCGCGAGATCGGCAAGGTCTCCCTGCTGACGGCCGACGACGAGAAGCGCCTCTCCCGCGCCATTGAGGAGTGGCTGCACATCGACGACATCCTGGACGAGTACCGGGATGAGACGGGCGACGAGCCGACCTGGGGCGAGGTGTACGTGGAGCTGCTGCGGCAGTTCCACCACATGCGCGATGTGTACGCCTCAGTCAGCCGCTACCTCGAACTGCCTCGCCAGTCCGTGCACGAGCGGATCGTGGACCCGAAGTTCCGCCGCTGCCTGGACGGCGAGCGGGACGAGGGCGCGCTGGAGGCCGTCCGCAAGGACCTGAAGTGGGACGAGGAGCGGGCAAAGGAAGCCTTGATCCGCCTCTCGATCATCACCCACATCATGCGGCCGGACCACCTGATGCGCGCCGCTGAGTTCGTGGAGTCGGAATCGAAATTGTTCCCGCCACCGAAGACGCTGGCGGCACAGATGGACGCCGCACACGGCTCCGGGCTGCAGTACTACTTCCAGAAGATCATCTTCGACGGGAAGCGTTCCGAGCGTCAGTTGACCGAAGCGAACCTCCGCCTGGTGGTCTCCGTCGCCAAGAAGTACATCGGCCGCGGAATGTCGTTGCTGGACCTGATCCAGGAAGGCAACATCGGCCTGATCCGGGCAGTGGAAAAGTTCGACTACCGCAAGGGGTTCAAGTTCTCCACGTACGCCACGTGGTGGATCCGGCAGGCGATCACGCG
>CAZVNJ010000133.1:0-2874 GCA_964628985.1 uncultured Dehalococcoides sp.
TGCACCCAGAACTCGAAGCGTTCGGGGATGACGAGGTAGCCACCCCACCGCGAGGGGCGCGGCGGAGGATCCGGCCCCGGATAGAGCGCCTCGTCCGCGCGCAGCGCGCCCAGCAGTGCCTCGCGACTCTCAATGGGTTGAGACTGTCGCGAGGTGAGCCGGCCCATCAGCTGCGCTCGCGGCCGCGACGCCCAGTAGGCGTCCGCCGAGGCCTCGGGCAGCCGCTCGATCCGGCCCTCCACCCGCACCTGCCGCTGCAATGGAGCCTTCCAGTGCCAGCACAGCGCCCCGTATGGATTCGCCGCCAGGTCCTGGCCCTTACGCGACTCGGTGTCCGTGTAGACCTCGAACCCGGCCGCGGACCACTCACGGACGAGCACCATGCGGCTGCTTGGCCGCCCGCGCGCGTCTGCAGTCGCCAGGTTCACGGCTTGAGGCTGCGGGTCGAGGGCCGCGGCAGCGGCGTACCACGCCTCGAAATGGACGAAGGGATCCGCCTGCGGTGCGACCAGGGCATCGAGATGCGCCGCCTCGGCCTCGGAGGAGTTCAGGCCGGCGCCGCTCCGTACTTCACCCGCCTCCAGGTAGACGGGCGGGCCGTACGGCCGGACGGCGATCGCTAGGCGCACGCGCGCAGCGAGGCGCACCGGCAGCATCGCGCACGCCTCCTCGGGCGGCAGGAATCGCGCCTCGGCCACTTCGCTCGGCTGGAAGCGCAGGGAGGACACGTCCGCCGCGCTCAGCAATCCGCCCTCGAAGATGAAGTGGATGCCGTCCCCCACGTCCGACATCGGTGGGCGCCACTCGACCGAGAGGAGCGGGCCGGGGTCGCGTTCGAGGCCCAGTTCCTCGCGCACCTCGCGCCGTGCCGCCTGCCAGGGCGACTCCCCGAACTCCGCGAGGCCGCCCGGGATGCCCCACTCCGTGTGGTCCGGGCCGCGGACGATCAGCAGGCGGCCCTCTGTCGAGAACAGCAGCATCGCGCCGGAGATCAACTTCCGAGGCATCGGCCGCAGCGCTGGAACGGGCGAATCGTTCACGAGCCCTCGCAGATTCGCGTTGACCCCTCCGAGGGGGCGCCGGTACCATCGCTGCCTAGCGGCGTTCTCCCCCGGTCAGGCAGTCCATATGGTCGATACGACCGAGATCTCCGCCCCGGCGGATCGGGTTCGCGCTTCCGGCGACACCGAGGTCGCAACGTACCTCGAAGTCGCGGGGGCACGCGAACCGGGCGCCGTCCTTACACCCGCCCCCAACGCCCCCGAGGCCGTCGTCGTCCTCGACTACGGCTCGCAGTTCTCGATGCTGATCACACGGCGCATCCGCGAGGCGGACGTCTACTCGGAGATGGTGCCCTGGGACACCCCGGCGGCGGCGCTGAGCCACCTCCGCGTCAAGGCGTTCATCCTCTCCGGCGGCCCTTCGTCGGTGTACGACCCGGGCGCGCCGACGCTCCCCGCGTACGTCATTAACTCGGGCGTCCCCGTCCTGGGCATCTGCTACGGCATGCAACTACTCACCCATACCCTTGGCGGCCGCGTGGAGCCCTCCGAGGAGCGTGAGTATGGCCACGCCATCCTCAACCTGACCGAGGCCGCCAACCCGCTGCTGAAGGGCCTGCCCGCTTCGCTGCCGGTCTGGGCCTCGCACGGCGACAAGGTCACGCAACTGCCCCCGGGCTTCCGAGGCATCGCACAGTCGGACAACGCCCCCGTCGCCGTGATGACGGACGGCGCGAAATATTTCGGCATCCTCTTCCACCCCGAGGTCGTCCACACTCCGCAGGGCGACACGCTGATCCGCAACTTCCTCTTCGAGGTCGCGGGCTGTCGAGGTGACTGGACCGCCGGGAACTTCGTCGAGGAGTCCGTCGCCGCCATCCGCAAGGCCGTGGGCGATGGCCAGGTGATCTGCGCGCTCTCCGGCGGGGTCGACTCCGCGGTCGCAGCAGCGATGGTCCACCGCGCCGTCGGCGATCAACTCACCTGCATCTTTGTCGACAACGGCCTCCTCCGGATGGGCGAGGCGGAACGCGTCGTCGAGACCTTCACCAAGCACATGGCGATCAAACTCCGCCACGTAGACGCCACCGACCGCTTCCTCGGGGAACTCGCCGAGGTCACCAACCCGGAGACCAAGCGGAAGCGCATCGGCGAGACGTTCATCCACCTCTTCGAGGACGAGACCCGCTCCCTCGGCCGAGTCGACTTCCTCGTCCAGGGCACCACGTACCCGGACGTCATCGAGTCCGCTTCTACCGGCAACAACGCCGCCGCGAAGATCAAGACCCACCACAACGTCGGCGGCCTGCCCAAGGACATGCGCCTCACGTTGATCGAGCCGCTGCGCAACCTGTTCAAGGACGAGGTGCGCCGCGTCGGCAAGGAACTCGGTCTCCCGGACGAGATGGTCTACCGCCAGCCGTTCCCAGGCCCCGGCCTCGCCATCCGCATCATCGGCGAGGTCACCCGCGAGAAGCTCGACATCCTCCGCCGCGCCGACTGGATCGTGATGGACGAGATCAAGAAGGCACAGGTCTACTACGACCTGTGGCAGGCCTTCGCCGTCCTCACGGACACGATGTCCGTGGGTGTGCAGGGCGATTTCCGCACGTACGGTCACACCGTCGCGCTCCGCTGCGTCGAGGCCGAGGACGCGATGACCGCGGACTGGGCCCGCCTCCCCTACGACCTCCTCGCGAAGATCTCCAACCGGATCACCAACGAGGTGCGCGAAATCAACCGCGTCGTCTACGACATCACCTCGAAGCCGCCAGGCACGATCGAGTGGGAGTAGCCGAGTGGGCATGAACGTCCTTCTCCTCGGCAGCGGCGGACGCGAGCACGCCATCGCGTGGCGGCTCGCGCAGTCCTC
>CAZVNJ010000134.1:0-2821 GCA_964628985.1 uncultured Dehalococcoides sp.
CATGCCAGGCGAGGAAGCCGTAGCCCGCCAGGAATAGCAGGCCGCCCTCGATCACACTCACCACACCAACGGCGAACGAGACATCGAACCAGAAGCCCTGCGGAAACATCTGCACCAGCCGGTCGCGGCTCGGGTCCAACGCCCAGAAGTCGTTGGCAAATGACAACTGGTGGAACTTCAGGAAGATGGAGTCGAACCCGACGAGCATTGCCAGGGCAGCGAGGCCGAGCACCGCCGCCGTCCCGGCGCCCGCCCACATTGACATGCGTGCGAGGTGCAGCAGGGAGCGCTCGCGGCTCCACAGGTAGATGCCCGCCAGGTAGAGGACGACGTAAATGAACGCGAATTCCTGGACTCGGAAGACGAACCGCATCAGGCCCAGGACGTCCTTCATGTGCAGCACTTCGCGCTCGCTGTACAGCGGCACGGTGTTCGCGCCTTGCCGAACGCGGATGTCCAGCAGCGTCCCCGGTTGGCCGGTCTGGAAGTAGTCCACGATCTCGTGCGCGGCGCGGTCCAACTGAGCACGGTCCAGACCCGTCACGCGGGGCACGTCGTACTGGGAAAAGGCGTAGCCATACGTCGCTTCCCATGTCGAGGCGATGCGCACGTTCGTGAGCACAAAGAAGAGCGGCAGAGAGAGGAGGAACGCGCCCTGCGCGATATATCGGACGAATGACATGCCGCCCAGTATAGGCCGGCGGCCCGCCTATACTCGGGCGATGGCCCCCTCGCTCGATGCCCTCTGCGCCGCCCTCGAACTCGCTCCGGAGCGCGTGCACGCGTTCGATCCAGAGCACCCGGCGTTCGACGCGCAACGCCCTCTCCTCGTCCTCGCCGGGCAGTTCGAGGCTGCCCGTCCTGAAGTCCGGCGGCGCTATCCCGCATCGAAGGTCGCCCGGATTGCGCGGGGAGACGCGGCGGAGTCGTGCGCGATCGCTGCGCTGCCGTTCGACGCGGACGCGTGGCTCCTGCCGGCGCTGCCGCCGGAGGAGGATCTGCGTGCGCTGGCCGGCCTGCGAGGGGTGATGGAGCGGCTCTTCGCCCCCGACGGCTGCCCGTGGGACCGAGAGCAGACCCATGAGAGTCTCCGCCGTTACCTCCTCGAGGAAACGTACGAACTCGTCGACGCGATCGATCGAGGCGACAGCGCCGGCCTGCGGGAGGAGATCGGCGACGTGCTGGCGCACATGTTCATGCAGACCGCGCTCGCCCAGCGGGCCGGCACGTTCACCCTCGAAGACGTGCTGGAGTACGCCACCGCGAAGTTTGTACGCCGCCACCCTCACGTCTTCGGCGAAGAGGAAGCCGGGTCAATGGAGGCGCTCCTCGACCGATGGGAGACGATCAAGCGTGGCGAGCGAGCCGCCCGTGGCGAGGCCGAGGCGGCGCGGGCCGAGGGCGCCCTCGACTCAGTTCCCCGCGCCGCGCCAGCACTTGTGCGCACACAGTCGTTGATCGGCCGCGCTGGGTCGGCCGGCCTGCAAACGCCCGACTCAAGCCCCTCCGATGCTGCACGCGTCGCCCTGGATGCAGGCGACGTTGGGGCACTACTCTTCGCCGCCGTCCGCCTCGCCCGTGAGCAGGGCGCGGACGCGGAGGAGGCCCTGCGAGCGGCAGGCGAACGGTTCGCGGCGGCGTTCCGCGACCTCGAAGGCGCCGCCCAGACCGCGGGCGCGGACCCGGTCAGCCTGGATGCCTCCGCGCATATCGCCGTGTGGGAGGCCGCCCGGGGCCCCGCACAGTAGTTTCTACAGCGCGGGCCAATTCGGTGTTACCCTCGCAGTCTGACGGCAATCCGTCGAATCACAGACCTCGTTGACACACATCGAGGCACCCGGGTGACGGGTGGGAAGGTAGACCGATGACCGCGACCTCAACGATCACACGCCGAGCGCAGGCCCCGAAAGCAGACTCCGTGGTGACGCCGGAGCGCTTCAAGACAGGGTTCGACTCGTTCCAGGCGTGGATGGACGCCATCGCCTTGAACAAGGAGGCGTTCCAGCGCCACTACAACGAGTGGCAGCCGGACGCTGGCGACATCGCGGCGATCAAGGCCGCCGTCGAGAAGCACGGCCTGAAGGCGCTTGTCATCGGCGAGGACTGGTGCCCGGATGTCTGGCGCGGCCTGCCGACGGCGGCGCGCATCGGCGAACTGACCGGAATGGAAGTCCGCTATCTGAAGCGCGACGAAAACAAGGACGTGATGGCCGAGTTCCTCAAGGACGGCCAGTTCGAGTCCATCCCCGTGGTGGTCCTCTACGACCGCGACCACAAGTACGTGGGTCACTGGATCGAGCGGGCCGACAAGGCCAACGCGGAGATGCCGGCCCTGCGCCAGATCCTCGCGGGGGTCGAACGCGACACGCCCGCCTGGGAAGAGGCACGCGCCAAGTACCAGGCTGCCACGTGGGACTACGCCGAGGGCTGGCGGGACGCGCAGGCGTCCGAGATCCGCGCCCTGATCGAAGAGGCACTCGGCTAGCCTCCGCCCTGGCCGCACGTGAATAGAGAGAGGCCGCCCGTTGGGCGGCCTCTTCGTGCTCTCCTGCTGGCCTGATCAGTCCCGCTCGTCGACCTCGTCGAAGCGGCGGGCGCGTGCTGGACGCGTCGCGGGCTCGTCATCCCGGGCGACGACCGGTGCTGTGCGGCGCAGGCGAGGTGGCTCCGCATCGGCCTCGAGCCGGGGCCGCGCCGTCACGCGCGGAGCCGCGCAGTACGGACAGTGGCGCCACTGCACCTGGAGCAGGCGGCCGCACTGCTGACAGGCCTGCTTCAGCGAGGTCGCGCAGTGGGCGCAGACCACGAAGTCGGGCTGGGC
>CAZVNJ010000135.1:0-2792 GCA_964628985.1 uncultured Dehalococcoides sp.
TCTTCCAGGACGACGGGTCCGCGCCAGGGCGGCCACTGCGTGTGCGCTTGCGCTTACCACGCTGCATCGTCGTGTTCACTTCTTCCACGGTGACGTTGAACGCTCGCTGGACGGCGTCCTTGATCTGCGGCTTGTTCGCCCCGTTCGCCACTTCGAAGACGTACTTGTGGAGGGCGGCCAGCGCCGTGCTCTTCTCCGTCACGATCGGACGGCGGAGCACTTCATACGGATGGATCTCCTTGGGCATGGGTTACGCCTCCACCCGGTCGCGCTTCGCCGCACGCTCGCCACCCCACAGCGCCTCAATACGCCGCACGGCGTCCACCGTGAGCACGAGGTGCTTGTGGGCCAGCATGTCCGCCACATTCAGCGTGTCCGCCGGGACGACGCGCGCGCCGTCCACATTGCGGGCCGACATGAACACCATCCGGTCCGGTCCGCCCGTGACGATCAGAGCGGACTGCCCGGCACCCGTCGCGGCGAGCATCCCGACCATCGCCTTCGTCGACGGCGTAGACAGCCCGAGGCCGTCCACCACCGTCAGCCGCTGCTCCGCAGCCCGCGAGGAAAGCACGGAGCGGATCGCCAGGCGGCGCATGCGCTTCGGCAGACGCTGCGTGTAGTCACGCGGCGACGGCCCAAACACCACGCCACCCCCTCGGTGAAGGGGGGAGCGGATGCTCCCCTGCCGGGCCATGCCCAGCCCCTTCTGCCGGCGGATCTTCACGGTGGAACCCTCGACCTGACCTCGAGTCTTGGTGGAGTGCGTGCCAGCGCGCCGCGCCGCCAGCTGCGCGACGAGGGTCTGGTGCACCACGGCCTGATTCGGCTCGATGCCGAACACCGCGTCTTCCACGTCGATCTGTTCCGTGGCCTGGCCGGCCAGGTCCACTACCTGCAACTTCATGCCGAGGCCTCGCTCTCCGCGTCGTCAGCGGTCTCGACGGTGCCCGGCACGACGGCCGCGACGAATGCCTTGAGCGGCTTGCGCCGGCCGACCTGCACGGTCACAACGCCACCACGCGGGCCCGGGACGGAACCCTCGACGAACAGCAGGTTGCGGGCCGGGTCGTTCGCCACCACCAGCTGGTTCAGCACCGTCCGGGTCACACTGCCCATGTGGCCGGCCATGCGCTGGCCCTTGTAGGTGCGGCCCGGCGTGGTGCCGGAACCGACCGAGCCAGGCGCGCGGTGCCGGTCTGACTGTCCGTGCGTCTTCGGGCCACCGCGGAAATGGTGACGCTTCACGCCACCGGCGAAGCCCTTGCCCTTGGAGGTCGCCGTGACTGCGACGAACGTGCCGGGCTCGAACGCCTCGCAGGTGATCGCCTGGCCCAGCGTCAGCCCGGACACGTCGTCCGTGCGGAACTCCTGGAGGCGCGTCAGCACCTGGCGGTCCAGGCCAGCGGCGCGCAGGTGGCCCGCCTCGGGCTTGTTCGTGCGCTTCCGCGCCCCGGCGAAGGCGAGCTGCACCGCGGTGTAGCCGTCACGGTCTTCCGTGCGGATCTGGCTCACGTAGTTGGGGCCAAGTTCGATCACGGTGACGCCGCGTACGTGGCCGGAGCCGTCGTACAGGCGCATCATGCCGGCCTTGCGTCCGATCATCCCGGTGGTCATGCCGGCGTCCTTACAGCTTGATCTCGATGTCCACACCGGACGGCAGTTGCAGCCGCATCAGCGTGTCCACCGTGCGCGACGTCGGCTCCAGGATGTCGATCAACCGCTTGTGCGTGCGGGTCTCGAACTGGTCGCGCGAGTCCTTGTCAATGAACGGCGAGCGCATCACGGTGTAGCGCCGGATGCGCGTCGGCAGCGGCACAGGGCCGGCGACCACAGCGCCCGTGCGCTGGGCCGATTCCACGATCTGCTTCGCCGAGGCGTCCAACACCCGATGGTCGAACGCTTTGAGCTTGATGCGGATGCGCTGTTGAGCCATGCCGGCCCCCTGTCGTCCTGGTGCTGCCGTCAGTGCTCTTCAGTTACTCGATGATCTTGGTGACGACGCCGGCGCCCACCGTCCGCCCACCCTCACGGATGGCGAACCGCAGGCCCTCTTCAATCGCGATCGGGTAGATGAGCTCGATGTTCATCTGCACGTTGTCGCCCGGCATCACCATCTCCATGCCCTCAGGAAGCGTCACGCTCCCCGTCACGTCCGTCGTCCGGACGTAGAACTGGGGCCGGTAGCCGTTGAAGAACGGGGTGTGACGTCCGCCCTCCTCCTTGGAGAGCACGTACACCTCGCCCAGGAACTTCTTGTGCGGCGTGATCGAGCCCTGCGCCGCCAGCACCTGGCCGCGCTCGACGTCGTCGCGTTCGATGCCCCGCACCAGCGCGCCGACGTTGTCCCCAGCCTGGCCCTCGGTCAGGGTCTTGTTGAACATCTCCACGCCGGTCACCGTCGTCGACTTCGTCGGCTTCACGCCCACGATCTCGACCGTCTCTCCGACCTTCACCTTGCCCCGCTCGATCCGACCCGTGAGCACGGTGCCGCGCCCCTTGATGCCGAAGACGTCTTCGATCGCCATCAGGAACGGGCGGTCCACCATCCGCTCCGGTTCCGGGATGAAGGAGTCCACCGCCGCCATCAGGTCCAGGATCGGCTTGTACTCGGGAGCGTTGGGGTCCGTCGAGGTGCTCTCCAGCGCCTTCAGCGCCGAGCCCCGGATGATCGGGGTGTCGTCCCCCGGGAAGCCGTTGGCCGTGAGCAGTTCGCGCAGTTCCAGTTCGACCAGTTCGAGGAGTTCTTCGTCCTCCATCATGTCGCACTTGTTCAGGAAGACGACGATCGA
>CAZVNJ010000136.1:0-2708 GCA_964628985.1 uncultured Dehalococcoides sp.
GGTGCGCCCAACGGACGCCCCCGCTCGAAGCGACGTGGCCGCGAGTGTACCGGATCGCTGGACGGGCGGGCGGGGCGCCCTCTGATGGCGCGGTCGGGCCGCTGGCGCAGGCCCGTCACTTGTGAGCGGGCCCGCGCCGGGAGTCATCGAGGCAGTCCCCCTGGCGTCGCCTGGCCCTTCGGGACGCCGGGCAGGATGGTCTCCTGTGTCGGGATCGGCTGCAGCCGGCTCGTGATCTCGCGCCACCGCTCCAACTGGCCCATCGGGTCGCGGAAGCGGTCCGGGAGCAACTGGTCCACGGAGGGCAAGGACTTCAGGAAGAACGCGGCCAGGCGCGAGTCGTCCACGGCGCTGGAGACGGAGGCGGCGGCCGGGAAGACCGCCACGCCGATCAGCAGCACCTGCACGATCAGGACGCCCTGAATGAATCCGAAGATCGCGCCTGCGATGTGATCCAACGGGCCGAGCAACAGCATCCCGGCCACGTCCGCGAGGATGGCGGAGAGCACCTGTCCCGCGATCAACGTCCCTGCGAAGATCGCAATGAACGCGGCCAGGTTCCGCGTCGCCGGATCGCTGATCAGGAAGTCAAGGTTGTCGGAGAGGTCATCACTCAGCGCGCCGGCGAGGACGATACCGGCAATGACGGCGACCAGTGCCGTGAGTTCGCGTACGAGTCCAGTCCGAAACGCGCGGAAGGCGGTCCACGCGATGATCGCCACGATCACCAGATCGACCCAGTTCACCGGACACCCTCTCACCACCGCCTGACGCGATGGTAACAGGCCGGGCCGAAACGTTATCGAACCTGCGTTTCCGGACGGCTGCCTAATCGAAGCCGAGGCGACGCTCTCGCAGCGACACCCATCGGCCGGGGCCATGCCCGATCACGATGTGGTCGATCACCTCGATCTGCATGAGGCGGCCCGCCTTCACCAATTCACGTGTGAAGGCAATATCGTCGCCGCTCGGCGAGGGGTCTCCGCTCGGATGGTTGTGGGCCACGGCGACCTTCGCGGCCCCGCGACGCACGGCTTCACGGAACACCTCAGCCACGCGTCCCGGTGCGGCAGAGACCGTGCCTCGGTAGAGCATCACGGATGCGACGACATGGTGCTTCGTGTCCAGCACCAGCAGCCGCAGTTCCTCCTGCGGCAGCAGTTCCATCTCCGGCTGAAGCCGCCTCACGATCTCGGTTGGCGTGGTCACGGCGACCTGTGTGCCTCCGTCCTCGAGGGCCGCGCGCCGCCCGAGTTCAAATGCGGCGGCGATCGTCGTGGCTTTCGCGGGGCCCAGGCCATGCATCCCGGCGAGCGTGGTGAGGTCGCTGGCCGCCAGCCCTCGGAGGCCACCCCGCTCGATGATCAGACGTTGGGCGACGGAGAGCACATCCTCCCGCGCGCTGCCAGTGCGCAACAGGATGGCGAGAAGTTCGTCGGTCTTGAGCGCACCCGGTCCCAGCCGCAGCAACCGCTCCCTCGGCCGCTCCGCCTCCGGCATCTCACCGATGCGAAAGGCGGTGGCCGTGGAGGTAGCGGTGGCAGGACCGTCGATCAGCGTCACACGCCGAGGATGGCTCGGCCCGTGTGGAAGTCAAAGGGGGAAGTGGCGCAGTTGGCCTAGCGCGGGGGTGCCGAGGCGAGGCGGGTGACAGACACCAGGGTGTGGGAGTGCGGCCAGTGCTCCACGCGCACCTGGTCGCCCAGCCGCAGCTCCATCCCCGCGACGGGGCCCACCTCGAACAGCTTGTTGTTCACGAGGATGTAGTGCACCCGGCCAACAAAGGCGAAGCGTGCCTTGCTCCACATCCGGTCGATTCGTCCCTCCGTCACCACCGGCTGCTTCGGCAGGTCACGCAGGACGGAGACGGCTTCCATCCCAAGCGGGATGGCGAAGATGCCGACCAGCACGACCATGATGATCGATTGCGGCAGCCCGGTGAGCGAGAGGATGAAGAGGCCGGACGCCAACACGGCGGAGGGGACCAAGTACGCAGCCCGCCGCACGACGGTCTGGCGGTGTTTCGTGTTCGCCTCGATGACGTCCGGGCTCATGCGGCCTCCAGTATCCCTCTGCGCGGGAGGGTAGCGCAGCGCAGGCGGGCCGGGTGACCGGTGGGGGTTCGAGGACTCAGCGCGCGGGGATCGTGAGCCGCTGGCCGATCTGGATCGTGCGCGGGTCTGTGATGTTGTTGGCGGCGGCGATGGCATCCGCCACCTCCTGGACATTGCGTCCGGAAGGGGTAAAGCGCTGGGCGATGCTGAGCAGGCTGTCGCCGGGCTGCACTGTGTAGGTGGTCGCCTCATTCGAGGCTGGAGTGGCGGTCGCCGTGGGCGTCGCCGTCGGGCTGGCCGTTGCCGTCGGCGTTGGCGTGCGGGTCGGCGTCGGGGACGCGGGGGAGGTAGGGGCGGGAGTGGCCCCGCCGGGCTCAACGCTCGGCTGGGGCGTCGCGGAGGGCCTCGGCGTGCCCGTCTGCACCAGGTTCGCGATGGAGGACGGCGGGCCGTCCTGGTCAGCGCGCGCGGGCGGCAGGACGAGCAGCCACACGGCGACGATGGAGCCGATCAACAGCGCGGCGAGGGAGCCTCGGAAGACACGATAGGAAGGCACGGCGGACGCGGGGTCCATGCAGCGCTCGCAGAGGGCATCCCCGTGGTTGTCGCAATACAGCGCCCCACACCGGGCGCACTCCTGCGTCGCCTGTTCGT
>CAZVNJ010000137.1:0-2665 GCA_964628985.1 uncultured Dehalococcoides sp.
ACGGCCCTCGGAGGGGTCGCATAGTGGTCTAGTGCGGGCGCCTGCTAAGCGCTTGTCTCGGGTTTCCGGGACCGAGGGTTCGAATCCCTCCCCCTCCGCCAGCCCATGCACCGGAGGACCCGACTCCCAGAGGACACTCTGCTCCTAAGGACCTGTGATGGCCACCTTCCATATCTGGACCCTCGGCTGCCAGATGAACCAGGCGGACTCCCTCAAACTGGCCGCCGGGCTCGAACGCCTCGGCTACCGCGCCGTCGAGGACGACCTCGCCGCCGACCTCGTGGTCATCAACACCTGCTCCGTGCGCCAGCACGCCGAGGACCGCGCGTACGGCCGCCTCGGCATCCTCAACAAGCGACGCGTCGAGGAAGGCTCGACCGCGAAGATCGTCGTCATGGGCTGCATGGTCGGCCCGAAGACGGACGACCTCCGCCGGCGCTTCCCATACGTCGACGAGTGGGCGAGGCCGCAGCAGTTCGACGGCATCCTCGCGCTCGCCGCGGAGGCGCGTGATGCCTCGGAGGGTGAGTTGGGGTCGCTGCTCGCCGGTGGCATGACCCGCACGTACTCGCTGCCCAAGGGACCGACGGCGTACGTCCCGGTGATCCACGGCTGTGACAAGTTCTGCACCTACTGCATCGTGCCGCTGCGTCGCGGTCGCGAGGCATCGCGGCCCGTCGACGACATCCTCGACGAGGTTCGCTTCCTCGCCGAGCACGGCGTGCGCGAGGTGACGCTGCTCGGCCAGACGGTCGAGGCGTATGGGCACGACCTCGCCGCCCCTGACGGCTCCCGCCCCGACCTTGCGACCCTCTTCGAGGGCATCGACGCGATCGAGGGGATCAGGCGCGTGCGCTTCCTCACCTCGTACCCGAAGGACATGACCGACCGAATCATCGACGCGGTCGCGGACCAGCCGAAGGTGTGTGAGTACTTCAACATCCCGGTGCAGTCCGGCTCGGACACGATGCTGGGGCGCATGCGCCGCGGCTACACCCTCGCGGAGTTCGAGGAGCGCGTGGCGCGGATCCGCTCGCGCATGCCAGACGCCGCCATCGTCACCGACGTGATCGTGGGCTGCCCCGGCGAGACGGAGGAGGAGTTCGCGGAGACCGTCGCGCTGATCGAGCGGACGCAGTTCGACACGATCCACGTCGCCGCGTACTCGCCGCGCCCCGGCACCTTCGCGCACCGCAACATGGAGGACGACGTCCCGCGCGAGGTGAAGAAAGCACGCCTGCAGGTGATCGAGGGGCTGCACGCCGAGTCTTCCGCGCGGATCAACCAGCGCCTGCTCAACCAGACCGTCGAGGTCCTCGTGGAGTCGGAGCAGGACGGCCGCTCCACCGGCAGGACGCGCCGCGGGCAGCTGGTGCACTTCGACGCCACGGGACGCATCGGCGACCTCGTGCGCGTGACGGTGGACCAGGTGACGCCGTGGTCGCTGCAGGGCCGCGTGGCCGGCAGCCTCACGTTCGCGGTGCTGTAGAGCGGCCGAGGCGCCTCAATGGCCGCCGAGCCGAGCCCGTCCGTTGCCACGATTGTCGTGATCCTCGCGGTGTCTGATGGGCATCTGCAGGTGCTCCTGGTCCACCGGACCGGCGACCCTGAACAGGGCAAGTGGGCGCTGCCGGGCGGGCGGTGGGACGGGTCGGAGTCCCTCGACGCCGCTGCGACGCGGAAACTCGTCGAGGAGACCGGCATCGCTGATGTCTACCTCGAGCAGTTGTTCACGGTCTCCGCGCTCGACCCCGCGCGCCCATCGGTCGCCGTCGCCTACTTCGCGCTCGTCGAGGCCTCGAAGGTGCGCCTGCGCGAGGAGGAGGCATGGCACCCCGGGTGGCTGCCGGTGGACGCGCTGCCGCCGCTCGCCTTCGACAACAACCGGGTCATCGGGCAGGCCGTAGCACGCGTCGGGGCGAAGTTGGACTACACGAACATCGCCTACGGCCTGCTCCCCGAGCAGTTCACCCTCCGCGAACTGCAGGCCGTCTACGAGGCGATCCTGCGCCGCCCCCTCGATCGCCGGAACTTCCGCAAGCGCATGCTCTCCGCGGGGATCATCGAGGCGACCGCGGAACACCGACGCGCAGGGGCGCACCGGCCCGCTCAGCTGTTCCGCTTCGTCTCACGCGAACCCGTGATCCTCTGATGGTGGACAACCAGTGACCGGTCTCACCT
Organism: uncultured Dehalococcoides sp.; assembly: GCA_964628985.1. Lineage (GTDB taxonomy): Bacteria > Chloroflexota > Dehalococcoidia > UBA2979 > UBA2979 > SURF-43. Next base: position 2,182 of record CAZVNJ010000137.1, read on the forward strand.
TCGGCGTCCTCCCCGGCGGCTCGTCGCCGCAGGAGTTCCTCGCGTCCGTCCAGGTCGCCGAGGAGTTGGGGTACGACTCGGTGTGGGTGGGCGACCACGTGTTGTGGCCGGCGTTCTGGCCGGAGCCGGTCGTCCTGCTCTCCGCCGCCGCCGCCGTGACCTCGCGCATCGCCCTCGGCACCGGGGTGATGCTGGCGGGCCTGCGGGGCGCCGCGCCGCTTGCGAAGCAGACGGCCACCCTCCAGTGGATCTCGGACGGCCGCTTCCGCCTCGGCGTCGGCGCCGGCGGCGAGTACGCGAAGGAGTTCGAGGCCTCGGGGGTCCCGCTCGCGGACCGCGGCCGTCGTCTCGACGACACGCTCGAGGCCCTGCGCGCGCTTTGGTTCGGCGCGCCTGTCTCCCTGCACAACAGCGCCATCGATGTTGACGACGCCACCCTCGACCTCGTCCCCTCGCCGCCGATCCCGGTCTGGGTAGGCGGCCG
>CAZVNJ010000138.1:0-2622 GCA_964628985.1 uncultured Dehalococcoides sp.
ACGTCGCGGTCGCCGATGCGGGAGGCGATGCGCGGCTCCATGTCCTTCGGGTGGACGTTCGAGGTGATCACCGTCAGCGATCGCGCCAGGTGGCGGTGGTTCAGCAACTGATAGAGCTTCTCCTCCGCCCACGGGCTCGACTTCTGCGCGCCGAGGTCGTCGAGGATAAGCAGCGGGGCCTCGGCGAGCGTGCGGAAGATGTCGTCGTAACGGCGCCGCGCATCGGGTGCGTACGCGGCACGCAGTTCGTCGAGCAGGTCGGGCACGTTCGCGAACGCGACGCGGTCCCCTTTCGCGAGGCGCTCGTTGGCAATGGCGGAGGCGAGGTGGGTCTTGCCGCTCCCATTCTTGCCGAGGAGGACGAACCAGCCCTTCGGGTCGCGCGCCCAGGTGACGGCGCGACGGTAGGCGCCCTCCAGGCTCTTGCGGTCCGGTCCAGCGAGGCCGACGCCGTCCGGGATGAAGTTCTCGAACGTGAAGGCCGCCAGCCGCTCGCGCGTCATCGCCCCCACATTGATGTACGCCGGCTGCGCCTTGCCGCCGAGTTCAACGACCTGCGCGAGCGCGGGATCAGTCAGCCGCACGGCGAGGCGGGCGTCGAGGTCGGCCGGTTGCCGCACGGCGGTGAAGACGGTGGGCAGGGCTGCGTTGAAGCGGTGCGAGACCAACTGGAAGAACTTCTCGCGCGCCCACGCCGTCTCCGCGTACGCGTCGAGGTCGTCCAGGATCAGCAGCGGGGCGTTGCGCACCTGCTCGAAGAGCGCGTCGTACTCGACCTCCGCGTCATCGGCGTAGGCGGAGCGGAGGTGGTCGAGCAGGTCGGCGACGGTCATGAAGAGCGCCGGCTCGCCGCGCTCGATCACGGCGTTGGCGATGGCTGCGGCGACGTGCGTCTTGCCACTGCCGTGCGCGCCGCAGAGGACGAGCCAGCCCTCGGGCTCGCGTGCGTACCGCTCGGCGATCTCGACGGCCTCAGCGTAGGCCCGCTGGGCACGCGGGTCGCTGGCGCGGCCGGAGCGTAGGAGTGTGGCGAAGGTGAGCCGCTGTAACGCGCCCAGGCGGGAGTAACGCGCGAGGCGGGCGCGTCGCTCCTCGGCGTCCTCCTCGCGCACACAGCGACAGGGCACGGCCTGGCCGAAGCGGGGGTCCTCCGGGTCCGCGGTCACGCGCACGAAGCGCGCACCCTCGCACTGCATGCAGACGGGCTCGGCCTCGGCGCGACGCGCGAGGGCCTCAGTCTCGATGGATGAGGGCGTCGAAGGGATTGGCCGGTCGCCCGCGTCCCGACTGCCCAGCAGATCGCTCAGCGCCTTCATCGTCACGTCCCTCCGTCTCCCAGCGGCGGAGGATGGCCTCCGCGTACCGCCAGGAGCGCGCGTTCCGCACCGCCGCCAGCCGGATCGCATCGACGATCCACGCCGCGGGGTACTTCGCCTCCGCCTCTGCTAGCGCCGCCGTCACGGCGGGCGTGAGCAGTCCGATCTCCTGCTCGTACACCTGTGCGGGCCGCGAGGTCGCCGCCGCCGGCTCGAGCTGCCGCACCACCCCACCGCCGGGCGCGGCCTCGGCGCCGGCCTCGATGCGGTCCAGCAGCCGGCGCCCCGCCTCCGTGTTGACCACCACGAGCAGGTCGCCGTCCTCGAGGGGCAGCGAGCGCAGCACGCCGCGCCCTACCGCCGCCTCGATGCCCGCGCGCACGGCTGCTGCGCCGCCGTGGTGCGCAAAGGCGCGGGCCAGCGGTTCCTCCGCTGCGATCGCACTTGCGCGCATCACCGGCAGCGAGCCCGGCCGCGTGATCGCGTAGAGCGCGTAGAGCGTCACTCGCAGTTCCTCGACGCTCTCGATCCCCGGCAGCACCTCGGTGAAGAACTGCGAGGGGATCGCAGTGGCGCGGGCGCCGGCGCGGAAGCCCTCGAAGGCATCGCCCGATGCGGCCTGACGCGCAGCAGTCATCGAGTCCGCCTAAAAGCCGAAGCCGCCGCGGTCACGGCCAGTGCCGCCACCGGGCTCAGGACGCAGCAGGAGGTCCTGGAACTTCGCGGTGCGCGCGACCCAGCGCGTGGTGATGGTGCCGGTGGGGCCGTTGCGGTGCTTCGCCACGATGATCTGCGCCAGGCCCGTCGGATGCGCGCCGCCGGGCTCGGCGGGGTGCTGCGCCTGCCAGTCCTCGGGCTTCACGTACTGGTCCTCGCGGTAGATGAACATCACGATGTCCGCGTCCTGCTCGATCGATCCGGACTCGCGCAGGTCGGAAAGCATGGGGATGTGCGGGGTGCGGGACTCGACGGCACGCGACAGCTGCGCGGCGGCGACGACCGGCACGTTCAGTTCGCGCGCCATTTCCTTCAGCGCCCGCGTGATCTGCGAGACCTCGTTGGCGCGCGTGTCCGCGCGGCCCCCGTGGAGCAACTGGAGGTAGTCGATCAGGACGAGGTCGAGCCCGTGCTCGGCCTGGAGGCGACGCGCCTTCGCACGGATCTCCGGCACCGTCAGCACGGCAGAGTCGTCGATGTAGATGCCGGCAGTCGCGAGCCGTCCGTGCGCGCGCATCACCTGCTGCTCCTCGGCCTCGGTGTGCCGCCCGAGGCGCAGCCGCGCCATCTCGACGTCGGACTCGGAGGA
>CAZVNJ010000139.1:0-2604 GCA_964628985.1 uncultured Dehalococcoides sp.
GCCGGGTAGTCCACGATCGGGATGTAGTAGTTCAGCGCGGCGTTGTTCACGAGGACGTCGACCGGGCCGTACGCCGCCTTCGCCTCTTCCACCAGGCGGTTGCAGTCGTCCTCGCTGGACACGTCTGCCGTGACGGCGATTGCCTCCCCGCCAAACTCGCGGATCCGACCGACCGTCCGGTCAAGCGACCCGTCGAGCATGTGGTCGCCCTCGTGCAGCGTGCGAGCGGCGCAGATCACGCGCGCCCCCTCACGGGCGAACAGTTCCGCGATGCCCTGGCCGATCCCGCGACTGGCTCCCGTGACCAGCGCCACCTTGCCGTCCAACTTGCCCATTGGGTCCTCCGTCCGCTCTCGATGCCCGCAGTGTCTGCCCGTCTCGTCCGCTCGGCCAGTCCGCAGGCTAGCGGGTCAGCAAGACGGAGACGCGGTCGATCAACTGGTCGATGTCGAACGGTTTGGCGAGCGCGTCCTCGGCTCCAAGCGCCACACGCGCCGCCTGCACGCCGTGGGCGGATATCAGGAGCACTGGGATCTGAATCCCAGACGCCCGGAGGTGCCGGAACAGGCTCCAGCCGTCCATGACCGGCATCTGGAGGTCCAGCACGATCACCTGGGGGGAATGGGCCTCGATAGCGTGGAGCGCCTCTACACCGTCGGAAGCTCCCTGTGCCGTGAGCCCCTCATCCTCCAGCAGGGACACGATCATTCCCCGGATCGCGGAGTCGTCGTCCACCACAAGGACTTGGATACCGGGCATGGCGCTCCCGCAGATGACGGGCATCCGCGTTCGTTCTGTAATGTGGCATACACCCTACGCCACGGGTCGATTCCCGGCCTTGCGAATCCGCATCTTTCTCATCGCGATGTGTACGCCAGCGAACATTATCTTTCAGGCGAGCGCGTAGGCTCGGCACAGTGGTCGGGCGGGGGCGCTTGGCGGGCCGGTTTCGCTCCATCCTCACAATCGGCAGACCCGCGCGGGCGGACTCCGACGTCGGATCGGTTCATGTCGGAGGCCTTTTGCTCGAAGACCATCGTTTGGCGAATCAACTGCTCTCCGCCGTCCCCGCATCGGAATGGGCACTCCTCGAGCACGGGGCAGAACTCATCCGCCTGGAACACGGCCGCACCCTGGTGCAGGCGGGCGGGGCGCTCCCTCGGATTTATTTCCCGATCAGCGGAGCCATCTCGGCACTCACGGTCACCTCTGAGGGCGGCTCAGTCGAGGCTCTGATCGCGGGGAATGAAGGAGCCATGGGCGTAGCCGCGGCCTGGGGGTTTCCGATTTCGCCTTGGCGTCTGACCGTGCAGGCCGCGGGCGAGGCGTTCGCGCTCGTGCCCGCCTCGCTGACCGATTTGTTCCCCAGGCTGCCCGTCACCCTCCGGCTACTGATGCGCTACAGCCACGTGCTCCAGCAACTGGGCACGCAGTCGATCGCCTGCAACCGGTTCCACGAGCTGCCGGAGCGGACTGCCCGCTGGCTCCTGATGATGCTGGACCGCGTGGGCGGTGACGAGGTGATCATCACCCAGGACTTCCTCGCCCAGATGCTTGGCGTGCACCGCCCCAGCACTACCATCGCGCTCGCCGTGCTGAAGCAGGCCGGGCTAATCCGCCGCGGAGGCCGGGGCCGCATTCTCGTCCTCGACCGCCCGGGCCTCGAGGCCGCGGCATGCGAGTGCTACGGGCTGGTCCGCGCCGCCCTCGAAACCGTCGTCGAGGGCCGGGCACCCACCGCGGAGATCCGCGGAGCGGTGGGGAACTAGACCTCGTTTGCCCCTGTGGCCGTCGCATTCGAGATCGAGGCGGCACGCCTGGACTCGTGCGTTGGCGCGTCCGGGATGTCGGCCGGCCGGCCCTTCGCCATCTCGACTCGGAGCGACGGCACGATCTCTCTCCCGAGGATCTCAATCTGCTCCAGCACCACCGGGAGTGGCAGCCCGGCATGGTCCACCAGGAACAATTGCCGCTGGTAGTCCCCCACCGCCTCGCGCATGCCGGCGTACCGCTCGATCACCTGCTGCGGGCTGCCGACCGTGAGGGGCGTCTGCTCGCTGAATGCCTCGAGCGAGGGCCCGCCCCCGTAGACCGGTGCATGGTCGAAGTAGGGCCGGAATTCGTTCACCGCGTCCTGCGAGTTCGGCCGAACGAAGACCTGCCCTCCGAGGCCCACGATGGCCTGGTCCGCGCGGCCGTGCCCGAACCGCTCGTAGCGCTCCCGGTAGAGGCCCACCATCTGCTTCACGTGCCGCATCGGCCAGAAGATGTTGTTGTGGAAGAAGCCGTCCCCATAGAACGCCGCCTGCTCGGCGATCTCCGGGCTGCGGATCGACCCGTGCCAGACGAACGGCGGCACCCCATCCAGCGGCCGAGGCGTAGACGTGAACCCCTCGAGCGGCGCCCGGAACTTCCCCTCCCAGTCCACCACGTCCTCTCGCCAGAGTCGGTGGAGCAGCGCGTAGTTCTCATAGGCGAGTGCGATGCCGTTTCGGATGTCCTGTCCGAACCACGGGTACACGGGCGCCATGTTCCCGCGGCCCATCATTAGGTCGACGCGTCCCCCGGCGAGGTGCTGCAGCATCGCGTAGTCCTCGGCGATCT
>CAZVNJ010000140.1:0-2588 GCA_964628985.1 uncultured Dehalococcoides sp.
GCCGGTTCGAACCACCAGCGGTCGACTCGTTGGGTCTTGCCGTACCGCCGCTGGATGTCCGTCGCCTGCGCCATGCTCTGCGCCTCTCAACACCCGCCCAGGTGGCAGCGCCGAAGCGTCGCCGTGGCTGAGGCCATCCGCCGTGCTGACTATTGTGCGAAGGCCACCCACGGTCAAGCCTCGCCCACGCCGGAGCCTACCGCGCCCAGCGCTTCCCCGCGAGGGCCGGACTACCCATGTCTCGAGCGATGTGCGGACAGGAGCGCGAGCGCAATCAGCGTCTTGGAGTCTTCGATCTCGCCTGAGGCGACGCCAGCCTGCACCTCAGCGAGCGTGAGGCGCCGAGGCGGCGCGATGAACTCATCCTCATCCTGCGGCAGCGGACTTTCCGTCAGGTCAGTGGCAAGGAAATAGTCGATGTATTCGGAGCAGAATCCAGGTGCCATCCACGCGCCGCCGAGGCGCACCAGCCGACCTGCGGCGTAACCCGTCTCCTCACGCACCTCGCGGGCAGCCGTGACCTCAGGCGCTTCGCCCACCTCGCGCGTCCCGGCCGGGATCTCGAGCAGCACCCTCCCCGCCGGGTGCCGGTACTGCTCGACCATCAACCAGCGACCGTCTGCGTCTTCCACCACCAGGGCCACCGCTCCCGGGTGCCACACCACAGCGCGCTGCACCTCAGCCCCATTGAGGCGGAACGTATCCTTCGTCAGCCGGAGGTATCCGATATTGAGCAGCGGCTCCGACTCGATCAGGTCGACCGGATCGCTCACCGGTCAGCGCTCGAGGCGGGCGCCAGGTCGATCACCATCGCGATCTCGTCGCAGCCGGGGAACTTCGGGCAGCGGTAGCACTCGTTCCAGACCTTGCGCGGAAGGTTCATCACGTCCGCCTGCGCCCAGCCGAGGCGCTCGAAGAAACCGGGCCGGTAGGTGAGCGCGAAGAGCCGCTGGAGGCCAAGCGCTCGCCCCTCCTCGACACATGCGCGCACGAGCGCTGCGCCGGCCCCGCGCGACTGCTGGCTCTCCTGCACAGCGAGCGATTTCAGCTCGGCGAGGTCAGACCAGGTGATGTGCAGCGCCGCGCAGCCGATCACCTGACCGGCCGGGTCGCGGACGACAAAGAAGTCCCGGAGGTTCTCATAGGTCTCGCCGAGGGTGCGAGGGAGCATCTGCCCTTGCGCTGCCCAGAAGTTCACCAGGCGGTGGATGCCCTCGGCATCATGCACAGTCGCGCGGACGACCTGGACGTCCGCAGGGGCTGGCGCGGCTGGGGTATCGGTGGCCATGCCTCAGTCTACCTCGCTGCCTGCGTGCAGGCGTTAGTCCCCCGCGCCGTCCGGCTCCTCGACCACATGGTCGGGGCGCAGCCAGCCGAGGCGGCGCGCGAGGCTGGCATAGAACTGGTTCTCTGCCCCGAGCCGGACAAAGTCCACATACCGCTCGGAAGCCGTCACTTCGACGACCGTCCCGGATTCGATCGGAGACTCCTGGAGAAGGCCGTCTGAGGTGATGAGAGCCTCCTCGCCGCGCTCTACCGAAAGACGGAGGCGGGCGCCCGCGGGGAGGATCAGCGGGTTGGAGCGCGTCAGATGCGGGGCGACCGGCACCAACACGATCTCGGGCGACGTGGGGGGCAGGATCGGGCCGCCCACGGAGAGCGCGTACCCGGTCGACCCGGTGGCAGTGGCGATGACGAGGGCATCCGCGCGGTACTCGGCGAGTAGGACGCCGTCCACGCTCGCCAGGATGGACACCGTGCGTCCCAGCGTGCCCCGGCCGATCACGACGTCGTTCAGCGCGTGTACGGGGGCAGCCTCGTCCACGCGGGCCTGGAGCATGGCGTGGCGTTCGAGCCGTGCCTCACCCCCCAGCACCCGGCGCAAGTCGGCGAGCGCGTCCGGTTCGATCGTCTCCGTGAGGAATCCGAGGCGCCCCATGCGTACGCCGAAGACCGGGACGCCCGCCTGTGCCGCATAGGCCGCGGCGCGGAGCACGGTCCCGTCCCCACCCACGCACACCAACAAGGCAGCCCCACGAAGCCGGTCCACGATCCCGAGGTCGCCATCGTGCCCGTCGTGCAGCGGCTCCAGCCACGCCCGAAGGTCGCCCTCGGCCGCGCAGCCAGCCAGCGCTTCTGCGACCACCTCGGCGCCCGACACGGCTGGGTGGTATGCAACAGCCACGGGACCTGACACGGTGAAGGTCACGGGCGCACCTCCGCGTCCGGTAGATGGAGCCACAGGAAGAACTCGCGGTTCCCGGCCGGCCCCAGGAGCGGCGAGCGGATGACTCCCCGCACCCGCAGGCCCAGTTCGATGGCGGCAAGCGCCACCTTCGCGATACACGCCGCGTGCACGAGCGGGTCACGCACGACCCCGCCCTTTCCTACCTGCTCCCGACCCGCCTCGAACTGCGGCTTCACGAGGACGAACAAGTCCCCGCCGGGGCGCACTGAGCGGGCCAGCGCGGGTAACACGGTGGCCGCGGAGATGAAGGAGACGTCCATCACGCCGAGGTCCGCTTGCGGTTCGAGCGGTGCGAGGTCGCGCGCATTCGTCCGTTCCACCACCTGCACGCGCTCGTCGT
>CAZVNJ010000141.1:0-2458 GCA_964628985.1 uncultured Dehalococcoides sp.
GGGAGAAAGATGGGGAAGGATGTTGCAAGATGTGGGGCAGAATGGTAGTTTCGTCCACGGTGTGGGGAGGAGTGGGGAGACCCGATCCTCTCGTCCGTTCCGAAGGTGACGAGGAGTCACGGTTGTGTACTTCTTCGGCACTTTCGAGCACTCCATCGACGAACGCGGCCGCGTAGCAATCCCCGCCCGCTATCGGTCCGCGTTCGTCGACGGGGGTGTTGTCCGCCCCGGTCCTGAGGGCGCCATCGAGCTCTACACCAACACCGCCTTCAACCAGCAGTTCGCGACCCGCCTGGAAGACGCCACCGGGAACGACACCCGTGACGCGCGACGGCTCCGGCGTGGTTTTATGTCTGTAGCGTTCCCGGTCGAGCTGGACAAGCAGGGACGCATCTTGATTGAGCGCTCCCTGCGCGACACCGCGATGTTGACAGGGAAAATATTGATCATCGGATGTGGCGATTACCTGGAATTGTGGCATCCTGACCGCTGGAACGATGAACTCGCCCGAATCTCCGCCCTTGAGGCGGAGACGGCGCAGGAGTAACGATGCCGTCTGAGCGTGCGCCCCAGCACGACCCGAGGCACGAACCGGTGATGCTTCACCAGGTGGTGGACGCCCTCGCCGTGCGCCCGGGTGGCCGTTATGTCGACGCCACCGTCGGCCTTGGTGGGCACGCCTCCGCGATCATCGAGGCCGCACTGCCAGCCGGACGCCTGCTCGGGATCGACCGCGACCCGCAGGCTCTCGCCATCGCCACCGAGCGGCTGGCCCCCTACGGGGACGCCGTCGTACTCGCGCGCGGCGAGTTCGCGGAGGTTGCGCGCATCTGTGCGGAGCACGGGTTTGCCCCGGTCGACGGCATCCTGATCGACGCCGGCGTCTCCTCGCTTCAACTGGACACCGAAGGGCGCGGCTTCTCCTTCCGGCGCGACGAGCCGCTCGACATGCGGATGGATCCAGACGGCCCGACCACGGCCGCCGACATTGTGAACGAGTCCGCTGAGTTCGACCTCGCGGCGACGATCTTCCAGTACGGCGAGGAGCGCCGCAGCCGCCGCATCGCGCGCGCGATCGTAGAGCGGCGCCCGCTGCGGACGACCGGGGATCTCGCGCGCGCCGTCGAAGCAGCGGTCGGCCGCCGTCCGCAGGACCGCATTCACCCGGCGACGCTCACGTTCCAGGCGCTACGCATCGCGGTCAATGGCGAACTGGATCAACTGGAGCGCGCCCTCGCTGCCGCCCACGACTTGCTCGCGCCGGGCGGCCGGCTTGCTGTGATCTCCTTCCACTCCCTTGAGGACCGCATGGTGAAGCAGTTCATCCGCGACCACGCACGCGACTGCATCTGCCCGCCGAAGCAGCCCATCTGTACGTGCGACCACCGCGCCACGCTGCGCGACGTCGTCCGGGGCGGCCGCACCGCCTCGGACGACGAGGTCGCACGCAACCCGCGTGCGCGGTCCGCGCGACTGCGCGCCGCCGAGCGCCTGGCGGAGGCCGCCTGATGGCCACGCTCCCTGGAGTCCGCCCGCCGCGCGTCCCCAACCCGGTGTCGCCCATGCGCACGGGGGCGGCCACCGGCAATGCGCGTCCCAGCGGCGTCATCCGCCAGTTGCCCGAAGGCTGGGGCGTCGTCCGTCAACGGATCTCGCGGACCATGGTCGCCGCCATCGCCCTGATGACCGTCGCAGGTGTCGGCATCTTCCAGGTCCTCCAGACCTCGAACGTCGCGAATACGGGCTACGAGGTGCGTCGGCTCGAGGGCGAACGTGCACACCTGGACGCGGAGATTCGCCTGCTCGAGGCCCAACTCGCGTCCAGCGCCAACCTTGAACACCTGCGACGGACCGCCTCGGAACGGCTCGGAATGGCGCCTGCGACCGAGCGGCTACGCATCAGTGTGGACACGCCGGCACCCAGCGTGGTCCCGCTGCCGCGGCGATACGTCCCCACTGTGGAGAGCCACCCGGTGCCCGAGGGCTCCTGGTGGGACTCGATCATTTCTGCCGCGCCCGGCGTCCGCTAGCACGCGCCGGCGCGAGGTGTGCCGCCGCAGGCGGCTGAAGGTGAAAGGAGGCCCGGCGTGAGCACTGGTCGGGCACATCACCTCACCTGGCGTCACCGCGTGATCGCCTTCATCGTCTTCGGGATGTTCGTCGCGGCGATCGCGCGGCTGTACCAGGTCCAGATCATCGACCATGAACAGTTCGTGCGAGAAGCAGCGATCACGCGGCAAGGGGCGATCAACATCCCGGCGCCGAGGGGCGCGGTCCTCGACGCGACCGGGTATCCACTGGCCACCTCGATCGACACGTGGGACGTCTACATCGACCGTGTCCAGTGGGGACACCAGCCGGTGATCGCCCGCGAGGCGGCCCAGAAGCTCGCCGAGTTCTTTGGACTCAACCCGGACGACCTCTTCCGGCTCGGGCTGGAATCGCGCGGCGGCGACGT
>CAZVNJ010000142.1:0-2422 GCA_964628985.1 uncultured Dehalococcoides sp.
CGGTCTGCTCAGCCAGGTGCCCCGCGGCCAGGCGCCACATGTCCAGCATCTCGACTGTGGCGTACTCGGCGAGAGTTCCGCCCCAGTCGAAGATCACGGCGCGGAGCGGTCGAAAACCGCTCACGCGCCGGCCCTCACGATCACGTGGAAGTGCAGGTGCTTCGACTCCTGATAGGCACCCAGGTTTGTCACGATGCTGGCCGCGCCATGCTCCCTCGCAACCTCTCCTGAGACATCCGCGAGCACAGCCATGATGTCGCGAAGAGTCTCGGGCTCTGACGGCAGTTCGAGCAGCGACAGGATGTGCCGCTTCGGGACGACGACGATATGCACCGGGTAGCCGGGCTGCGTGTGATGGAACGCCAGGACCTCGCTGGTGTCGCGGACAACACGGACAGGTGTCCTGCCTGACAGCGCCTCCTCACAGTAAAAGTCGCTCATGCCCCGGTCTCGGCCGGGATCCGGTCGATCGCCACCTCGGTCACACGTCGGTCGTCTGAGGCGACAACGGTAAAGCGATAGCCGTGGTAGTCGACGAACTCGCCGGTCTTCGGGAATCGCCGCAGCAGAGCGAGGACCAGGCCGGCGACGGTGTTCGCCTCGATCTCCTCGAAGTCGAGGTCGAGGTCGCCTTCGAGGTCTGCGAGTGGCATGGAGCCCTCGACGACGTTGTGGCCCTCGGCGGTCACGGGGCGCTCCTCGGGCTCGAAGCCGGACTCGGAGCGGAGTTCGCCGAGGACCTCCTCCATGATGTCCTCGATGGTGACGAGTCCAGACGTGGCGCCAAACTCGTCGACGAGCATCACCATGTAGGACGCGCTCGCCTGCATCAGGTCCAGCACGCGGGCGATCGAGGCATGCTCGGACTCGAACGGCACCGTGCGCATCAGGTCGCGCGCGCGCCGGCCGGAGGCGCCTCGCACCTGGGCGGCGTTGAGGTCAGAGAGGTGCAGGTAGCCCACGACACGGTCGGGGGAACCGTCGTACACCGGCAGCCTCAGGAACCCGGCCCCCGCGAGCGCGCGGGCCACCTCCTCCGCCGGTGCGGACGCATCGATGGCGATCACGTCTACCCGCGGCACCATGATCTCGCGCACATGGCGATGCTGGAGCGTCAGCGCACCGAGCAGGTGCTCGGACGCCTCCTCCTCCAGCGCACCCGACTCGGCACCGAGCCGGATGGCGGTGCGCAGTTCCGCGGCAGTCAGGGCGGCGTCCGCGTCGTCCATCGCGCCACCGAACAGGCGGAGCGCGCCGCGCGCGATCAGGTCGAGCAACGCCGATGCGGGACGGGTCAGAAACACCCAGGCGGTCATCGGCCAGACGAAGATGCGGCTGATGGTGAACGCGTGCGAGAGCGCGAGCGTCTTCGGCCCCGCCTCGCCGAAGACCACGAGTGCGAGCGCGACGGCAAGCGTGGCGATGATGATCGCCCGCCCGTCGTCGGTGACCAGGGTGGTCGCGAACGCGGTCCCGACGGAGGCCGTGGCCGTGTTCGTGATGTTCTGGCCGAGCAGGATGGCGGAGAGCAGACGCCGAGGGCGGCCCACCAGCGCCTGCACGCGGGCCGCGCCGGGCACGCGCTCGGACACCATGTGCGCCAGGCGCATGCGCTGCAGCGAGAGGAAGGCGGTCTCGGCGGAGGCGAAGAACGCGGAGAGTGCGATCAGCACCACCAGCAGGATGACGTAGGTCACTGCAATCTCCGGCCGCAGCGCACACCGCGGCGCGCTGTCCGTAGCGTAGCAGAGGCCCCCACTGGCCTCAGTCGAGCGGTTTGGAAGCGCGCAGTGAATACATCAGCGGCACCAGGTCGCGGCCCTCGGGCAGCACCCACGTCCGAGGGTCCTTGCCGGGCACCATCCACGGCAGCGCCTGCCATGGCACCTCGCGGTGCTCGTGCAGGAAGTCGAGGTGCAGGCCCGCCTGGAGCAACGCATCGACGGTCTCACCGAGCCCGTGATTCCACTCGTATGAGACGGGCGACTCCGCCAGTGGCGGGCCATCCGTATACGTGAGCGCGTCATCCGCCACGAAGCCCGGCTCGACGGTCTCGAAGTACGGATACTTCACGACGAATGAGCGGTCGGCTCGGTTGTCCAGTGACCAGAGCATCGGGTGACACTCGAAGAGGTACAGCGAGCCGCCGGGCGCGACGCAGGCCGAAGCGACGCACGCCCACCCTCGGATGTCGGGCAGCCAGTTCAATGCCCCGATCCCCGTGTAGACGATATCGAAGGTCTCGCCGCCCAGTGCCTGCACTGCGTCGTAGACGTTGGCCTCGACAAATCGGGCGCCTTCGATCCCTGCCTGCTGTGCCAGGTCGCGGGCGGCGATGATCGCTGCGCCGGAGAGGTCGAGGCCCGTCACGAATGCCCCGAGGCGCGCCCAGTTGAGCGTGTCCATCCCGAAGTGGCACTGG
>CAZVNJ010000143.1:0-2381 GCA_964628985.1 uncultured Dehalococcoides sp.
CACTGGCACGGCCCTGCCACCCTTGGCGCGGCTTAGCGACCGCGGAGGGCGCTGCGCTCACAGGATTCTCGTCACCACTCTGCGAGCCCACTTCACGGGCCGTGAGCCTTTCGTTCTGGTCGCCCCTCGATAGTCCATGTGTCACTGGAGGTGACCCATGGACGCTTCATTACTCATTGGCATCATCGTCGCGGTGCTCCTCGTGCTCGCCTTGGGCGGATGGCTCTACATGCGTGCCCAGCGCAGCCGCCGTCTGCGGCACGCCTTCGGGCCCGAGTACCACGCGGCGCTCCGCGAGGCGCCGGACAAGCGCCGTGCGGAATCGGAACTCGAACAGCGACGGAAGCGTGTCGAGGCGCTGAACATCCGGCCACTCGGCGCTGACCAACGGGGCGCCTTCGACGCGCGCTGGCAGGACGTACAGCGGGGTTTCGTCGACGAGCCGAGCCGCGCCATCAGCGACGCGGACGAACTGGTGCGTGAGGTCATGCAGGCGCGCGGCTATCCCGTCGCCGACTTCGAGCAGCGCGCTGCGGACCTCTCGGTCGACCACCCGATCGTCGTGTCACGCTATCGGTCCGCCCGCGAGATCTCGGTGCGGAACGCGTCCGGTGACGCGACGACCGAGGACCTCCGCGAGGCAATGCTCCATTACCGGGCGCTGTTCGAGGAGTTGCTTGGCGGTGGTCCCCGTGACGAGCGCGAGGCCGCCGCAGACGAGGGACGCCTCGGGTCATCCTCGGAGCGCCGGGCCGCGCGACGCCGGGTATAGCGCGAGGCAACCGCGTATAGAGCGCGGGGCACAAGGAGATGGCCGGGCTGCACGCCCGGCCTTCTTCCACCCGCTATCCTCCGGCCCACGCTGGAGGACGCGATGATCACTGACGCTCAGGTCCACCTCTACTGGCCCGACACCCCCGAGCATCCGTGGCCACGCGACGCCGCGCGCTCCAGGCCGCCAGCGAAGCACGCTCGGAGCTTCACGCCGGAACAGATGCTGGGCGCAATGGAGGCGGTCGGAGTCGACCGAGCGGTGATCGTGCCACCGGCGTGGTCCGGGGAAGACAACTCTCGAGCGCTGGAGGCTGCGGCTGCGAACCCGGGGAAGTTCGCGGTAATGGGGCGTGTCGACCCATACGACCCCACTACTCCGGAACGCCTCGAGCACTGGCTCGGACAGCCCTCGATGCTGGGGATACGGATGAGCGGGAAATGGTCCTCGAGCCCAGTTCAGGTAGAGGACGCCTTCGTCGACCCCGCCCTCGAGTGGTACTGGGAAGCCTGCGAGCGGCTCGGCATCCCACTGATGCTGTTGAGCCGTCAGTACGCCGGCCGTCTGGCGCCAATCGCCCGGCGCCACCCCAACCTCACCCTCATCCTCGATCACCTCTCCACACAGGAAGGGGCCACCGTCGAGGAAGCGTTCGCGGCGTATGACGACATGATTGCCCTCGCGCGCTTCCCCCGCGTGATAGTGAAGGTGGGGAACGGGCCGAACCGGTCGCGGCAACCGTATCCGTTCGAGGACGTGCATCGTTACCTGCGGGGTGTATATGACGCCTTCGGCGCCCGGCGGATGCTGTGGGAAGCCGACATCACCCAACTCACGAAGAACACGTACGCGGAATGCCTCCGGCTCTGGCAGGAAGGGCTGCCATTCCTCACTGTTGAAGACCGAGAATGGATCCTGCACCGGAGCGCGGCCGAGGTGCTGAATTGGCCCGAGTAGCAAACAGCTGAGAGCGACCGTCCGCCGAGCGCCCTTCCGCTATCCTCTCGGTCGGAGGGGAACGATGTCCGACCAGCCTGTCACTGCCATCGCCGTCAGGCTCACGCTCTTTGCGGACCTCCGGCGTTTCGAGCCGAAGGACGCGGGCGGGCCGCGGACGCTCTCCCTGCCAGCGGGCGCGACGGTCGCTGACCTGGTGGCCGCCGCCGGCATCCCCGCCACCGAGGACGTCACGGTTGGGCTCAACGGCGAGCGCGGCACAGTGACCTCGACCCTCGCGGACGGCGACGACGTCGTCCTGTTCAGTCAGATGGAGGGCGGGTAGCCCTCGGTCTCCGCTACGCAGTCGATGAGAGATGGGGCCCATGGAACGCTTTGGCTATTGGAACAAGATCCTGCATGTGGACCTCACGGCCGGAACGACGCGCGTCGAGGAGCCCGGCGACGCCTTCTTCCGTCTCTACGGCGGCGGCCGAGGGCTGATCGGTCACTACCTGCTGAAGTACGTGCCCGCCGGCGCTGACCCGCTGGGCCCGGAGAACATTCTGGTCTTTGCACCGGGCGTGCTCACGGGTGCACCGGTCCCGGGCGCTGGACGCCACAGCGTGGGCGCGAAGTCTCCGCTCTCCAACGGCTTCGGCGAGTCCGAGGC
>CAZVNJ010000144.1:0-2328 GCA_964628985.1 uncultured Dehalococcoides sp.
ACTGGCGGAAGAAGGTGAACGCCTGCATCGCCTGCGTCAGCGTGATCCCGCGCTGTCGCAGCTCACGCGCGTACTGCTCGCCGATCTGCGACACCTCGAGTTCGAGGTCGGAGCGCCGCGCGCGACGCCAGATGTAGTCGTCGACGATCTCCAGCAGCCGCCGGCCGAGGGGCCGCAACTGATCCCGCGAGGACGCCGAAATCGAGTCGTTCCACTTCGCGTCCTCGCGTCCGGAGTGCAACCCGCGACGGATGCGCGTGACGGCCGCGTTCTCCAGCACCCGCTCCGGCTGCCGCCCGCCTGACTCGAGGAGGGCGTGCAACTCGTCCTCGGCGAACCGCCGATGGCCACCGGGAGTGCGGAAGACGTGCAGTTCGCCAGAGTCTGCCCAGCGGCGGACGGTGGACTCGTTCACGCCCAGGATCTCGCACGCGCGGGCCAGGCTCACCCAACGGCGCACGACGCCTGAAGCTGGGGATCCGTTCGCACGTTCCGCCACGCCCAGCCTCGAATCTCGCACGAAAAATCTACGCAATTCACGGCGATCCAGCGTGAGATTCGCCTATCTCACTCTAGGAACGCCCACAGAGAGGCGCAATCCGCTTCGCAACGATGTTGCGTCGGCGTTGGTCACTCTTGGCCGGGCTTGTCAGGGTTTAGGGAGGATTCTGCCCGAAAGACACCTCTAAGCGCGGGCTATCTGAGAATGGCCCTGGGGGCAGTGGTGGGGGTGGCGATGGGCGCGCTCTGGGCAAGGGTTCTCGTATTCGTCGCGTCCGCCTCGGTGCTCGTCATGGAGATCCTCGCCGGGCGCCTCATGGCCCCGTACGTCGGGGTCACGCTCGAGACGTTCACCGGCATCATTGGCGTCATCCTGGCCGGTATCGCCGCCGGCTCCTGGCTCGGTGGCTGGTCAGCCGACCGCACTGAGCCGCGTGCACTCCTCGGCCCCGCCCTGATCGTCTCCGGCCTCCTCGCGATGCTCGCGCCCACAATGGTTGACCTCCTCGGCCCGGGTATGCGAGGTGGTGGCCCCATCGAGATCGTGCTGCTGACGGGCGGGGCGTTCTTCCTCCCCGCCATGGTCCTTTCCGCCGTGACGCCGATCGTCGTGAAACTGCGACTGCGCTCCGTCGATGAGACAGGGAGCGTCGTCGGCTCCTTTTCTGCGGTCGGCACACTCGGGGCCCTCGCCGGCACGTTCGTCACCGGTTTCGTCCTGATCGCCGCGATCCCCACCCGCCCGCTGCTCCTCGGGCTGGGCGGCGCGCTCATGCTCGCCGCGTTGCCGATGCTCGTCCACACGCTCCGCGCGAGGCTGCTCACCGCCGCCCTCTTCGTTGCCCTCCCACTCCTCGCTGGTGTGACGCTTGGCCACGGCCCATGTGATACGGAGACGACGTACTTCTGCGCCAGGATCGAGGTCGACCCGGCCCGTCCCACGGGCCGCACGCTCTGGCTGGACACGGTCCGTCACAGCTACGTCGACGTTGAAGACCCGTCCTACCTGCAGTTCCGCTATGCAAAGGTGATGGCAGACGTGATCGCCGGCATCGACGCGGGGGCCGTCGACGCTGCATACATCGGAGGCGGCGGGTTCACGCTCCCGCGCTATGTCGCCGCGGTGCGCCCCGGATCACAGGCGACCGTGTTCGAAATCGATCGCGCCCTCACTCGACTCGCGGAGCGCGACCTCGGCCTCCGCCAGAGCGACACCCTGCGAGTGGAGATCGGCGATGGCCGCCTGCTGCTGCCATCTCAACCGGACGCGCGGTTCCGGTTCATCATCGGCGACGCATTCGGCGGACTGAGCGTCCCGTGGCACCTCACAACACTCGAGTTCCTGCGCGAAGTTGACCGCGTGCTCGCGGAAGACGGCATCTATCTCGTGAATGTGATTGACCACCCGCCGCTCGAGTTCGCCCGCGCTGAGGTGGCCACCATCCTGGACGTGTTTCCGGAAGTTGCCGTCATCGCTCCCCTGGAATCGCTCTGGGGTGACCGTGGAGGCAACTTCGTCATCGTCGGTTCGCGGCGGCCCATTGACTGGGCGGCGGTCCAGCAGCGCATCCATGCGCGCGACGGCCTCGAGGTCGTCCTCAGCGGGCCGCGCATTGAGGAATTCGTGGCCGGCGCCCGAGTGCTGCGAGACGACTTCGCGCCGGTCGACCAGTTGCTCACCACGCGCTAACGCTCAGTCCCGGATCCACCCCCGCCGGATCGAAGGTGGCGCCGCCCCCCGGCGGACAGAGCCGTCGCCGTAACGCTCGCGTAGCGCGTCGAGGACGGCGTCGATGCGTTCCTGGCGCTGTGTGTCCCCGCGCCCGA
>CAZVNJ010000145.1:0-2237 GCA_964628985.1 uncultured Dehalococcoides sp.
CTCGATGTCCCACCATGCTGACCGTGGTGGCGACAAGCGACCCGGCGACGGCGGCCGCGGTGGGATCCCCGCGCAGCAGGAACGCGATCCCGCCGCCGAGCGCGGACGCCGTCGCGTTGAGTTCGGCCTGGAGCACATGGGGCAGCCGCGTCGCCAGGACATCCCTCAACACGCCGCCTCCGGTAGCCGTGAGGATCGCCAGCAGGACCGCGGCCGGCCAGTCGAGGCCCGCTTCCGTGGCGAGCAGCGCACCGGTGGTCGCAAACGCACCGGTGCCGACGGCGTCCGCGGCATCGAGGACAGCGACAGGGAGGCGCCCGCCGTACGCGCCGAAGGCGATGGCGCCTGCGGCCGCGCCCGCGGCATAGAGCAGATAGTCCGTGTTCACGAGCGCCCGCGGCGTGTCGCCGATCAGCACGTCACGCAGGATGCCGCCGCCGATCGCAGCGACGAGGCCGAGCGTGGCGAGGCCGAAGAGGTCCATCCCCGCACGCCGCCCGACGGCCACCCCGCTGATCGCGAAGGCGACGATGCCGACGCGGTCGGCGATGGCGACGAGGGCGAGTGCATCCATGCGCGCACGATAGGGGGCAAGGGACGGAGAACGTTGGCTGCGAGCGAACTGCCGTTAGGCGACTGAGACCTCGACCTGCTCGACGAGAATGGCGCCTTCCTCCGGCAGGGTTTCGCCCTCCTCGGCGAGGCACTCGAGGTGAAACGCGATCGCCTCCCGCGCCATGGCCAGAGCGTCCTCGCGCGACTCCCCCTGCGCTACCAGGCCGGGGAGGGCGGGCACGGTGAGGGTGTACCCACCGTCAGTGGCATCAGGGATGAGGACCACGGTGTACCGGCGCATGCCGCCTCCAATGGGCTCAGACTCCATGGCCTGCGTGATGATAGGTTCCTCGACGCCCTCCGCGGGCTCACCTACCGTCGCCTGATGGACGCCAGCGCAGCCGACTACATGCGTGCCGTGCTGCTCGGCGTCGTCCAGGCGTTGACCGAGTTCCTCCCCATCTCCTCCTCCGGCCACCTCCTGCTGGGCGGGAAGTTGCTCGGCGACCAGGCGTCCTCGCTGACGTTCGATGTCGGTCTGCACGTGGGGACGCTGGCTGCGGTCCTGCTCTACTTCTGGCGTGACTGGCTCGGCATGGCGCGTGCCTCCGCCAGCGACCTCGTGAGCCATCGATGGCGCCTCAACCGGTGGAGCGGCCCGGGGCGGCTCGCGCTGCTCGTCGCGCTGGGGACGCTCCCGGCCGTCGTGGCGGGCGCGCTCTTCGGTGGCCTGATCGAGGAGAAGGTGCGGGGCGCGGTGGTCGTCGGGGTGACGCTGATCGTTGGTGGCGGGGTGCTCTGGCTGGCTGACCGGGCCTCGAGCCGCGTGAGCCTTGATGCGATGGACGCGCGCCGCTCGGTCCTCGTGGGCCTCGCGCAGGCGGTGGCGCTCATCCCGGGCGTGTCGAGGAGCGGGGCGACGATCTCCGCCTCGCGGTTCCTCGGGTTCGACCGGGTGTCGGCCGCTCGCTACTCCTTCCTGCTGTCGGCCCCAGTCGTGGCGGGGGCGGCAGTGCTGAAACTCGGGCAGGCGGTCGCTGGGGATGAGGTCGTGGCATGGGGTCCCCTCGCGGTTGGGGCACTGACGGCGGCGCTCGTCGGCGTGGTCGTGATCCGAGGTTTACTGGGCTACATCCAGCGCCGGACGTTGGCAGTCTTCGTCTGGTATAGAATCGCGCTCGGCCTGGTGGTCCTCGCAGCGGCTGCGATGGGCTGGACCTAGCGGCGGACTGAACTGAGCAGCGGACTTTGCCGACGCCCCCTCGGGCGCACCGACAGGCGGACATTCGTGATCGAGCGGTTCGATCTCGATGGCAAGGCCATCGTGGTCACCGGCGGTGGCCGGGGCCTCGGCCGCGGCATGGCCCACGCGCTCGCCGAGGCCGGTGCGCGAATCGTGCTGGCTGCGCGCACGCAGTCACAACTGGACGCCACTGCCGAGGAGATCCGGTCGCGCGGCGGCACCGTCATCGGCGTCCCCACGGACGTGACCGACTCGAAACAGGTGGACGCCCTCGTGGCCGCCTGCGTGCGCGAGTACGGGCGCATCGATGGCATGTTCGCCAACGCCGGGGGTGGTGGGGGGCCGAACGTCGAGTTCTGGGAGTACCCGGACGACGCCTTCGATCAGATGCTGGCCACGAACCTGAAATCGACGTTCTACTCCTGCCGCGCCGCCGCGA
>CAZVNJ010000146.1:0-2219 GCA_964628985.1 uncultured Dehalococcoides sp.
TCCTCGCCCGGTTCTCACACGCTCTGTCTACGTCCAGCCGGCTCCGGTTGCTCGACCGTGCGGTGCAGGGCGAGCAGAGAGTCGAGCAGTTGGCGTGGGCGGCCGGGCTGTCGGTGCCGAACGCATCGCGCCAGTTGCGGGTGCTGGCAGAGGCGGGATTCCTCGTCTCGCGCCGTGATCCGCCTTCCGTCTACTACCGCGTCGCCAGCGACGAGGTGATGCGGTTCTGGCTCTCGTTCCGCGATCTCGCCCGGTCGAGACTCCCGGAGGCTGACCAGGCAATCACTGGTCTCGTCCAGCACGACCCGTTGCAGCCCGTGGGGCGTGACGAACTCCTGGCCCGAATCCGGGAGGGAGCCGTGGTGGTGATCGATGTCCGCCCGGACGTCGAATATCGAGCAGGCCACCTACCTGGTGCCCGCTCCGTACCGCTCGATGACATCGAGCGGCTACTGCCGGATCTCCCTCGTGGCCGTCTCGTCGTCGCGTATTGCCGCGGCCCCCTCTGCGTGATGGCGTCGGACGCGGTCGGCATCCTGCGACGGCACGGCTGGGAAGCCCGCCGGCTCGAAGACGGGGTGCCCGAGTGGCGGGCGGCAGGGCTACCCGTGGAGGCGGCATGATCGGTACCCACTCGCTTCGCGACCTCACACCAGTCTGGTGGCCGCGGCCCCCATGGCGACGCGCCGGTGCCCGCACGTCCGTCCTGATCGTCCTCAGTCACCCGGTCCAGGACAGCGACACGACCTGGAACGCGCTCCGGCTGGCGACGGCGTTGACCGCGCAGGGTGCCGCGGTGCGGCTCTTCGTCATGAACGACGCCATCGACCTCGTGAAGCAACCGGTAGAGCCGCCCATCGCGGAGTTCGACTTGCCGGCGATGCTGCGCGCGCTATTGGCCCGCGGTGTGCGCGTGAAGGTCTGCACCACTTGCATCACGCGGTGTGGCATCGGCCACGGCGAGGTCATGCCCGAGGTACTGCTGTCTTCGATGCCCGAACTCGCCGCATGGGTGACTGGCAGCGACCGGGTACTCGTGTTCTAAACAGAGACTTCTGTTCTCCAAGGAGATGGGCCATGTCTGACGCCCCCCAGCAGGTCCTTGTCCTCGGCGGTGGGATTGGCGGCCAGGTCGTCGCAACCCGGTTGGCGCAGCGACTGGGCACGCGAGCACGCGTCCGCTTGATCGAGCGTTCGCCCACCTACACGTTCCCGCCCTCGCTCCTCTGGCTCATGGTCGGAGACCGCACAGCGTCGACGATCACGCGTGACTACTCGACCCTGCGCCGGCGCGGTGTGGACGTGATGCAGGCGTCCGTGGAGACGGTCGACCCGTCAGCATCTTCGGTACGGACCGATCAGGGGACGATCCCGTATGACTACCTGGTCATCGCACTCGGCGCGACGCCCGATCGAGGCGCGCTCCCGGGCGTGGCCGAGTACGCGCACGACCCGTATGACTTGACCGCCGCCGAGCGCCTGCGGGACGCGCTTGCTCGTTTCGGCGGTGGCCGCATTGTCGTCGCCATCGCATCGTTGCCGTACAAGTGCCCCGCCGCCCCCTACGAGACCGCGATGCTGATCGACGGGTTCTTGCGGCGTCGCGGCCTGCGCAAGCGTTCGGAGATCAGTCTCTACACACCGGAACCCCTGCCGATGCCCGTGGCAGGCCCGTACGCAGGCCACAGCGTCGCTGCAGAACTTGCGGCGCGTTCCATCGGATTCAACCCCGCGTCGCAGATCGACGGAGTCGAGGCGGGACTCCTCCGGACGTCGCGTGGTGGCGTTCCGTTCGACCTCGCCATCGTCATCCCGCCGCACCGGCCACCGCAGGCCACCGCAGAGAGCGAGTTGACCAACCCGGCGGGCTGGCTCGCAGTGGACCGCCAGACGCTGCGCACGCGTGCGGCGAATGTCTACGCCCTCGGTGACGCGGTGGCGATCCCGCTGGAAAACGGGATGATCCTGCCCAAGGCCGGCGTCTTCGCGCACGCGCAAGCCGAGGCCGTCGCGCGGAACATCGCCGCGCAGATCGATGGCAACGCCGCCGAGACAATGTTCGACGGGCATGGCCTGTGCTTCATCGAAACCGGTGACGGGAAGGCAGGAATGGCGTCCGGGGACTTCTACGCCTCGCCGCGGCCGGACGTGTCGCTGCGTCGTCCCGGCCGCGCCTGGCACCTGGGGAAGGTCGCCTTCGAGCAGTACTGGCTGCGCCG
>CAZVNJ010000147.1:0-2182 GCA_964628985.1 uncultured Dehalococcoides sp.
CGGTCGTCGTCCACGGGGCCCACCTCGGTGGCCTCCTCGGCGGGCTGGAGGAGAAGTGCCTGCTGCTGCCGGCCCTGGCGCGTGCTCTCTCGGCGGAACCAGTCGCGCGCCCGGTTGCGGGCGGTGGTGATGATCCAGCCGGCAGGGCTCGGTGGAAGCCCTGCGGTTGGCCAGCGTTCGAGGGCGATCATGAAGGCGTCCTGGACAGCCTCCTCGGCGACACTGATGTCGCCGCAGAAGCGGACGAGGGAGGCGACGGCGCGTCCAGACTCCTCGCGGAAGATCCGCTCGACCGTCGCGCCGTCCACCTGCCCCTCGGACACGCCTACTCCGCCTGGAAGGGGCGCACCTCGACCGCGCCCCGGCACGCCTCGGAGCCCTCGGCCGCCCACTTCAGCGCAGCGTCCAGATCGGGGGCCTCGATGATCCAGAAGCCGCCGAGGTATTCCTTCGCTTCCGCGTAGGGGCCGTCCGTCATCGTCACTTTGCCGGCGTCGTTCTTGACAACCGTGGTTGAACTGACGGGCAGGAGGCCGCCGCCGAAGACCCAGGCGCCGGCTGCCATCACCTTCTTGTTGAACTGGTCCACGTCCGCATACATCTGCGCGATCACCTCGTCGGTGGGCGGCGCCGCGTCCGCCACGTCGTAGACCGAAATCATGTACTGCGTCATCGAATGCTCCTTGGCTGACGGCCTGACCGCGTGTCGGGCCTTTCAACCGTTACACGAACAGGCACGGCTGAGATCGACAGCCAGCGACCAAAATTCTCCGAACATTGTTTTTCCGGCCGGGCGCCGCTACTCGCGCCCGTTGTCCTGGATCGCGGCCAGTTGGGCCACGTAGGAAGCGGGTAAGCCGACCGTGCGGGCACCCCGCACGAGCGTGTCCTTGAACGCCTTCGACGGCGCAGGCGTCCGAGGGTTGGGCGCCACCACCTGGTACGACCGACAACGCACACGGTCACCCGATGGCGTGGTCACATCAACCATGATGCGGCGATATGCGGGAGGCTCGCGGAACAGGCCTTCGTGCTCGTCGAGCGCGTGGGACTCCTCGGCAGGCACCAGCCAGAGCGCGCCCCAGACTTCGTCGCCGACGGACGGCAGGATGTCTGCGACGCCGCCGTGCCAGGTGTTCTTCGACTCGATGGTGAAGGCGAGGACATGATCGGGCAGCCGGGCGGGGCCGATCAGGCGGGCATGCGGCGCAGTCTGCCTCATGCGGTCCGCGTCCATGCTGGAGCCGTACCCGAAGTACAGGAAGGTCCCCGAGGGCGTGGCGGCCGCGTTGGCGCAGGCGGCCAGGAATGCGTCGAAGAGCGCGGTGGAGCCGGCGGCCAGGGCTGGCGCGGCGGCCATCTCAGAGCGCTCCGGGTGCCACTGCACGCCCAGGGCGAAGGGGTGGTGGGGTGCCTCGATGGCCTCGACGACTTCGAGGCCACCCTCCGAGGTCAATCCCGACGCGACGAGCCCCGGAGCAAGGCGGGCGCGCGTCACCGCCTGGTGGTGGCGGGAGTTCACACGGAGGTGCGCAGCCCGTGTCACGCGGGAGAGCAGCGTGCCGCCTGTCACCTGGACACCGTGCCAGCCAGAGAGGATGGACTCGCCGTCCGGTCCTCGCCGGCTGCGATGCGGCTCGCGCTCCTCGATGTGCTGGAGGAGCGAGCCGCCGGAGGCCACGTTCATCACTTGCATCCCGCGGCAGATCGCGAGCATCGGCTGGCCGCTCTCAAGGGCGACCCGTGCCAGCGTGACCTCTGCCTCGTCGCGTTCCGGCAACACCCGACCCAGGCGCTCGTGCGGCGGCTCCCCGTACCGCGACGGGTCCACGTCCTCCCCGCCGGTGAGGACCAGCCCATCGTGGGGCGGGACGGTGTCGCCGGCCTGATGTCTGCCCGCGTCGAAGGCGAAGGGGTCACCACCCGCCGCGCGGACGCGGTCGGCGTAGCTCTCCCAGCGTTCGCCCGGGTTGCCGTCGGAGAAGGTGATGAGGATGCGGGGCCGCGGTGCATCTGGCATGCGCGCATGGTACGCCCGGGACCGGACGACCCGGCCTCTGAAGAGCACGCGTAGGGGCAGGCGGGAAGGTGGTGGTCGGGGTGCCCGGATTTGAACCGGGGACCTCTTCGTCCCGAACGAAGCGCTCTGCCAAGCTGAGCTACACCCCGGGGGCAGGCATCG
>CAZVNJ010000148.1:0-2063 GCA_964628985.1 uncultured Dehalococcoides sp.
AGGCCTGCTTCAGCGAGGTCGCGCAGTGGGCGCAGACCACGAAGTCGGGCTGGGCGGGCCGGCGGCAGTTCGGACAGACACTCTGATTGTGGAGTTCGGTGAGGATCACGTTTTCCTCAAGTTGCCGGTCGTAGGACTCCTGGAGTGTCTCGCGTGGGCGAAGCACCAGGTAGACCGGAAGTCCTGCGACCGGAAAGAGCACGGCGACAGCAAGCGAGATCATCTGCTTGGCCGCGTCGTCCGTGCGCTGACGCACGTCGCGGTATACCCAGACGACGGATGCGAGCCAGAGGATGAAGAAGTAGGTCCCGAAGAGGAAGGCAAGCAGGCGGACCGCAGAAGCGAGGCTTCCGCCGGGCCAGCCAATCAGCGCGCTGGTTGCGAGGTCACCTGCGAACATCCGGTCTCCATCCTCCACCCTGCCCGCAGGCTACCACGGCCCCTCCGCAGGCGCGTTTCGATCCGACTTGCGTGCACGTTTGCGGAGCGTGGATGGGAGTGTGGACGCGAGGGCCGGCATACCGGGCCGCTGCATACAATCGCTCCATGCCCGCTTCCCATGACCTGCTGAATGAGGCCCAGCGCCGCGCCGTCGAGACGCCCGGCGGCCCCCTCATGATCCTCGCCGGGCCCGGGTCAGGGAAGACGCGGGTGATCGCCCATCGCATCGCCTACCTCGTGGAGGAACGGCTCGTCCCGCCGTGGCGGATCATGGCCGTCACGTTCACGAACAAGGCCGCCCGCGAGATGCGGGAACGCGTCGAGGACCTGCTGGGCGCCGCGGCGTCCGAGTTGCTCATGGGCACGTTTCACGCGATCTGCGCCCGCATCCTGCGTCGTGACGGCGAGCCTATCGGCCTGACGCGTGACTTCGCGATCTACGACACCGATGACCAGATGACGCTGATCCGCGGGATCGAGTCCGAACTCGATATCGACCCGAAGCGGTTCCCACCACGTGCCCTGCTCTCCGCGATCTCCCAGGCGAAGAACGAGCAGCGCGGCCCTGAACAGTTCCAGCGACAGGCAGACTCCTACTACGAGGAGATCGTCGCCCGCGTGTACACCAAGTACGAGGCCGCACTGCGGCGTGCAGGCGCCGTCGACTTCGACGACCTGCTCGGCCGCACGCTCGAGTTGTTTGACGGGTTCCCCGAGGTCGCCGAGCGTTACGCCGAGCGATATCTGCACGTCCTGGTGGACGAGTTCCAGGACACAAACCTCGTGCAGTTCCGGCTCGCGCGTGTCCTCGCCGGGCGCCACCGCAACCTCACGGTGGTGGGCGACCCGGACCAGTCGATCTATTCGTGGCGCGCGGCAGACATCCGCAACATCCTCAACTTCGAGCAGGACTTCCCGGACGCCACCACCGTCCTGCTGGAACAGAACTACCGCTCCACGGGCCACATCCTGCGTGCGGCCCACGCAGTGATCGAGCGCGCTGAGGGCCGACCGGAGAAGCGGCTCTGGACGACGAACCCCGAGGGCACCCCGCTCATCGAGTTCGAAGCGGACTTCAGCGAGGAGGAAGGGCTCTTCATCGCCAGTGAGATCAACAAACTGGTACGTAGCGGCCAGGTGAAACCCGCCGGCATTGCTGTCATGTACCGGACGAACGCCCAGTCCCGCGCCATCGAGGAGGCGTTCCTCGCGCGCGGCGTGCGCTATCGCATCGTGGGGGGCACGCGGTTCTACGACCGCGCTGAGGTGCGCGACCTGATCGCCTACCTCCGGCTGATCCACAACGAGTACGACACGGTCGCGTTCCGCCGAATCGTGAACGTCCCCACCCGCGGCATCGGCGAGAAGACGGCGGGCGAGGTGGTCGCCGGCGCGGCAGAGCTGGGCCTGTCGCCGATCGCCGTCGCGCATCGGGCTGCCCGCGGGAACGACGAGTCGAGTGCCATCCCGCAACTCGCGCTCCGTTCGCGACAGGCGCTTGCGGTCTTCCTCGACCTCATGGACGGGATCACGCGCGAGCGTGAGTCGCTCTCCGTCGCTGAACTGCTCGACCGCGTGCTCAGCCGGATCAACTATAAGGAGTACCTGGAGAAGCACGACCG
>CAZVNJ010000149.1:0-2053 GCA_964628985.1 uncultured Dehalococcoides sp.
CACGTGCCTCGGCTGACGCGGCTGGGGACGCAGGAGTGGACGCGTGCGCGCCAGAAGGTGAAGGGCGCGGTCGAGATCGTCGCGCAGGACCTGATCCGGCTGTACGCGGCGCGGCAGATGCTGCAGGGACACGCGTTCGGGCCGGACACCGCGTGGCAGGGCGAGATGGAGGAAGCGTTCCCGTACGAGGAGACGCCGGACCAGCTGGAGGCGCTCGCCGCGGTGAAGGCGGACATGCAGTCCGGGCAGCCGATGGACCGGATCATCTGCGGCGACGTCGGCTTCGGGAAGACCGAGATCGCGGTGCGCGCGGCGTTCAAGGCGGTGCAGGAGGGCTACCAGGTCGCCGTGCTCGTGCCGACGACGGTGCTCTCCGAGCAGCACCTGCGCACCTTCCGCGAGCGGCTCGCGGCGTTCCCCGTGCGGATCGACGTGCTGTCGAGGTTCCGCTCCGACCAGGAGGCGCGGGAGATCCTCGAGCGGACAAAGGCGGGGGAGATCGACATCCTGATCGGGACGCACCGACTGTTGGACCCGCACATCGAGTTCGCCAACCTCGGGCTGGTGGTGATCGACGAGGAGCAGCGGTTCGGGGTGACGCACAAGGAGCGCCTGAAGCGGATGCGCCTCGAGGTGGACGTGCTGACGCTGTCGGCGACGCCGATCCCGCGCACGTTGCACATGGCGCTGACCGGCATCCGCGACATGAGCACGATCGAGACGGCGCCCGAGGGCCGTCAGCCGGTGCAGACGTACGTGATGGAGTGGGACGCGCCGATCGCGCGCGAGGCGATCCTGCATGAGATCGACCGCGGCGGGCAGGTATTCGTGGTGCACAACCGCGTGCACAGCATCGACGAGTTCGCGGACCGGCTACGCGAGTTGGTGCCGGAAGCGCGGATCGTCGTTGGGCACGGCCAGATGCCGGAGGGCGTGCTGAAGTCGGTGATGGCGAAGTTCGCGGACGGTGAGTTCGACGTGCTGGTGTGCACGACCATCATCGAGTCCGGCATCGACATCCCGAACGCAAACACGCTGATCGTGGACCGCTCCGACCTGCTGGGGCTGGCGCAGATGTACCAGTTGCGCGGGCGCGTTGGGCGCGGGGCCAACCAGGCGTCGGCGTACCTGTTCCATCCGAAGGGTCGCATCCTGACCGAGGAGGCGCAGGCACGGCTCGCGACGATCTTCGAGGCGACGGAACTGGGCGCGGGGTTCCAGGTGGCGCTGCGCGACCTCGAGATCCGTGGCGCAGGGAACCTGCTGGGCGCCGAGCAGAGCGGGCACATCGCCTCGGTGGGGTTCGACCTGTACACCGAGATGCTGGCGGAGGCGGTGGAGGCGCTGCGGGCGCAGCACGAGAAGCGCGCGCCGCAGACGTTGCCGCACGAGGACCGCGACGTGCTCCGCAGCATCGTCATCGACCTGCCGGTGCCCTCGTACATTCCCGAGTCGTACGTAGAAGACCTGGAGGCGCGGCTGGCGCTGTACCAGCGCGTGGCGGGGCTGCGCTCGCGCGCGGACGCCGAGGCCCTGGCGCAAGAGACCGAGGACCGCTTTGGCGCGCTCCCGGAGCCGCTGGCGAACATGCTGACACTGGCACGACTGCGGCTGACCGCGCGGGCCGCGGGGATCGCCTCGGTACGGATCGAGGGTGACGAGGTCCTAGTGCAATCGACCTCGGACCATCCGTTCTCGATGCGGCAACTGCCCTCGCTGCCGCGCGAGGTGAACATCGGCCGGGCGCAGATCCGTATCCCGCGCCGGGCGCTCGGGGAGTCGTGGCTGGGGCCGGTGGAGGCGCTACTGCGGCTGCTGGCCGGGGAGCGGGAGCCGGCGCTCGCCGGGGCGTAGTCGCCGTGTAGCCGCGCCGGTATCGTCCGCGCATGCGGATCAAGGCTGCCTTCCTCGACTTCGACGGCACCCTCGGCGAGATGCGGCCGTCGCACTTCGCTGCCTACCGATCCGCGGCGGCCGCGTGCGGCATCGAGGTGACCGAGGAAGCGCTGGCTGCGCGGGACCTCGATGACGCGTGGGCACAGTGGATGACTCC
>CAZVNJ010000150.1:0-2043 GCA_964628985.1 uncultured Dehalococcoides sp.
ATCATTGCGTACTGCCGGGGGCCCTACTGCTTCATGTCCGCCGAGGCCGTGGTGGAGCTTCGGTCGCGGGGCTTTCACTCGGTCCGGTTGCGTGACGGGTTCCCGGAGTGGAAAGCAGCGGGCCACCCTGTCGAGGTCGGGATCCCGGTATGACACATGGCGCGGGACAGCCGGTTGGCGCAGGCAACCATGGGAGTGCAAGGCGGGCGGGCGAAAGTCTCACTCCCAAAGTCACGAAGTGACGACGCCTGGTCGTCGTTGAGGAAGGAGGATCGACTCATGCAATGCTCAGTCTTGCCCGCCAACCTGGACCGCGATCGACTCCGTGCATCGATCCAGGAGAAGTACACAGCAGTCGCCGAGACTCCCGAAAGCGGGTTCCATTTCCACACCGGCAGGCCCCTCGCGGCGATGCTCGGCTACTCACTGGACGAGGTGGACCGGCTCCCCGCGTCTACGGTGGCCTCCTTCGCGGGGACCGGTAATCCGTTCACGATGGGCGCGCTGCAAGCGGGCGAGACCGTCCTCGATATCGGCGCTGGTGCCGGATTCGACACCCTGCTCGCCGCCCTCCAAGTGGGCCCTTCTGGGCGAGTCATTGCCATCGACATGACCGAGGCGATGCTTGATCGCACGCGGGAGGGTGCACGCGCCCTTGGCCTGACCCACGTCGACGCGAGGCGCGGCTACGCAGAGGCGCTCCCCGTAGCCGACGGCTCGGTCGACGTCGTCATCAGCAACGGGGTGATCAACCTCACGCCCGACAAGGTCGCTGTGATGGCAGAGGTTCGCCGAGTCCTGAAGCCCGGCGGACGCATCCAGATCGCGGACATCGTCGTGCACCGCGAAGTCCCCCAGGACGCGCGCGACGATATCGACCTCTGGTCTGGCTGAATTGCCGGAGCTCTGCACGAGGCAGAGTGGCGCGAGGTACTCGCGTTCAACGGATTCACTGACATTCGCTGGGGGACCGAGATCGACGTGTTCTCAGGTTCGAAGCACGAGTCTGACGCAGCGGAGTTCGAGACACGAGGGGTTACCTTCGCTGCGCGGTTGGCCTAGACGACCGCTGGGAGGCGGCTCTCGACGGCAGGCTCCAGGCAACTGAACCAACACCGCACGAGGAGTTCGTGCATAGCCCCTGTGGCGGCAGCGCATGATCGAGCCGCCCCACAAGGAAATCAAGGAGATTCGCGATGTCCACGCTGGAAGCAAAGACCTTTGACACGCCCGACGAGACCCGACCCTTCGCGGCCCACGGGAAGATGGAGATCGTCAAACTAGGAGGCATGACCGTCGGCAAGGGGACCTTCGAGCCCGGTTGGCGCTGGTCCACAGACGTCAAGCCGATCGCAGGAACCGATTCCTGCCAGGCAGCTCATGTCGGCTACATCCTGTCGGGCAGGATGAAGGTGGTGATGGACGACGGCACCGAGGCCGAGGCCGGGCCCGGCGCCGCCGTCGTGATCGAGCCGGGCCATGACGCCTGGATCGTTGGCGATGAGCCGTGTGTCCTCATCGACTTCGGTGCAAGCGTCGGGCAGTACGCGAAGAAGTAGCCCGCCGCCGCTGACGCCAAGCCACCGCCGGAACAGTCCGGCGGTGGCTCTCTTTTCGCCTTGACACATACCTAGCAGCACAATGTATGATGCTGCTATGCAAGCGGAGCGTGACCCTCGCATCGGCAAGGACCTCGTCGCCGCCTCGGCGATGCCGCTCGTGCTCGCCATCCTGAATGAGGGCGAGAGTTACGGGTACGCGATCCTGAAGCGGATCAACGAACTCTCGGGTGGCGAGATGGAGTGGACGGACGGGATGCTCTACCCCCTCCTCCACCGGCTCGACCGTCTCGGTTATGTCGAGGCACGATGGGAAGAGCCGGAAGGTGGCCGGCGGCGCCGGTACTACTGCATCACCCCGGCGGGCCAGGGTGCCCTTTCTGAGCAGCGGCGGCAATGGGAAGTGGTCTCGGGAGCCCTCGAGAACGCGTGGCGCTCGTTCCGAGTCGCCAACCCCGTACCCAGGACAGTCGAGGGCTGACGA
>CAZVNJ010000151.1:0-1873 GCA_964628985.1 uncultured Dehalococcoides sp.
CCGTCCTCGGGCCGCTTGTAGATCGCCTTGCGCGGGCAGGCGGCGAGGCAGGCCGGGTAGCTGCAGTGGTTGCAGATCCGCGCGAGGTAGAAGAACCAGGTGCGGTGCTCGGGGAGCGACGCGCCGTCGGGATCGATGGCGCCCAACCGACCGGGCTGGCCCTTCGGGACGTCCTCGTAGAGATTCGGCGTCGCCCACTCCTCGTCGCGAGGCAGATATCCGAGCGCCACCTGCTGGTGATCGCCGATCTGCTGACCGGAAGCCTCGAAGATCGTCTTGCCGTCGAAGCGGCCGTAGGGCGCCGCCTCGCTGGCGTCGCCGGACCCGCGCCACTCCGCGCCGCCAGGATCGGCCTGCTCGAGGAGCTCCAGCAGGTGTGCATCCCATGCGTGGGGATAGCCGCCGAAGGGCTTCGTCTCCACGTTCGCCCACCACATCGCCTCCTGTCCCTTGCCGAAGGTCCAGGTGGACTTGCACGCCATGGTGCACGTCTGGCACCCGAGACAACGATTGGTGTTGAAGACGAAGGCGAACTGCTTCTTCGGAAAGGCAGCCGGATAGCCATATTCCATCTCGCGGCCGATCTGCCAGTTGTAGACCTTGCTCATCGCGAATCTCCTGCGGTCGGCGGGGAGGGAGGCGAGACGGACGCGAGCGGTCTCAGGCGCGCGATGGCGTCGCGCGCGATCTCGCGCATGCGCGTCTCGCCGAGCCGTTGGGTGAGGGCGTGGGCGCCGGCGTAGAACGACCCGCCGAACGTCCGGACGATGTCCGTCTCGTCGAATCCGAGACGCACGAACTCCTCGACGAGCACGGCGGCCTGGGCCTCGGCGGCCGCCACCGGATCGTCGACGGGAACCTCGACGCCCACGAGCTCGTGGGGGTCGTCGGGCTCGCACTCGTTCTTGGGCATGTCAGCTCTCCTTGCGGCGCACGAACCCGCCGCGCAGGTAGCGGAGGAACTCGGCGTTCTCGTGGCTCGGCGTCCGCCCAGTGGTGGCGAAGCTCCAGGTGCCCTTCCCGCCGAGGCCGCCGTCCTCCGCCTTCGAGATGCGGACGAGGGTCTCCTTCGGCACGGTGTTCACGGCGTGGTTGTCCGCCTCGCCGCCGAAGAGGAACCCGACGCCCGCCTTCGCCTTGTGGAAGAGCGTGTCCGTCTGGTGCATCGGCATGTGCCAGTTGCGCGTCACGCTCTGCTGCGAGCCGTACCGCGTGTTCGCCTGGTAGCCCGTGTCCTCCGAGCGCGCGAGGCCGTCGGCGCGCGTCTCGTGGGCCTTCACACTCCGCTCCGTCGCGATGTAGGGAGCGTGTTTCATCATCACGATCCCGTAGGGGTACGCCGGGTTGTAGATGACCCGCACCATGCACCGCGCGACGCGATAGAACGGGTCGTCGGGCGTGGCTCCCACGTAGGGGCGGTCGGCCGGATTGGCGTCCACGTAGACGTAGTCGCCGTCCTCGATCCCCATGTCGCGCGCTGCCTGTGGATTCAGGTGGATCTGGTGGTCGCCGACGAAGGGGAGCCGCTTGTCGATCCGGTAGGGGTCGCCGAAGTTCGAGTCGAAGAGGTTGTGCCAATCGACGTCGCTCCACTGCGAGTGCACCCGGTGGCGCGTCTTCGGAGTGAGGCAGAGGAATCGGTAGCCCTTCTTCCAGAGGAAGTTCTCCGTCTTCTTCACCTCCTTCCACGGGAGCTTCACGTTGCGCACCGTGCGCTCGTCGGCGCCCTCGGCGTCGAGCGGGATGCCGTAGTCCTGGGGCCGCACCAGCGGGTTCGCCGTGACGATGACGTTCGGCAGGTACGGAGTGGCCTCGGGGCCCTCGCGGTGGACGATGAAGTTCTCGCCGTACTCGATCGCCTCGGGCACGTCGG
>CAZVNJ010000152.1:0-1777 GCA_964628985.1 uncultured Dehalococcoides sp.
CGTGACTCCCGAATCAGGGGTGACCGACCAGGTCAGACGGTCAAGTGTAGGCAAGGGGCCGAGTCTGGGTCAACGCGGCAGCCTTGGAGCGGGCGCCGCCGCCGGGCAGGCGGGGCCCGGTCTCGGCCCCTCAAATCCCCTCGGATGAGGCTTCCGCTGCTGGTGGATAAACTGCTCGAAAGGGGTACCTCGCCTGAACCTGATCGACATCCTTCGCGCGCCGTACGACGGCTACAACTGGCTCGCGGACGTCCTGTTCCTCGCGCTGAACGGGCTGTTCGACCGCTTCGGGATGCCGATTGTGTTCTTCGCAGCGCTTGCCGAGACGACCGTCGGGCTCGGCGTGGTCTTTCCGGGCGTCGTGCTCATGTTCCTCGGCGGGGCGAACGCGGGCAGTTCGCTGGGGAACTTCACGCTGGTCTACCTCATGGCAGTCGGTGGCACGGCGCTCGGCGACACGATCTCCTACGGCCTCGGGCGCTGGGGCGGCACATGGATGCTGAATACACGGATGGGGCCCTCACTTCGGCTGGGGGCGGAGGTGATGCGAGGGCGGGCGCGCTGGCTCATCCCGTTCTACCACCTGCACTCGATGACGCGTGCCGTTGGGCCCTTCGGGGCTGGCGCGCTCCATATTCCGCTGCGCATCTGGCTTCCTCTTGATTACTCCGGCGCCTTCATTGCGAACGGGATCTGGGTTGGGTCGGGCTTTATCCTCGGCCGTGCCGTCCTGAATGAGGACGGCACGCTGGACGAAAGCCCGGTGGTGCGCGTTGGGTTGATTGTCGCGGGGCTCGCCTGGTTCCTGATCATGCGGCAGGTCTTCTCGGCCCGCATGAAGGCGATCCGTGACCGGGAAGCGGCAGCCGAACCGCTCTCGGGGCCGACCGAGCGCACGCCGGTGAAGTAGTCGCGCTACTCGCGCGGGTAGAGCACCAGCTGCGTGCACCGGAACTGCGCGATCGCTTTGCCCGTGGCCTCGTCGGTCACCTCGGCGTCCCAGACCTGCGTGGTGCGCCCCCCGTGCACGAGTCGCGCCACGGCGCGGATGGCGCCTTCGCGGACCGTCCCGAGGAAGTTCGACTTCAGTTCGATGGTGGTGAAGCCGTTGGCCCCTTCCGGGACCATCATCCGGCACCCAAAGCCGCAGAGCGTGTCGGCGAGCGTGACCACGGTGCCGGCGTGCAGGTACCCGTTCGGGGCGCGCAGTTCCGGGCGCACATCGAGGCGCGCCGAGAGCATCCCCCAGGTGACCTCCGTGACCTGCATCCCGACCAGGCCGGGGAACGTCCCGGCGGTGGACGCGGTCATGCGTTCCGGCGTCGGCAGCACTCGCTCGGCGGGCTGATCAGGCATCGGCGACTCCCAGTCCGGATGTGGGCGCAGTGTAGGCGGAGGCAAGCAGAGGGCCGGCAGCGCCGGCCCTCTGTAACGGCCGTGCGCCGAGCGTTACTCGCTGGGCTGGGCAGCGTTCGAACTGCCCCAGGCAATGCCCGGGCGGCCCTGCGGCGTCTCCTCCGGCTCTGACTCGCTACCCGCCGGAACCCCGCCCGCGGGAGGCGTGCTACCGGTGCTGGCGTGCCCCATGTCCATCTGGCCGGGCAGCGGGCGGCCCTCGGTCGGGCCGAGAATCGTCAGCAAGTCATCGCCTTCGACAGTCTCGACATCGACGAGCCGTGCGGCGAGGGCGTCCAGCTTGTCGCGGTGCTCATTGAGGAGCGCGCGGCAGCGGACGTGGGCCTCGTCGATCAGGCGGCGGACCTCGTCGTCGATCTCC
>CAZVNJ010000153.1:0-1737 GCA_964628985.1 uncultured Dehalococcoides sp.
ATCGCGAGGTAGCGGCGCGGCTTCGCGGGAGCCCGAGGCGGAACCCGCCGAGGCGCCCGCCCCGCGTCCGAGCCTCGTGGCGTGTCGACGGCCTGGCCTGCGCGCCCTCTGCTAGGCTCCGGGCGCCGGGCCGCCCACGGTCGAGGCGCAGCCGAGGAGGACCGACATGGCCGGGTTCTTGAACGCGGAACAGGAGAGCCTGGCGCAGGAGATCGGACGACTGCTCACCGAGCGCGGTGAGAACGTCTCAGTCGCCGAGGCGACGACCGGCGGCCTGGTCTCCGCGGCGCTGCTCTGGGTCGCGGGCGCCTCGAAGTACTACGTCGGCGGCGGCGTGGTCTACACCCTCAAGTCGCGCACCGGCCTCGCCGGCGTCCCCGCCGAGCAGTACGTGAACTATCGAGGTACGACTCCCGAGATCATCACCTCGCTCGCCGAGTCGATGCGCGCACGGCTCGGCACGACGTGGTGCATCGCCGAGTCCGGCCTCGCCGGCCCCACCGGCGGCCGCAACGGCGCGCCCGCCGGCCGCACCACCATCGGCGTCTCCGGCCCGGTCACCCGCACCGAGGTCTTCGAGACGGGACTCTCTGACCGTGGCGCCAACATGGTCGAGTTCACCACGCTCGCCCTGCGGTATCTGCGTGACGCGATCGTGGAGGCCGGCCCAGCCGGTCAGTGAACCGCCAACAAGGGCACGGAGGTTGGTGCTGACCGCGGCGTGCGGAGTCCAAGGATCTGGGCCGTCTACTCGGTTGTGCGTTGTCGATCATCCAGCATGGCGCGAATGTCCTTCATGAGCAGGAACATCTGCAGGCGATCGACCGGGGAGGGCCTGAAGTCGAACCGCTCGTAGAAAGCCATCGCATCCTGATCCTGGGCGTTGACCATGAGCGCCCGGACGCCGACCTCATCTGCGATCCCGACGACTCGGAGTAACGCATCTCGGAGAAGCGCCGAGCCCAGCCCGTTTCCCTGCTCGCTGAGATCCACAGCGAGACGCGCGAGGATGATCACCGGGACCGCGTACCCGGCGAGCCCCTGCCCAACGCGCGCTGGCGCGTCGGCCTTCGTCACTCCACCGGTGGCCAGGGCGTAATACCCCACCACACGAGTCTCCCGATGGACGACGTACACGCGCGCGCCCTCGCTCTGCTGCGTCGTGAGCGCGAAGCGGCGGAGCCAATCGTTCAGTTCCCTGGTCCCGCAATCAAAGACGGAGCGATCATGCCGCGCGGTGAGCGGTTCGACGGCTGAGAGAGGTGGGGTGCCGGCCAACGTCAGCCGAGGATGCCTGGCGTGTTCAGAAGTCGCCGGAGCCGAGGCCGCTCCGTGACCGGCTCATCCAGTGCCTCGATAAATCGCGCCCACTCCGCCTCATCGAGCGCGAAGAACCGGCGGTCAAGCAGCGCCCGCTGCGCCTCCAGGGCGGCCGCGTCGAGGACAAAGGCGGTCAGGGTCTTGCCCGCCGCCTCGGCTGCCTGCTCGAGCATCCGGCGCTGGCTCGGCGTCGCGCGAAGCGAGATGCGGTCTTCGCGTGACTCTTTGGGTGTCGTCGGCATGGCAGGCTCCGGTGGGTTGGATGTGTGTTCAATGTACGTACAAATGCAAAGGTAGTCAACAACGGACGGGAACGGTTCACCCGGGCAAGGGCGTCGGGCGTGAGTACTCCGTCTTCACCTTGCGCGCACGGCTCGGCACGACGTGGTGCATCGCCGAGTCCGGCCTCGCCGGCCC
>CAZVNJ010000154.1:0-1665 GCA_964628985.1 uncultured Dehalococcoides sp.
CGCAACGAGTTCGACGAGGAGTGGGGAGGCTTCGGCGGCGCGCCAAAGTTCCCGTCACCCTCCAACCTCGAGTTCCTGCTCGCGTACTACGTGAGCCACCCGGACGACCCGCTGGAGCCGACGGCGCTGGACCTCGTCACGCGCACCCTGCGCCGGATGATGGATGGAGGGATCTACGACCACCTGGGCGGTGGCTTCCATCGTTACTCAGTGGACGCGCGATGGTTGGTGCCGCACTTCGAGAAGATGCTGTACGACAACACTCAGTTGGCACGGCTGTACCTGCACGCCTTCCAGATCACGGGCGACCCCGCCTTCGAGCGCGTCGTTCGGGAGACGCTCGCGTACCTCGAGCGGGAGATGCGCGACCCCGCGGGCGGGTTCTTTGCAGCGCAGGACGCGGACACTGAAGGCATCGAGGGCAAGTTCTTCGTCTGGTCGCCGTCGCAGGTAGACGCAGCCCTCGGTGGCGAGGATGGGCGCATCTTCCGGACGGTCTACGGGGTAACCGATGCCGGGAACTTCGAGGACCCGCACCACCCGGAGTTTGGGCGCCAGACCGTGCTCAACCGCCAGCGCCCCATCGAGGAGTGCGCCGCGGAACTCGGCCTGGACGTCGCTGAGATCGAGCGCCGGCTCCCCGCGATGCGCGGCCGGCTGCTTACAGAGCGAGGGGAGCGCGTGCGGCCGGGGTTGGACGACAAGGTGCTCGCCTCCTGGAACGGGCTGGCGCTCGCTGCCTTCGCCGAGTGCGGGCGCGTCCTCGGCGACGCGCATTACATCGACATCGCCACCGACAACGCCACGTTCCTCCGTCGGGAGATGTGGGACGCGGGGCTGCTCCATACCTGGAAGGACGGCGAGGCGAAGGTCGAGGGCCTCCTGGAGGACTACGCCTACGTGGGCCTCGGCCTCCTCGAACTCTTCAAGGCGACAGGTGACATCGCACACCTCCACTGGGCCCAGCGGCTGCTGGACGACGCGCTCGACCACTTCCACGACGAGGAGGCCGGCGGCTTCTTCGAGGCGCGATTGGACGGGGAGGAACTGTTGCTGCGGCAGAAGCCGCTGTTCGACGCGGCCACGCCGAGCGGTAACGGCGCGATGGCGCTCTTTTCGACGTGGCTCGCTCGCTACACGGGCAACGAGGAGTGGGAGACGATCGGCGCGGAGGTGCTCGCGCTGTGCGCCGGCCAGCTCCAGCGCGCTGTCACCGGCTTCGGCTCCACCCTGCTCGCACTCGACCTGATGGCGTCGCCGCCGCGAGAGATCGCGATCGTCGGCTCCCCGGCGCTCCGTGCCCCCTTTGAACGCGAGGTGGCGCGTCGTTTCCTCCCCACGACGGTCCTTGTCCCGGCGTCCTCCGGCGGGCTGCTCCCGGTCCTCGAAGGGCGTGGAGTAGCGGAGGGCGAGGCCGTCGCGTACGTGTGCGAGGCGATGGTGTGCGGGCTGCCCGCACGCACGCCAGAGGTGTTACGTGAGCAACTCGACACCGCCGGCCGCTGAGCCGGAGGGCCGCACGCCGCGCCGGGTGACCATCTGGTCGCCCTTCGCGTTCCGCGACTACCGGATGCTGTGGCTCGGGTCAGCCGCCTACACGATCACCTCGCAACTCTCGGTCCTCGTGACGGCGGTCTGGCTGTTCGAGGAGACCGGGTCGGCGGC
>CAZVNJ010000155.1:0-1615 GCA_964628985.1 uncultured Dehalococcoides sp.
AGCCAGATCGCCGTGTCCGCCTGCGGGAGCACGAGGTCTCGTACGGCGCGGTAGTTGCCGTCGCAGATCCAGCCGTCAGGCGAGGCATCGAGGCGTGCGCGCACCTGCGCGCGGAAGTCCTCGTCGCTGCGGTCCTCCCAGTTCGGCCGGTAATGCACCACCTCGTCCAGCTCGATGTAGGGCAGGCCGAGGAGCGCACTCAGCGCGCGCCCGAGCGTCGACTTCCCCGACCCGGAGTTGCCGTAGATCACGATCCGCCGCCCGACCCCGTACGTCACGGCTACCCCTCGGCGGCCCGCGAGGCCTGCACAATCAGCGCACGGAAGGCTTCCGCGATGCCGGGCGCGGAGGCGATCCATGTGTCGTTCGCCCATGCGCCCTCGGGCAGTGCGGGCGGATGCAACGCCTCCGCCATCCCGCCCGCCTCGCGCACGATCAACGAACCCGCCGCCGCGTCCCACCAGTGGGGGCCGCGCTCGTAGTAGGCATCGAGCCGACCGCACGCCACCGCGCAGAACTCGAGGGCTGCTGAGCCCTCGCGCCGGATGTCACGGACACGGCCAATCACTTCCGCGAGCACCGCCCCCTGCCGCTTCCGGTGCTCCGCGACGTAGTCGAAGCCCGTGCCGGTGAGTGCCCGATCAAGCGAGCCGACGCTGGAGGTCTGGATCGGCACGCCGTTCAGCCATGCGCCTCCGCCGAGCCACGCATGGAACGTCTCACCTCGTTGCGGATCCACGACGATGCCGGCAACCGGCCGCCCGTCGACCTCCGCGGCGATCGAGACCGAGAAGGCAGCGCGTCGGTAGAGATAGTTCACCGTCCCATCGAGCGGGTCGATCACCCACCGCACGCCCGAGGTGCCGGCGCGGCTCGCACCCTCTTCGCCGAGCAGGCCGTCGTTTGGTCGTGCAGCCAGCAGCCGCTGCACGATCAGCGCCTCCGAGGCGCGGTCCATCTCCGTCACGGCGTCGGTGGGCGAGGTCTTCGAGTCCACCGAGCGCGTCCCCTGCAGATTCCCCAGCAGTAACGCAGCCGCCTCCTGGGCGATGCCGACCGCGAGGTCATGCAGCGCCTGGAACTCGGTGGTCGTGGTAGGCGGGGAAGGAGGCATAAGGATCAGTATGAGGCTGAGAGACGCCTCGCTCACCCTCTCGTTACGCTGCTCCTCCAGACACGCAGGACGGTCCTGCCGAGGGCCGAGTACCAGGAGACGCCTCATGCCAGCAGCCGCCCCCAACCTCACCGGACGGAACGCCTTCGTCACCGGGGGCAGCCGAGGCATCGGCCGCGCCATCGCCCTCGCGCTCGCCGAGGCCGGCGCGGACGTCGCCGTGAACTACACCCGCCACCCGGACGACGCCAATGCCGTCGTCGCCGAGATCCAGAAGATGGGCCGGAAGGCGGCAGCCTTCCAGGGAGACGTCTCCGACTACGCCGCCTGCGATGCGATGGTGCAGGCTGCCCTCGCCGAGTTCGGGAATTTCTCGATCCTCGTGAACAACGCCGGCATCGCGTCGCGCGGAAACACCGTTGTGGACACGGACCCCGAGGAGATGCGGCGCGTCGTCTCCACCCACGCCTTCGGCTCCTTCTACATGAGCCAGTTGCTGAT
>CAZVNJ010000156.1:0-1570 GCA_964628985.1 uncultured Dehalococcoides sp.
CGCGAATCTAGCACGATCCCGTGTCATACTCGCCCGTGCTCACCACCGCAGGAGGCTTCCCGTGACCGCGAAGATCATCGACGGCACCGCCATCGCCGCTGCCGTGCGCGCGGAGGTGGCCGCCGAGGTCGCGCGCGACACTGCTGCCGGGCACCGCCCCCCGCACCTCACCGTCGTCATCGCCGGCGACGACCCCGCCTCACACGTCTACGTCCGCTCGAAGGGCCGCGCCTGCATCGAGGCGGGCATGACTCACGAGACGGTCGCCCTCCCCGCTTCCGTCACGCACGCGGAGGTCATCGAGGTCATCCGACGCCTCAACGCCGACGACGGTGTCGATGGCGTCCTCGTGCAGATGCCACTCCCGCCTCAAGTGGACGCGCAGGCGGCGATGGCGGCCCTGGACCCCGGCAAGGACGCCGACGGCCTCTCCCCCTACAGCCTCGGCCGTCTCCTCCAGGGCGACGCACCGATGCCGCCCTGCACCCCCTCCGGCATCGTGGAGATGCTGCGTCGCGAGGGCATCGACACGCAAGGCGCGCGCGTCGTCATTGTGAACCGCTCGATGCTCGTCGGCCGCCCGCTGGCGATGCTCCTCTCCAACCGCGGGGCAGGTGCCAACGCGACCGTGACGATCGCACACACTGGCACACGGGACCTCCCAGGCCTCATGCGCGAGGCCGAGATCCTGATCACCGGCATGGGACAGGCGCACGCCGTTACGGCGGAGATGGTCCGCCCCGGGGCCGTCGTCATCGACGTGAGCGTGGTCAGAGTCCCGGACGCGACCCGTAAGTCCGGATCGCGGCTCGTCGGTGACGTGGACTTCGAGGCGGCCCGCGAGGTGGCCTCCTGGATCACCCCGGTGCCCGGTGGGGTGGGGCCGATGACCATCGCGATGCTGATGAAGAACACACTGGCCGCTGCGCGCGCCCGGCGCGCCGCCCGCTAGAGCGTCGCTGCGCGTCCCGGCTCGGCGTGCGACGATATTCCCATGGACGAACTACGCCAGCGCATCGCCGAACTGCTCGCGCGCGTGCGGGACATTCAGGTGCGACTTTGACCTCCCCGCACAGGAGCGCGAACTCGCGCGCGTAAGGGCGGAAGCCGAGGCTCCTTCGCTGTGGGACGACCAGGAAAACGCGCAGCGCGTCATGAAAACCGTGGCGCGTCTCGAATCCCTCATCGAGACGTGGCGCAGCCTCGAGGGCGGCTCCCAGGACTTGCACACCCTCCTCGAACTCGCCGCCGAGGCGGACGAGGACGAGCGCGCTCAGGTCGTGGCGGAGATCGAGGCCGAACTGGCCACTCTCCAGGCCCGGTTCGATGCTCTCGAACTCTCGCTCACCCTCGGCGGGCCCTACGACACACGGAACGCCCTGCTCTCGATCCACGCGCGCGAGGGGGGCACGGAGGCACAGGACTGGGCGGAGATGCTCCTGCGGATGTACCTGCGCTGGGCGGAGCAGCAGGGATTCACGACTGAAATCCTCGCCATTTCGAGCGGCGAAGAGGCCGGCATCAAGTCCGTCGACCTCAAGATCAGCGGCGACTACGCCTACGGGATGCT